>RFFP01000016.1 GCA_003696155.1 Acidobacteriota bacterium
AAAAGTCTTCCTCTTTGGGTCTACTATCCAATACTCTTTCACACCCGAGCGCTCATAAACTTCTTTCTTCTCCACGAGGTCATAGTAGGCTGTAGAAGGTGAGAGTATCTCCACCACAAGGTCTGGTGCTCCTTCTATCCCTTTTTGTGTTATCTTTGCTTTTGAATTTTCCAAAACCACCACTATATCAGGTTGATAGGCATTCTCTTGGTCAAGATAAACATCAAAAGGAGCTATGAAAACCTTGCCTTTTTTTGTCTTTTCCACAAGCTCGTATAACTTGATAAAAAATCTTTTCTCCATTTCTTGATGCTCATATCCAGGTGCTGGACTCATGACAAGCTCTCCCTCTATCAGTTGGTATGGACTTCCTTCTGGCAGGCGCTCATAATCCTCAAGGGTGTGTTTTTTCTTTTCAAGCACCTTCATGGCTTATACCTTAACACTTCTACCCACCTTTCTTGTATGTAGTCAAGGGGTTTTACCTCAAACTGCGGGTAAGTTTCGGGTGTTTGGTCTTCCGCCTTGTAAACCTTTACCTTTGTGTCAAACCACGCAAGGTGCCCTGTTATGGGGTCTCCGTAGTATATCTCCTTACCACCTATCTTTATGCTATGAGGTATTACATGGTTCAGCAGAAAGCCCTCATGCCCCTCTTCGGCCTCTGGCTTTAGACCCCAAGCACCCTTCATCTTGCCTATGGCGTTCCAAGTCCACACAGAGTTTGGCTCGGTGGTCTCCGTTAAAAAGACCTGACACTTGACCCTCCCCGTACGGGACTCTACCCAAACCCAGTCCATGTGCCTTATTCCGAGCTTCTCGGCCGTCCTGGGGTTCATATAAAGGTAGTTCCTTGTGGATATTTGTCTGAGCCACACGTTCTGAGAGTCCCAAGAGTGGTACATCCACATGGGCCTCTGGGTAAAGGTATACAGAGGATAATCCTTACCGGACACCTCCTCCTCAAAGGGGGGATACCAGAAGGGTAGGGGGTCAAAGTACTTTGTAAGTCTCTCCCTTAGGATTGGGTCGTTGGGTGGTTGGTTTTTACCTTCCCAAAGTCCCTGCCCTGCAAGCCTGAAGGTCTGAAGGGTTTCAAGGTAGAAGTTAAAGGTTATGGGTGCGGGCTTTTTCAGAAAGCCCACGCTTACAGCCCATTCCTGATAGTCCTTGTTTACGTGCCTGTAATAGCGCATGTTCTCTGGGAGCTTGTAGTAGAAAAAGCCCTTGTTCTTTATGTACATCTCAAGCTGGTTAGGGTTGGGCTCCCCAACGAAGTGTTTGTCTCCGTTCTTGCCCCTCCAGCCTGCCAGGGCTCCAACGCCCGGTCTTACCTGCCAGTTTATTAAAAAGTCTTTAAAGTCCTTGTACTTTCTTGAGCCGTCGGGGTTCACAAAACCGGGGAGCTTAAGCCTTGAGCCAAGCTCCACCATCACATCGCCCCAGCCTTTTACATCGTAGCCGTTCTCCTGAGGATTTACTATGGGATGCCTTAGGGCGTCTACGGGACCGTCTACCGCCGAAGGCGGTCTGTCTAAGAGAGATAGGGCAAACCACTGCTCAAGGTAGGTAGCATCAGGGAAGACGAGGTCTGAGTAGGCCACCTGCTCGCTGTAAAAGGCATCTATAGTTATGACCTTGGGTATTATGTAGTTGCCAGCTGGGTCGGTGGCAGTCAAGGCTTCCAATATGTAAGGTATGTTTTGAGAAGAGTTCCAAGCCATGTTTGCCATGTAAATCATCAGAACCTCAATTCCATAGGGGTCCTGCTGGTATGCAGCCGGTATGACGTTTTGAATACATCCGTGGGCTGTGAGGGGAAACCACCAGCTGTAAGCCCAGTCTATCCTTATGGGGTTACCCTTCTCATCCACAAGAAGGTCGTCGGGGTTCTGAGGGTAGCCAAGGTGAGGTCCTGGATATACCTCTCCATACCTTATCTGGTCAGGCTTGGTTATCTTGTAAGGTTTGGGAAGGTCTTCTATGTGCTTGGGATAGGGTGGTTTGTTTAAAAAGCCCCCCGGAACATCCACCACTCCGAGCATCATCATAAGCAGGAAGACGGTCCTTGCACTCTGGAAGCCATTGGTATGAGAAGCTACACCCCTCATCATATGGAAGGAGACGGGCCTTCCTATGACCTTTTTGTGCTTCCTTCCCCACACATCAGTCCACTCTATAGGGAGCTCTATAGGATGGTAGAGGGCTATAGTGCCCATTTCCTTTGCTATGTGCTCTATGTCTTTGGCAGGCACACCCGTTATCTTCTCTACCTTCTCTGGACTGTAGTCCTTGACGAGCCTTTCTGCAAAGAGGTCAAAGGCTGGCCTTACCCTATAGCCCTCTGGAGTGGTAAACTCGCCTATAAAGGCCGGCTCAAGACCTTCTGGCACTATCCTGTCCGCGGGCTTGAAGGACTGGGACCTTTTGTCAAAAACTAAAGGTTTGCCCTCTTCGTTCCTGTAGAAAAGGCCATCCTTGGATGTGCCGGGAGCTTGGATGACAAGCCAAGGTGCGTTGGTGTACTCTTTTAAAAAGTCCCAGTTTACTAGGTTGTACTTGAACAGCACATGCATAATGCCCAAGAAGAAGGCACCATCAGTGCCAGGCTTTATGGGAACCCATTGGTCCGCAACAGCTCCGTAGCCCCACCGCACTGGGTTTACTACAACAAACTTTCCGCCCTTTCTTTTCATCTCCTGAATGCCCAGCTTAAAGGGGTTGGAAGAGTGGTCCTCTGCCACACCTATGAGCATGAAGTACTTGGTGTTTTCAAAGTCCGCCTCTCCAAACTCCCAAAAGGAGCCACCTATGGAGTAAAGCCCAGAAGCTGCGATGTTAACCGAGCAAAAGCCTCCGTGGGCTGCCCAGTTTACCGTCCCAAGCTGTCCGGCGAACCAGCCGTTCATGGCTTGCATCTGGTCCCTGCCTGTGAAGAAGGCTATTTTTTGAGGTCCTTTTTTCCTCGCTTCTTCAAACCACTGGGTTGCTATCTGAAGAGCTTCTTCCCACTCTATTTCTTTAAACTGTCCTGAGCCCCTGGGACCGACCCTAAGCAGGGGTTTCCTAAGCCTTGCAGGGCTATACTCCTTCATAATACCCGAAGAGCCCTTAGCACAGAGAACACCCTTGTTCGTTGGATGGTCATCGTTTCCCTTTATGTAGGTGACCTTGTTGTTTCTCACATAAACCTCAATACCGCATCTGCAGGCACACATATAACAGGTGCTATAAGCCTTTCTATCGTAAAAGCTACCGCCTATCTCCATGATAGACCTCCTGGATTTTATAAGATAAAACCCACTGTCTAACTTTTTCCTTTCAAGCTTCTTATACGTTTATAAGTATAGCTTATCAGATTTATAAACTTGACTTATAACTTTTAGTGTAGTTAGCCACGGCAAGAGCGGTGTAACATAAAAGGAAGCATATAAGGGTGAAGCCAGCAGGTATAAGGATAATGCTTATTATGGATACTAAGGCAAGAACTCCAACAACGGAAAGGACAACCAGCCAAATTGTGGCCATGCCTATATAGGGTCTACTAAAAGCCTCTTTAAGACCACCTGGGGTAAAGGGATAGAACACAGAGAGAAAACCATGAGTAAAGTTCACCCCAGACCTTATAAGCTTGGAATATATAATAGGAATTGCATACAGGTAGTAGGCTAAAAAGATTAGGAAAAGAATCAACAGAACTCCCATTGATACGAGAAAGTTCTCCCCGAGTTCACTATGCGCTGAGTAGTCAGCTATTGCTCCGAGTAGACCGAAGGGTATTAAAAGGACTACAAAGATAAAAAGCGCTACTATAGATAGACCTATAGAGCCAAAGCTTATACCAATACCTGCACCCATGTAGTCCCACAGTTTAGAGAGTTTAAGCCCACCGCTATTTCGATAATGCAAAGATATATACACGACGGTGGAATAGAAAAATGCCCAGCTTAGAAGATTAACCAGCCATCCAAGTATGGGCAAAATAGAAAAAAGTATGAGAACTAAGTAAATAACACTCCACGAAAGAAAGAAGGACACGTTTTCCTTTAGGAGAGCCCAGCTATTTGTAAAGATATCTTCTTTGTTTATGGAAACTTTTGGTTGTAATGTAAGGTTTTCTATCCTTATAAAACTGGATCTTTCCCCAACCCTCTCCAGTTTTTGTAAGCTTTCACCATCCAATTCCAGCTCTATATACCCCTTATCTTTTATAATCTCTTCGCACCCGCTTATATCTAGTCCCAGCACACCAAAGAGCATATCGCATATAAAACTGCTGGGAACATCCTCCTGAAGTTTACTTATCCTTACTCTTAACTTCTCCCCCTCCATAAACTTATATTTTAATGTTCCTCACCCAATCCCAGTTTTCCAAAGTCCACTCTACTGTTTTTCTTATTCCTTCCTCAATGCTTACCTTGGGTTTCCATCCTAAGAGCTCTTGCGCCTTTTTTATGTCTGCCCACGTATCCTTCATGTCAGCTTTGTGAAAATCCTTTTTTCTCAAGCTTGCCCTTTTCCCTGTGTACTTCTCTATGAGGCTTATAAGTTCTTCAACTGTGTGGGGACGATTGTTGCCCAAGTTTATAATTTCATAGCCCAAAGGCTTTGTAGCGAGGATAGTTCCCTCTGCAACGTCCTCTACGTATGTAAAGTCCCTGCTTTGAGACCCATCACCGTAAAGTTCTAAGGGTTTATCTTCCAACATCCACTTTATAAACCTGAAGACACTCATGTCTGGTCTTCCCGCCGGTCCGTAAACGGTGAAGTACCTAAGTATGGATACATCTATACCGTAAAGGTAGTGGTATGTGTAGCAAAGTACCTCTGCGGACTTTTTTGAGGCTGCGTAAGGGGATATAGGAGTGTTTACAGGTAGGTCTTCCCTAAAGGGCATGGACTGTCCAGCGTATAGGGATGAGGTGGAGGCAAGGACAAATTTTTTAACTCCGGACTCCTTGCAAAGCTCCAAAAGGTTCAGTGTGCCAAGGGTGTTGGTGGTAAAGTAAACATAAGGATTTTCTATGGAGTAGCGAACGCCTGCCCTTGCCGCCTCATTTATAACACAGTCAAACCTATACTTCTTAAAAAGCTCTCTCAGCCCTTCCCTGTCCTCTATGTCTAGCTTGTGGAAGGTAAAACCCTCGTAATGCTTAAGCGTTCTGAGCCTGTACTCTTTTAGCTTCACGTCGTAGTAGTCGTTTAAGTTGTCCACGCCTACTACCCTGTGACCTTTTTCCAAGAGCTTTTCCGAGACCTTCCAACCTATGAGGCCTGCACAGCCTGTTACTAAGTAGCTTTCCATTAAAATGATTGTAGCATGAGAGTGCTTTCAGTAGTTGACGGTGTTGGCTGGGGCGGGACAAAGGAGCAGACATACCTAATAGCGAGGGAGCTATCAAAAAGAGGGCTGGAGGTCCATATGGCTATGGCCTTTCAGTATGAGGAAATGAAAAGAAAGCTAAAGGACTATCCAATAAGGCTCCACTACTTTGAGAAACATCATAGGCTCTACCGCTTTGACCCTCTTAACTACTATAGGTTATATAACATTATCAAAGAGAATAAATACCATATAGTTATCGCAAACTCACCCCGTGCCCTGGACTTTGTGAGGGTTGTCTATCTATTTTTAAAGGAAAAGCCCAAGCTAATAGCCTACAAAAGAACGGGCAAGGGCTCTGGCTTTCTTTCAAAGAGGCTTAAGTACTCAATTGCAGACAGGATAGTGGTAGTTGATAAAAACACTTACGAAAGGCTAAGGGAGGAGGGCTTTTATCCTGAGAGGTTGGTTTACATACCCAGCGGTCTTGACCTTGAGAGGTTCAAACCTATGGGGGAGAAGATAGGGCTCAAAAAGAAGGAGGAGCTGGGTATACCAAAGGAAACTAGGGTATTCATAAATGTGGCCAACTGGATACCCCACCACAAGGGCCAACCCTTGCTAATAGAAGCCTTCAGGGAATTAAATTGTAAGGACTGTATACTCCTACTTGTAGGCATCGGTACCGCGGAGGGAGCCAAAGAGTATGCAAAAAAACACGGCCTTGAGGGTAGTCTCTTGGGTCTTGGCTTTAGGGAGGACTTGCCCGAGCTCCTCAGCATGTCAGATTTTTTTGTTTTTGCCTCTTATTTTGAAGGTATAGCGGGGGCGGTCTTGCAGGCTATGGCTTGCGAAAAACTGGTCATAAGTACCCTCGCAGGAGGCATAAAGGACTACCTTGTGGATGGTGTGAACGGCTTTGGCGTGGAGGTGGGAAGTCTGGAAGGTCTTATAAAAGCCATGAGAAAAGCCCTGGAACTGCCGAGAGAGGAAATAGAGAGGCTTGGCAAAAAGGCAAGGGCTACAGCCCTAAACTACTCCATAGAAAGGACTGTGGAGGGCTACATAAAACTTTTTGAGGAACTCTATGGAGATATACCGGTTTCTGCTGAGCAAGGGACTTGAAAAAAGATCGGTTCAAGAAAAGTTCTTCCAGATAGTTCTATCCGCCATAGAGGAAGGGGAGGGATCGGTAAAGATAGTGCAGGCTCCCACGGGTACGGGCAAGACCTACGGCTACCTCATACCTCTTATGGAGAAGGGTCAGAAAGCCATAATCTCCACAGGAACCAAACTTTTGCAAGAGCAGTTAAGGAAGGACATAGAGACCTTAAGGTCCTATTACAGCTATCTGATGGGAAAGGAAGTAAGCTATCTAATCCTAAAAGGCAGGTCTAACTACCTGTGTCTTGACCGCTATTACGACCTTCCTGAGGTAGAAAGACCTCAAGGGCTTCAAGATGCTCTATCTTCTGCCTGGGATGGGGATTTTGAGTTTGTGAGCCTATCCTCTGAGCTAAGGGATAAGCTCTGTGTTGATGATGATTACTGCACAAGCTACTACAGACAGGTTTGCAGATACAGGCAAGAGTGTTACTACTGGGACAGGATAAAGAGGTTGGAAAGGTCTGCAGACCTGCTTGTGATAAACCATGCCCTTTTAAGCCTAAAGGACTTTGAAAACCCAGAGGAGAGGGTTCTTGTAATAGATGAAGCTCACGAGCTTGATAAATACATAACCAGCAGTCTCTCCCAAGGTATATCCCTTTACACCTTAAGAGTGGACATAGTGGGCAAGATAAGGGAGTTTCTGCAGGATGCGGACATAGACCTTGAGGGTTTTTTCTCCAAGCGCTTGGATGGGCTCTTTAAGGAGGACAGGGAAGAGGTGCCCGTGGATTCCCTGATAGATTACTTGGAGGGTTTTGAAGAAGAGGTTCTAACCCCCATGGACCACTACTACAGAAGGATAAGGGAGGAGCTCACACAGTCTGTAAGGAGCTTTATATCCAACGTTCTCTTTGTCAGTCTCAAGTTCAAGGACTATCTTTTAAAAACAGGTCTGATCGAATGGAGTCGGTACTTAGAGCTAAGGTCCAACTACGAAGAGCCCTCCTCTTTTGAGGAAGGCCTTCTGAAAAAGCTCAAAACCTATGAGTTTCTTGGAAGAAGGCTGGCAAGGGTTAAGGAGTTCTACAGGCTTGTGAAGGAAAACCCTCAGAACATGGGCTATCTTGTGGGCAGGCGATACAGCAAAAAGCTCCAGACTTACAACTACTACCTTGAGTGCTTTCCCATATTCCCTGCTGGTTATGTGGACTTTAGCTCTTACAAGGCTCTTGTGGTGACCTCTGCCACCGTAGACCCAGAAGACCTAGCCCAGACCCTGGGCATAAGAGGAGACTATTACCAGCTTGAACACACCTTCCCATACCATAGGGTGAACTTCCTAATTTACAGAGCTGACCCAAGAAGGAAGGAGGATTGGGAGGACTGCGTACGTAGGGCTTACAAATACTTAAGAAGTCTATATGACAAGGTTTTGGTGCTTCTAACAAACAGGGAACAGCTTAAGCTCTTTGAAAGGGAGGAGGGGGTAGCCCTTCAGGGGGATGAGGGGCTCTCTTCTCTTGTGGCAAAGCTAAGGGAGGGAAGGATAAGGACCCTGATAGGGCTTGACAGCCTTTGGTTTGGCGTGGACGTGAAAGGTCAGAAGGGTTTACTCATGTCCAAACTGCCCTTTGAAAGCCCCGAAGAGCCCATAACCTATCACCGGATAAGACTTTTAAAGTCCATAGGAGAGAGCCCTTTTGACTATCAAAAGCGTAAAGCCCTAATAAAGTTCAGACAGGGCATAGGCAGGCTCATGAGGAGCAAGGAGGACGGAGGAACAATAATCTTATGCGACAGCAGGGTCTTTAAGTTTAGAGAGTTCTTGCAAGTCCTAGAAGACCTTGGCATAAGCTACAAATTAGTCTAAGGCTTACGGTCAGGATAGTGGTGCTAAGAAAGTTTTTATAATTATACCCAAGGGAGGTAAAACATAAAAAGGATGTTTTCAACCCTCTTTTTAACTGCCAGCCTTTCCCTTGCTTACAGCCCAGAAATGTGCTTCAATCTCTTAAAAGTGGGAGACTACCAAAGGGCTTTGGAAGTAGGAAAAATGCTTCTGAACAGAGCCCCCAACGATTTTTCAACCCACAAGTGTCTGTCAGATGCTTACTATGAACTTGGAGACTATAGAGCCTCTTTATCGCATGCGAAGAATATGAAAAGCCAAGAGGATATATGCTGAGCTTGATGTCAGTTCTGAAGCCTTAGAAATGCAGACAGCTATCCAAGAGGTCAAAAAACTCATGAATAAGGAAAAGTCTAATACAGAAACCAAAAAGAAGGGGAAAAAGTAGAAACCTTAAAACCCAAAGGTCATGGGTATGTCCATGTTTACGTCCTTGACCTCTTTTATCTCGGGGAACTTGTTCTTTAAAGCCCTTTCAATGCCCGCCTTTAGGGTAAGTACGGACATACCACAGCCAGAGCATGCACCCATCATCCTGACAAGGACAGTGCCGTCCTCTTTCACATCCACCAGCTCCACATCACCGCCGTCAAATCTAAGAGCTGGCCTTATCTCATCAAGCACAGCCTCTATCTCTTCCCAAGTGGGCATTGCCATTTTTTACCTCCTTTAACTGTTTTAAACTAAAAAGATATGCAAAAGAGGGAAGAGACTCATGAGGAAAATCATTATGTGGTCATAGGGAAGATTTTAGACACTTACGGCTTGGGCGGAGGTCTTAAGCTCCAAGCCTACCTGGATAGAAAACGCTGGAAGGGTATAAGACGGGTGTATCTGAAGCGCAGGGGAGGACCCTACGTGCCCTTTGAGCTGGAGAGCCTAAAGGCTCATGGTAAAGACCAACTCATAGTAAAGTTTGCAGGCTTTGACAGCCTTGAAAAGGTGAAGGGCTTTAAGGGTGCAAAGGTCTTCTTGCCAAGGAAGGAGCTTCCAAGTAAAAAGAGGGGTGAATACTACTACTTTGAGCTGGAAGGGCTTGAGGTTATCACGGAGAGCGGTAAGCCTTTGGGGAAAGTGTCCGGTGTGGTAGAGCAAAAGCCCTACGACCTTCTTGAGATTGATGGGGGGAAAACCTACATTCCCTTTGTAAAGGAACTGGTTAAAGATGTAAACATTGAAGGCAGGAAGCTTGTGGTCAGCAACATACTCTCGGAGCTCTAATGCTTTTTAACCCAACTTATAGAGCCGTAGAAGGCCTCCATGCCTGCCATGCCTATGCTCTCTGAAAGGGAGGGGTGGGAATACATAGCCTTGGAGAGAAAGTCTACACCCAAGCCTGCCTTCATAACATGGAGCACTTGATGGAGGAGCTCGCCCGCATGGGGTCCAAGGATATGACATCCAAGGATTCTGCCCTCTCTATCTGTTATAAGCCTTACAAAACCCTCGTTTTCCCCATCGTCCATAGCCTTGGGATTGGGCACGAAGGAGGCCACGCTAACCTTAGGCTCGTAGCCCAGCTGCTCCTCCGCCTGCTCTTCCGTGAGTCCCACTGAGGCAACCTCGTATGCAGAATAAATTATCTTCGGAACTAGGCTCTCGTCCCTGACCATAGTTTTCTCCCCAAGCATGTGGCTTATGGCTATCTTAGCCTCGTACATGGCCTTGTGTGCCAGCATGAGGGGAGAGGTTATGTCTCCGCAGGCATATACGTTGGGCACGGTGGTCTGACAGAACTTGTTGACCTTCACAAAGCCCTTACCGTCCTTCTCCACTCCAACCTCTTCAAGACCCATACCTTCCGTGTTGGGCTTTCTTCCCACCGCAAGGAGTATGAGGTCAGCGTAGAGCATAGAGCCGTCGGAGAGCTCTACACACACACCTGAATCTGTGGGCTCCCAGCTTTTTACAGTGGTCTTTAGCTTGATGTTTACACCCAACCTTTTTAGCTTCCTTGCCAGATACCTTGAGGACTCTTCGGGTATATCGGAGCTTGGTAAGAGCCTGTCTTTTAGCTCCACAAGGTAAACCTCAGATCCGTACATACGAAAGATGTAGGCAAACTCCACACCCACCGCACCACCACCAACTATGAGAATCTTCTTAGGAAATTCCTCCAAGGACCATATCTGGTCAGTGTCGTATACAAGTCTTCCATCGGGAACTAGGCTACCCAAGGAGAGGGTAGAGGAACCTGTCGCCAAAAGGATGTAGTTGCATGTGAGCTCTTCACCCTGTGGCAAAACCACCACCTTGTTCCTGCCTTCCAGTACGCCCTTGCCGTAGTATATGGGAATGTCTATCTGAGAGGCAAAGCTTTTAAAGTTCTTCCTTATGGTGGTAACAACCCTATCCCTACCCTGTCTTAACCTTTCCATGCTCAGTTCATAACCCCTTGGCAGTATACCGTACTCTTCCATCTTATGGAACTTCTCAAGAAGGTAGGCCCCATACCTCATATACTTGGATGGTATACAGCCCCTGTTTAGGCAGTTTCCGCCAATGGTATCGGGGCTTAGCTCTACAAGGGCCACCTTCATCCCTCTTCTATGAGCATAAAGGGTACCTTCGTATCCGCCGCTTCCCGCACCAACTATAACTAGGTCAAACATCCTTTCTCTTCCTCCTTTCTTTGTACACCTCCTGCCTGCACACCTTTATAACCTTCTTGTACTTATAGTAAACAGAGGGCACCTTTATAGGTAATCCGTAGTACCTTTCCAAAAGGAGCATTATGTCCTCGGTGGTCACATACCTGTGGTTGCGTATGATGCCTTTTATGTACTTGACTATCCGTGTTTCTTTCATCACCCTACTATTTTAAGTGAGTTTACCGGTGAGTTAAATCATTGTATGGTTTACGTTCCGCCTATAATCATTAGAAGGGATGGCTCAGGAGCATTGGGACTTCATAAACATCCTGGTGATAGTGGCTCGCTTTATACAGGTCCTGGGCTTTTTCTTTGCAGTCATAATGCTAATCAAAGAGTTTCCCCTCGTCTATACATTCCTGGTGTTCCTGATAAACTTGCTTGGCTTCTTTTTTATATTGGTAGGAATACTGGCGAAAGCCTTCTCTTTGCTCGGTGTTATACTTGTAGATGCTCTGATCATAGCTGTCAGCCTTCTGCTCTTTCTAAGGGCTTACAGGATAAAGAAGGAAAGGGAGCGCTATCCCCCAAGTCCTAAACCCTATACGAGGTGTCCCGTTTGCGGTAGTCTGATAAGGAACGATTCTTTCTGTGCCATTATGGACAGCAAAAGCATCCTATACTTTGACAGCAAGGAGCACATGGAGGCTTTTCTTGGAGCTCCTAACCTTTACTGGGTATCCAAGGAGATTAACTACGACGGCGTTAGAAAGGTATGCGTCAATAGAAAGGTTGGATGGGTTAGCTACAAAGACTATATAGGGGGGCTAAGCCCCCAAGAGGTCACTTTATGAAATCTTTTAGAGCTTCGTAAGCTTTGGTGGCCTTTTCAAACCTTTCGTTTATCACCTCCCAGTTGAGGTTGTTCAAGAAAGCATCTATGTATGGAGGCCTCTTGTTCTTCTGGTCTACGTAGTAGGCGTGCTCGTAGGTATCCAAGACTATGAGGGGTATAAGCCCCGTATAGTTATAGACGTTATGAGCGTCAAGACCGTTTATTACAAGCCTTCCCGAGAACATATCAAGCCCAAGTATGGCCCATCCTCTGAAGGCTATACCTGTAGCCTTGAGATCCTGCAGACAGGCTTCCCAAGAGCCAAAATCCTCCTCCACCTTCTTCTTCAGAGCATCGGAAGGCTGTCCCTTAGCCCCAAGGTGTCCAAAGTAAAGCTCATGAAGCACCACCCCCATGTAGTTGAAGGTCTCCTCTACCTTTAGTTCCCTAAACTCGGAATAGTTCTGGTTTGCCTTACTCCTGTCTGAAAAGTTCATATCGGCGAGCTTTTCCTGAATCTCGTTGTATTTGGTCACGTAGCCCTTATAGTGGGCTTCAAAGTGGGGCTCGATCTGCTCGTTGGATATGCCGTTGAGGTTAGAAGGCTTTAGGTGGTCCTTTGGCTGAAGCTTGTGAACTGCCATAGCTTTACCTCCTCTGTGGTTTTGTATTAAATTTTAACCCGCAAGGGAGGTACTAGCTTATGAGAAAGGTCATGGGGCCGGAGCCCCGAAAGGGTCAATGACCGTGCTTATGCATATGCTCCTTCCCCATTCCCTTTTTCACAGGCGCTTGGACTTTTACCTCACCCGACTTTTCAAACTTAAGGGTGAGCTCAACCGTATCACCTTCTTTGAGAGGCTTTTTGAGGTTTATAAGCATGACGTGAAGACCTCCGGGCTTTAGCTCTACCTTTCCGTTAGCGGGCACTTCTATAAACTTGACCCTTCTCATCTTACCCTCAACCGTTTCATGGAGTTCGGTGATTTCCGATGCGTTATTTGTTGCATCCATGAGCTTGTCTGCCTCTTTACCCTTGTTTTCAATGACCATGTAAGCTGCGGACATCTTGGAAGTTGGCGGCACTTCTCTTACCCATGCGTCCTTTACCTCAATCTTAGGCTGGGCAAAGAGAAAACTCGAAAGGGCTAGGCTTCCTAGGACCAACTTCTTCATAGCCTACCTCCTTTGTTGATTTTATAAGAATTTTACCGTAAAAAGATGAAGATTTTATTAAAACCAGCCCGGCGGGAGTCGAACCCGCAACCTTGGGATCCGTAGTCCCACGCTCTGTCCAGTTGAGCTACGGGCCGAGTAAGACTATATTATATGCCATAATGCAAAAAGAGCTATTAGACCCCCTATGGGTTCAGTATGACTACGCAAAAAGATACTTCAAGGAGTTCATATCCGAAAGGGAAAGGCTTCTTCCCTACCTAAAGCCAGAAAGGACGCCCTTACTCCTAATAGACCTCCAAGGTTTAAGGAGAAGATACCTTGAAGTAAAGTACCATATGCCCCAGTTCAAGGTTTACTATGCAGTGAAGGCAAACGACCACATAGAGATACTTAAGACCCTCGCAGATCTGGGTTCGGGGTTTGAGGTAGCCTCCGCAGAGGAGCTAAAGAAGGTTTTGAGCTTAGGTGTGAAGCCGGAAAGGGTTATATCCAGCAACCCAGTAAAGCCCATAGAGTTTATAGACTTCGCCTACAGGGCGGGGGTAAGCAGGTTTGCGGTAGACTCCTTTACAGAGATAGACAAGATAGTTAAGGTTGCATCGAGGGCTAGGGTTTATGCAAGGATAGTGGTACCCAATGAGGGTAGCGATTGGCCTCTCTCTAAGAAGTTCGGTGTGGACGTGGACACTGCTGTGGACATATTGGAGTACGCTCAGAACAGGGGTTTGGTACCGTACGGTATAACCTTTCATGTTGGCTCTCAATGTAACAACTTCAGAAACTGGCTTATAGGCATAAAAAGGGCCGCTGAAGTGTGGCAGAAGGCAAGGGCAAGGGGTCTAAGACTACAGATGCTAAACCTGGGAGGTGGTATACCTGTAAAGTACACCTACGAAGCCCTAAGAGTTGAAGATATAGCCTATTATGTGAGAGGCCTTTTGCAAAAGTTTATGCCCTCCCTCCCTTACGAGCTGCAGATAGAACCGGGAAGGGGTATAGTAGGGGACCAGGGGATAATGGTATGCAGGGTAATAGGAAAGGCAAAAAGAGGGGAAGAAAACTGGCTATACATAGACACAGGTGTCTTTAATGGCCTTGCTGAGGCTATAGGTGGTATAAGGTATCCTTTCTTTGTAGATAAGGAAGGCGAGCTCAAAGAGTGGACCATTGGGGGCATATCTTGCGACAGCATGGACGTCATAGCCAGAAGGGTTGCCCTTCCAGAGCCTGAGGTAGAAGACTATCTTTACATTCTTTCTGCAGGTGCATATACTACGGTTTACGGTGCTAATTTCAACGGCTTTCCTGTTCCTGAGACTCTGTGCGTTTAATGTTCACCTTTAATCTTCCCTGTGGCTCCCCTTCTACCTGAACGATAGCCCTTATACAACTGACACATTCCTCGAGATGTTTATAGATGTTTTTCTCTCTTGTAGTTGGCAAATTCAGCATCACCAATGTGTTGGCCTCAACTATTCTTATAAGATTTTCCATTTCACCGCTTAAGACAGGTTCTCTAAAACCCATATAGAGTATATCCGGGTTTAAGTAAATGGCATCTCTTAGCCCAGCCTCAAAGGTGTTTACGTCCATGCCTACCTCCCTCTGTATTACAAGGGATTCTCCATGCTTTAAAAGGAAAGAAAGGGGTTCCTCCAGTATAAAAATTATCTTCTTGTAGTTTGTGCATACGTACTGTAGAAGGGAGTATACAAGGGTGCTAACCTTTATATGGTTTCCACCATAAAAAACTATAATACCGGAAGTGTTCAATCTAACCAGTTCATCTAAAGCTTCTACAGTGCCCTTGTCTGAACACAAATCATCAAGAAGTGGGACATCATAAGGTGTTTTTAGTATATGTATAACGTAACTCCCCCTCTGAGTTATGTAATTTACCCTGAACCTGCCCACATTCTGTATCCCAAAGGAAAAAGAACCTTCCCTACCCAGAGGGCCCACAACTATTGGTGTCTGACTTTTTAATGCAATAAGGGTATCTCTAACGTCTTCTGGGGTCAGAATACTATCCGATATCCTTATCAGTTTACCCTCCCTTCTTTCTACAATGAAGTTTTTCGGTACTAAATATATTTCTGTTATATCTTCGGTCTTACTCATATAGTTTATGATTTGAGGCATGTAATTCATAAGGTCCTCCTTTTATATTGACGATGCTCATAACTACCGAGTAGGTGAAAATTATATTACACAAAGGAAGGAGGTAACGATGGCAGTTAAAGATGTTATGGATGCTTTGAGAGATATACATATAGACAACTCAAAGCTTTCTGACCTTGTTAAAGATATAAAGTTGATAGGTAGGGTGCTAGAGATAGTTTACAGGTTGCCTAAGAAAGGGATGGAAGAGGATATAGCGGATAGAACACGTAGGGCTTTGGAGTCTTTGCCCGATATTGAAGACGTAAGGGTTAGGTTTGTAGAGGATGTGCCATCACAGCCTGTTATGGGTCAACCTATGTTTACACGCAGGAGGGTTCCCGGTGTTAAACATCTTATAGCGGTGGGTAGCGGAAAGGGTGGTGTGGGAAAATCCACCGTGTCTGCAAACCTTGCCCTTTCACTTTCTAAACTTGGTTACAGTGTGGGTCTTTTGGATGCGGACATGTACGGTCCCAGCATTCCTACCCTAATGGGCGTTAAGGGCGAGAGGGTCCACGTGGATGAAAACAACAAGATAGTGCCCATAGAGAAATATGGTATAAAGCTTCTCTCTATTGGGTTCTTGCTACCCTCAGAGGATACGCCTGTCATATGGCGTGGGCCTATGCTCATGAAGGCTCTTACCCAGTTTCTCTTTGACGTTAACTGGGGAGACCTTGACTACCTTGTGCTTGACCTGCCACCGGGCACGGGGGATGTGCAGCTTACCCTTGCTCAGAACGTCCATATAGGTGGTGCGGTTGTGGTTACCACACCCCAAGATGTGGCTCTGGCTGACGTAAAGAAGGCTGTTGCCATGTTCAAGGAGGTTCAGATACCGGTGCTGGGCGTTATTGAAAATATGGCTTACTTTATATGCCCAGACAGCGGTAAAAAGTACTATATATTTGGAAAAGGCAAGGTTGTGGAGTTTGCCAGCGCCTATGGCCTTAAGATACTCGGCTCCATTCCCATAGACCCGGAGCTCGCTCAGGCCTCCGATGAGGGTGTGCCCATAACGGAGAGCGCTCCAGATTCCGAAGTGGCAAAGGCCTTTATGGGTGTGGCAAAGGTAATCGTAGATATAACACAAAGGAGGTAAAGTTATGTTTGTAAAGAAGGCTGGAGCTAGGGTTGTATACTTGGACCATATAGCAACAACGCCCGTTGCCCAAGAGGTCTTGGAGGCCATGCTTCCCTACTTTAGAGAGCACTTTGGCAATCCCACCTCTTTACATAGCTTTGGACAGGTGGCCAAAAAGGCTATAAACGAAGCAAGGGAAAAAATAGCATCCCTTATAGGAGCCAACTCACCAGAGGAGATAATCTTTACCTCGGGTGGTATTGAGGCTAACAACCTAGCAATAAAGGGTATAGCGGAGGCCTACGAAAAGAAAGGTAGACACATAGTCTCCACTGAGATTGAGCATCACTCCATACTTCACCCTCTCAAGAGCCTTGAGAGAAAGGGCTGGGAGGTGACCTATTTAAAACCCGATAGGTACGGTCTTGTAGACCCAGACCAGCTGGCAGAAGCCATAAGGTCTGATACGGTTCTTGTGAGCATAGGCCATTCCAACAGGGAGATAGGCACAGTGCAGGATATAAATAGCCTTGTAAGGGCTGTAAAAGAGAAGAACCCAAAGGTCATATTCCACACGGACGCATGCCCGAGCCTTGGACACTACCCCGTTAACCTCAAAGAGTGGGGGGTTGATGCAGCGTCCTTTACCGCTCACCTCATGTACGGTCCGAAGGGTGTGGGAGCCCTGTGGACTAGGAAAGGTGTGAAAGTAAGACCCCTAATAGAGGGTGGGACTCAGGAGAGGGGAGTGAGGGCAGGCACAGAGAACGTTCCAGGCATAGTGGGCTTTGGTGCGGCAGCAGAGCTTGCCATGAAGGAGCTCCAAGACAGGATGGGAAGGCTCTCCTCTTACAGGGACAGGCTTAGGAAGGCTCTGGAGGAAAGGTTAGAGATGATAGATTTTACAGGCCACCCCACCCAAAGGCTTCCACACCATCTCTCTCTCATAGTCCACCTGATAGAAGGAGAGGCTATGCTTCTAAGGCTTGACCTCATGGGTATAGAGACCGCATCGGGCTCTGCCTGCGTCTCCCTAGCTCTTAAGCAGTCCCATGTGCTCTTTGCTGTTGGTGTACCAAAGGAGGTAGCCAACGGCTCCATAGTCTTTAGCTTTGGAAGGGATAATACGGAGGAGGATGTAAACTACGTGATTGAGGAGTTTCCAAAGACGGTGAAGCTCCTCAGAGAGCTCTCACCCTTCAACCCTCAAAACTGGGAGCAGTATGTGAAAAGCAAGAGATGAAAATACTGGTTCACATATGCTGTGCACCGGATGCCCTGTACTTTTTGAAAAGGCTAAGAGAAGACCATCCTAAGGCACACATAGTGGGCTTTTTCTATGATCCTAACATACATCCCTATGAGGAGTATAAACTAAGGCTTGTGGAGACAGAAAGAGCATGTAAGGAGCTTGGCATAGAGCTCTACGAGGGTGAGTATGACCTTGAGGGTTGGCTCCATGCGGTAAGGGGCTATGAGGAGGAGCCCGAAAGGGGCAGGAGGTGTGCCCTATGCTTTGACCACAGGCTCCAAAGGAGCCTAGAGTTTGCAAGGGAAGTAGGGGCTAACTACATGACCACAACCCTCCTCATGAGCCCAAAGAAAGAAATGAGTATGCTAAAGGAGAGCGGTCAAAAGCTCTGCGAAGGTAAGGGAATAGTGTTTTTATCTCCCGATTACCGCAAGGGCAATGGCACGCAAGAGATGTTCAAACTCTCAAGGAGCTTAGAATTTTATCACCAAGACTACTGTGGATGCCTGTATGGTCTTTTCAAGCAGAAGAAGGACCCTATCCAGTGGGACCTCCTATCTTTTGGGGGCAGAAGGCCGGCAAGTAAGGAGGAGCTTCTGTTTATAAAGGAGGTTAGGTATTTTGCAGAAAGCATAGGTTTGAGGTGCAAAGAATGGGAGTTTAGCTTCCTAAACTGGAAGCTCCTTCAGGGTAAGGTGGAGGTGGGGGGAAAGACCCTGCCTTCTTTCGTGAGGCCCTTCTCCCAGTCCATAAGGGGTGTGCTAAAAGCTGACCCTTCTGAGGTTGTGGGAAATACCATATATTACAACAAGGGGGGTCTAAAGGTCGTACTTGTTGATAGCCTGAGGGATGAGCCCCTTTCTAAGATAACAGGGCTCTGTGAACCCACCTTTATAGTGCCAGTTAGCTACAGAGACCTACTTCTTGAAAACCGTATAGTTGCAACCCTTCAGACGCACATGGGCGTGGATAAATCCTCTCTACTTCTCATAGGTAGTCTTCAGGCCAGTGAGATATTGGGTCTTCCGGCGGATACCCTTCAGGACGGTAGAGGTCTGAGCTTTGAATACCTAAAAAACCTTCTTTTGGAAAAGCTGGACTCTATAAAAGGGGAAGAGTTAGCCCTTTTGCTGATAGGTGCCTACTCTTTGGGAAATCCGGGCAGGACCTATTTTGAGGAGAGAGTGGGCAGAAGGGTCAAGACCCTTCATCATCCTTATAGTCATACTCCTTAGCCTTTAGCCATAGGCTTTCCATCTCCTCCAGGGTCATCTCCCTCAGGGACTTTCCCATACCCTTGGCGCTCCTTTCCATATAACGGAACCTCTTTTCAAACCTGCTATTAGCCTTTTGAAGGGCAAGCTCTGCATCTATTCCAAGGAAACGGGCCAGTTCAACCGTTGCGGTAAGCAGGTCCCCAACCTCGTGCTCCACAGCCTCCTTGGTACCTATGGCCATAGCCTCCCTTAACTCTTTCAGTTCTTCGTCAATCTTTTCAAAGACCTGCTCTATCCTTTCAAAATCAAATCCCACAAGGCTTGCCCTATCCTGAAGTTTTTGAGACCTCATCAGAGCGGGCAGGCTTCTGGGCACACCGTCTAAAAGGCTATCCCTACTTTTTAGCTTCCTCTCCTCCCACTCTTTAAGGACCTCCTCTGCCCTTTCACATCCAAAGACATGAGGGTGACGGTCTACAAGCTTCTTGTTTAACTCCCTTATGACATCCTCTATGCTAAAGGACCCCCTCTCCTTTGCAATTTGGGAGTGGAAGACAACCTGCAAAAGTAGGTCTCCCAACTCTTCCTTTAGCTTACTATCATCTGCTGAGTCTATGGCATCTACCAGCTCGTAGCTCTCCTCTATGAGATACCTTTTTAAGCTTTCATGGGTTTGAGCTCTATCCCAAGGGCAGTTTCTTCTTAGTTCCTCCATTATCCTTAACAGTTCATCAAAGGCTTCCATGGGCTATTATTATAGCTATGGTTAGGGAAGCCCTAAAACTTCTCTTCCTTGTAGTTTCCTACAACTTCATCCTCAGTTACTTATCTTCCTTCCTCCCCTTCAGAGTCTATCCTGAGGACCCTGAGGGTATCTTACTTACAGTCTCCTTTGCATCCGCCCTTTACCTTGCATGGCTGTCGGGAAGCAGAGAAAGGACAGTGGTTTGGCTAGGTTATGTGTTTCTATTCCAGATAATCGGGTTTTCTTTAGTCAGGGCTGATTACCATGTCCTTCTTCAATTCTTACCCCCCTTTCTAATAACCCTATCCCTCATATGGCTTTTTGAATCACCGAGCGAAAGAAGGTTGAGGAAGCTGGAGGAGGAAAGGAGAAGATTGGAGGAGGAGCTAAACAAGAACAGCTTAGAGCTTAAAAACCTAATAGAACAGATAAACCTTTCAAAGGAGCTTGTAGAAAGCCTATTAAAGGAAAAAGAACATGTGGAGAAAGAGTTGGAACTCTTAAAGAACGTAGAAACCGCAAGAAGGGAAGAGCTCGAGGTAGAAAGGGAAGAGCTTCTAAAGAGGCTGGGAGATGCCCAAAAGAAAGTACTAGACTATAGGGAGAGGTTTGAAAAGCTTTCAAAGGTGAACAGGGAGCTCTTCCAACTTATAGAATCACTTCAGGAAAAGGAAAAGAAAGACGATAAAGGGGAACTTTCCAAGTTAAGGCAAGAGAGAAAGAGGCTTTCAAAGGAACTCCTTCAGATGCAAGAACTGCTGGAAGATCTGATGGTTGAAAACAGGGATTTAAGCGCTGAAATGGAGGAAACAAAAAGAAAACTGGAAGAGGAAAGAGGAGAAAGGATTAGGCTTGAATTAGAGCTTGAGAACCACAAAAGGATAGTAGAGGGTAAGAGGAGGATCTACGCTGAGATGCTGGAAGACCTTCTGGAAAACGTAGAGTTTGAGGCGGGTGTGCCACAGGAGTTCTCAGAGCTTAGCAGAGAGGCAAGGAGGGAGTTTTTTAAAGAGCTCCTCCTTCTAAACATGAAGGATACAACGGAAAGGTTTGAAACCATGAAAGGTTATAAGAACCTCTTTAAGCTAAAGCCAAAGGGGGGAAGGATATACTTTACTTACGGTGATAAGAAAAGATGGAAGGTTGTGGGGCTACTACGGGGCGAGGATAACGCACAGAAGATAAGGTATGCAAGGGAACATCTGATAAAATATAAGACCTATTAACTGAGGAGGATAGGAATGACAGAGCTAAGAAAAAGATTGGAAAAGCTCCTCTCTTTCGAAATTGATGACTACCTGGTTTCAAACTTGTATTTAAGGCTGGATGCGGAAGCCAGAGTAGACAGAAAGTACCTTAGGACCTTTAAGGATATGGTAAAAGAACAGAAGGAGGTCCTAAGGGAAAGGGGTTTAAAAAAGGAGATTATGGAGTCGGTTGAAAGAGACTTCCAAAGCATGGAGGAGTTTCTATCCGAGCCAGAAAACCTAAAGGGTTTTAGGGGAATTGCCCTTTTTTCTTCCCACGGGAAGGGTCTCTTTGAGGTTGTGGGCCTTCCCTATGTATACAGAAATAGACTAATGCTATCTGTAAACCCTCTTATAAGGGAGATAGCAAGCATAGACGAAGAGCTGGGAATAATAGGCATACTTCTTATAGATAGGAAGCATGTGAGATTTTTCCTGATGAATCTTGAGGGTATCTACGAGGTTGTGGACTTTGTGGAGCCCCTTGCCACGAGAGCCCATAAGTTTCACTCCGGGGGTGATATGCTAAAAGGAGCACAGGGCACCATGAAGTTTTCCATACCTGCAAGGGTGGGAGGTCCCAACTTAGTACAGCATTCCTTCGGGGAGTACAGGTTCCATATGAGAATACAGGAGGAAAAACACAGGCTATTTAAAATAGCCAACGATGCACTTATGGAAGCCCTAAAAGAGCACAAGTTTGACTGGCTAGTCATAGGAAGCGACAGGGAGGATATAGGGGACATAGAGAGCCACCTCCACACCTACCTAAAGCAAAGGCTAAAAGGTTACATAAGGGTAAACCCATCCTACGTACCAACCTTGGAACTCAGGGAAAAGGTCTTTGACCTTCTTATAGAGAAGGACAGGGAAGAGGAGGAAGAGCTCGTAAAGGAACTTTTTGAATTGGAAGGTGTTGGGCTTGCGGTAAATGGTACATCAAAGGTCCTTGAGCAACTGCACAGGGGTAACGTTAAGGTACTCTTGGTCCCCGAAAACTTTGAAAAACCGGGATATATATGTGCAAGGTCCCATTTACCTCTCTTAGAACCCCAATGTCCTTCCGATGAACCCGTCTATCCCGTGCCCGATGTGGTGGATGAAATTATAGAGTTTGCTATGGAGGAGAGGGCAAGGGTTAAGACGGTGGTCTCTCCAGAGCTCCAGAAAAAGATAGACGGTCTTGCCTGTTTGACACGGTTTGCCCTATGAACCATGAAAGGGTTGTCCTATTCATAGATGGGTCCAACCTCTTTCATGCCATAAGGTACATGAACATAAGGATTGACTATCAGAGGCTTATAGAGTTCCTCAGAGAGGACAGAAGGCTTATAAGGGCTTACTTCTACGGTGCGGTACCCCATGAAAAAGATGTCAAGAAAAACACCCCCGAATGGGAAAGCCTTATAAGACAGAAGAGGTTTCTTGAGGAGCTCTCCCTTCAGGGTATAAAGGTAAAGCTTGCCCACCTAAGAAGGCTACCCTCTGGGGAGTATGTGGAAAAGGAAGTGGACATTATGCTTGCAACGGATATGCTAAGCATGGCGTATATGGAGGTTTACGATACCGCTGTCCTTGTGAGCGGTGATAGTGACTTCTCCTATACGGTAGAGGAGGTACAGAGGATAGGCAAGAGGGTTGAAAACGCCACTTTTAAAAGGACAAGCTCTTACCACCTGCGTAAGGTATGCGATAGGTTTATTTTGCTTGATGATTACATGGACAGGTTTACCATAAGGGAGATGCAAGAGGTAACCCAAGAGTTGAGCTTTTGGGAAAGGATAAAGAAGATATGGAAAAGGTAGTCCCAGTATCGCTAAAAACCAGCCTGAGCCCATGCCTCAGGGGCATGAAGTGTATGGAGGCACTGGATGAAGACACGGTAATAACCGTCGGAGTCTTCGATGGCGTACATTTAGGTCATGAGTTCCTTATTAAAAGGGTTTTACAAAAGGCAAAACCCTTTGGACTTAAGAGCCTTGCACTCTCCTTTTACCCACACCCTTCAAAGGTTCTAAGTCCACAGCAGGCACCCTGCGAGCTTACAAATCCATGGGAGAGAACGGAACTCCTAAAAGCGCTTGGTGTGGACATGGTAATTTTTCTTAAATTTGACCGAGCTTTTTCTAAGATGTCCGCGGAGAACTTTTTAAGAGAGGTTCTGCACAAAAGGCTAAGATGCAAGCATCTGGTGGTGGGCTATGATTGGAGATTTGGCTACAAGAGAGAAGGTGAGATAGAGCTGGCAAAGGAGATAGGTCAGGAGCTGGGTTTTAGCGTGGAGGAGATAAACCCCTTTAGGCTAAACGGACATACGGTCAGCAGTACGCTCATAAGGAGATTACTGCACATGGGTAGGCTTGAGGAGGCAAGCCTTTACCTTGGAAGGACCTACGGTATAAAAAGAAGGGTTGTGAAGGGTGAAAGCAGGGGTACTCAGCTTGGCTTTCCCACAGCAAACCTTGAGGCCACGGAAAACCTCTGTCTAAAAGAAGGTGTCTATGCAGTGAGAGTGGAGCACAACCTTTTGGGTGTGGCAAACTACGGCAAGAGACCAACCTTTGAGGGAAGGAAAAAGGTCCTTGAGGTCCACCTTATAGACTTTGATGGAGATCTGAGGGGAAGGGAGCTCTACGTGGAGTTTTTGAAGTTTATCAGGGAAGAGAGGAAGTTCTCAAGCCTAGAGGAACTGATAGCTCAGATAAAAAGGGATATATCAACGGTTAGAAGTCTCTTCTAGATAACCTATGTATAGCACTTCTCCCTCCTCGGTAAGACCGAAGGATTTCTCCATCTTGTCCCTGAGTCCTTTCTTGTTTTCCAGAAAATCCCTTAGTGTCTTTGGCTCACCATGGGCTCTAAGCACGTAGTCTACCACACGTTCGTTATCAAAGTGTATCCTCACAGGGAGGCAGTAAAACTTGGAGTTCTCCCCATCGTGACACCTTTCTATTTCACCTATAACCTCTATGGATATACTTCTGGCTATTATTCCCTTAACCATCACTAATCTATTTTAAAGCAAACTGCTCTGTCCAGAAATTCTATTAGGGTCTCCCTGACCTGAATATACCCCTGTCCTCATCAACTCAACCATACTCACCTCCTACATCATACCAGCTCTGATAAGCGATGGTGCTATAAGTATTTCTCCTCGTTATACTGACTCCAATCCCTACTCATGGGTAGGCATTTTATCTCTAAAACTCTTTTTGGACAAGGCAAAGAAAGACTAAAAGACATATTTCCAAAAGTCCCAGACTTCACAACCATACACTACAGATTTAAGAAGCTAAACCAAGACTATCTAAAAGAGCTTATTGAACAGACAGCAAGACAGATAATAGAAGAACTAGAAGCGAAAGAGCTTTATTGTCTTATAGCAGATGGCACAGGCTCTGGATACGCACAAACATACAACCTAACATGGAAAAAGGGGTAAAGCGTATACAGATGAGAATACACTGTTAAGGGATATGTTATCCAAGCTAAATATAAGAGCCAAGTATTTTTTAGGGGATGCATATTATGGCAAATCAGTGGAGATATTAAAGCTGGTAAAGGAGAAAGGTATGAGTGGGATAATTCCTGTGAGAGATACAATACACACGAGAGTGAGGAACAACTACAGACTTTGGGCTAAGAGAAATTATGAGAAGAAGAGAGATATACAAGAGAAACAGGTATAAAGTGGAGCAAGTAATAGGTATAGTCAAAAGCAGATTTGGGGACAGGGATAAGACTAAGGACTTTCATGTTGCGAGCTTGTATTTTCTTGCGAGGTTTGTGCTATACAACCTGATAATTCCTCTTGAGCGGATTTTATTTAGTTTTTATGCCTTTTTGTTTGGGCTATCTTTCATAAACTTAATGGACAGGCTTTTGCGATTTTTTTTTCAACAGGCTCCTCTAACCTTGATAGTTATCATAGTGTTTTTTTAAAATAAGTATATATTTACTTAAAAGTTTAATGGAGGAGAACGATGGTGTTAAAGAAGACGGAACTACCCCAAGTAGCCAATTCTATAATGAATGCCCTTCACGAAGATGAGATAGAGATCATCAACGAGCTTTATCAAGCTTGTCATGAAGGTAACATAGAGAAGATAGATCAGCTTATGGATCTCCTCATCTACGATATTGAAGACCACTTTTCAACTGAGGAAGAACTCATGAAAGAAAGCGATTTTTTTGCGTATCCCATGCACAAGGCTGAACACGATGGTATGAGAAAGGAGGTTAAAGCTCTGTACGAAAGCTGGAAGAAAAACAGGAAAACTGAGGATATTTCCAACTTCATAAAGAACAGACTTGTACCTTGGCTTTTACTTCATATAGCCAGATGGGATTCTACAACCGCCATACACCTTGGAGACTGAGATGTTTTATAATATACATATACGCCGAGTGAGAAATTCCAAAGCGTCAAACCCTTGTCCTTAAAAAGCCTGCTGGGGAAGGAGTTATAATACCTTCCCCAAATCCCTAACAGGAGGTTTCAAAATGCTAAAAACTTACGAAGAAATTTATAACAAAATCCTACCAGCAATGCAACACATAGAAAAAAGCGAAAGAAAGACCAAGGCAGGGAGAAAGCCAAAACTCTCCAATGCCCAAATAGCCACTCTCTTTATCATCTCCTTCATCACGAACACTCCTGTCCTTAAGCTCGCTCAATTGCTCTATAGTGAGTATGTGGTGGTTGAAGGAAGGGGATTAGGCTTTTAACTTACTTGTATGCTTATGCTT
>RFFP01000017.1 GCA_003696155.1 Acidobacteriota bacterium
CAATGTGCTTAGAAAGGCTCCCGCAGTTATAAAGGTGACAGCGCTAATAGAGCCGTAGGTAGCCGCAATGGCTACTGCGTTGTAAACATCAAACTTTAGCCTGAGTATAAAGAAGGCGTATATAGGCACCGCAACAGCCATAAGTGTGGCAAGGGCTAAAACCTTAAAAACCTCTGGGGTTATCCCACTTTTTGAAAGCTCGTATCCTCCGTGCAAGCCTATGGCTATAAGAAGGTAGAGAGAAAAGCTTTGGCAAGGGCTGTGGGACATCAAGCTCAGACCTCAAAACTGCAGCAAGCACACCAAGAAGGAAAAACAAAACAGGTGGATTGAGTATATTCTCCAAGAGCACTTCAAGGCTCATGGCTTACCTCCTTGAAAGAAGTTCAGAGTGTTTAAAAATTCTCAGAGCATTGACTGACAACACTCTGAGCGACCTCCCACTCTGAAAGAGGTCTCGCCCTACTCACCGCCCTATCCCAATCCCCCAAGACCAATATAGACCTCAAGGGAGAGAAGTCTCTGTTAAAAGACTTCTCAAGAATAGGAAAAGTGAAGGCTACCTTGAGAACTTGCCAGAGTTTTACGCCCGCATAAGCGAAAGCCCTCAAGTGTTCCTTCCCTCGGTTTACACTCTGCTCTTGCTCTGGCTCACTCCCAAGGCTTGCAAGCCACTTTTGTAAAAGCTCTATGTCCTTGTTTAGTTTGCTTAACTCTTGCTTTATGGCTTTTCTCTTGTAGGTGTTTGTCTCTTGCTTTAGTTTTGCTTTTAGCTCTTGCTTTCTCTCTTCAAGTCTTGTAATGGAGTAAAGCATGTAGTTTTTGTCGCTTAGTAGTTTTAGGTAGTTCTCTGGAATGTCTTCTTTAAAACCTAAAGCTCTTCTTCCTATCACATAAGCGGACGCTGTGTCTTTGTCTATCAGATAGTTTGGACAATACTCCACTGTACTTAAAACTTAGCTCCCTTATGGCTCTATCTACCTCACCTAGTATATTTACCGCATCCCTTTCCCTGCCAACTTTGACACTAAGGGAGAGGGGAAACCTAAAGATGTCTGGCTCAACTTCTTTTACCTCTTCTAAGACCGCTGATATCTGGATAGTTTCTTGAGGTCTTTCCATAGCCTGCAAATTTCCAAAAAGCAGAATTACGAGGAGGAGGATTTTAGCTCTCATAATTACATATTAACCCGGTTTACTGTAAACTGAAAAGGTTAAAAACCTGCCTCTTCTATTAAACTTATCCTTCTATGAGGATACTTCTTTTCTCTGGAAAGGGTGGTGTGGGTAAAACTACCGTGTCCGCCGCAACGGCCTACAAATTGGCAAATCTAGGCTATAAGGTTGTGGTTGTATCCTTGGACCCTGCCCATAGCCTAGGTGATGCCTTTGACCTTTCAGAGAAGGAGAAGGTAGAAGCTAGAGGTTTGCCCATAAAGATAAGCGACAAACTCTACCTTCAAGAGATAGACATTCAGGAGGAGATCGACAGATACTGGGGGGATGTTTACAGGTTTTTGGAGCTACTCTTTAACACCACGGGTCTTGACCAGGTTGTATCTGAGGAGCTTGCCATATTGCCCGGCATGGAAGAGGTCACAAGCCTTCTTTATGTGAACAAGTACTATAGAGAGGGTGAGTTTGATGTTTTGGTGCTGGACCTTCCACCCACTGGGGAGTCTTTGAGGTTTGTATCCATGCCCACGGTGTTAAAGTGGTACATGAGAAAGGTTTTTAACGTGGAGAGGACCATTCTAAAGATAGCAAGGCCCGTAGCAAGGAGGATGACCGACATACCCATTCCTGATGAGTCCTACTTTCAGGCTCTTGAAAACTTTTACGAGAAGTTGAAAGGAGTGGACGAGCTTTTGGTCAACCCGGACATAACCTCCGTGAGGCTCGTGGCCAATCCAGAAAAGATGGTACTAAAGGAGAGTCAAAGGGCCTTTATGTACTTTAACCTTTTTGGTGTTAACGTGGATGCGGTCATAGTGAACAAGGTTTTGCCTTCCCTTGCGGAGGAGTGCGAACACTTTAGCAAGTGGGTACTAACCCAGAGAAGGTACTTGGAGGAGATGCATGCCCTTTTTTATCCAGCTCCCGTATTTCATGTGCCCATGTTGGAGGATGAGGTAGTTGGAGAGGAAAGGCTTAGGGTCCTTGCAGACCTAATATACGGAGACTCGGACCCTACAAGGGTGTTCCATAGGGAAAAACCTTACGAGTTCTTAGAAGAGGCAGAGGGCTACACACTAAAGCTTAAAGCTCCCTTCTTAACTAAGGAAGGTCTATCTGTCATAAAGAGCGATGGAGAGATATTGGTGCGTTGGAGAAACTTCAAAAGCCATGTTTTGCTCCCGAGAAAGCTGAGAGACTATGAACCCCAGAGGGCAAGGATTGAGGAAGGCTATCTGAAAATATTCCTAACCAAAAGCCCTTAGGAGCTCTACCACCATCCTAAGGTCTTTTGTAAACTCCCCTTCCGAAGAGGGGTTTCTCAGCACGTAGGCTGGGTGATAGGTCAGTAGCACCTTTACACTCCTGTTGTATGGGTATTCAAAGAGCTGTCCGCGATGCTTGTTTATTGGGAGAGATTTACCCAAGATGCCCTCAAGGGCGGTGGCACCAAGACAGACTATGAGCTTGGGTCTTATGATTTCCAACTCTTTTTTCAAATAGGGTATGCAGCTTGCCATCTCTTCCCTTGTGGGCTTTCTGTTGCCCGGTGGCCTTGACTTGACCACGTTGGTTATATATACCTCCTCCCTTCTTAGTCCAACCTCCTCAAGCTTCTGGTTTAGAAGCCTACCCGCCCTCCCTACAAAGGGCTTACCCTGCTTGTCCTCTTCTTCCCCAGGTGCCTCTCCTACAAAGACCACGGAAGAGTAAGGGTTTCCATCTCCAAAAACGTAATCACGGGCACCTTCGTAAAAGACGCATCTCCTCTCCCCCCTTAGCTTTTCAAAGAGTTCCTTCAAAGACCTTTGCCTATCCTCCTCTTCAACTATGTAAAGCTCATCAAAGCCTATCTCCCGAAGAGCTTCTATCGTTGAAACAAGTCTTCTATCCATGAGCGCTCAAAGCACTTAGAACCTTCCTCGTAGCTTTTGCTCTTTTCCAGACAGACCCTTATACCCTCAAGCCTCTTGACTGCTAATGTCTTACACAGACTCCACGCATATCTCCAGTACTCCTTATCCTTTAGAGGGTTGCTTTCGCATCTGGTTTCCTGTGCAAGCAAAGAGCTACTTAAGGCCAGAAGCAGAAGCCAGATCATACCCTTACAAGCTTCTTGTAACGTTCCCAATCCTGTGGAAACTTCTCCATGGTCTGTCTTATGAGCCTCCCTGCGACCGCACCAAGACCGCATATGGAAGTGGGCTGGATAAAGCGGTTTACAAACTCCAGAGCGGTCCAATCCCTTTCTGTTGCCTTACCGTGCAGGACCTTTTCTAGAAGTTCTGCCTGCTCGTGAGAACCCACCCTGCAGGGGGTACACTGACCACAGCTTTCGTGAGCGTAGAACTCCGCAACCCATAAGCAGGCTTGAACTATGTCGTCCCCCTCGGTAAGAACTATGACCGTGCCCGTGCCACCAAAGCCAAAGGGCGAGTAATCCATTGGTGTGTCCAGCTCCTCTGCAGAAAAGCAGTCCAAAGCTCCTGAAAAGACAGCCTTTACCTTCTTATTGCCGAGGGTACCACCTGCGTACTTGAATATAACCTCCCTGAGTGTTGTGTTCATAGGTAGCTCGTATACGCCAGGTTTTTTGACCTTTCCACTTACCGGAAAGAGCTTAGGACCAGGGTAATCGCTCGGACCTATGTAGCGGTACTCCTCCCATCCCATACCCACTATGAAGGGTATGTTGCATAGAGTCTCCACGTTGTTGACCACCGTGGGTTTTCCAAAGAGCCCGTACTGCACTGGAAAGGGCGGCTTTATCCTCGGAAAGCCCCTCTTACCCTCCAGGGACTCTATAAGTGCGCTCTCCTCACCGCATATGTAAGCTCCTGCACCCCTTGCCACAAATATCTCAAGGTCAAACCCAGAGCCTAAGATGTTTTTGCCCAAAAAGCCCCTCTGCTTTGCCTCCTCTATGGCGTCCCTGAGTATGTAATAACCTGCAGGATACTCGCCCCTTATGTATATGAAAGCTTGGTTTGCACCTATGGCATAGGCTGATATTATCATACCCTCTATAAGCAGATGGGGGTCTCTCTCCATAAGTATCCTATCCTTGAAAGTGCCAGGTTCTGACTCGTCTGCGTTGCATATGAGGTAACGAGGAGCAGGATTTTGTGTCGCAAACTTCCACTTTCTTCCCGTGGGAAAGCCTGCACCGCCCCTACCCCTGAGCTGGCTTTTGTCCACCCAGTCTATTATCTCCTCGGGAGGCATGCTTAAGGCTTTTTCAAGAGCCTTATAGCCGCCGTCTTTCAAATAATCGTCTATGGTGTGGACCTTTGGCCTCTTGGCCCTTTTTAGAAGCATGTTAAGGCTAGTCTCTGCGTATATGTTAGGTATAACGGGATAGGACCTCATGGAGTTTCTCCTTTGATTCAAACTTATAGGTGTCGTTGTCCACCATAAAGCAAGGAGCTTCCGAACAGGCACCTATGCACTGCACACCTATGAGCTTAAACCTACCATCCTTAGTGGTTTGACCAAGCTCTAAACCGAGCAGTTCCCTGATGGCGTCCAAAACCCTGTTAGAGTTCATGAGGTTGCACACCACACTGACGCATACCCTTATTCTGTGCCTTGCAGGCTCTCCCCTATCAAACATGTCATAGAAGGAGACCACGTTCTCCACATGGTTCAGGGGAAGTCCCAAAACCTCTGCTACTTCTCCAAGGGCGAAAAAGGGTATATGTCCATAATGTTCCTGAACCTCATGAAGACAGAGGAGTATGGCCTGCTCCTTCCTAGGGAAATACTGAGCGTGTTCCTCCAGTTTATTCAGGAGCTCCTCGGGCAGAAGGGACATCAGCACACCTCGTCGCTAAATATGGTCTTTGGCATTGTGGTTTTTATTATACCCCTATCTATACCCATCTTAAGTAGAAGTTTTACCGCCTGCCTACCATCTTCTCCGTAATCCAAGGTCCTGCTGTTTACGTACATGCTCACAAACCTCTCCGTTCTCTGAAGATCACCGCTGAGTTCCCTTGCGTACTTCCTTGCAAAGGTCAGAGCCTCCTCTGCATGCTCTAGGGCATACCTTATGCTCTCCCTCATGAGCCTTTCCATCTTTCTTATAACTTCCATACCCAGATCTCTCCTTATCACATTACAGCCAAGGGGCAGGGGTAGCCCCGTTTTCTCTTTCCACCACTCCCCAAGGTCCACAAGCTTTATAAAACCCCTGTCCTGGTAGCACAGCTGTCCCTCGTGTATGACAAGCCCGGCATCTACCGTGCCCTCCTCAAGGGCATCAAAGACCTTATCAAAGGGCAGTACAAACTCCTCAAAGTCTGGCTCAAAGAGCTTAAGAACCAGGTATGCGGTGGTGAGCCTCCCAGGCACCCCTACCCTTTTGCCCTTTAGACTCTTTAGCCCTTCCTTAGAGACCACTATAGGACCGTATCCATCTCCCACACTTCCACCGCTTGGCAGCACATAATACTTATTCGCTACGTAAGGGTAGGCATGAAAGGAAAGGGCAGAGACTTCATAGGTTCCCTTTAGGGCTTCCTGGTTTAACGTCTCTATGTCTGCAAGCACGTGCTCCACCTCTAGACCGTTGGTTTGTATCTTACCCTTTGTTAGGGCATAGAACATGAAGGCATCGTCCGAATCTGGGCTATGGGCTATCCTTATCCTCATGCTTTTTCTCCTTGAAAAGCTCTGGGATCTTTAAAAGGTATGCGTATATCTTCTTCCACTTGGACCACTCAATGGCTGGCAGATTGGCACCGTAAACCTTTCCACCTTGCAGGCTTTTAGAAACCCCCGATTTTGCCGCGACAACAGCCCCATCCCCAATTTCCACATGGTCCGCCACTCCTACCTGACCACCCAAAATTACATTTTTTCCAGTCCTTACGCTCCCCGAAAGCCCAACCTGGGACACTATTATGTTTTTCTCACCCAGTCTGCAGTTATGGCCTATCTGTACAAGGTTGTCTATCTTTGTATGCTTCCCGATGACTGTTTGGTCTATCAAAGCTCTGTCTACACAGCTGTTTGCTCCTATCTCCACGTCATCTTCTATAGTAACCTTGCCAATATGATTTAGCTTAACTATACCCTCTGGACCTATGTAGTATCCAAAGCCATCTGCACCTATGACCGAACCGCTGTGTATGCGCACACCCTCCCCAATCTCACAGCGAGGATATACATGAACACCACTAAAAAGGACACTTCCCTTTCCTATCCTTACCCCCTCTCCTATGTAGCAAAAGGGATACACCTTCACACCATCCTCAAGAACCGCCCCTTTGCCTATGTAGGTAAAGGGACCTATGTAAACCTCCCTACCTATGTATACGCCTTCTTCGATGTAGGCCCTGTCCGATACGCCCACAGGATGACTCTCAGGATAGAACTTTCTATGAAAAACAGCCATTGAAAGCCTTAGGTCTTTTACCACTATGTAATTTTCAACATCCACTGGCTCAGTAACTACGAAAGCCACAGGCATGGAGCTTAACCTTTCCGCGTTAGCTTTATCGCAGAAAATTACCGTACCATCCTTAGGATTCTCCGGAGAGGACACACCCTTTACTTCAAACTCTGGATTGCCGTGGAGCTCTCCACCCAAGAAGCTTGCCAGCTCTGAGAGCTTCATTTTTGCTGGTCCAGTCTTTGAATAACCTCCGCGGTTATATCCATATCTGCGGTCTTATATACGAAAGCTGAACAGTCAAGTATTCCCGTAAAACCCTGCTTTTTTGCCAACTCTTCAGATATGCTTCTTACCTTTGCCAGGAGCTCTTCCTCTATCTTTGCCCTTAACTCTGATAGCTCCTTCTGAGCTTTCTGCTGTAGTTCCATGCCCTCCGCCTCTATCTTCTGATACTCCTTTATTTTTTCTTCTCTGACCTTTTGACTAATAGCCTTGCTCTCTATCTGTTTTTTTAGCTCCTCAAGCTTTTTGTTCTTTTCATCCAGTTGTTTTTGATACTGCTCCACACTAGACCTGAGTTTAGCCTCCTTTTCCTTTACCAACTTGGACTCTTGAAGTATGCGCCCTGGGTCGACGCATACAAATTTTTGCTGGGCATGAACAAGACCTACGGTGCAGAGGACAACAAGCATAAACCTTTTTATCATATCTACCTCCTTTCTATACAGCCTCCTTCATAACATAGAAGGGCTTTAACTTCTTTTTAACCACTTCACCGTCCACAAGCACCTTCCCAACATCCTTACGGGATGGTATCTCAAACATAACATCAAGCATAAGCTCTTCCATTATAGCCCTTAAACCCCTTGCGCCTGTTTTCCTTCTGATTGCCTCTCTTGCTATTTCTACAAGGGCCTCCTCGGTAAATTCAAGCTCCACACCCTCCATCTCGAAAAGCTTGCCATACTGCTTTACCAGGGAATTCTTTGGTTCCACCAGTATCCTTATGAGATCCTCCTCACTTAGTTCATCGAGCACCGCGATAACTGGAAGCCTTCCCACAAACTCGGGTATGAGTCCGTAGTGAACCAGGTCGTCTACCTCCACAAAATGTAAGGGGTTTTCACCCCTCTCAAACTTCCTGATCTCCGCCTCAAAACCGACTACTGACTTTCCGAGCCTGCGTTTTACTATATCCTCAAGCCCTACGAATGCGCCACCGCATATGAAGAGTATGTCCGTTGTGTCTATCTGTATAAACTCCTGATGGGGATGTTTTCTGCCACCTTGAGGGGGTACGTTGGACACTGTGCCTTCTATTATTTTCAGGAGTGCCTGCTGAACACCTTCTCCAGACACGTCTCTAGTTATTGAAGGGTTTATACCAGCCTTCTTGGCTATTTTGTCTATCTCATCTATGTAGACTATACCCTTCTGAGCGGAGCTTACATCGTATCCACAGTTTTGCAGGAGTCTTACAAGGACGTTTTCCACATCCTCACCCACATATCCCGCCTCTGTTAGCGTGGTGGCATCCGCTATAGCAAAGGGAACGTCCAGGATTTTGGCAAGGGTTTTGGCAAGAAGGGTTTTACCCGAACCTGTGGGACCTATGAGAAGTATGTTGCTCTTTTCAACCTCCACGTCCCCAACGGTCAAACCCATTTCCTTGGCTCTGACCCTCTTGTAGTGGTTGTATACCGCAACAGAGAGAACCTTCTTTGCCTTCTCCTGCCCTATTACGTACTGGTCGAGTATGGCTTTAATCTCACCGGGTGTAGGAAGTTCCTTAATAAAAAGTTGTGAAACCTGCTTCCTGTGTTCCCTTATAACGTTACCGCAGGCTTCTACGCATCGGTCACATATAAAAACGTCCTCTCCAGGGCCTGCTATAAGGATAAGAACCTCTGAATAGGACCTTCCACAGAAACTGCACCTTCTATCTTGCTGTTTTCTTGTCATACCTCTATAGCCTCTTTTCTATAACCTTGTCCACTATGCCGTAATCCATAGCCTCATGGGCAGACATAAAATAGTCCCTCTCCACGTCCCTTTCAACTTTTTCTAGAGGCTGTCCCGTATGTTTAGAGAGTATACCGTTTAACATGTTCCTTATTCTCTTTATCTCCTCCGCGTGTATGATAATGTCCGTTGCCTGTCCCGTTATACCCCCTATGGGTTGGTGTATCATAATACGTGCATGGGGGAGTGCAAACCTCTTGCCCTTGGCACCTGCTGCCAGAAGCACAGCTCCCATGGATGCCGCCTGACCTAAACAAATGGTAACCACATCGGGCTTTATGTACTGCATGGTGTCGTATATGGCCATACCTGCAGTAACCACGCCACCGGGGGAGTTTATGTACATGTATATATCCTTTTCTGGGTCTTGAGCTTCTAGAAAGAGGAGCTGAGCCACTATAAGGTTGGCTATATGGTCGTCTATGGGAAAACCCAGAAGTACAATCCTATCCTGAAGAAGTCTAGAGTATATGTCGTAGGCCCTTTCGCCCCTTGGAGTCTGTTCTATAACTATTGGGACAAGCTGGTCAAGTGTTCTCATCCTTCTTCTCCTCTTGTGGTTTTTCCACTTCCTTTATAACAGCCTTTGAAATTATATCATCCAGTGCCTTCTCCCTCCTTATATCCTCTATGAGGATACTGTAAAGGTTCTCCCTTTCAAGGGTGCTCTTCATCTCTTCAGGACTCTTTTGATACACCTTAGAGAGCTCTTCCACCTTCCTGTTGAGCTCCTCGGGCTCTGCTTCGATACCCTTAAGTTGTGCATACTTTTCTAGTATGTATCTTAGCTTTATGTTAAACACCGCCTGTGGCATGAGATCCTGAGCAAGGGCCTTGTAGTTTATATACTTAGGGTCTATACCCCAGCGGGTAAGTTCACTCACCCTTCTCTCCACAAGGTGGGAAAGTTCCCTCGATAGTACAGTCTGAGGCACCTGAAACTCATGAAGTTCTACAAGCTTTCTTGCTACAGCATCTGCTACCAGAGCCTTCCTAAGATTTTCCACGTTCTTCTTTACATCCTGTCTTATACTTTCCTCCGCATCCTTCCAACTGTCTCCTAAACCAACCTCCCTCGCAAAGTCATCGTTTAACTCTGGCAGGACCTTCTCCTTTACACCCTTTATCCTTATATCTACCCTTGCCTTACCTGCAGGTTTACCTTCTACGTCATAGAGGGTAAGCTCCTCCAAGGTAAAGCTGTCCTCCTCTCTCTTACCTAGAAGCTCCTTCTCTATCTCCTCCCTGAAGGTCCTAGTCCCTATTATGCCCGATGTTTCTCCTTCATCCACCTCTCCACTTTCCATATCTTGTACCCTGTATTCGACGACTACCAAATCTCCTTCCCTTATCTCCCTATCTACGGGCTCCCATGTTGCGTGTTCCTCCCTCACCTCCTCAATTCTTTTCCTTACTAGATCTTCACTAAACTCCAACTTTTGGACCTCAACCTCCAAGCCCTCAATCCCCTTCAGCTCAAACTCTGGAGGCACCTCAAAGGATACCTTATAGGTCAACTTAGGAGTAAGCTCATCGAGCCTCACGTCCTCCAGGTATATGTCTGCAACCGGTTTTAGCTTACTTTCCTCTATGGCCGTAGGGAGGGTCTTGTTGGCAACCCTCTTGCCCACTTCCTCCTGTATGTAGTCCTTAAACTTTGTCCTCAGTATCCACAGGGGAGCCTTACCCTTTCTAAAACCCTCCACCTGTGCGTTCTGTTTTAAGTAGTTGTACACCTCCTCCAATGCGGACTTTACAGGCTCGCCTTCTATCTCAACGCTTAGGGCTTTAAAAAGACCTTCCCTTTCCTCAACGCTTACCTTCATGAAAACCTCCTGCTTTTTATGCGGGTGGAGGGAGTCGAACCCTCACGGGTTAACCCCACAGGATCCTAAGTCCTGCGCGTCTGCCAGTTCCGCCACACCCGCTAAGTTTATAAATTATACTACACTGTTCTTAATCACAGAAAGGCTCAAGGAAAGCTTATATTTTAACAGAACCATGAAGGCTGTAGAGCTACCCCTTGAACTTGCACAAAAGTGTGTGAAGTGTGGGCTGTGTAAGTCTGTATGCCCCACCTATCCTTACAAGGAGGAGGAGGGTGGCTATGCAAGGGGTAGGCTTGCCCTTGCGGAGATGGTGCTAAAGGGTGAACTACCGCTGCAGGAAGAGGTGACAAGACAGTGGGATGAGTGTGCTATGTGCAGGCGCTGTGAGTGGATATGTCCCAACGACGTGCATTACAAAGAGGTTATGGTACAGGCAAGAGACCTGCAGAATAAGACCCTAGGGCAGGGTTTAGTGAAGTTTATGGGACTCAAGGCCTTGGAGTTTCTTCAGTCAAAAATGGGTAGAAAGGTTACCAAACTTGCGGGCAGGCTCATGGACTCCCTACCCATAGAGCATATAAAAACACCCTTCCCTACGGGTGCGGTCAAGTTCATGCCCAAGCCAACCGCAAAGGCCTTCGGGCTAAGGGGTAAGGAGTTTAAGGCAGAGAAGGAAAGGGGAAGACTGCTTTTCTTTACAGGCTGTATGATAGATGCCTTCTACGGAAAGACGGGAGAAAGTGTCATAAAGCTTATGAACAAAGCGGGTTATACGGTTATAGTTCCAGAGGATATAAGATGCTGTGGTGCACCCCACTATTACTCGGGCAACCTTCCAGCCTTTGAAAAGCTCAAAGAGCACAACCTGAAGGAGATGGAAAGGTATGAGCATGATGCCATAGTGGTTGCCTGTCCCACCTGTGGCGGTGCCCTTCAGGAAGACTACCGCATACAGAAGAAGGTCTATGATTTTGCCGAGCTCATATTTGAAAGCCCTTTAAGGTTTAGGGGAAAGGGTGAAAGGGTAACTTTTCACGTTCCCTGCCACTCCTACAGTGCCATGAAGGTAAATGATGAGGTATTCTACGGTGTGATAGAGTCTGTTGAAGATGCGGAGCTCCGCCGTGCACAGAAGGATAAATCCTGTTGCGGCTTTGCAGGACTCTTTTCCATAACAAACCCAGGCATGGCTGATAAGATACAGGAGGAGAAGGTCCAGGATCTAAGGGAAACGCAGGCTAACATGATTCTAACCACATGCCCCGGGTGTGTTCTTAACTTAAGGGATGGGACTAAAAAGCACAAAACGGAGCAGGATGTTATGCACCTTGCAGACTATCTCGCCCAAAGGCTTGAATAGGTCTGGGCTTTAGTTATATTAATAGGGACTATGGAGCTTGAGATTATAGAAAAGTTGAAAGACATAAGGGACCCTGAGATACCTATAGATATAGTGAGCCTTGGGCTTATATACGGCGTTCAGCTAAAGGATAAGGTTGCATACATAGACATGACACTTACCGTGCCATCCTGCCCAGCGAGGGGCTTTTTCGCCCAGTACATAAGGGAGCACCTGTTGAAAAACTTTCCCAACTTAAAGGATGTTGTGATAAACTTTGTATTCGAGCCTGCTTGGAGCAGAGATAAGATATCGGAGGAAGGTCTTGAGAAACTAAGGAGTATGGGATGGAATATCTGAAGGACAAGTTTAGAGCTCTTGCGGAGGCTATAGAAAGGGAGTCGGTCCTTATACACCGAGCCGCCCTCGTGGATGGATACAAGGACCTTTATAAATTTAGTAAGCTTGGACTGGATAAGGTGATCAAGAAGGCAACCGAGTATGGAGGTCGGAAGGGGGCAAAGATACTAAAGGAAAGGTATGGCATATACACCGATAGACTTGACGAAGCCATGGATATACTTACGGTAATAGCGGAGTCTTCAAGGCTACTTGATGTGTTTGAGTACAACCTGGAAAAGATGGAAGTGTACGTGGATGGCTCCATACTCGTAGAGGCTGTGGGTGAGAGTAAAAAGCCCGTATGCGAGCCTATGGCAGGTTTCTTTGAGGGCTTTCTCAGTGAGCTCCTCGGTAAAAACCTTAGCGTTAGAGAAGTAGCCTGCAGGGCTCAGGGTAATGAGAGGTGCCTTTTTAAGATAGAGCAAAAGTAGGATGGCTGTTATAAGGATAAGAAACACCAAGCATACAAGCTTTGTCAACATAACCAGTCAGGTAAGGGAAGTGGTCAAAAACTCGGGAGTAAAGTCTGGGCTTTGCCTTGTTTACGTTCCTCATACAACCGCCTGTGTGTTTATAAACGAGGGGGCAGACCCTGATGTGATAAGGGATATTGCTTACTCTTTGGAGAAGCTCATACCTTGGAAGGACAACTACGCTCATTCAGAGGGCAACTCTGCAGCCCATATAAGGAGCTCCCTAATAGGCAATTCAAGGGTTATACCCATAGAGGATGGTGACCTCATGCTGGGAACATGGGAGGCTATATTCCTTGCGGAGTTTGACGGACCAAGGGAGAGAAAGGTAATAGTTAAGGTTATAAAGGAGGATTAGATGGAGTATCTTTTGGCCTTTTTAGTTCTAGTTGGCGTTCTCATATGGTTTCATGAGCTTGGGCACTTTTTGATGGCTAAGCTCTTTGGTGTGAAGGTTGAGGTCTTCTCCATAGGCTTTGGTCCTGTGCTCTTTAGGAAGTTTATGGGAGAGACCGAGTACCGAATCTCCGCCTTACCCCTTGGTGGCTTTGTAAAGCTTTACGGTGAAGAGGAAAACATACAGGACCCAAGAGCCTTTTCTTCAAAAAAGAACTGGCAGAAGATACTAATAGCCTTTGGCGGTCCCCTCTTCAACTTCATATTGGCTGTTCTCTTCTTTACCCTTCTTGCAAGTGTGGTAAGAGATGTACCCAAGTATACCTATGAAAAGCCACTTGTAGGTTACGTGGTTGAGGGTAGCCTTGCCCACAGGATGGGTATTAGGGAAGGGGACCTAATTCTGGAGGTCAACTCAAAGGAGGTCAGAAACTGGAAGGAGCTGGAGAAGGTGGTCTTTGAAAAAGTGCTCTCAAAGGAATGGAAGGTAAAGGTTCTCAGGGATGGCAGGGAGGTCACCCTCAACATAAAGGGTAGTGTTAGCAGGTTTGGGGGCTTTGGTGCAGAGCCGTGGCTCCCCGCAGTGGTGGGAAGGGTAATAGAGAACAGTCCAGCGCATCAGGTTGGTATAAGGGAAGGTGATAGGGTGCTGGAGGTAAACGGCAATAGGGTTGCAGGGTGGTATGAACTTGTGGATGTCCTCAGGAAAGGTAAGGGTGAACCTGTAAGGCTAAAGCTTCAGAGGGATGGAAGGACTGAAGACATAACCGTTGTACCGAGATTGGAACAGGGCAGACCTGTGCTGGGACTGACGCCTTATGTTGAAAAGATTGAGGTTAAAGAGCCTTTACACAGTGCTATTGTAGATGGAGTAGAAAGAACTTACACCCTGACCCTTCTTTCCCTTAAGGCTCTGTGGAGCATAGTTACAGGAGAGCTCTCCCTAAGAACCTTGGGGGGACCCATAGCCATTGCCCAGCTTGCAGGCGAGTCTGCTCAGCAGGGAATCTTTCCCTTTATAGGTATGATGGCCTTTATATCCGTTCAGCTGGCCGTTTTTAACCTCATACCCCTGCCTGTGCTCGATGGAGGGCTCATTCTCCTCTTCTTAATAGAAGGTCTCCGCAGGAAACCCCTTTCCCAAAGGTTTAAGGAGGCTTGGGTCAAGGCTGGCTATGCTATAGTCATAGCCCTTGCTGGCTTTGTGCTCATAAACGACCTTCTCAGGCTCTTAAGTGGTGGAAAGCTTTAGAAGGGCCTTCCTGGGACCCTCTCCCAGTCCTTTAGGAAAAGCTCTATACCCTTTTCGGTAAGCGGGTGTTGGAAGAGTTTCTTCATAACTTCAAAGGGCATGGTGCATATGTCCGCGCCTATTAAGGCGGCCTCGACCACATGCATAGGATGTCTGACGCTTGCCACTATTATCTGGGTTTCTATTTGGTAGTTTTCAAATATCTGCTTTACCTCCCTTATGAGCTTCATACCATCGCTGGACACATCGTCGATCCTGCCTATGAAGGGAGAGACGTAGCTTGCACCGGCCTTTGCGGCGATTAGAGCCTGAGATGGTGAAAAGACCAGGGTTACATTTGTAGGGATTCCTTCGGATTCTAGGACTTGCACCGCCTTCATCCCCTCAGGAATCATGGGTATTTTAACCACCACGTTATCCCCAAGCTCTGCGAGCATTCTACCCTCCCTTATCATACCCTCTGCGTCTCTTGAAACCGTTTCCAAGCTTACTGGTCCATCTACAAGCTCGAGTATCTCTTTTGCTACTTCTAGGAAGGGTCTTCCAGTTTTGGCTATAAGGCTTGGGTTTGTAGTAACACCATCCAGTATACCCCAATCAAGGGCTTGTCTTATTTCATCCACCATACCTGTATCAAGAAAGAACTCCATCTTTACACCTCCTGAAGGATTCTCTGACCTTTTACAACACCTACAAAGACCTTCCTTATTATACCATCCTTAACTACGACCGTGGTGGGGGTTGCCATAATACCAAGCTCTTTGGCCATCCTTCCACCCTCGGGCATAAGCACATCCACCTCAAGCACCCGGACCTTCCCCTTTAGCCTTTCTATCTCTGGCTTCATAAGCCTGCAGGCACCGCAGCGCTCTGAGTAAAAGTAGACCACACCTTCCTTTAAATGGGGGAATTCTCTTCCCTGCATCCTTTTACCTCTAAGTTGAGTGTAGAACCTAAGTATGAGCATAAAGCTGAAAAAGAGTGCTAAGAAAAGAGCTATAAGCTTAAGCAGGCCTTCCATGACCTTCCTCCAAAAGTCCTACTGCCTTTTTGAGCTTTCTGATCTCTTCACCTGTGAGGTCCCTCCACTGGCCAGGTTTTAGCTTCCCCAAGCTTATGGGTCCTATAGAGGTCCTCTTCAGTCTGAGTACCTTATGTCCAAAGTGGGAGACAAACCTCTTTACTATGTGCTTCCTTCCCTCATGAAAAACCACCTCAACGAGACTCCCATTTTTCTCGTGTTTTACGAGCCTAACGCTGATGGGCTTTGCAAAGCCATCCTCCAACTGGGCTCCCTTTTCCATCTTCTTCAGAGTCTCTTGGCTGACCTTACCCCACACCCAAACCAGATAGGTCTTTGGAAGCCCATACCTTGGGTGCATTACTCTACTTGCCAGCTCACCATCGTTGGTGAGGAGCAAAAGCCCTTCTGCGTTATAGTCAAGCCTTCCGGCAGGGTATACCCTCTCTGGTATATCCTTGATAAACTCCTCTATGGTCTTCTTCCCACCCTTTGCTGGTCCTAGGGCTGTAAGATAACAGCAAGGTTTGTAGAAGGCTATGTACCTACGCTTCAAGGGTTTGACCACCCTGGAGTCCACCTCAACCACGTCCCTTTCTGGGTCTACTCTCCAACCGAGCTCCTTCACCACAAGACCGTTTACTCTAACCTTACCCTCTAGTATGAGCTGTTCTGCCTTCCTCCTTGAGGTTATACCGCACATAGAGAGGTATCTGTTGAGCCTTACCAGTAGCGTTCTTCTCTCCATGGGTCTCCGCGCATATTATAGCCCCTCTGCTCCCAAAAGCCCGGCACATCTTCCCTTAGCAGTTCCATACCCCACACGTATTTGGCACTCTTCCACGCGTAAAGTTTTGGCACCACAAGCCTTAGGGGGTAGCCGTGCTCTTTTGGTATGGGCTTGCCCTGCATCTTGAAGGCTAAAAGGCTGTCCTCTTCCCAGAGGTAGGAAAGGGGAAGGTTTGTAGTGTATCCCTCAAGGCAGTGTAAAAGGACAAAGTTCGCATGGGTTTTTGGTTTGACAAGCTCAAGAATGTACCTTGTCTGCACACCTTCCCACAGTACGTCCTTTACACTCCAACGCGTAACGCAGTGAAAGTCTGCAAGAAGCTCCACAGAGGGCATAGATAGGATTTGAGTGTAGGTAAGCTCCAGAGGATTTTCCACTTCACCCCAGACCTTAAAGCGATAAGACTCCATATCCCAATCGGGTATATGGTCAACTATGTCATAAACTATGGGGGCGGATATCCACCTTTGGCCAGGTGGCAGTCTGTCTTCCCTTAGGTTTATGTCGCTCACTATTCTTTTTCTGTCCATGGCCGTATTTAATCTATTCCTTGACGTTAGGATGGCAGGGTCTATATTATAATTAAGACTTCCAAGGGGGCGAACGGGTTCGACGGGAACCGTAGGACAGGGTTGCAGGCAGGGTGGCAACCTAAAGAGCCGACCCAAAACACTTCCCGAAAGGGAACTGGCACTCGCTGCCTAACTAAAGGCAGTGGCTCTGCAACCGCTTCACCCCTGGGTGGTTGACAGGGCTCAGAGACAGGGGCGTAGGGTTAAGGTGGTGCGAGCTACGCCTCGACCCGAAAACCCATAGCTCGCTCGCCTATGGGAGTTTGACGGTGGACGGCCATAGGTCAGAGGTAAACACCGTCTAAGCCTGTAGAGGCTCTGGTCTCCGGGCGGTTTTCGGACGCGGGTTCGATTCCCGCCGCCTCCACCAAAGCTTTAGCTTGCCTTAGACCCTTCCTTCAGGTCTCTATCGGGCACTATCAAGGACAGGCTTTCACCGTCCGATAGGGCGAGAACCATACCCTGAGATTCTATGCCGAATATCTTCCTAGGCTTTAAGTTTGCAAGAACGAGTATCTTTTTTCCTATGAGCTCCTCCGGGCTATAGTGTTTGGCTATGCCAGCCACCAGCTCCCTCTCTTCCTGTCCTAGGGAAACTCCAAGTCTTAGAAGCTTCTCCGAGCCTTCAACCCTCTCTGCCCATAGCACCTTTGCCAACCTTATGTCCAACTTCAGAAAGTCTTCTATACCTATATGTTCCATGATTCAGAAGTGTATATCACAGGTCTGCTCATACTCTATAAGCTCCCTTATGGTGGGCTTTTCACCACAGAGAGGACAGGCTGGGTCCTTACGCAGCTTCACCTTTCTAAAGTCCATGGATAGGGCATCCATAACTAAGAGCTTACCCACTAAGGGCTCACCTATGCCCAAGAGGAGCTTTATGGCTTCTGTAGCCTGTATGCATCCCATTATGCCACCTATGGAGCCTAGTATGCCTGCCTCTTGACAGGATGGGACAAGACCGGGCGGTGGTGGCTCTGGGAATAAGCACCTGTAACAGGGGGAGTTTTCCTTGTCTCTGAAGTCAAAGAGGCTTATCTGACCTTCAAACCTCAGCATGGCTGCGGAGACGAGGGGTTTGCCCATGAAGTAGCAGGCATCGTTTATAAGGAAGCGTGTAGGGAAATTGTCAGTGCCATCGAGTATTACATCAAAGTCCTTTATTATATCCATTATGTTGGACTTGTTTATCATAGTGTTGTAAGTGACAACCTTTACATCTGGGTTAAGCTTCTCCACCGTCTGCCTTGCGGATTCCACCTTTGGCACCCCTACCCTTTCTGTGTTATGGAGTATCTGCCTTTGCAGGTTGGAAAAGTCAACCACATCGAAGTCCACTATACCTATGGTGCCCACACCAGCAGCAGCAAGGTAGTATATGGAAGGAGAGCCAAGACCTCCAGCACCTATTACTAAAACCTTAGACTTTAGGAGCTTTTCCTGACCTTTTCCCCCGACCTCTGGCAGTATTATATGCCTTGCATAGCGCCTTATTTGCTCTTCGGTAAACTGGAACATAGTTTAAAAATTATACCAACGTTAAAGCCCTAGAAGTATATTATTAAACCTATGACCTTAATCATTCTTGGAGGTATGTTATGAAAAACGTAATCTTCAACACACCTGAACATAAGGTGGTATTCTTTGAGGAGTTAACTCCAGCTTCTGCTGTGCAGTCAAACCAAACACTCATAATCCATAAGGGGGAGGGGATGCTCCTTGACCCAGGCGGTCATAAGGTCTTTTCCAAGCTCCTCTCCGACCTTTCCATATACATACCACCCAACCACATCAGGTATATATTCCTATCCCACCAAGACCCAGATATAGTAGCCTCCATAAACGGCTGGCTTATGACTACCAAGGCGGTCGCCTATATATCTAAACTTTGGATGAGGTTTTTACCACACTTTGGGCTCGATTCCCAGCTTGAGGATAGGGTTTTTCCCGTGGACGATGGGGGAACTGTCCTTGAACTCGGTGGAGACTGTAAGATATATATACTTCCCGCACACTTTCTGCACTCAGAGGGTAACTTCCAGGTTTATGACCCATGTTCTAAGATACTCTTCTCTGGAGACTTGGGGGCCTCTCTTGGTCAGGACTACTTTGTGGTTGAGGACTTTGATGCCCACATAAAGTACATGGAGGGATTTCACCGTAGATACATGGTTAGCAACAAGATACTCAGGTTCTGGGCTAACATGGTTCGCAACTTGGACATAGAGATGATAGTGCCCCAGCACGGTGCCATATTCAAGGGTAAGGACATGGTAAACAGGTTCATAGAGTGGCTGGAGAACCTTGAGGTGGGGATAGACCTTATGACACAGGACCGCTATAAGGTCCCAGGCTCACCCTAAGAAAATCACGATCTTACCCCAACTTAAGGATGTGAGGGTTAAAGAAAAGCATCCCAACGCTCTAAAGACCTTGAAGCATATCTCATCCTTGCCTACTCTATACCGTCATGGCTGAGTTTGTCCACCTGCACCTTCATACCCAGTACTCCCTTCTTGACGGTGCTATAAAGATAAAAGACCTCGCAAAGAAGGCCAAAGACCTTGGATACAGGGCCGTTGCCATAACAGACCACGGAAACCTCTTCGGCATACTGGAATTTTACAGAAGCATGAAGTCTGTGGGTATAAAACCCCTTATAGGCATGGAGGCTTACTTTACCACGGGCTCGCGCTTTGATAGAAAGGGAAAAGGGTCAGAGGATAACCTGACGGATAAGCTCAACCACCATCTCATCCTTATAGCAAAGGACGATGTAGGGCTTAAGAACCTCATGACCCTATCTACCCTATCTTATAAAGAAGGTTTTTACTACAAACCGAGGATAGATTATGAGCTTTTGAGTGCTTACCACGAGGGTCTTATAGCTATTACCGCATGCCTTAAGGGTGTGCCAACCTACTACGCATCCATTGGAGAGGTGGAAAAGGCGGAAAGCTGGGTGAAGAAGTTTTTTGACCTCTTTGGTGGAGACCTCTACCTTGAGTTGCAGTCTAACTCCCTCCCTGAGCAACTGCAGGCTAACAGGAACCTTATAGATATAGCTAAAAGGCTTGATGTAAAGCTTGTAGCCACGAACGATGCTCACTACCTTGAACCAGAGGACAGGCTTGCCCATCAGGTTCTCATGGCCATACAGATGAAGAAGACCCTTATGGAACTGCAACAGGGTGGAGGATTCAAGTGCGCAAACGAGGGGCTTCACTTTGCAAGTCAGGAAGAAGTATGGGAGAAGTTCAAAGGCAAGTTCCAAGGATGGGAGAGGGCACTTCTTAACACCCTTGAGATTGCGGAAAAGACTGCAGATAGCTTTTCTACTCTTGAGAAAAACGGCTTTTTAATGCCCGAGTTTCCAACTAAAGGAATGCCAGCGGAAGAATTCCTCAAAGAGCTTGCAATAAAGGGACTTCACCAGAGGATAGCCAAGGGACTTGCAAAAGACAACAAAGAGTACTGGGACAGGCTGAACTATGAGTTGGATGTGGTCTCCAAGATGGGTTTTGCAGGTTACTTTTTAGTGGTCCAGGACTTTATAAACTGGGCAAAGGAAAGAAATGTGCCCGTGGGACCTGGGAGGGGTTCGGCGGCGGGTTCTCTGCTGGCTTTTGCCCTTGGTATAACGGACGTAGACCCCATAAGGCACGGACTCCTCTTTGAGAGGTTTTTAAACCCCGAGAGGGTCTCCATGCCCGACATAGACGTGGACTTCTGCATGGAAAATAGAGACAAGGTAATAGATTACGTGCGGGAAAAGTACGGCTCAGAGAAGGTGGCACAGATAATAACCTACAACGTGATGAAGGCAAAGCAGACACTCAGAGATGTGGCAAGAGCCCTCGGTGTGTCTTACCAGACGGCGGACACACTGGCAAAGCTCATACCTCAGGGTGATGTACAGGGCACATGGCTCTCTCTGGAGGAGATGTTCCTCACACCCATTGAGGATCTCTATCAGAAGTACGGAAGGCACCGCACCGACATAGAGGAGAAGGTAACCAAGTTCAGAAAGCTCTGTCAGGAGGACCCTCAGCTTGGAAGGCTTGTGGAGATAGCCCTTAGGCTTGAAGGTCTAACGAGGCACACATCCCTACATGCGGCGGGCATAGTCATAGCACCCAAAGCCTTAGAGGATCTCCTTCCCCTTTACTACGACAAAGACCGTCAGGTGGCCACCCAGTTTGATATGGCAAGGCTTGAGGAGATGGGTCTTATAAAGATGGACTTTTTAGGACTCAAGACCCTGACAGAGCTGGAAAGGATAAAAAACCTAGTTAGAGAAAGGCAGGGTATGGAGATAAACTACCTCAGCCTTCCGCTGGACGATCCCAAGGTCTACGAACTCCTCAAGGACGGAAATACAACGGGAGTTTTCCAACTTGAAAGCCCAGGTATGAAGAACCTATTAAAGAGGCTTGAGCCTGATAGTTTTGAAGATATAGTGGCTGTCTTAGCCCTTTACAGACCTGGACCTCTTAAAAGTGGGCTTGTGGACATTTATATAAACAGGAAGCACGGAAAGGAGCCGGTAGAGTATCCTTTCCCAGAACTCGAGCCCATACTAAAGGAGACTTACGGAGTGTGGGTTTATCAGGAACAGATAATGAAAGCTTCCCAGGTCCTTGCGGGGTTCACCCCCGGTGAGGCAGACACACTTAGAAAAGCCATAGGCAAAAAGAAGGCAGACCTTATGGCTCAGATAAAGGAGAAATTCATAGATGGTGCAACAGCAAGAGGTTACAGCAGAAAGGATATAGAGGAGCTCTGGGAGGACATTGAAAAGTTTGCTAGCTATTCCTTTAACAAATCCCACTCTGTGGCCTATGGATACCTTTCCTTCTGGACCGCTTACATGAAAGTATACTTTCCAGAGGAGTTTTTCTGTGTGAAGCTCTCGACGGAAAAGAGCGATAAAAAGTTTGTAAACTTGATAAAGGACGCAAAGAGTATGGGCTTTAGTATCCTGCCGCCGGACATAAACAAAAGCCATGTGGACTTTACTATAGAGGGTCCAAGGACCATAAGGTTTGGGCTCGCAAGGATAAAAGGTGTGGGAGAGGATACGGCAAGGACCATAATAAGCTTAAGAAAGGGTTTATTCAAATCGCCCGCAGACCTTGCAAGACATGTGAAGATCAACAAAAAGGTCCTTGAGGTGCTTATAAAGGCGGGTGCTTTTGACTTTATGGGGGAGAGAAGGGAAAGGCTACTTTTGAGCATAGAGAATGGCTCTAAGAACCTTTTCATGAAGGGCCTCTTTGGAGATGAGAAGGTAGAGGAAGGGAGCTATTCAAAGTATGAGAAGGAGGTTATAGGCTTTTACGTATTCCAGCATCCCATAGAACCTTATGAGAAGCTCCTTAAAGGAAAGGTATCCTACTTGGAGGTTCTTGAGGAGGCAAAAGAGGGCACTTACACCTTTGCAGGTGTGATAACAGAGCTTAAGGTCAAGAAAACGCGGAGTGGTTCTTACATGGCAAGCTTCAACCTGGTTGATAAAACGGGCATAGGGGAGGTCATAGTCTTTCCAGACGTGTACGAACGGCAGAAAGAGCTCATAAAGGAAGACAGCCTTATAGTGAGCAGGTTCTCCTTGGACTTTGACGAGGAGACGGAGGATGTAAAGCTCATACTGAGAGAGGCCTACTCCATAGAGGACTTTTTGAAAAACGACTCCTCAAGGCTGACCCTTACCTTCACCAGAGAACTCTCACAGCAGGAGCTCTCTTCCATTTTAGCCCTTCTTGACCTATATAGGGACCCTGAGGGTAAGGAGATAAACCTGTTTGTAAATACGAAAGATTACAGAACGATGCTCCAGGCCGACCCAAGGATAAGGTTAAGAGTGGACATAATAAGGGAAGAGGGACTTAAGGAGCTGGGCGTTTACGTTAACTTATCGCAGTAGTAGGAGCTTTGGAAAATCTACTATCTCTTCTCCTATCTCCAAAGCTTTTATGTGCCTTTCCACGTACTCAAGTATGTGCTTTACGTCTATACCCCTGAAGTTTTCTCCGCATGGGCTCAGTTGCTGTTGTACCATCCTTAAGACCCTCAAAGCGCTATCACGTCTTGAGCATATGTAATGGTTGTAAGCTATGGCAAGCCTTATTATGCCCTGATAGCAATTTCTTGAAAACCTATCCTCCTTCGGGAAAAGCCTCCATATATCCTCAAGAACCTCATGGGCATCGTAAAACCTACCTTCATCCCAAAGAGCCACCGCTTGACTTAAGAGCTCCCTTTCCTTCAAAGCTTAAAACCTATAGCAAAACCCACGGCGAAACTGCCGGCAAAGGCCAGCTTTCTTACAAGTCCAAGTACAAAGTCTGAAAAGCCCGCAAACATGCCTTTAAATAACACAAAGAGCTGGTCCCAGTTCACTGTAAGCACTCCCTTATTGGCAAGCCACATAAGGGATAGAAGATAAAGCCCCATGAGCATGAGAAAGAAGTTAAGAACCCTCCTGATGGCAAACCCTACCACAAAACCCGCAAAGCCTGCATAACCAAGGTCGAGGGCGAGGTCTTCCCACCTCATTGGTATCTAAAGACGCTGGGATTGAGTATATCAGGGTAGTTGGTAGTCATTTCATAGTCAAAGAGCTGTTTCCTTATCTTAAGGATATCCTGTCTTGAAGGCTTGAAGGGGTAACTCCTTATGTCCGTGACCGAGCTGTCTCCAAAGGGTCTGTTGCAGGCAACCTCCGTGGTCTTGCCCCTGCATCCAGAGGTCATGAAGGGCCTCCCGCTCCATAGGAGCTCTTCGAAGGTCTCCCTGTCTATGCCGAAGTCTACAACCTGACCCTTTTGGTTAAACTTCATATCCTCATAGCGGGAGATTTGGTTATCTATAAGGTATCTTGCGAACTGAACCCTTCTGTACTGGGGTGCTGGGCAGGGCCTTTCCTTCTCCATCATGGAGCCCTCCTCTGGCCAGAAGGAGAAAAGGTGCGTCCTTGCACCCAAGTCTCTCACCCTTTGGATGGTCTCTACCATCTCCTGCTCCGTTTCACCAAGCCCCACCACAAGGTGGCATCCTGCATAACCATCACCCATTACATCGCAGGCCCATTCGAGCACCTTCCAAAAGGTTTCCCAACGGTGGGGACTTTTCATAGGCCTTCCCCTAAGTCTTTCAAAGACCTCTGGGGTGGCGCAGTCTATGGCAACTGTGACCGTGTCCGCACCAAGCTTTTTGTAGTCCTCCATATCCTCGTAGGTTGTTCCCGTTGCGTTTATGAGAAGGGAGACGAATATCTTGTCCCCGAGCTCTTTAAGGACCCTTTTAAGCACGTACTTGGTATCCTTTATGGCCTTTGGATGGGTTATCTGGGCTATGCAAAGCCTCTCCACATGGCCAACATGTTTGGACCTCTCTATTATGTCATCAAGCTTCACAGTGGGCCACTCAACCCTTATGAAGTTCTTCTTTGAGTACTCCATCTCCCTGGCTTTTTGTAGACCGCAGTATGCGCAGTCCGCATGACATCCAGAGGGGTAGGTAAGTAGGGTATTTATGCAGCTTAACTTGGTATTTCTGTAAAACTGGCCTGGGACGAGACCTAAGGTCATGGCGGCAGCCATGCTTATCTGAAGGTATTCAGGGCTTTCCCTTTGTTCTGTTAGTCTCTCAAGAAGAAGTTTTTCCATTCCGTTTACCTCCGTGTATGTAATTATAAAGGGCTAAAAGCCCACACCTTTAAGAAATTCTTATAGAAGGATAAGCTACCTTTTAGCTCTCTTCCTCATTATTATGCTGGAAACCTCTGCAGCCTTTTTGGCGTCCATGGCTTCAAGTATGGCTGCTGCCTGCCTTTCTTTTAAGTTAAGCAAAACCTCTGCAGCAAGCTCTGGTTCCATGTTGTTCATGATAGCACCCGCCTCGTCCGCTGAAGCCTTGTTAAATATGTCCACAAGCCTTTTTATCTCTGGCTTGATTTCCTCCTTTGGAGGTTCAACCTTCTTTAACTCCTCTATCTTTTTCCTTTCCTCCTCTAAGCGCTTTAACTTCTCTTCCAGGTCTTTTGTTATGGTTTGTAGCTCGCTATCAGCTTTTTTAGCCTGCTCCTGCCTTATCTTTTTCTGGAGAGCGGATTGGGGGAAAGCCAATCCCAAAAGAAGCAAGACCCCAACAGTTAGCCTCATTTTAACCCCATTCTCTCTTTGATAAGATGCATAAACTCCGTGTCTCGTAGTTCAAGGCTTAGACTCTTTCGCCTCTCCTCCCAGTCAGCCTTTAGTTTAATAGTTTCCAGAGCCTTTATGTCCCTATAGACCTCTCTTAGATCTTGCTTTTTACTTCTCTTCAGTTCATCAAGACGAGCGAGCTCTAGGAGAATTTCTTTCTTCGTTGAAAGCAAAGCCCTATATCTTATGAGCAGCTCGTAGGAAAACTCCGCCTTTATTTTCTCGTTTAGATCCTCCGCTTGAGCTTCTATCCTTTCTACCTCTTTTTTTAGAGCTTGTATCTGCATTTCTATCTGTCTTATTTCCCTTGCCCTTTCATCTTTAATCCCTTCCTTGAGCTTTATTATCCTTTTCAAACTCATTAACTTAGATTATAACCCTTACAGTTTAAGGGAGTTCCTCACAGGATTTCCATCTGTAGTTGAGCTTGTGAGTTTCAAAGGTAAAGGACAGGAAGCCAACATCACTTAGCCTCCTTAGTTTAAACTCCTTCCAACGTAGAGGTGCAGTCTCTACCCTGTATACGAGTTCCTTGTCACCCTTCCCATCGATGGCTAAACCGTAGACCTTGTCCCCCCTATACACATATCCATAGGCCCTACCCCTTCCAGGATGATAGAACCTTATGGCGGAAAAACCCTCTCCAAAGAGATAACCTTGATCACCTTCTACCTTTAAGGCTTTACGCACCCCATTTTCGTCCTCTGCCTCTCCAAAGATAAGACCATCGTATGCCTGTCTAAAGTAGTCAAAACCCTCACGCCTGTAAAGATATGTTCTCATATCCTTAAGTTCAAATAGAAAGCCTTCAGAATTACCCCCTACTTCAAACCTGCCCACCGCAATACCCTTCCTCACAAACCTCAGATAGTCATTCTCCATCCATCCGCTTCTCAGAGCCTTACGGACGTAAAGTCCCCTTCCGAGGGTAAGCACAAAGCCATCGTAGTTGCCCTCTGGGCCTACCCTACCTACGAGTCTATAGTTATCTTCAAGTTTATCAAAACTGTAGGCGTATATATTGCCTCTGGCGGCGTAGACCTTTCCCCTTTTAGTTTTCAAATCAACTATTAAAAGGTTCCACTGCCTTCCCTCTTTCCCACCGACCGCTATGTGGCAGTCCGTTTGCCAAAGTATACCCTTTGGTCCTAAGTAAGCTCTGAGGGAGTTCCTTTTGTATAGAAGAATAAGTGCCCTCTCTCCCGAATGCCCCACTGCTGCATAGCCCCAAGGACAAGTCTTTACGCTGTAAAGACTTTCGTTCTCTACACCACCCAAAAGGTAAGCCCTTTTGACCTTTTCATCCAAAATCAGGGCTTGATGTCCATAGCCCTGCACGTATACCCTTCCCACAAGAAGATGATTATCTCCAGCAAAGAGAGCCGAGTTTTCTATGCTTAGACATTCCATACTACATACTAAAAAGTTACATACAGGTAAGTTAGTGATTTTAATGTATCTTCTTGACTTGTCTTAGAGTTGTGCCTAAGCTATAGACAAGGAGGTGAGGCATATGAGAAGAGTTCTCATACCCATTGGTGATGCTTCAAAGATGGGGGCTGACCTGAACTACTTGGTGGACAAAAACCTCGTCTCGGTTAGAGCTTGGCCAGACATACTGGACATGATGAGAGAGTTTATAAGGCTACTAAAAGGTGCCTGATATGGGTAGGGTGCTTGTCCTTTATGACAGTAGGACGGGGAACACGGAGAAGATGGCTCTGCTTGTGGCGGAGGGTGCCAGAAGGGTAGAGGGGATGGAGATAAGGATAAAGAGGGTAGAGGAGGCCACCAAGGAAGATGTGCTTTGGTGCGAGGGTATGGCGGTGGGAACTCCAACTAACATGGGCATAGTCTCCTGGAAGTTAAAGCGTTTTTTTGACGATGTGATGGGAGAGCTATGGGGACAGATAGATGGAAAGATAGGCTGTGCCTTTTCCTCCTCCGGCGGTTGGGGAGGTGGCAGCGAGGTTGCATGCCTTTCTGTCCTTTACATGCTTATAAACTACGGCTTTCTGGTCTTTGGTCTTACAGACTACACGGATAGAAAGTTCACCCTTCACTACGGTGCAGTGGTGGCAGGGGAACCAAGGTCAGAGGAAGAAAGGGAGGCATGCCTTAGGCTTGGAAAGAGGCTTGCACAGTTCGTTGCAGCACTGTATGATGGAAGGAAGGAGCTTTTAGAAAGTATAAGAAGCTTTCCGGGGAAATTTCCCTGGTAGGAGGTGTGAGCCGTGTTTGAGCTTTATATAAACGGAAAGCTTTACAAAACGAAGGCCTTTGAAGATGAGCCCCTTCTTTGGGTTATAAGGGAGAGGCTAAGACTAACGGGCACTAAGTTTGGATGTGGAATAGGTATGTGCGGTGCCTGCACCGTGCTTCTGGATGGAAAACCTGTAAGGTCCTGTCTTGTGCCCGTTAAAGAAGTGGTTGGCAAAAAGATACTCACCATAGAAGGCATCCCTGAGGACCATCCCGTAAAGAGGGCTTGGATAGCTCATCAGGTGCCCCAGTGTGGATACTGTCAGCCAGGCTTTATAGTGGAGGCTTACTCTCTCCTTTTGGAAAACCCAAGACCTACAAAGGAGCAAATATTGGAGAGGTTCTCCTCGCATCTGTGTAGGTGTGGAACCTACAGCAGGATACTTAAGGCCGTGGAAAGCCTAAGGAGGTGAGCCATGCTGACAAGAAGGGAGCTCCTTAAAATGGGGGGTCTGACCCTTTCGGTTATGCTCATGCCCGATGGTTATAGACTCTTAAAGGCTCAGGAGGTGCCAAAAGGATACTCTCCCAACGTATGGATAAACCTTTCAATGGATAACTACCTTACGGTGTTTGTAAACAAATCGGAAATGGGTCAGGGTGTCTACACGGGACTTCCTATGATAGTGGCCGAAGAGCTAGACTTCCCTTGGGACAGGGTAAGGGTCAAGCCCGCGCCTGCAGGAAAGCCCTACGTGGACCCCAAGATGGGTCTGCAACTTACCGGTGGAAGCACTAGCGTAAGGAACATGTACCAGACTCTGCGCTTTGCGGGTGCGAGTATGAGGGAGATGCTACTTAGCTCTGCAAGCAAAAAGTTAGGCATACCAAAGGAGCATCTAAAAGCAGAAGACGGCTTTATAAGGGCGGGCGATAGGCTCTACCCATATGGAGAGTTTTCAGAGCTTGCTATGAAGGAGAACCTACCCTTAAGGCCTAGGCTCAAAGACAGCAAAGACTTTAAGTACATAGGCAGATCTTTGCCAAGGCTTGACGTGCCCGAAAAGGTGCATGGAAAGGCGGTCTTTGGTATAGACACCTTCATGGACAACATGGTTTATGCAGTCATAGAGAGACCTCCCTACTTTGGGGCCAAAGCCCTAAGGGTGGACGCCTCTGGGGCAAGGTCCGTGCCGGGGGTCTTGGACGTCATCACCCTAACCTCAGGGGTGGCCGTGTGTGCAGACTCCTTTTGGACATGTCAAAAGGCAAGGGAAAAGCTAAAGGTAGAGTGGAGTGAGAGCTTTGTTAAGGGCTGGGAAGACGGGGATTTTGAGAAGTACTTTTTACATAAGCTTAAAGACAGGGGAACAGCCACGGAGAGGAAAGGGAACGCCGAAAGAGCGTACGAAATTGCTAAGTACAAGGTTGAAGAGACTTACGTACAACCCTATCTATACCATGCCACCATGGAGCCTATGGCCTGTCTTGCGTGGGTTGGTGAGAGAGAGTGCCTAGTGTATGCACCAACCCAATCGCAGACCTGGGTCCTAGAGGCTGCAAGGAGGATAAGCGGACTACCGGAGGATAGGATAAAGGTCATCACCACATACCTGGGCGGTGGTTTTGGAAGGAAGGCAAACGTGGAGTTTGTGGCAGAAGCCTTAGAGCTTTCCAAGAAGCTAAAAAGACCTGTAAAGCTCCTATACACAAGGGAGGACGATATAAGGTCTGGCTACTTCAGACCTTACAGCGCCACAAGGATAAGGTTATCTGCAGACGATAAGGGTAATGTGAACTCTCTTAGCTTCAAGATTGCAGTTCAGCCCCTACTCGGTGGAAGGGCCTCTGTGGAGGGCGTGGACAACATGTTTTATGACATACCCAACCTCCTAGTAGAAAGGGTGGATGTGGAGCTTCCGGTGAGCTCCTGGTTTTGGAGGTCTGTAGGTAGCACCCATAACGCCTTCAGCCTTGAGAATGCTCTTGACCGAATAGCTTACGAGAGCAAGCAGGACCCTGTAGACCTTCGCCTTAGGCTTCTGAGGGACAACCCAGTAGCGCAAAGGGTGATTCAGAGGGCTGCAGAGCTTGCAGGGTGGGGCAGAAGACCTAAGCACGGCCAAGCCATGGGCATAGCTTATCACTACTCCTTTGGGAGCCATGCCTGCCATGTGGCAGAGGTTTCCCTAGACAGGAAGAGTGGCAAGGTAAGGGTTCACAGGGTTATTGCGGTTATAGACGTGGGTCCTGTGATCGTTCATCCCGATCTGATAGTCTCTCAGGTTGAGGGTGGGGTAATTATGGGTTTGAGTATGGCTCTGAAGGAGGCGGTCTCCTTCTCCAACGGTGGTGTGGCAAACAACAACTTCCACACCTATTCCCTCCTCAGGATGGACCAAGCACCTAAGGTAGAGGTGCACATACTCACCTCAAGGAGGGAGATGGGCGGTGTGGGTGAGCCAGGGCTTCCGCCTACGGCACCCGCTGTAGCCAATGCCCTTCTCTGGGGCTATGGACTTAGGATAAACCGCCTTCCCATGACCCCTGACTACATAAGGAGTCTGCTTTAGCCCTCCTTAGGTTTTTCTTTATTCAATAGGTATTCCAAATACTCCACGCCCCAGCGATGCATAGAGTCAAAAATAACATCAAGGCTTTTGCCTATTTCTGTAAGCTCGTACTCCACCATGGGTGGAATTACGGGATAGACCCTTCTTTTTATAAGACCTGCTGCCTCTAGTTCCCTAAGCTGCTTTGAGAGCATCCTCTGGGTTATGCCCGGTATAGCCCTTTGGAGCTCGGAAAAACGCTTCTTACCGTTAGTTAAATTCTTCAGTATATAGAGCTTCCACTTTCCGCTTATCAGCTGGATTACAACCTCTATAGGGCAGTGATGGTTTGGCTCCCCAAGTTTCATGGAGGTAAGTATATATCAATCAGGTCCATTCTTGACAGTATGGCAAAGCCCGTCTAAACTATAGGCAAGGAGGAGGAAGATGGCAAGATTGGTAAAACTTACAGAGAAGGGACCCTACAAGTTAGAGGCTGGCGAGGAAACTTACTATCTTTGTCAGTGCGGGCTGTCTAAGAAGTTTCCCTTCTGTGATGGTTCTCACAAACGGACAAAGGACGAGGAAGATGGCAAGCTATACTTATACGATGAGAGTTCAAGGGTAGAGATAAAGCTATAGGGGGCTCCCGTGTTTCTAATTGTGTACGCACATCCCAATCCAAAGAGCTTTAACCATGCTATAAAGGATAGGGTCAGGCAAGTTCTTGAAAGCAAAGGTCATGTAGAGGTACGAGACCTATACGAGCTTTCCTTTAACCCTATCCTGAGCAGTAGAGATTTTGAGACATTACTATCTGGCGGTGTTCCTTTGGATATAGCCTTAGAGCAGGATTATATAAAAAAATCTGAGCTTTTGGTCTTTGTATATCCCATCTGGTGGACAGGTATGCCTGCTATTCTCAAGGGATACATAGACAGGGTCTTCAGCTACGGCTTTGCCTATGCAGAGAGGGACGGTCAGCTGGTTGGTCTTCTCACAGACAAGAAGGTGATAATTATAAACACTCTAGGAGCTTCTGAGCTTGACTACGTGCCATCGGGCATGGAAGAGTGTCTAAAGAAAACAACAGACTTAGGCGTATTTAACTTCTGCGGTATGCAAGTGTTAAAACACATCTTCCTCTACTCCGTGCCTACGGTAAGCCATGAGGAGAGAGTGAACATGCTAGATAGGGTTCAAAAGGAACTGGAGGAGGTGCTATGAAGGAATGTCTTAAGCTAATAAAGGAAAGAAGGTCCATAACCTTCTTTGACCCAAGCAGAGAAGTGCCCGATGAGCTTATAAGGGAAATACTTGAGGTCTCTGCCACTGCACCCTCGGGCTACAACCTTCAACCCTGGGAGGTGATAGTGGTGAAGGACAGGGAAAAGAAGAGAATTCTAAAGGAAATATGCTACAACCAACAGAAGGTTGAGGATGCAAGCGCGAACATAGTGCTAATTGCTAACACAAGGGCAGGCTTTGAGCATGTGGATAAGGTTCTTGACAGCTGGGTGGAGCTTGGGTACATAAAACCTGAGAGCAGAGGGCAACTAAAGGCCCAGATAGTGGCAGGGTGGCAGGAACCCCAAAGGGCTTTCAGGAAGGCTGTAAGGGACACTGCCCTCTTTGGCATGACCATAATGATAGTGGCAAGAGCCTATGGGCTTGAAACCCATCCCATGGAAGGCTACGATGAGCAGAAGCTCAAGGAATTTCTTAACATAGAGGAGCACAAAGTTGTTCCCATGATAGTGGCCATAGGATACAAAGATCCAAGCAAGGAGCTCCTGCCAAGGGCTTACAGGTTTTCCTTTGAGGAGTTTGTAAAGATAATTTAATGGAAGGCTACATCTTAGCCTTTCTGTCTGCTACGCTTGCGGGTGCCATAAATGCGGTTGCGGGTGGTGGCACACTGCTCACCTTCCCATCCCTTCTTTGGCTTGGCCTTGACCCTATAGTTGCCAACATAACCAACACGTTAGCCCTCTGGGTAGGCTCTTTGAGCGGTGCCTGGGGTTTTAGAAAAAGGTTTGTAGATGTGAAGGGTCTCATATTACCCTTTTTAGTTTCCTCTCTCTTTGGAGCTTTCCTTGGAGCCCTGTTGTTAATAAGAACACCCTCCTCTACCTTCAAGGACTTGGTGCCCTTTCTCATCTTTTTTGCAGTGTTCCTGCTGGCCTTTGGGGAGGTAATAAGAAGATACCTTGTTAAAAGCCTCTTGAAAGGTGAAAAGGCTTTCTATTTTGCCTTTTTCCTACAGTTTTTGACCGGTGTGTACGGCAGTTACTTTGGAGCTGGCATAGGTATAATGATGCTTGCCAGTCTTTCGCTCTCAGGTATGAACAACATACACAACGCCAACGCCCTTAAGAACCTTCTAGGTTTTTCTATAAACGCCTTGGGTTCTGCTGTATTTCTTCTGAGCGGTAAAGTAAGCTGGCCTTTTGCCCTATCTATGATGCCGGGGTTTGCCCTTGGGGGTTTCTTGGGTGCTTGGGTTTCACAAAAATTCAAACCTTCTATAGTAAAAACCCTTGTAGTCCTTTGGGGTCTGTTTATCGGACTTCTGATGATGCTAAAGGGATAGGCTTTCTCTTTCTAGATTAGTAAAATTATATAAAGGATGATAGAGTACAGACAGGTAGAGTTCCTTGTGAACCCCATAAAAAACAGAATATGGGCCGTCTCCACTCCTGAGGGTGAGCTCTTGGATGACATAGTCTCTGTTAAAAGGGCAAGGTTCTGCGTGGAGAAGGATGAACAGTATTGGCTTAACCCCTTTGGTGGTGCCTATCACTGGACTACAAGAATGTCCCAAGCCTATGAAGAAGAGTTTATAAAATTCAAAAGGGAGGCACAGCAGTATATGTGCATTTTTGATTTAAATACATCTGACCTTGAGTATGTGGACTTCTCTCCCATATCTGGGGAACTCGTTTTTGATGAAGAGGCGCTAAGCAAAAAGCTGACTAAAGCGGGATACGGAGAATTTAGAAGGTTTATGATGGAGCTTTGGGAGTACGTAAAGGAGGATTAGGTTGATACCTAAAGAGCTCTTAGATCTAATAGCCTGTCCAAAATGTAAAGGGGAGGTTATCTACGATGAGGTGAAGAACATATTGATATGTCAGAGGTGTAAACTTTACTATCCCATAGAAGACGATATTCCCATACTTCTTATAGATTCTGCAAAACCTCTTGAAGGTCCTGAAAAAGCCTCTCAGGAGAGGAATACCTAACACCGTCAACATCCAAGGACTCACCAAGGTGTAGGTATGCCATAGGCTTGTGGTAAACCTTTCTGTAATCTCTTGCCATAGACCAGTCAGCAAGGCTGTCGCCCACATAAACCCCACCGTCTAAACCAAGGGCTTCAACGCAAAAATGGAGGGCATAAGGGTTGGGCTTTCTGAGTTCCTTCTGGGGTATGGTGTCCTCGTTCACTATACAGTCGAAAAACCCCCACAGTCCAAACCTCTCGAAGGCATACCTTAGGTCTTCTTCTGGCCTTCCCGTCACCACCCCTAGGGGCAGGCCTTTTGACCTTAAGTTTATAAAAAACTCTCTGTTCAGCAGAAGGCTTTCCTTATCCCTCAGGCTGTGATAGATGGGGTCAAAGGTCTGTATGACCTCCTCCAGGTTTGCATGCCCTCCGTATTCCTTTATGACCTCCAGGGTGGCAAGCCAATCGTTGTTTATACCCCTTGAAAACTTTATCCTCCTTACATCATCTATGGGGATTTCTTTCCCCAAGAATCTCTCGGCGGTATGTTTTATGGCATAGTGATAAGATTCCCTGACGTTTATTATCACACCGTCCACATCAAATATTACTCCCTTCTTCATCCTGCCACGAGCTCAGAGCTTGTCTTTGAAAGAAGAAACCTCATAAACCTGCTGGCAAGGTAAGTAAGCCTCTCGCTCTCCGAGTATATTATGTAGTACCACCTTACTGCATTAAAGCCTCTGATCTTTACCGGGACTATGCTACCCTCCTCCAGATCCTTCTCTATAAGACCTTTGGAAAGAAAGCTTGTGCCGTAGCCCCTCTTGACCATGCTTAGTATGGACCTGCCACAGTTTATTTCAATCCTTATGTTGAGCTTTTCAAAGGCCACACCAAGCCTTTCCAACTCTTCCCTAACAACCTTCCTCGTACCCGAGCTTACCTCTCTGAATATTAAGTCCACTCCGTAAAGCTCCTCCGGTTCTATCTCTCCCCTTTCGGCGAAGGGATGGGAAGGATGGACGAAAAATATAACCTCATCCATGAACCACTTTATGGAGCTAAACCTTTCCGATGGCTCCCTCTCTATTATGCCAAGGTTTAGAACGCCAGAAGCCACAGACTCCTCTATGTGTTGAGAGTTATCCACCATAGCCCTTATGGATATATTAGGAAGCTGGGAGTGGAACTCTACAAGGAGCTCTGGGACTTTGTATTCGCTGAGGGTTGTGCTTATACCAAGGAAAAGGGTATCCTTAAAATCCTTCTTTATCCTTGCCATCTCCTCCATAAGGCTCTCATAGTCTGCAAGAAGGCTCTTGGCTATTTCGTATATCCGCTTTCCCTCATCGGTAAGCACTATCTTTCCGCCCTGCCTCTGAAACAACTTGGCGCCTATTATTCTTTCAAGAGCCTTGATCTGTTGGGTTACCGCTGGCTGAGTTATGTATAGTATTTCAGAAGCTTTTGAAAAGCTGCCCAGGTCTGCTACCGCTACGAAGGTCTTAAGCTTGCTTATATCTATCATACTCTAAAATTTTAGTATAACTTCCACTTATGGCAAGGATAAGGTTAGCTTATTTTGAACAGCTCTCTAACAAGAGATTCCACCTGTTCTACAAGACTTGTGAGTTCTTCCCTCTTTAGGCTTTTAGGCTCCTCCAGGTTCCAGTGCTCTCTTCTTTTGTGGCTTATGGAATAAGCACAGGAGTCTCTGGCTTCTGGAGAGAGTGTCACTAAGATGTCCGTATTCTCATAGTCTATATCCTCAAGACCTTTAGGATAAAGGTTCTCCGTTTCGTATCCCTTTTCCTTCAGAATATCTATTACCTCCTTGGGTAAGGTATCTGTCGGCTGAACACCAGCAGATATTATGTCTGGTGACAGAAGGGCAAGTCTTGCGACCTTTTTTGCCACCGCCTCCGCAATTATGCTTCTTACTTGGTTCTTCGTGGATACGAAAGCTATTTTCATATCTCTATTTTAGCAATTTAAGTATGTTATTTAGAGCTTTGCCCCTGTGAGATATAAGGTTTTTTTCATCAATGCTAAGCTCAGCCATGCTCTTTTCGTAGCCCATTGGTTTAAACACCGGATCGTAACCAAAGCCACCCGAGCCCCTTGGCTCTCTTAGTATTTCACCCTCGCATCTGCCTTCAGACCAGAGCCCACCTCCATTTTCCAAGCATATAACCATAAAGGAAACAAAGTATGCTCGTCTGTCGCTCACCTTTTCCATGTTCTTCAATAGCTTCCTTATGTTAGCCTTGTCCCTTCCATCCTCTAAAGGCTCAACGCCACCCCATTCTATGCTGTAAAACCTGCTTGAATAGATGCCTGGGTATCCGTCGAGGGCAGGCACCACAAGACCCGAATCTTCACCTAGGGAAGGCACTCTAAAAACCTCATAGTAAGCCCTTGCCTTCAGATAGGCGTTTTCAAGAAAGCTACAACCCTTCTCTTCCACGGGTATTTCCTTGTTTGGAAACACGAGCTCAATGCCAAGGGGCTGTAGCATGTGTCTTATTTCCTCGACCTTCCCTCGGTTTGTAGTGGCGATAAGAAGCTTGCCCAGCATGCTAAAATTATAAGCATGGAGCTTGAGCCAGTAATAGGCCTTGAGATACATGTGCAGATTGAAACAAAAACCAAGATGTTCTGCTCCTGCCCTGTGGAGTTTGGTGCAGAGCCAAACACCAATGTTTGCCCCGTCTGCCTTGGTCTGCCGGGTAGCCTACCCGTTATAAACAAACGCGCTGTAGAGCTTGCCATAAGGGCAGCCCTTGCCCTAAACTGTGAGATAAACCATAGGTCCATATTTGCCCGTAAAAACTACTTCTATCCAGACCTTCCCAAGGGTTACCAGATATCTCAGTACGAGGAGCCTTTGGCGGTGAGGGGTTGGGTTGATGTTGGAGGTAAAAGGGTAAGGATAAGAAGGCTCCACTTGGAGGAGGATGCAGGCAAGAACATCCATGAGGGCTCTAAAACTTACGTGGACCTGAACAGGGCTGGCACACCTCTAATGGAGATAGTAACTGAACCAGACATAACAAGTCCTCAGATGGCGAGGGAGTTCTTGGAAAAGCTGAGAAACATAATGAGGTACGCAGGCGTGTCTCGTGCAGACATGGAAAAGGGACAGCTACGGTGTGATATAAACCTTTCTTTAAAACCAAGGGGTTCAGAAGTCCTTGGAACAAGGGTTGAGATAAAGAACGTAAACTCCTTCAGGTTTGTCCAAAAGGCCATAGAGGCGGAAATAGAAAGGCAGACCAGAATACTGTTGAGTGGTGGAAGCGTTATACAGGAAACCAGGACCTTTGACCCATCAACGGGGCTCACCCATACGATGAGGACAAAGGAAGAGGCGGAGGACTACAGATACTTTCCAGACCCAGACCTCCTACCGCTGGTAGTGTCGAAAGAGTGGATTGAAAGTATAAAAGCTCGGATGCCAGAACTTCCAGAAGAGAGGCTAAAGAGGTTTATACAGACCTATGCTCTTGATGATTATTCTGCAAGTGTGCTCACAGATAACAAGGAACTTGGCGACTTCTTCGAGAAGTCCCTTAGGTTCTACGCGGAAGACCCAAAGCTAACAGCCAATTGGATTCTTAATGACCTTCTTGGAAGTCTCTCGGAAGAGGGCAAGGATATAGAGAGCTCTCCCATTCTTCCTAAGCACCTTGCGGGTCTAATAAGGCTCATAAAGGAAGGAGTACTTTCTTCCAAACTGGCCAAAGAGGTCCTAAAGGAAATGGTAAGAACAGGCAAGGAACCGGATCGTATAGTGGAGGAAAAGGGTCTAAAACAAGTCAGCGACGAATCTGTCATAAGGTCCATGGTGGAAGAGGTTCTAAGAGAGCATCCTGATGAGGTGAAACGCTACAGGTCCGGGGAAGAAAGGCTCTTTGGCTTTCTCGTTGGGCAGGTTATGAAGAAGGCTAAGGGTAAGGCGAACCCACAGATGGTAAACAAAGTACTTAAAGATATCCTATAGCCTTGATTTCTCAGCTATATCTACTTATTGCCCACCTTGTGGTGATAGTGCACTTCCTCTGGATTCTCTTCCTTCTGGTTGGTTGGCTACCAGCCTATAGATATAAGAAGGTAAGGTATTTTCACCTTTTCGGTGTATTTTTTGCCCTCTTTCTCAACCTATCTAGGCTTCACTGTCCGCTGACCTACTTGGAGATGTGGCTAAGAAGGAAGGCAGGAGCTCAGGCGTACGATAGCTCTTTTATAATCTATTACCTTGAAAGGCTCATATACATAAGAATTGAGCCAGAGCTTTTGCGCCTTCTAACCCATCTTTTTGTCCTTTCCATGTTTTTCTATTATTCTGTGCTTTTTAGAAAGGGCAGACTGTTATAATAGAGCTATGCTGACTGTAGCCATAGGCTCAGACCACGCGGGCTTTCCCCTGAAGGAGAAGATAAAGGAGTTCCTTCTATCTAAGGGCTATGCGGTTTTGGACTTTGGTACCACATCCACCGAATCTACCGACTATCCCTTTTTTGCAAGGGACGTATGCCTTGCGGTTCAGAGGGGTGAGGCTCAGAAGGGTATACTTGTCTGCGGGACGGGCATAGGCATGTCCATAACTGCCAACAAGTTCAGAGGAATAAGAGCAGCCCTCTGCCTTAACGAGTACATGGCTAAAATGAGTAGAAAGCACAACGATGCTAATGTGTTATGCTTAGGCGATAGGATAGTTGGGGATGACCTTGCCCTTGCCATAGTTGACGTATGGCTAAGTACCGACTTTGAGGGTGGAAGGCATGAGAAAAGAATAAATCTCATAAGGGAGATAGAAGGTATGCTATAATTCTTAGGGAGGTTTACCATGGATATACAGCAGGCTATGTATCCTAACGCTACCCTTTTGATTCAGGCGGTGCTTTTTCTCGTCTTTGTTGCCCTACTCCGATGGGTATTGATAAAACCCTACACACAGGTTATAGAGGAGAGGGAAAACCTGATAAATAAGAATTTTGAGGAAAGCCTAGTATTGAAAGAGGAAGCACAGAAGTTGCTCACTCAAGCTAAAGAGATACTGGAAAAGGGAAGGATAGAATCCAATCAAATACTAGAACAGGCAAGAAGGGAAGCAGAAAAGTACAAAGCGGAGCTCCTATCCAAGGTTGAACTGGAGGCTCAGCAGGAGGTATCCAAGGCAGTTGAAGAGATAAGAAACTCTTTGCAGGAAGAGAAAAGAAAGCTCGACGAAAGGATTAGGGAAATAGGGGAACTCATAGCCAGCAAAGTTATAGAGGAGGCAGCATGAGTGAAGGGCATCACGCCGTAGAGCTTGTTTGGAAGGGTTTAAACATACTTGCCTTTTTGGGCATAGTTTACTGGCTTGGTAGAAAGCCCATATCTGAAGCCTTCAACAGGTACTTTCATGGTCTCACGGAAAGGCTCCTTTCCTCAGAAAAGGAGCTCTCTCAAGCAAGGGAGGATATAAATAAAGCACAGGAGAGCCTCCAAGATGCCCAAAGAAGGTACCAAGAGCAGTTAAAGCTGGCCCATGAGACCGCAAGACTTATGAAGGAAGAAGAGGAGAAAAAATCTCAGGAGGTGGCCTCTAGGATAAAGGATAAGGCAAGAGAGGTGATTGATATAGAGCTTAAGAAGGCAAAAGAGGAGCTCTTAAGGTATGGTTCTGAGAGGGCTAAGGAGATAGCCGTGGACATGCTTAACAAAAGGTTTGAAGACAAACAGCTCCAGAAGGCTTACATAGAAAAAACCCTCAAGAAGTTGGAGGCTCAGGGATGACCACAAAAACAGAACTGGTGAGAAAGTTTGCCAAGATATTCATAGAGAGAACATCAAAAAGCAAGGAGGAGCTCCTAAAGCTTTCTGAGCTTTTAGAATTGCTCTATACCTTATACAGGTCAGAGAGGACCTTTAGAGGTTTTATCCTAAACCCCACCATTCCTATGGAGAGAAAGATGGCCATTCTAAGGGCTTACAGGGAGAGGCTTGGGCTTCCCCAAAGCGTAGATGAGGCTCTTTCCCATCTTGTGGAACTTAATGCCCTTCCCCTGCTTGGAGAGATAAAAAGGGTATATGGGCATGAGGTAGAGAAGCTTCTTAGGGTAAGTAAAGCCCTTTTAATACTTGCCCAAAAGACCGATGAGGAGAGTATAAAAAGTATAGAATCCGCGGTTAAAAGGATTACAGGCAGGGACTACGAGTTTGAAGTTAGTGAAGACCCAAGTCTTATAGGAGGCTTTTTAGTAAGGAGTTCAAGCTTTGTCTTAGATGCCTCGGTAAAGAGAAGGTTAGAAGGTCTGCTGAAGGTTTGAGTATGGATTATCCAAGGGAAAAGTTTCTAGAGCTCTCAAAGAAGCTGAAATCTATGGCTATACCTCCTGAGGTAGATGTAGAACTGCTTCTTCCGGAGGAGCATGGTGTTGATTATCCTACCGCTGTTATAACCTACCTTGAAGGCGACGAGGAAGGACCGACAAAGGAGATTATATTCAACGAAGGTTACTGGAACTCCTCTATAGAGAACCTTTTGGGAGCTATTATGCATCAGATTAAATCCCTAATGGAGGAGCTTCAATCCTTTGAAGGAGAATAGAGGAGGTAAAGGATGGAAAGAACACTGGTTATAGTCAAGCCTGACGCCTTTGAGAAGGGAGCCACCGGCAAGATAGTTGACCGCTTCCTATCGGAGGGTTTCAAGGTCAGAGCCATGAAGCTCTTCAGGTTTACAAGGGAGCAGGCAGAGGGCTTTTATGCGGTTCACAGGGAAAGGTCCTTCTTCAAAGAGCTCGTAGAGTTTATGACATCGGGTCCTGTGGTCGCCATGGTGCTTGAAGGTGAGAACGCGGTAAGGAGGGTAAGGGAAATAATAGGACCGACCGACAGCGAAGAGGCAAGAAGGGTTGCCCCAAGTTCCATAAGGGCACTCTTCGGAACAGACAAGGGTAAAAATGCGGTCCATGCCTCAGACTCCACAGAGTCTGCAAGCTATGAGATACCTTTTATATTCTCACAGCTTGAAATAGTTTGAACAAGTTCTGCAAGGGCCTTTACGAAGGTTGGGTGACTCTTCAGGGTGGGTATCCTCACGTAGTCCACCCCCCTCCGCCTTGCCATACCTCCGTAAAGGTGGTCAAGCTCGTATAGGGTTTCTGAGTGCTCACAGGTAAAGGAGACAGGGATTACCGCTATCTTTTTGTAGCCCTCCTCTATCAAGTTTTCAAGGATCTTATCTGTGAAAGGTTCAAGCCACTTGGTAGGTCCTACCTTACTCTGATAGCCTAAGGCATACTTTGCACCAGGAAAGTATTCCATGATCAGCCTCACAGTCTCCTCCGTCTGTCTCTTGTATGGGTCTCCCTCCTCTATGATGCTCACAGGCAAGCTATGGGCTGTAAAGAGGAAAAAATACTCTTGCCAGTTTGGCAAGTTTTCCCTTATGTTCTCCACCATAGCTTTTATATACGTTGGGTGGTTATGGTAGCAGTTTATACGGTATACTGGAATGGTAGAGCTGTAGAAGTAGGGTCTTTCCTGACCCCTCAAGGTCGTAAGGCTAAAGTGTTTACCCCTCTTAGGCTTTAACCTTCTGTAGACCCTATCAAACTCATTAAAGGAGGAGCCTGTAGTGGTCCTGCTGTACTGGGGATACATGGGAAGAAGAACTACCTTGTCTATAGGGTAGCTAAGAAGATCTCTGAGGGATTCCTCTGTATAGGGATGCCAATACCTCATGGCAACTACTACCTTATAGCCTTCTCCCAATAAGCTCTGAAGAGCTATTGCTTGCTCCTCTGTTTGCTCCTTCTGGGGAGACTTCCCACCCATAAGCTCATAATAGTGCCTTGTCTTCTTGGCTCTAAGCCTTGATATGAGCCAAGCGAGGGGTTTTTGCACAGGTCTTGGTATTCTTATTATGTCGTGGTCTGAAAAGAGATTATACAGAAAGGGCTGGACTGCCTCGAGGCTATCAGGACCACCCATGTTGAGAATAACCACACCGACCATGAGGAGATTATAGCTCTCTTATGTTTATTCTACCCTCGTATATTGCCTTTCCAACCACCACACCTTCCACCACACCTATTAGCTTTTTTACGTCCTCAATGTCCGATACACCACCAGAGGCAATGAGAGGTTTGGACACAAACCTTTTGACATCTCTGTAAATCTCCACATCCACACCCTCAAGGGTACCATCCCTATCCACGTTTGTGTAAAGGTAGCCCCAGATGGGCAAGGAGTCATACCTTTTAGCTACCTCTTCAGGCCTTAGGGAGCTCTCCTGAGTCCATCCACTGGTGGCTACCTTCCCACCCCTAGAGTCAAGGGCAAGGATTATCCTGTGGGGAAAAGATTGGGCCATCTGTTCAAAGAGCTCTGGATCCTTTACCGCCACCGTACCAACCACCAAAAGGTCTATGCCTTCATCATAAAGCACCCTACATGTTTTTAGGCCTCTTATCCCACCACCCACCTGAACCTTTCCTGAGAAGACACTCCTTATTGTCTTTATACTTTGGAGGTTTACGGGAACACCCTCCAAACTGCCATCAAGGTCAACCACATGGAGCCTCTTAAAGCCAAGCTCCTGAAAAAGCTCAGCCATATCCCTTGGGCTCTCAGAGTAAACCTTATCCTTCCTAAAATCCCCCTTTAATAACCTCACAACCTTTCCATCCTTGATGTCTATGGCTGGGATGATAAAGTCTTTCAGTTTCATAGGACTTTTGGCTCACCTAAGTAAAAACCCTGTGCTAGTTCAACCTTTAACCCTCTTATATACTCAAGGTCTTCCTTTGTTTCCACCTGCTCTACAAGCACCTTGTAACCCAATTTCTTCAAACCCATAACTACCCACTTCAGCATAGATTTTGCCTCCTTTAAGAAGAAACCATCAAGCTTAACAAGGTCTGGAGACGTTTTTATGAGCCTTTCTATAGAAGAGTACTCTACACCAAAATCATCTACCGCAAGACCAAAGCCATAACTCCTTATCTCCTTAGCGAGCTGAATAAGATCCTCCGTACTTCCCACAGTTTTGCCCTCTGAGATTTCCACCATGATCCTAGAGGGTTCTATACCATGGGACAGAACCTCTTTGTAAAAGTCGTATATCTTTAGCTTTCCTTTTGCTACAAAACTCACGAAGTTGTGTGGAAAATTTATGTATATCCTGCCACCAAGGTTTAAATCTCTTACTTTGCTGAGAGCCTTGTTTATAACTATCTCTTCGAACATGGTTATGAAGGAAGTTTTTAAAAGGTCCTCTATAAAGGAGATGGCTGGCAATGCAGTACCATCTTCCATTATAAGCCTCATAAGAACTTCGTATCCTTCCACATCCCCCTTCACTATGTCATATATAGGTTGAAAGGCCGGCTCCACAGATTGGTTTTCTATAGCATTTAAAAGCATTTCATGGTTGATAGGTCGTTGCTCTATTTCTTCTTCCACAAAGACAATCCTGTCTCCACCATCCAACTTAGCGTCTGTGGATTTTTTCTCCAGTAGGTTAAGTATATCCTCCGCTCTACTGCAACATGGTATAAAGCTGTAAATACTCTGTGTTAACTTTATGTTAAAGCCTTCCAATTCTAAGTAGAGAAGGTTCTCCCTTATTCTGTTGGCAACCTTAAAAGCACCTTCTTTGTCAGCATCTGGTAGTATTATAAGAAAAGAACTACCCTTATACTTGCCAGCCACATCGCTCTTTCTTATGCTCTTCTCTATAACCTCAGCGACCTTCAAAAGCAAAAGATTACCAAAGCCATAGCCCTTTTTTCTGTTTACATACTTAAGGTTATCTACGTCCATAAGTATGGTCGATAGGTAGGTTCCCTTTCTCTCATAGAGGTATATAAGCTTTTGTAAGTAGTCTACAAGACAGGCTGTGTTGGATACCAGTGTTTGACGATAAAGGTCCAAGTAGCCTGGATGTTTTCTTCTACTCACTAGATATAAAATAGTAAAGCATGCCAGAATTAAGGTCAACTACTGTTCTTGCGGTTATTAGGGAAGGTGTGGCCGTTATGGGAAGCGATGGTCAGGTTACCATGGGTAGTTCTGTGGTCAAGCACACCGCTAAGAAGATAAGGAGACTCTACAAAGACACTGTCCTTGTGGGCTTTGCTGGTGCTGCCGCCGATGGGCTTGCCCTAATGGAGAGGTTAGAGGGAAAGCTGGAAGAGTTCAGAGGAAACCTACTCAAGGCCTGTGTGGAGCTAGCGAAGGAGTGGAGAACGGACAGATACCTCAGAAGGCTTGAAGCCCTTCTCCTGGTGGCAAACAGGGAGAAACTTCTCCTTATATCTGGGTCCGGTGACCTTATAGAACCCGATGAGCCGGTGCTTGCCATAGGTTCTGGTGGAGACTACGCAAGGGCGGCCGCCCTTGCCCTTTACAGGAACACAGACCTACCCGCCGAGGATATAGTCAAACGGTCACTAATGATTGCCTCCGAGATATGCATATACACCAACGAGCATATAGTAGTGGACAAGTTGGAATAAAATAACTGTTATGTTCAAGAAAGTCCTTGTAACTAACAGAGGAGAGGTCGCCCTAAGGATAATAAGAGGTTGTGAGGAGCTGGGGATTAGGACGGCAGCCATATACTCAGAGGCGGATGCTAGATCCCTCTATGTGAAGAAGGCAGATGAGGCATACCTTATATCTGGGGACCCAGTGAGGGCTTACCTTGACTATGTGAGGATAGTCGACTTGGCCAAGTCCATCGGAGCAGATGCCATACATCCGGGTTATGGCTTTCTCGCAGAAAACGCGGAGTTTGCAAGGTACTGTGAAAGCAGGGGCATAACCTTTATAGGACCATCTGCAGAACACATAGAGCTTTTCGGGGATAAGGTCAAAGCTAAAAAGGCTATGCAAAAGCTCGGTATACCAACCATACCGGGCTCGGAGGAGCCAGTGAAGAACCCAGAGGATGCTCTTCACTATGCCAAGGAGATAGGTCTTCCTGTCATTCTAAAATCTGCCTACGGTGGTGGTGGAAGGGGTATGCGGGTGGTAAGGTCCTTGGAAGACCTTCCAAGACTTTTTGAATCGGGCTACAGGGAGGCGGAGACCTTCTTCGGGAAGGGCGATCTCTTTGTAGAGAAGTACCTAGACAATCCCAAGCATATAGAGGTGCAGATTCTTGGAGACAAGTACGGCAACGTGGTACACCTGGGAGAAAGGGACTGCTCTGTGCAGAGAAAGCATCAGAAGGTCATAGAGCTCACACCTTGCCCTGTGTTGCCCCCAGACCTCCGTAGTAAGATGCTCGGGTTGAGTGTAAGGGCTATGATGCAAGTGGGATACTACAGCGCTGGAACCTTGGAGTTTTTAGTGGATATAAGGAATAAGGAGTTCTACTTCATAGAGATGAACACCCGCCTTCAGGTAGAGCATACCATAACGGAGATGATTTCAGGTGTAGATATTGTGGAAAACATGATAAGGGTCGCCGCAGGAGAACCCCTACCCTTCACACAGAGCGACATAACCTTTAGGGGCTATGCCATAGAGTTTAGGATAAACGCAGAAGACCCAAGGAGGAACTTCGCCCCGGCTCCAGGAAGGATAACCGCCTACTACTCTCCCGGTGGTCCTGGTGTGAGGATGGATGGGGGCGCTTACAAGGACTATGTAATACCACCCTACTACGACTCCATGATAGCCAAGCTCAGCGTATGGGCCCTGAGCTGGGACAGGGTTCTTGCGAGGGCAAGAAGGGCTATAGACGAGTTTATAGTTAGGGGCGTACCTACAAACATCCCCTTACACAGGGAGATAATAAGAGACCCAGAGTTTACATCGGGCAACTTCGGTATAAGGTTTCTTGAGGAGAGGTTGCCCTTATACGACTTTGAGATAGAAGGGGAAAAGGACCCAGAGACCATAGCCCTTGCCATATCTGCTGCCATAGCTTCTTATTATGGACTGTAAATCAAACTTACCCCAGAACTCTGAAAACCCAAGGGATGTACCACCTTTACGGTAAAGGTATCACCTCTGCTGGGAGGGTCTACCTCGTAGACAAAACCTAGGGTTGAACCCAGGAGCTTTCCGTTTTTAAAGACGAGAAACTCCCTGTACTCCTCTACGTAGGACCATAGAAGATAGGCTTTCCTCTCTCCAAGTCTTAGCTCCAACCTCTGAACCTCTGGAATAGACGGGGGTGGCTTGGGTTCTAAACAGAAGTTTACGGGCTCGCTTTGCAGATTGCCCTTTACACCGGCTAGAGCGTAACATCTGCGGAAGTAATCCCTGGGTAGTTCTATAGGTTCCTTTATAACCCTGCCCTTCTGCACTTTGATTTTCCCATCTTCTACGGGATAAAGCATATAGGACTGAAAACCATAGGGGGAAAGACCTAACCTATTCCCCTCTTCTATAAGCCTTACCGAAGGCTTTTCCCTTATAGCCTCTTGGACGCAAAACCTTCCCTTCTTCCCCCCCTCTCTCAGCACGTCAAAGCAGAAAGCATCCCCTTTCTTGAGATACCAGTAGTTCTCTTCCTTCTGAAAACCCCTTACCTCAATATTCCCAGATAAGCTAAAAACATAGACGTATTCACCAATCCTCCATATCTGCACCTCTGGCTTGGGAAGGGTTTCGGGGTTTGCCTTTATGCCGCAACCAAACAGAAGGGTAAGAGGCAGTAGCTTCCTCATCTGGGTGGTCCTGACTCCTTTTCATAGGACCACATAAGTATACCCCCTGCTAAGTTGTAAGCCTCATAACCCATATGTCTTAGGAAGTAGGTTGCAAAGGCGCTTCTCTCTCCACTTCTGCAGTAAACTATATAGGTCTTGTCCTTTGGTAGATCTTTGAAAGCGTATCTTAGCTCATCAAGGGGTATGAGGATGGAGTTAGGAATGCGTATTTGGACATGTTCCTGAGGTGTTCTCACGTCCAAGAGGACTACGTTATCCTTCTCGAGCATATCCTTGGCTTCTTGTGGTGTGATCTCGGGCACCTGAAACATACTTGAACCTCCATGTTTATAAGTCGATAATTATAATCTCAATCCATAAGGTACTACAGGGTAGTTACCCTCATACTCATGTCCAGCCACCTAGCGGAGTGGGTTATAGAGCCAGAGGATATAAAGTCCACACCGTCTATGGCATAATCCCTTATGTTTTCAAGGTTTATATTGCCGGAGACTTCTACAAGGGCCTTCCCCCTCGACAGCCTCACTGCCTCCCTTACATCATCGGGGTTGAAGTTGTCCAGAAGGACCATATCTATACCGCAGGATAGGGCCTCCTCAAGTTCTTCCAGATTTTCCACTTCCACCTCTATCCTGTAAACAGGGCTTATCCTTTCCCTTACCCTCCTGACCGCCTCCCTTATGCCACCAGCCAAAAGCTTATGGTTATCCTTTATAAGGACCATGTCGTAGAGGGCAAAGCGATGGTTTAATCCGCCCCCAACCCTTACGGCGTACTTTTCAAGGTATCTCATGCCCGGTGTGGTCTTCCTGGTGTCTAAAAGTCTTATCTTTGTTCCCTCAAGGGCTTTGACAAACTTCCTCGTTAGGGTAGCTATACCGCTCAGCCTCTGAAGCAGGTTAAGGGCGGTCCTCTCTCCAATCAGAATCGAATCCCCCGAACCTTCGAGGATAAGAAGCTCTTCCCCTTCGGAGAAGGGCTGTCCCTCCTCTCTCCTGTACAGCACCTTTACATCACCCAAGAGCTTAAAGACTTCTTCCGCAAAACCTCCTCCTGCCAGAATGCCCCTCTCCTTTGCCCTTAACACAGCCCTAAGTCTTTCTCCTCTAAACACACCTTCCGTAGTTATATCCCCCCGCCCTATGTCCTCTTCAAGAAACCTTAACAATAAGTCTTTGAACATAATTTATAATTTTAAAGGGGGAAATGAAAATAGTATTTGTGGCATCCGAGAGTGTTCCCTACATAAAGACGGGGGGACTTGGTGATGTGGTCCACTCCTTGGCGAAGACTCTAACTAGATTAGGTCATGCCATATATGTAATAATGCCCAAATACAGGACGATAAAAGGGGAGCTCAGGGAGCGCACCTCCGCTAAGGTCTACTTTGACCAGCGATGGATTCCCTACAGGGTGTACGAGGATATCAAGGACCAGGTGAGGTATTACTTCATAGAGTATGAAGAGTATTATGGTAGAGAATACCCTTACGGCTCTCCCAAGGGTGCCTATGAGGACAACGTGCTAAGGTTTGGTCTTCTGTCCTTGGCAAGCCTTGAAACGGTAAAAGCTCTGAAAATAGAGCCCGACCTTTTTCACATTCACGATTGGCATACGGGACTTTTACCCCTATATAAAAACCTTTACTACAAGGAATGGGACAAGGTTCCTGTGATCTTTAGCATTCACAACGCCATGCATCAGGGTATCTTCGATGCCCACTTTCTTCCACTTCTTAACTTACCTTGGGATGTATTCAGACCCTTTGATGGTATTGAGTTCTATGGGAAGCTCAACTTTATGAAGGCAGGCATAACCTTCTGCGACCTTCTTACCACGGTGAGCCCTTCCTATGCGGAAGAGCTGAAATCATACGCCTACGGTCTTGAAGGTCTTATAAGGGAGAAGAAGTACTTCTTCGGCGTGCTCAACGGCATAGACTACGATGTGTGGAACCCAGAAGAGGACAGACTCATAAGGCATAACTATGGAATTAAGAACTTTCAAAAGGGTAAGAGACTCAACAAAAGGGATTTGAAGGCTATCTTTGGACTTAAGAGCTCTAACGATAAACCCCTCGTTGGTATGGTTTCAAGGCTGACCGCACAGAAAGGGCTTGACCTGGTGCAGGGCATCATAGAGGAGTGCGTTAGAGAAGGCTTTGACTTTGTCTTCCTTGGTTCTGGAGAGGAGAAGTATCAGAACATGCTCATAGACTTTATGAAAATGTATCCAGAGAGCGTGAGGGTCCGTATAGAGTACAACGAAGAGCTTGCCCATATGGTTTACGCCGGTGCTGACATGTTTTTGATGCCATCTTTGTTTGAACCATGCGGTATATCCCAGATGATAGCCATGAGGTATGGCACCGTACCCGTGGTAAGAAAGGTGGGCGGATTGAAGGATACGGTGCTGGATTTTATGGAGTTCCCTCAAAGCGGTGTGGGCTTTACATTTGAGGAATACTCCAGCAAAGAGCTCATGCATGCCCTTTTGAGGGCAAGGATTTATTACGATATGTACGTCTGCGACAGCGGAAAGGATTGGCAGGAGATTGTGAAGAGGAGTATGAAGAGGGACTTTTCCTGGGAAAGGAGTGCAAGGGAGTATGAAAGGCTCTACACCACAGCCCTGATGCTTAGGAAGTATGGTTCTTAGTCTTGAGGAGCTCCTTAAAACTCTGTCAAAACTAAGAGAAGAAAAAAGGGTAGTGTTTACCAATGGATGCTTTGACATACTCCACGCCGGACACGCCCACTATTTAAAGAGGGCTAAGGAGCTCGGAGATATACTGGTGGTGGGTGTTAACTCCGACGGTTCCGTAAGGAGGATAAAAGGTCCTAGGCGTCCCATAATACCACAGGAGATGAGAGCCTTTTTAGTGGATAGCCTAAAGCCTGTGGACTTTGTTATCATATTCGAAGAGGACACACCCTTAGAATTGATAAGGGCCATAAGGCCCCATGTATTGGTAAAGGGTGCGGACTGGAACATAGATGAAATAGTGGGTGCGGACCTGGTGCTTTCTTACGGGGGTAGTGTGGAGAGAATAGAATTCGATTTTCCCATATCAACCTCTATGATAATCGAGAAGGTGCTCCAACTCTACAGCAGGGAAGAAAGCTGAGATTCTATGACCTTGTCTATCTCAACGATCACCCTCTTTGGAAGCTTCAGTCTTTCAGGGTCTATGCTACCCTCAACCAAGGAGTTTAGGGGTTCTCTAAAATTAGCCGGAAAGAGAGAGTCTCTGTAAAGCCCCATATGCTTTAAAAAGAGAAGTTTAAACTTCAAAAGATGGGTTTCATGGTTCTTAGGGTTTTGAGTAAGGTATTCAACCGCGAGGGAAAAAAGTTCTGGCTCGTAGTAAAAAAACCAACTGTTTATAAACTCAAGCACCCTACTCATCCAGAAAAACCTTCTATAGCTTTCAAGGGCTAGGTAGGATAGAAAAAGGACCTTCCTTATATCCCTTAAGAGGACTATATCTCCCCATTGCCTGTATGTAATGTCCAGTAGGTTTGAAGGTTCAAAGAAACCTAAAAAACCCTCCTCAGATCTAAGCCCCTTAGGGACGTAAACCTTCATGATTCCATAAGTTCCATAAACCTTAACCATAAGGTCCTCGTCTCCCACCACGTACCTATGCAGAACAAGAAATTTACTTCCTTCCTTCATGTGCTATAATTATAGGGCTTCAAATTTCAAAACACGGAGCCTAGAAATGCCAACCCTTTTTAAGAAACCAAGGGAAATAAGGAACTATTTGAGGTCTGTTAAATGCGAGGGAAAGACCATAGGCTTTGTTCCCACCATGGGATACCTGCACGATGGGCACAGAAAGCTCATAAGGGATTCAAAGGTAGATAACCATATGACGGTAGTAAGCATATACGTAAACCCACTCCAATTTGGTGAGGGTGAGGACTTTCAAAGCTATCCAAGGGATTTAGATAGGGACATAAGCATATGTGAGGAGGAGGGTGTGGATGTGGTCTTTGCCCCCGGGGATGAGGATATGTATGCGGAGATGCCATCCCTTAGGGTAGAGATACCCGGTCTGACAGATATTTTAGAGGGTAGTTTTAGGCCTGGGCATTTTAACGGTGTATGCATAGTGCTCTTGAAGTTCTTTAGCATCCTTCAGCCGGATAGGGCTTACTTTGGGGAGAAGGACTACCAACAATTGAAGGTGGTACAAAGACTTGTGAAGGACCTGAGCCTTCCCGTTGAGATAGTGCCTGTCCCCACAGTTAGAGACCACGATGGCCTGGCTCTGAGCTCAAGAAACACCTACCTCACAGCAGAAGAGAGAGAATCAGCCCTATCCCTGTACAGGTCTTTTCTCCTGGCGGAAAAGTTCTTCAAGGAAGGTCAGAGGAACTCAGAACTCCTAAGGGAAACCATAAGGAACTTTATACTGCAGCATCCCCACGTCAACGGCATAGATTACGTGGAGATTAGGGACGAAAACCTTATGCCCGTGGAGGAAGTGAAGGAAGGTGATAGAATACTCCTTGCTGTCCGAATAGGTAAAACGAGGCTTATAGACAACTGGAGGTTAGGAAATGAAGAATTATGAGGGTATGCTAAGGGCGGAAGGCTTTACCTTCGGCATGGTTGCAAGCAGGTTTAACCACCTTCTTGTGGATAGGCTTATAGAGGGAGCCATAGATTGCATAATCAGGCATGGGGGTTCGGAAGACAGGATTTACCTAACCAGGGTGCCCGGCTCCTGGGAAATACCCTTGGCTGCGAAAGAGTTGGCTCTGCACGAAGATGTGGATGCAGTCATAGCTCTAGGGGTCTTGATAAGGGGGCAAACTCCCCATTTTGACTACATAGCCAGCGAGGTTTCAAAGGGTCTTAGCATGCTCAGTTTAGAGCTTCGTAAACCTATAACCTTTGGCATAGTGACCGCAGACAGCCTAGAGCAGGCCATAGAGAGGTCTGGAACCAAGCAAGGCAACAAGGGCTGGGAAGCAGCCTTGTCCGCCATAGAGATGGTAAACCTACTAAGAAGCCTCAGATGACCGTATATAAGCCTGAGGCAAGGAGGGACGCCTTTCTCGTTCTTTACCAATGGGATATGAAGGGTGAGGACATAAACACGCTGGCAGAAGAGTATATGCAGATGAACCGCATATCCTATCCAGATCGCAGACGCTACATAAGAAAGCTGTTAAGAACCTTTATAGATAATGCCCTATCTGTGGATAAGCTCATAGCTGAACTTTCAGAAAAGTGGGATATAGACAGGGTTGGATACATAGAGAGGAACATATTACGCATTGCCCTCGCGGAGCTCTTATACATAACACCAAAAAACCCAAAGCCTGTACTCTACGATTATGTGAGGCTTGCTCATAAGTATGCTGGGAAGAAGTCAGCCAAGTTTGTGAACGGTATATTGGCAAGGGCTCTAAAGGAGAAGCTCAGCTTTGAGATTTAAACCTTTTCCTTCTCCTTTACCTCCTCCCCTTTGGTTTCTTTAACCCTTTCCTCCTCACCGGACAGCGCCTTCTTGAAGTTCCTTATACCCTCCCCCAAAGCTCTACCAGCTTCTGGAAGCCTGCTCGCTCCAAATAGAAGGAAGAGAACAGCAAGTATTAGTATTATCTCTGTGATGGAAAGGTTGGGTATCATGCTTGCTCCTTGTTTTTCTTTTCCTCTTCTACCTCACCCGATAGGGCCTTCTTGAAGTTCCTTATACCCTCTCCAAGACCCCTACCGAACTCTGGAAGCTTGCTTGCACCGAATATGACAAGTATGACAAGTAGAATGAGTACTATCTGCCAAGGTAGTGGAAAATGCATTTTTTCACCTCCTTAGTCGTATAATTATATGCCACCCCTTGACAAAAGCAAGGCTATGGTCTATCATTAATGTAGAGCAGGTAAAAGAAAGGGAGGGCGCCTTACCTTTCCGGTCTTGCTCAAGAATTAACTTTAAGGAGGTTTTTGTTCCATGTCACTCAAAGGTACGGTAAAATGGTTCAGCAAGGAAAAGGGTTACGGTTTTATAACCCGTGATGACAATCAAGGAGATGTATTTGTCCACTTCTCTGCTATACAGCAAAGAGGCTTTAAAACCTTAGAACAGGGTCAAAGGGTAGAGTTTGAAGTAGAGCAGGACACCAAGGGTCTCAGAGCAAAGAACGTCAGAGTACTAGACTAAGGTTTTGCCCCCTCCACGGGGGCTTATAATTTTTCCTTATGTATCTTTATGACCTGTACAGAGGCAAGGATTACCGTATATCACCAACCCTTGATAGAATAGAGAAGGCGGTAAGTTACCTATCTATAAAACCTTCCTATGTATCCCTTCAAGTTGGTGGCACGAACGGAAAGGGCTCCACATGTGCCTTTTCGGAGAGCCTTCTAAGAAATCATGGCTACAGAGTGGGCTGGTTTGTCTCCCCCCATCTCTTCGACGAAAAGGAAAGGTGGAGGGTAAACGGTCGGAAGATATCCCAAGAAGAGCTCAGCCTGTACGTGAAGGAGCTAAAACCCATATTTGAGAGGTTTGACCTAACATACTTTGAAGCGTGTACCCTCCTTGCCCTTAGGTACTTTGAGGACCAAAAGGTGGACTTTGCGGTCTTTGAGGTAGGCATGGGTGGCAGGTGGGATGCTACAAAGGTTTGTGAGCCAGAAGTCTGTGTTATAACCAACATAGAGAGGGACCACACCCGTTGGCTTGGCTCTGACTGTGAAAGCAGGGCTGTGGAAAAGCTGGGCATATACAGAAGGGGAAAGCCTCTTGTATTATGTAGCATGAGGTTCCCTCTATATCCTAAGGCCTTAGAGCTCTGTGACCACTCTGACCTTCACGTGGCTGGCATAGACTTCTTTTCTAACGGATACGTCAAAGGTAGGCAAACCTATCTGCAGTTTTATCAGGATGAAAAGGTCAGATACGAGGACATCCCTCTCGGCCTATGGGGAAGGTGGCAGGTGGACAACGCAAGCCTTGCCTTAAGAGCGGTGAGCCTTCTTATAGAGCTGAAGGAAAGCAGGGTTAGGGAAGCTTTAAAAAACACCTACTGGGAAGGTAGGATGGAGATTGTAAGAGAAGACCCTCTGCTCATCTTGGACGGTGCTCATAACCCTGATGCCGTGAAAAGGATAGTAAGGGATATAAAGGGGCATATAGAAAACATAACCCCTCTGTTTACAGCCCTAAAGGACAAAGAGTGGGAGCTGTCCCTCCCCTACCTTAGGGAACTCTCCTACAGGATTTACCTTACTCCCATAAGGCATCACAGATGCGAGGACATGGAGAAGGTGTATGCAAAGGCAAAGGAATTGGGTTTTAAAGAGGTTATACTTCTAAACTCCTCAGAAGATGTCCTAGAGCTGAAGGAAAACATTTTGGTTTTAGGTTCTCTTTACCTGGTGGGCGAGGTTAAAGAGGTTCTTGAGCTTGGGAAGGTAGGATGAAGGTCAGCTTCTTAGGAAGCTATAGAGACAACTTCCCAGGGGACGGGAAAAAGCATGTGGTTTTTGTGGGGAGGTCTAACGTGGGTAAGTCTTCGCTCATAAACATGATAGTGGGTAGCAAGATAGCCAAGGTTAGCAAAGAGCCAGGGAGGACAAGGTCTGTAAACTTCTTCCTAATAGATGATGTGTACCTCGTGGACCTTCCGGGCTACGGTTTTGCCAAGGTTTCAAAAGGGGAAAGGGAAGAATGGAGAAGGATCATAGTAAACTACTTTGAAACCTGCAGGCGGGATATAAAGCTGGTATTCCTTCTCATAGATGGGGTTGTTGGACCTACAGACCTTGATATGCAAGCTATAGAGTGGATAGAAGGTTTCCAGATTCCCTATATCCTAGTACTAACTAAAACGGACAGGGCGAGCCAGAGGGAGATAGCACAAACCGTAAAAAAACTGAGAGAAAAAACCCAGGCGGACTTCATAATAACTTCCTCAAAGGAGGGGAAGGGTAAAAGGGAGGTTATGTCCTATATTTTAGCTTGATGTGGAAGGTTAAAGCTCCCCAACCCCTTTTGGTGGAAAGGACAAAGGGAATTTTAAGGAAATACTCACTTAACACGGTGTGTGAAGAGTCTATATGTCCCAACTTGGGAGAGTGTTTTTCCTCAGGTACTGCAACCTTCCTTATCCTCGGAAAGGTATGCACAAAAGCCTGCAAATACTGCCATGTGGCTACGGGTAAACCCCAACCCCTAGACCCTTCAGAACCAATAAGACTGTGCTATGCGGTAAGGGAGCTGGGACTGAAGTATGTGGTGATAACCTCAGTGGATAGGGATGACCTTCCTGACTATGGCTCTGGTCATTTCAAGAGATGCGTGGAGTTTTTAAAATCGAAGATTGAAGGTGTGAAGGTTGAGGTTCTCACACCCGACTTTAAGGGTTCTCCTTATGCCCTTGGGCTGGTTGTCTCCTCAGGCCCCGACGTGCTTTCCCACAACATAGAAACCGTGGAAAGGCTTTTTAGGGTGGTTAGACCTCAGGGTGATTACAGAAGGAGCCTTGAGGTTCTTAGCTTCTATGCAAGCTCTGGCATAGCAACCGTAAAGTCTGGCCTAATGCTAGGTTTGGGGGAAAGCTGGGATGAGATAATGAAAACCCTCGATGACCTACTTAAGGCGGGCGTCTCCACCCTTGTTGTCGGTCAGTATCTGAGCCCAAGTGAGAGGCACTACCCCGTGGTTAGGCTATACTCCTACGAGGAGTTTGAAAGGATAAGGGAAAAAGCCTTAGAAATGGGCTTTAAAATGGTGCTTTCTAAGCCCCTTGCAAGGTCCTCTTACCATGCCCATGAGCTCGTGTTATAATAGAAAACTTGCATAATTTTTAGGAGGTTGACATGCGTGTAAAGGGACCATCCTCAAGGAAGTTTAAGAAGAAGATACTCAAACTTGCAAAGGGTTTCAGAGGTCAGAGGAGGAACGTATACAGAAGGGCAAAAGAGTACGTATTTAGAGCTCTGCAGTATCAATACAGGGATAGAAGGCAAAGAAAAAGGCAGTTTAGGAGGCTCTGGATTGCTAGGATAAACGCCTCAGTCAGACTTCATGGACTTTCTTACAGCAAGTTTATGAACGGTCTTAACAAGGCAGGCATAAGCCTCAACAGGAAGGTGCTTGCGGACATGGCGGTAAGAGACCCTCAGGCTTTTGCCCAGATAGTGGAAAGGGCAAAAGAAGCCCTAGCGCAGACCGGATGATAGACATAAACGCTATAGGCTCCCAGCTTGAGAGGGAGCTCTCTCAGGTAGAGAGCCTTCAGGAGCTTCAGCAGCTAAAGGCTAAGTATCTTGGTAAAAACGGCCTTATAAGTCTTGCGGTAAAAAGCATAAAGGAAGTGCCACAGGAACAGAGAAAGGAGTACGGATCGAAAGTAAACCAGCTTAAGGAGTTTGCAGAAGAGCTTTTAAAAAGGAAAGAGGAGGAGTTAAAGAGGCTCCAAGTGGATGCGGAGCTCTCCAAGGAATGGGTGGACCTCTCCATACCCATAGAACCTCGCTTAGGCTCTTACCATCCCCTAAGCCTCACCCTTAAGCGTATAAGAGACATATTCGTCAGCATGGGCTTTTCCGTGGAAGAAGGTCCGGAAGTAGAGCTTGAAGACTACAACTTTGACAAGCTTAACATACCCAAGGAACACCCAGCAAGGGATATGCAGGACACCTTTTACGTAAACAGGGAAGGCTATCTTCTTCGTACCCATACCTCCCCTGTGCAGGTCAGAACCATGCTCTCTAAGAGACCCCCCATATACATGATAGCTCCCGGTAGGGTATACAGAAGGGATGATGACCCAACTCACTCTCCCATGTTCCATCAGGTCGAGGGTTTGGCGGTGGACAGGCATATAAGCTTTAGGCATATGAAGCACACCATACAGACCTTCCTGAGGGCTTTTTTTGAGAGGGAAGTTCCTGTGCGCCTGAGGGCATCTTACTTTCCCTTTACAGAACCCTCTGCGGAGGTGGACATAGGCTGCATACTCTGTGGCGGTGTGGGTTGTAGGGTTTGTAAGGGTTCAGGTTGGCTGGAGGTCATGGGTTGTGGCATGGTACACCCTAGGGTGTTTGAAAGCTGTGGCATAGATACGGAGCTATACAATGGCTTTGCCTTTGGTATGGGTGTGGAGAGGCTTACCATGCTTTACTTTGGCATAGACAACATAAGGCTATTCTTCGAAAACGACCTTAGGTTCCTGAGGCAATTTATCTGATGTTTAGAGACTTTACACCTCAGGAAAGGAGAGTGGTTCTAAGTATAACCTTCGCTGTGGCTGTCAGGATGCTGGGGCTTTTTTTGCTTCTTCCCGTCTTATCTCCTTACTTAAAAACCCTTGAAGGTGCAAACCCCCAGCTAATAGGTCTTGCCATAGGCATATACGGGCTTGCCCAGGCCCTTTTACAGATCCCCTTCGGCTACCTTTCAGACCTTTATGGAAGGAAACCCATAATAGTCTTCGGTATGCTAACCTACGTGCTGGGCAGTGTGCTGGCCGGTCTTGCGGGAAGTATAGGCACCATGATAGTGGCAAGGTTCATTCAGGGCTTTGGTGCCGTCTCCTCGGCTATGACTGCCCTCTCTGCGGACCTTACAAGACCTCAGGTAAGGACAAGAGCCTTTGCCTCCATAGGCGCCTCCATAGGTTTGGTCTTCACCTTCAGCATAATCTCCGCACCACTAATAGCGGGAAAGCTGGGAGTTCCCTTCCTTTTCTACTTTACAGCTTTGCTTAGTCTTCTTGCTGTCCTCCTCGTAGCCATCAAAGTACCCGAACCGGCAAGGAAGGAAAGAGAGATAGTACTATCCCTCAGGAACATATACGTCCTTCTTCTGGATAAGGACCAGCTCTTTTTAAACTTCTCCATTGCACTACTCCATGCCTACTTGGTAGGTATATTTACCATGGTGCCTTATGAGCTCGTATACCTTTACAACCTGCCCAAGCCTGAACACTGGAAGATATACCTGCCCTCTTTACTGCTCTCTCTTCTTTTTATGGTGCCTGCCATCCTTTTGGCTGAGAAAAGGAAAAAGTTTAGAGAGGTTTTCTCCTTAGGTGTAGCTCTGATGCTTTTTGCCTTCCTAAGTTATGAGTTTGAAAGAAGCATTATTGGTGCAGTTCTCATGATCTTCTTCTTTCTCTTGGGCTTTCACCTTTTAGAGCCTTTGGTACCTTCCTTGCTTACCAAAATAAGCCACAGGGACATGAGAGGTCTTGCCCTGGGTCTTTTCAACACAAGCCAGTTTGTTGGGGCCTTTGCCGGTGGCATCTGGGGAGGCTACGCCCTTAAGCATGGGCACCTTATGCTCACTTCCATGGGTGTGGTGCTTGCCCTACTTTGGCTAGCCTTGAGCCTTGCTTGGTTTAGCCGTGATACAGTCTTACGGGAAAGTTAATATTCTATAAATTTAAAACAGCCAATGAACCAGTTTATTGACATCCTTGTTAATATCCTTGAACACAGAGATTTTTATACTAGAGGGCATACAGAAAGGGGTGTCTTCTATGCCCGATCTATAGGCAGGAAACTTGGGCTTGCTGAGAAAGAACTAGAGCATTTGAGAATAGGCGGTATGATACACGATATAGGGAAAATAGGAATTCCTGACGTTATACTCCTAAAACCTTACAGACTTACACCGGAAGAGTTCGAGATAATGAAGCTACACGTAAAAATAGGATACGAGATGCTAAAGGGGCTAGACGTACCGAAGGGAGCCTTTGATATTCTGTTGTATCATCAAGAAAAATACGATGGAACAGGCTATCCCCATGGGGCAAAAGGCGAAGATATACCCTTACTTGCACGCATTTACACTATAGCGGATGCCTTTGAGGCAATGACAGCAAGGAGGATATACAAAAGGGCAAAAAGTTGGGAAGAGGCTTTTGAGGAATTGGAGAGGCTTGCGGGCGTTCACTTTGACCCTAAGCTTGTGCCATATGCCATAGAGGCGCTTAGCGGTTTAGAAATGGTGCCTACTGTGATCCCTCAAATAGACCAAGAGATAGAAAAGATAAGGTGGAGCTTTCAATACATAGATGGAACAGGTGCTATAAAGGGGGACATCTTTCTACCCTCCCTAAGGGCATTTATTGAGCAAAGAGAAAGCTTCTGCCTTACTATCTTTGACATAAAAAATCTCTCTAAGATAAACTTTGAAAAGGGCTGGGAAGAGGGCAACGAAGTACTCCGAAGGCTTGTATGGGCCATAAACCTGGAGTGTTGTTCTATGCATGATATTAGAGATGTTATACTCATGCTCATGAAGGAGGATGTTATAGACATAGAAAGCCCTGTTATATTTAGAGTAGGGGGAGATGAGTTTGCGGTTATAGCTCCTTACATACCACCGCCGGATAAACCTTTGAGGGTGAAGGATACCATGAAGTCTATGGGTGTGGACGTGGACTTCTTACAGATGCAATTCCCTGAGAGTTTTAAAACTTACGAGGAGGCACTTAAGCTCATATTTAGCTTTACAAGAGGTAAGCTCATCAAAGAGCTATTAATATAATATCAAATATGACCACCTCTCAGATAGCGTCCATCACCCAGGGTGTGCATTTGGGGGATGATGTTCAGGTTGGCGGTTTTTCTATAGATAGCAGGACTATTCAGAAGGGACAGGCTTTTGTTGCCCTTAGGGGCAATGTCCACGATGGGCACGACTTTGTGATGGACGCCATAAAAGGGGGAGCTACGGCCGTCCTATGTGAAAGGGCTCTTGACCTACCTTCAGACTTTCCTCAGGTAGTGGTAAGGGATAGCCTTGAGGCTTTGAGAAAACTGGCGCGCTGGAAGAGGGAAAACTTCAAAGGCACTGTTGTAGCCATAGCTGGTTCTGCAGGTAAAACCACAACAAAGGAGATGACGGCCTTCTTACTCTCAAGGGTGGGGGCGGTTTGTAAGACGCCTAGAAACTTCAACTCTCAGATAGGTGTGCCCCTCTCCGTAGTGAATTTTGAGGATGAAGCGGATTACTGGGTTGTGGAGATGGGTGCAAGTCAGAAGGGTGATGTTAAAAGGCTAGTAGAGCTGGTAAAGCCTCACGTAAGGGCTATAACTGCCATAGGCGAAGAGCACTTGGAGACCTTCGGTTGTCTTGACGATGTAGTTTTGGGAAACGGTGAGGTTTTCTCCTATATGGGGGAGGATGACTGGGGCATATGCCCTAACTACGTATCCCATTGCTATAGCGTGGATAAAAAGATCGTCTTTGGCGCTGGTGAACTTAAAGCTGAGAAGTTAAGTCTCAATTCGGAGGGTGTAAGTTTTGAGGTTTGTGGGCTAGACGTCTTTATACCCATACCCAGCCTTGCAGTTGTAGAGAATGCCCTTTGCTCCTTTGCCATCCTGAAGGCTCTGGGATTAGACTGGAGGGAGCTGTCCAAACACCTGAGAGAGTTTTCTCCCGTGGAAGGACGCTTCAGGGTTATAAGAAGGGAGAGTATCATCATAGTGGATGACACGTATAATGCAAATCCCCCTTCTGTCAAGAAGGCTCTTCAGACACTTAGCATGATGGATGGGTATAAAGTTGCCGTACTCGGAGATATGCTTGAGATGGGGGAGAGCTCTGAGATATACCATAAAGAGGTTGGAAGGCTTTGTGTTGAGCTTGGTATAGACCTGTGTCTTTTTTATGGTCCTATGATGAAGCATGCCTATGAGGAGTGTAGGCTAAAGGGTGGGAAGTGCCTGCACTTCAACCTTAAGGAGGAGGTACTTAAGTTTCTCTTGGATGGGAAACCTCTTATTGGTAGTGTTATACTATTTAAAGGCTCAAGAGGTATGAGAATGGATGAGCTCGTAGGGGGATTGGAGGAATGGCTGACCTAGTAGATGTTTATAAGGTTCTTGATGGGGGGATCTTATTTCATACAAAGCTGGAAAAATTAGATTACAAGGAGGGCAAGCTTAGTATAGCCGCAAGCACACTTGCAAAGAGGTTCGTATTTCTAGGCGATGTAGTAAGCGTAGGTTATAAGGAGCTTCTCCTATCGGTTAGGGTTGTGGGCAAGAGTGAGAAGTTCATACTAGATGTGTTATACGGTGGTGAGGGTAGGTTAGGGGATAGAGAGAAACCGAGGGTGCCAGTGTGGGGAGAAAATAGCTTTCTTGCCTTGATAAAGATAGGTCAGGTTTACAGGACCTTTGAACCCCATAACATATCTGAGACTGGACTTTCTGTATACTGTGATGAGCTAGAGCTTATAAACGAGCTTATCGAAAAGGTTGTAGATTTTAAATTCATGGGAAGGGAGGAGCTCGCTGGTATTCAAGGAAAACTAAGGTTGGTGGGCATTTTCGAAGAAAACCCTTCAAGGGCCAGGCTTGCCTTCGAGATGGAAACAGAAGATGTGGATACTACTAGGATAAGGCTATATGTGGCAAAGGTTATAAAGAGGTTACTTGAATCTTGACAGATTTTTGCATAAGCTTATAATGATATAAGAATATTACTATGAAGTTGTTAGCTTTTTTGCTCATTCTCTATACCCTTGCCCTTTCAAAGGAGCTTACCCTAAAGTCTGCCGTAGAGCAAGCTCTTGAAAACAACCCACTCATAAGAGCCTTCCAAAGGGATTTAAGGGCCCAAGAGCTTGAGCTAAGATCTGCAAGGGGTATGCTCTTTCCGAGGCTCAAAGTTGAAGAGACCTTCACAAGGACGGATATACCCTCCTATGCCTTTATGAGTAGGCTAAATCAGGAAAGGGTAGGGATGGCAGACTTTGAACCCAACAGATTGAACAACCCAAGGGCTATAAACAACTTTGAAACCAAACTGACCCTTGAGGTCCCCATATGGCTTGGGGGTAAGGTGCAGTCTGGTATAAGGATGGCGGAACATGAATACAAAGCAGTAAGCTTGCAATCTCAGAGAAGAAGGGAAGAGGTAATAAGGGAAGTATACCAGGCTTATACCAATGCTGTGGTTGCAAAGGCCTCGTTGGAGGTTTCCAAGCAGGCGGTGAAGGACGCAGAAGAACACCTGAGACTTGCAGAAAGCATGCACAAAGTGGGTATGGCTCTTCTTTCGGACGTGCTAAGGGCTCGCGTCCATCTCTCAAAGGCACAGGAGAACCTGGAAAACGTAAAGAGGGGCTACGAGCTTGCTAAGAAAGGGCTTGAGCTTGCCGCAGGCACAACCTTCGGAGATTTTGAAGTGCAGACCTTTGACATGTGCCCCTCCTTGACACTGGAAGGCTATAAAGAAAGGGCTCTTAGTAGGAAGGATATTAAGTCTCTTGAAGAGAAGTTAAAGGTCCTTCAGGAAAGCTACAGGTTTGTACTGTCGGATAACCTGCCCCAAATATACGGCTTTGTTCAATACAGTCACAATTCCAGGGATTTCCCCCTTGCCTCCGGCGGTGGTGGATACATGGTAGGGGTCTCGCTGGGCTGGACCTTTGAAACGGGGTTCTCCACCCTCCGTAAGGCGGAGGCAAACTTAGAAAGGAAAAGGTCCCTTGAGGAACAGCTAAGATTTTTGAGAGATAGGGCCCTCTTTGATGTGGAAAGGGCAAGCACCGAATACATGAACGCCCAAGAGATGCTGAGGTCTGCAGAAGATAGGATAAGAGCCAGTGAAGAGGTGCTAAGGGTTATATCTCTAAGGTACAAAAACGGGTTGGCTAGGATTGTTGACCTTCTGGATGCTCAGACGGAGCTTGATAAGGCCCGCTTTGAAAGGGTTCAGGCTTTGGGTGCGTGTCATAGGTCTTACTCTGAAGTGCTCTTTTCCTCTGGTACTATTGAGGAGGTGTTGAGATGAAGGGGTGGATAAAGTACGGACTCTTTGTGGTGGTTATAGCCTTAATAGTTCTTTGGCTTGCGGGGACCTTCAGAGATAAGGAAAAGCCCGGCGAGGTAAAAGGGGAGACTAAAGTTGTCAGTGGGTTAGTGATAGAGGAGGTACGTGTAGTTGAGGAAGTTCCCTCCTTCTACACCGGTCATATTGTGGCTGATAAGAGGGTTGAGATTTCAAGCAGGTTGATGGGAAGAGTGAAAGGGGTCTATGTAAAAGAGGGGGACTACGTAAGTGCTGGAAAGCTCCTCGTAAGCATAGATGGTGAAGATATAAATTCTCAGGCTTTAGCCCTTGAACATCAAAGAAAACAAGCTGAGCAAGCGTACAATTCCGCATTGGCCAACTTCGAGGCTGTCAGAAAGACCTATGAAAGATACGAGGCTCTTATAAAGGAGGGGGCCATAACACAACAGGAGTTTGACCAGGTCAAAGCCCAGTTCCAATCGGCCAAGGCCCAGGTAGAGCAGGCGAAGGCTGGTATAGAAGCGGTAAGAGCACAAAAGCAGGCGGTGCTCTCCAATATAAAGTACGCCAACTTAACATCTCCTGTAAGCGGTTATGTGGTCCTGAAAAACGTGGACACTGGTGACCTTGCCATGCCGGGACACCCACTGCTTGTTATAGAGTCGGGTCCTTTCCTCTTTGAGGCCTTTTTGCCCGAGGGGCTGTCTGGAAAAATCAAGGTGGGAGATGCCTATTACATATACGTATCAAGTATAGATAAAAAGGTGACTGCCAAGGTCTCCGAGGTATCGCCAGCTATTGACCCAGCCACCAGGACCTTCAGGGTAAGGTTAACCTTAAAAGATGCAGATGGGCTAAAAAGCGGTATGTACGCAAATCTCATAGTTCCTGAAAGGGTTCGGGCCTTCCTTCTCCCTGAGTCTGCTATAGTCAAGCGCTTTGACTTTACGGGTGTTTGGGTGGTGAGACCTGATAACACCTTGGAACTTAGGTTTGTAAAGCTCGGGGAAAGGAGGGATGGCATGCTCGAGGTCCTCTCTGGCATAAAGGAGGGGGAAAGGGTAGTAATCCAAGGCGTGGAAAAAGCCTGCGAAGGCTGTAGGGTGGGAGGCTGAAGATGTACGGTTTTGCTGGAAGGCTTGCCCACTACTTTATAGACTCAAAGCTCACACCCATACTCATCCTCGTAGCCCTTGCCCTTGGAGCCTTCTCCGTTATAACAACCCCCAAAGAGGAGGAACCACAGATAGTGGTCCCCATGATAGACATAATGATATCCTACCCAGGTGCAACGCCAGAGGAGGTGGAGAGAAGGGTAGTAGCACCCCTGGAGAAGAAGCTATGGGAGCTAAAGGACATAGAGTACATATACTCAGCGAGCATGGAAGGGATGGCTGTAGTTACGGCCCGCTTCTATGTTGGAACAGACCCTGTGAAAGCCCTTGTTGACCTAAACACCAAGATGCTCTCTGCCTTGGACCTGGCTCCCCCAGGTGTTATGCTACCCCCCCTCATAAAACCCAAGTCCATAGATGACGTGCCCATACTCACCTTGACCCTTTGGGGTAAGAATTACGACTGGTATGACCTCAGGCGTATGGCAGGGACTCTTGAGAACGAGATAAAGAAGATTCAGAACGTGGCAGACGTGTTTTTAGTTGGTGGAAGGCCAAGGCAGATAAAGGTCGTACTTGACCCACAGAGGCTTTCCGCCTACAGGATATCACCCATGCACATAGTCCAGCTTATTCAGAGTGCAAACAGCCAGTCTCTGTCTGGGAAGCTCACGCAGGGCTCTCAGGAGTTTCTTGTAAGGACGGGAGAGTTTCTCAAGTCCAAGAGCGACGTTGAAAACATAGTGGTGGGCGTAATAGGCGGTAGGGCCGTCTACCTGAAGGATGTGGCAAGGGTAGAGGACGGTCCTTCGGACATAAGGGATTATGTACTTATGGGCTTTGGTCCCAAGGCGGGTGAAAAGGACATAAAGGAAAAGCCCGGAGAGCTCTATCCGGCGGTTACCCTTGCGGTTTCAAAGAGAACGGGAACCAACGCAGTGGATGTATCCAAGGAAACCCTCCAGCTTGTGGACCATCTAAAGGGTACCCTTCTACCCAAAGACCTGAACATAACGGTGACAAGGAACTACGGTGAGACCGCAAAAGAGAAAGCCAACGAGCTTCTTGAGCACCTTTTTATAGCTACCTTTTCTGTGATACTCCTTATAGCTGTGACCCTTGGGTTTAGGGAAGCGGTAGTGGTGGGCATTGCGGTACCCGTGACCCTTGCTATAGCACTCTTTCTCAGTCAGGTCTTCGGTTTTACCCTAAACAGGGTTACCCTCTTCGCCCTCATATTTGCCATAGGTATACTCGTGGACGATGCCATAGTGGTGGTAGAAAACATACACCGATGGTTTGAGCTAAAGCTTGCAAAGACACCTAGGGAAGCCATAGTCAGAGCCACCGACGAGGTGGGTAATCCTACCATCTTGGCAACCTTTACCGTCATAGCGGCCCTCATGCCCATGGCTTTCGTTACAGGCCTTATGGGACCCTATATGAGACCCATACCCATAAACGCATCTGTGGCCATGTTCTTCTCCTTGCTTGTAGCTTTCATAATAACCCCATGGGCAAGCTACAAGCTCCTTAGCAAACACTTTGACGGTGGTCATGAAAGAGAAGAAATAGACATAAAGGAGACTAATTTTTGGAAGCTCTATTCCCGCATAATGGTCCCTCTCCTCACGAGCAAGCCAAAAAGGTACGCCTTCTACGGCTTTACCCTTGCCCTTATGGGCTTAGCTGTGGGCCTTTTGATAACCAAGGTGGTTGTGGTGAAGATGCTTCCCTACGATAACAAGAGTGAGCTACAGATAGTCATAGACATGCCCGAAGGTACACCAAAAGAGAGAACCTTAGAGGTGGCAAAGGCTATAGGGGATTACATATCAAGGCAGTCCATAGTCACAGATTATCAGATATACGTAGGCACCTCATCGCCCTTTAACTTTAACGGGCTCGTAAGACATTACTACCTGAGGCAGTCCTCAAACCTTGCGGACATACAGGTCAACCTAATAGGTAAGAAGAAGAGAGAGGAGCAATCCCACGATTTTGCCAAGAGGATAAGGCCCGCAGTCCATCAGATAGCCAAAAATTACGGTGCCAAGTACGTAGCAGTGGTCGAGGTGCCACCAGGACCACCTGTCCTTTCACCCGTGGTGGCCGAGGTCTACGGACCGGACCTAAAGACCCAGCAAGTTTTTGCTAAGGAAGCCCTCAAGGTATTCAAAGATGCAGAAAGCATAACGGACGAAGGTATATACCTTGAAGAGCCCGCACCACTGCTGAGGCTAGTGGTTAAAGAGGACGAGGCAAAGAGGTCGGGCATCAGCAAGCAGGAGCTTGTAGCAACCCTTCAGGCACTTATAGGTGGATATCAGGCTGGCGTGATGCAGAACGTGGACACGGAGCACACACCCATAATGGTTAAGTTTGACGAAAAGTACAAAACCTTAGATGTACTCAGGCTTTTGCAGATAACCACAAGGGAAGGGAGGACCGTTCCCCTGTCTGAGCTTGTGGAGTTCAAAGAGGACAAGGTTCCAGAGACTATATACAGGAAGAACCTAAGAAGGGTCATCTATGTGATAGGCGATGTGGCAGGAAGGGAGGAGGCACCCTTTTACGGCATCCTTGACGTAAGGAACAGGATTAAGACCATACAGAACCCCTTCGGTGATGTGGGAGAGCTTTGGATGTCCCAGCCTCTCTTAGAAGATAGGATATACGTAAAGTGGGACGGTGAGATGCACATAACCCTTGAGGTCTTCAGAGACCTAGGTCTTGCCTTTGGTGTTGCCCTCTTTGTCATGTACGTGCTTATACTTGGCTGGTTTAAGGACTTTAAGATACCAGGCATAATAATGGCACCCATACCCCTGACCCTCGTGGGTATAGTGCCGGGGCATTGGATCATGGGTGCCTTCTTCACGGCCACATCCATGATAGGCTTCATAGCCCTAGCGGGTATAATAGTCAGGAACTCCATACTGCTCGTGGACTTTGCAGAGGAGCGCATAAGGGACGGTGTCCCACCCCACCTTGCTGTGGTGGAAGCCGGCGTTATAAGGACAAGGCCCATAATACTGACCGCGGTTGCCGTTATAGTGGGTGCCTTCGTTATACTCTTTGACCCCATATTTAACGGCCTTGCCATATCCCTCATTTTTGGAACCATAGGCTCTACAACCCTTACCTTGGTACTAATACCTGTAATGTATTATGCGAGTAAGGTAAAAAGGCTTGAGAAGCTCCCAACCGCTGAAGAGGTGCAGAGGGATATACTAAGGTAGGTTAGCCCCCTACCTTGAACATCTCCACCTTACGCAGTGGAATGCCCATCCTAAGTAGCTGTAACCTCTCTTCCGAGTAGCGGTCCTTCCTTTTTAGCCATAGGCTCTTTACAAAATCCCCTATGGCCCTTTCATCTGCACCAGACCTTATTAGAGCCCTTACGTCGTAGCCCTCTGAGGCAAAGAGGCACATAAGCAGTTTGCCATCCGCGGTAAGCCTCAACCTTGTACAATCACCGCAGAATGGTTGGGTTATAGAAGATATAAACCCCACCTCCAATCTATCATCTCTATACTTGTAGCGCTCTGCAACTTCACCCCTGTAACTCTTCTCAATGGGCTCAAGTTCAAAATGTCTGCTGAGAAGCTCTAACATATCCTTAGCTGGGAAAACCTTTTCCAAAGACCACTGGTTCAGGTTACCCACATCCATAAACTCTATAAACCTCACCACGACCCCTAAGGACTTGAAAAACTTGGCTATGTCCACCACCTCATCGCTGTTAACACCTCTGATAACGCACACGTTCACCTTTACTGGATTCATTCCTACTTCTAAGGCCCTTTCTATGCCTCTGATTATGTCCCAAACCTTGACTTCCCTACCGACAAGCTCCGAAAGCACGTCATCCCTAAGAGAATGAAGGCTTACCGTTATCCTCTTTAGTCCTGCCTCTTTTAGGCTCTTAGCCCTTTTCTGAAGGAGAAAGCCGTTGGTAGTGAGGCTTATATCCTCTACGCCCTCTATGTTGGATAGAAGCTCCACTAGTTTCTCTATGTTTTTTCTAAGGAGGGGTTCACCGCCCGTGAGCCTCACCTTTCTAACACCAAGGGGAACCAAAGCCTTTACAAACCTCTCTATCTCTTCAAAGGTAAGGAGCTCTTCTCTAGGAAAGAATTGGTATTCGTGTCCGTCGGGCATGCAAAAGAAGCATCTGAAGTTGCACCTGTCAGTTATCGATATCCTAAGATCATACAGCTCCCTTCCAAGCTGGTCCCTTATCATGCCCCGAGCACCCACTTCCCACTTCCGTTTTTAAAAACCTCTTTTTTCCATATGGGAGCTCTCTTTTTCACCTCGTCCACCACGTATCTACAGGCTTTAAAGGTCTCATCCCTGTGCCCACCGAAAACAGCCACAAGGAAAGAGGGCTCACCCACCTTTACCACCCCCAACCTATGATGCACTATGACCTCTTTAACCTGGAACTGGCTAAGGGCTTCCTCGCGTATTTCCTCAATGATTTTGATGGCCATCTCAGGAAAAGCTTCGTAATGCAGTTCCTCTACCTCACCGTCTTCGGGTGCAGACCTTGCCACTCCCAAGAAAAGAAGCTCTGCACCACACTCCCTTGGTGGACTGTACTCAGATAAGATTCTATCTGCACCTATCCATTCCACACCTAGGTAAACTTTAGGGACCATGGTTGACATTATAAAGGGGTTATAGGTTTTTACCATGATTAAGCTCAAAAGGTTAAACTAATATGTATGCCTGAGATAAAGAACAAGTTAAGTAAAGCTCAAAAGGCTGCTATCCTTCTTATGAGCATCCCTCCTGCGGTTGCGGTAGAGGTTATGAAAGAGCTATCCGATGAGGAGATACAGGACATACTTATGTACGCTACAAACATAGAGGGTGTAACCTTAAAGGATATAGAAGAAATAGCAAAGGAGTTTATAGAAGAATACAGGGCTACATCACTTGTAACACCTGATATAGATAGTCTTCTTGAGTTTGCGAGAAAGGTACTACCCCCTGAAAAGTTTGCTAAGATTTATGAGTTTCTGAGTAGCTCCAGCCTTATAAAGAGCTTTCAGGAGCTAGAGAGGGTTGACAGCAAAATACTGGCAAATATCCTTAGGGGAGAGCATCCTCAGACTATAGCGGTGGTCCTTTCTCAGCTCAACCCAACAAAGGCAGCGGAGATACTCAAATTGTTGCCAGATACCTTGGGTATAGAAGTGGTTAAAAGGCTTGCAACCATAGAAAACATATCACCGGAGTTCTTTGGGGAGCTTATAGAGGTCATAGCGGAGGAGATAAGGTCTATGGGTGTAAGCGGTGTTATGCAAAAGATGGAGGGTATAAACCTAACTGCGGAGCTACTCAACATACTTGATAAGGATACAACTAACAGAATACTGGCTAAGCTTGATGAAGAGGACCCTTATTTATCCGAAAAGATAAAGGAGAAGATGTTCACCTTCGAAGATATCAGGAAGCTGGACAACAGGAGTATAGTAGAGATACTTAAGGCTGTTGACAAAAGTACGTTGATAATAGCACTAAAGGGAGCACCAGAAGACATAAGGGAAAAATTCCTATCTAACATGTCAAAGAAGGCTGCAGATATAATGAGGGAGGACATGGATGCTATGGGGCCAGTTAGGTCTTCGGAGGTGGAAAAGGCTCAGAAGCAGGTTATAAAGGTTATAAAGAACCTTGCAGACCAAGGTATTATAGATATAAGCGGTGGAGAAGCCTATGTATAAGGGAGAGTTTAAGCCTCTTCATAAACTGCACGATGTTCAAGAAACACCCAAGGAAGAGGGTGGTGAAAAGCCTGACAAAGGGGAAAAACCTTGCGAAGAAATAGAGAAGATTTACATCAAGGAGCTAGACAGACTTCAACTAGAAATATCAGATCTCCGAAGTAGCATGCAGAAGCTGCAGGAGGAGAGGGAAAGGTTAAAGGAAGAAAGGGAAAGGTTATTGAAGGAGAAGGAGGAAAGCTCAAGGATAGAGGCCCTAGTCAGGGATTTGGCTGATAAGCTTCTTTCCATTTTTGAGGAGCATAGACTTCGTATAAAGGAAGAGGCCGTTGACCTCTCCGTGGAACTTTTAAAGCGGCTTTTTCTAACAGAGGCCCTACCCAAAGAGGAGGGCTTGATAAAGGCCATTTCAAAGGTGTTTGATTCGGGCATATTCTTAAAGGGTCAGCTTGCCTTACATCTAAACCCAGATGACCTCAAAAGAATGGAGCCCATCCTATCTGCCATGTTCAAGGGGCTCGGGGAGGAAATCTCCTTAAGTCTTGTCCCAAATGCGACCCTACAAAAAGGCGAGTTTATTATAGAAACACCAAAGCTTTGGATTGAGCGAAGGTACGAAGACCTAATCGAGGAGCTTACAGAGGACCTTAAAGATGAAAGGTATATTCAAGGTTTACCATAGGGTTTACAGAGCAAGCAGCGTTTATGTGGAAGCCTTCAATACCGATGGAGCCATAGGAGACCATGTGTTCATATATCCACAAAGGGGGAAGCCAGTGGATGGCGAAATAATTGGTTTTAACGGTGACAGGTGCATAATAATGCCCTACGGACCACTTTCTGGTGTAAAGACGGGCGACAGGGTTTCCATAAGAAAAGAGCATGTATCCACCTTAGTAGGTATAAACCTTCTGGGTGAGGTAATTGACCCCTTTGGGAGAAGGTTAGAGGATGGTTCCCTACCCAAAGGGCAAAAAGTTCCCATAATTCTCGAGGATGTGAACCCTCTTCAGAGGGAAAGGCTGAGGGAGGTCTTTGACTGTGGCATAAGGGTGATAAACTCCCTGTTTACTCTGGGTAAGGGACAGAAAGTTGGCATTTTTGCTGGTGCGGGTATAGGCAAAAGCACCCTCTTAGGGATGGTTATAAGAAACAGTAAGGTGGACGCTGTTGTCCTTGGTCTTATAGGTGAACGGGGTAGGGAAGTGAGAGAGTTTTTGGAGGATGTACTGGGTGAAGAGGGAAGAAAGAAAAGTATAACAGTGGTAACCACATCAGACCAAACGCCCATACTGAAGGTAAAGGGCGCTCTGAGTACCCTGGTTCATGCAAGGTACCTCGCTGAACAAGGTTTGGATGTTCTTGTGGTTATAGACTCCATTACAAGGCTTGCAATGGCTCAGAGAGAGGTTGGTCTTTCCGCAGGAGAGCCCCCAACTATGAAAGGCTATACACCTTCCGTTTTTTACCTTCTCTCTAAGGTTGTGGAAAGCTGTGGTAATTTTAAGAGGGGAAGTATAACGGGTATATTCAGCGTGCTAGTCGAAGGTGATGATATAAGCCTTGACCCTGTGGCAGATGCCCTTATGGCTGTCTTAGATGGGCATATAATCCTCTCCAGAAGAAGGGCAAACGCCGGCATATATCCAGCAATAGACCCAGTTAGAAGTCTTAGCAGGTTAATGCCCCATGTGGTGTGTGAAGAGCATATGAAGATGGCCCTGTATCTGAGGGAACTTCTGAGTACCTATGAGACCATGGAGGACATGGTAAACCTGGGCCTATACAATCGGGGTAGCAATCCTTTTGTAGACAGGGTGATTAGTAATAGGGAAGACATACTTAACTTTTTAAGACAGAGGGTAGAGGAAAGGGTTGATTACCAGGAAAGTTTAAAGGAACTTAGAGAACTCTACACCAAGCTGGTATAAAATTTATAACATGGAAGAGCTTCTATCTTACGCAGAAGAGAAAGTTACTAAGGTTAGGAATACTTTGAGGTCGCTTATCTCTCTTACCACAGAGATAAAAAATAGAACACTTCTGAGGTCTGCAGAGCTTATAGATGCTAAAAGGGAGCTCATAAAGAAGGAAAACCTCAAGGACGTTGAGTATGCTAGGAATCAGAACCTTCCATCCTCAACTGTTGACCGCATCCTTCTTAACGACAAGCGCATAGATGGTATGATAAAGGTGCTCAAGGACGTGGCTTCCCTGCCCGACCCTGTAGGTGAGATAACGCGTATGTGGACCCTTCCCAACGGACTGCAGGTTGGAAGGATGCGCGTACCGCTGGGTGTAATCTTTATAGTCTACGAGGCAAGACCTAACGTAACCATTGAGGCTGCATCCCTCTGTATGAAGTCCTCTAACGCTATAATACTTAGGGGTGGTAAGGAGGCTATCAATTCCAACAGGGTTTTGGTGGACATACTCAGGGAAACATGCAGGGAGGTGGGCTTTCCCGAAGATGCCCTACAGTTTATAGACAGACCTGAAAGGGAGATAGTTTGGGAAATACTCAAAATGGAAGGCAGGGTAGATGTTGCTATTCCAAGGGGTGGTGAGAGCCTTATAAGGGCGGTTGCTGAGAACGCCAAGATCCCCGTCATAAAGCACTATAAAGGTGTATGCAACATATACGTAGACAACGAGGCAGACCTTCAAAAGGCCTATCACATAGTTTACAACGCCAAGGTTCAGAGGCCTTCCGTATGCAACGCGGTGGAAAACCTCATAATCCATAGGGATCTGCTTAATAACTTCTGGCCCAAGATGGCTTATATACTCGGCAAGGCTGGTGTGGAGCTCAGGTGCGACCCTGAAAGCTTAGAGGTAATAAGGTCCAAGCCCGAGCTTTCCTTTGTAAAGACCCTTCCAGCCACTGAAGAGGACTACTATGAGGAGTTTCTAGACCTAATACTAGCGGTTAAGACGGTGGGAAGCCTTGAGGAAGCTGTAGATTTCATAGAAAAGTACGGTTCAAAGCACTCCGATGCTATAATAACAGAAAACTACACCAAAGCCATGAGGTTTTTAAAGGAAGTGGACTCAGCTGCAGTATACGTAAACGCCTCTACGCGATTTACAGACGGTAACGAGTTTGGACTTGGGGCTGAGATGGGCATATCCACGGACAAGATACATGCAAGGGGTCCTATGGCTCTTGAGGAGCTAACCATACAAAAGTTTGTTATCCTTGGCAATGGCCAGCTAAGGGAAGGCTTTGGTGTTCCGGAAGAATGGATGCAATAGAAACGGCTGACCTTCTTGATTTTTTAACGAGGGGAGAAAAGGTGGAGAGAGTTGAAAGCTATTTTAGGGCTGTGGAAAAAAAGAAGGGAAAGGTTTTCTTGTCCAACTATACCCTCTTGGAACTCGTTTACCTTCTTGAACATGTGTACGGTATAAGTAGAGAGGATATAGTCAAGAGTATAAGGATAATCATAGAGGATAGGCTCTTTAAGGTAGAAAATGCCTCTGAGGTGGAAGAGGCCCTGGGTTTTTATGAAGGTGGTATGGACTTTCTTCAGTCCCTCAAGGAAGCGCAGTACAGAAGGAGAGGTCTGAGGAGGATTGAACTATGAAGTTTACCATAACCATAGATTTAGCCCCTTACTCTAAGTGGATAAGGGAATACAACAGGGATAAGCTCTTGAGGGATACTGTAGCGGGTCTAACGGTTGCCGCGGTGCTGGTCCCCCAATCTATGGCTTATGCCCTCTTGGCTGGTATGCCACCCATATACGGGCTATATGCTTCTTTCTTACCTGTAATAGTTGCTGCCCTCTTTGGTAGCTCCCGCTTCTTAGCCACAGGACCAGTTGCCATGACTGCCCTCCTTACCAGCTCGGCCCTTTACGGGCTTGCGGAGGCGGGAAGCGAGCAGTGGATAACCCTTGCTGCAGTCCTTGCCCTCATGGTCGGTATCATAAGGTTTTTAATAGGTATTCTTAAGCTCGCCTTTGTGGTTGAGCTTATATCTACAAGCGTTATAGTGGGGTTTACTAGTGCAGGTGCGCTGGTCATAGCTCTTAGCCAGGCAGGACACCTTCTGGGTTTTAAGATAACCCAGAGCACGCACATATACGAAGTCTTAGTGGACATTCTGGGTAAACTCTCTCAAACAAACCCTTACACTCTTGCCATCGGTCTCCTTGCCTTCCTTATTATATGGGTTTCTAAAAAGATAAGCCCCCTGTTGCCCGGTGCTCTACTTGCTGTGGCTATCACCTCTGGTATCTCTTATCTCTTTAGCCTGAATAACTTCGGCGTTTCACTGGTGGGTGATGTACCAAGCGGTTTGCCCTCTTTTCATGTACCTTCTGTAGACTACCGAACTCTAAGCCAGCTATGGGTGGGTGCTCTTGTAATATCCGCCTTTGGTCTTATGGAAGCGGTCGCCATAGCTAAACAGTTAGCCATAAAGGCTGGAGACCGATGGGACCCAAATCAGGAGCTTGTGGGTCAAGGACTGGCAAATTTGGTGGCAGGCTTATTTAAGGGGTTTCCAGTAGGTGGCTCTTTTTCACGTTCGGCGCTTAACTTTCAACTTGGAGCAAAGACTCCATTGGCTAGTGTTATAACCGGTGCGGTCGTGGGTCTTACCCTTATCTTCCTAGCTCCTCTTTTTTACTACTTACCAAAGGCTACACTTTCCGCCATAGTACTGTCTGCCGTACTAAGTCTGATAAAGCCTCAGGAGATAGTAAAGCTATATAGGATAAACCCCATGGATGGTATAGTGGCAGGCATAACCTTCTCCACTGTATTCTTTATGGATCTCTGGGTTGCCATAACCCTTGGTGCCCTTATAGCCTTCGGCACCTTCGTTTACAAGACCATGTATCCCCGTATAGTGGTCCTTACAAGAAACCCAAGGTCTGCCACCTTTGTGAATGCAGAAAGGGAAGGTTTGCCCGAATGTCCTCAGATACTTTACATAAGACCCAACATGTCTCTATACTTTGGAAATGCGGAGTACGTCTACGAGTATGTTTTACAGAAGGTAGAGGAAAGGAGGAAAAACCTTAAGTTTGTCCTTTTAGACTTTGAAGCGGTTAACTACATAGATGCATCTGGAAGTATGATGCTTATAAGGCTTTTGGATAGACTAAGGTCTATGGGGATAGAGTCGTCCCTTGCCAATGTAGGTTGTAGCCTGTATCCACTCCTTGAAAATGTAAACATAGATAGACATATGGACATAGATTACGTCTTTGACTCGAAGGGACAGTCCATAAAGGAGCTTTTCATGAGGTTTGACCATGAATACTGTAAAAAAGTTTGTCCCTACGCCGTCTTTAGAGAGTGCTGGAGCGTAAAGGAGGAGGGTTTTAAGCCTATTGAAAGCTTAAAGGTTTACGTATAGGCCCCTTTTGCGTATATATTCCTCTACTTCCCTGGGCACCATCCATCTTATGCTCTTACCTTGTCTGAGTCTGTTTCTTACCTCTGTAGAAGATAGGTCTATGCGTCTAACCTCAAGGATTATATAGTCCTCCCCTTCCCTAAGCCATGGAAAGTTTTTCCTTATATAAGCGCTTATCCTTTCCCTATTCTCCCCCTCTCTGTTCACTATAACCAGGCGCGCCATCCTTAGAATCTCAAAGGGCTCCCTCCATAGATGAAAGCTAAGAAAGCTATCCCCACCAACTATAAAGCTCTGACGCTCACCGTAGACATTCATGAGCTCCTTAGCAGTGTCCACCGTATAGGATATGCCACCCCTCCTTATTTCAGTGTCGCTTACACCAAAACCTTCAAGACCTTCAACGCACAGCTCCAACATCCTTAGCCTATCCTCGGGGCTTGCCATATGGGTATCCTTCAGTGGAGCTTGAAAAGCAGGAATAAAGATGAGCTCTCTTGCCTCTAGTTTCTCCTTTACATCCACAGCTACTAAGAGATGTCCAAGATGTACAGGGTCGAAGCTACCCCCGAAGAAAAGCCTCATATGTTAAAATCTTAACATGCTACTCATTGATTTATCAAACAAAAAGGCTATAGTAACGGGCTCCACAAGGGGTATAGGTAGGTCCATAGGGGAGTTCCTGGCAAGGGCCGGTGCACAGGTGGTAATAACGGGTAGAGACAGAAGGAGGGCAGAAGAGGTGGCTAAAGAAATAGAGGAAGCCTATGGTGTAAAAACCCTGGGTTTGGACCTTAGTATGGAGGACACGCAGTCCATAAGAGAGTTCTATGAAGGTGTGGAAAAGGCATGGGGAGGTGTGGACATACTTGTAAACAACGCCGGCATAACAAGGGATAAGCTCTTTCTAAGGATGTCCTTGGAGGATTGGGAGGAGGTTCTTAGGGTTAACCTCACGGGCACCTTCTTTTTAACATCCCTTGTGGTAAAGGGCATGATTAAAAGCCGGTGGGGCAGGATCGTTAATATCTCCTCTGTGGTGGGTTTTACAGGGAATGTGGGTCAGGTAAACTACTCCTCAACCAAGTCTGCCTTATTAGGTTTTACCAAGAGCCTTGCCAAAGAGCTGGCAAGCAGGAATATAACGGTGAACGCTGTAGCACCTGGCTTTATAGAAACGGACATGACTGCGGGCCTTTCGGAGGATATAAAGGAATCCTACCTGAAGAATATACCTTTGGGGAGGTTTGGTAAACCTGAAGATGTGGCGGGCCTTGTGGTCTTCCTCTGCTCTGATTATGCGAGCTACATCACAGGTCAGGTGCTGCACGTAAACGGGGGTATGTATTAAGCTTTTTCTATGCCCATATGCTACATAGGTTTTGGTAGCAACTTAGGGGATAGGTTAGGTTACATACTTGGAGCCTTGGAAGGTTTAATGGCCTTTGGTGAAATTAAAAAGGTATCCACCGTATACGAGAGCCAACCATGGGGACCTCAAAATCAGGGTAGCTTCTTAAACGGCGTTTTGGAGCTTGAAACATGGCTAAATCCTATAGACTTACTGAGAGCCTTGAAGTCCACAGAGCAGAAGCTGGGTAGAAGGCCAAGAGAAAGATGGGGGCCAAGGGAGATAGATTTGGACATACTCCTATATGAAAACCACATAATCATGCTGAGTTTTTTAAAAGTCCCCCATCCCTACCTTACCCAAAGGGATTTTGTGCTCTTCCCCCTCTTGGAGGTAGCTCCAGAGCTTATACACCCCTTATCTGGAAAAAGGTTAGAAGACTATGCCCTGAACCTCCAAAACAGGCTTGTGCCTTATATATGCATACTACCATCGGAGCTCTGACCTTTTGGCGTAAGTTTGAGGTTTGGCCTGGAAGAAGTCAGTTTTGGTATCGTTTAGAGTTCTAAACTGGTCTATCCACTTCATAGGGTTTTCCGTAATATCAGGATACAGGGCTTTATAGCCAAGTTGGGTAAGCCTTAGATTGGCTAGGTACTTTATATACCTGTCTATGAGTTCATTGTTTATACCTAGTATCTGATTCTGGGTCACATACTGGCCCCACTTAATCTCCGCATCGGTGGCGTATTTAAAGAATTCGTAAACCCAACTCTCAATCTCGGGTGTGAAAAGTTCTGGCTGCTCTTCTTTTAAGGTGCTAAGGATGTTCCTAAAAAGGGTTACGTGGGTTAGCTCATCCCTGTTTATGTACTTTATCTGCTGGACTGTATTGCGCATCTTCCCCTGCCTGCCGAGGTTGTAAAAGAAGGCAAAGCCCGAGTAGAAGTACAGGCTCTCTAAGATGTAGTTACCAAAGGCAGCCTTGATGAAGTTTTCCTCCGTGGGCTTTATTATAAACTCGTTGTAGAGCTCGGCTATTACCCTGTTCCTTTCCATGAGGACCTTATCCTGCCTCCAGTAGTTGTATATCTCATCTGCCACACGTGGGTCCACTACGCTCTCTAATACAAACTGGTAGGAGTAAGAGTGCAGGGCTTCTTGGAATTCTTGAGATGTTAAAGCCATAACCAGCTCGGGGGCGGTGATGTACCTTGCAAACTCCTTAAGCATGTTTACCTGATAGCTATCCAGTGCTATTAGAAAGGAGAGAACCATCTCATAGGCTCTTCTCTCGTAAGGGGAAAGGTCCTTTTCGTACTGCTTCCTGTCCTCCTGCATGGGAATTTCCTCAGGTATCCAGAAGTTGGTAAAGCCCATGGTCTTGTATAGGTCAAAGGCCCACTGGTACTTGACGTTGTTAAGCTCCATTATGTTTGTAGGGTTTCCTAAAATCACCTTTCTCCTGGATACATCCCTTTCGCCTTCTGGATTAAAAATCAGCGTTCTATCCATTTCTTAAACCTCCTACGTGCTACAGCTCTCACACTCTTCAATCTCAGTGAGAGATTTACTCCTACAGTAGTAAAGGGTCTTTAGACCCAGCTCCCATGCAAGCTCATAAAGTCTAGAAAGGGTCGGACCGTCAATCCTTTCTGGGTCTATGAATAAATTTAGGCTCTGTGCTTGATCAATCCACTTCTGCCTTACCGCCGCAGCCCTTATCACCCATTCTTGTTCTATGTGGTAGGCACTTTTGTAATGCCAGAAGTATTTGTCAACCTCCGGGGGAACCTGCGGAAGTATGCCCGACATGTTCTCCTCCTTGTAGTACTTGGCGAATATGGGATCTATGGAAGGTGTGGCTCCCACTATGAGGGATGTAGAACCTGTGGGCATGAGGGCCAAAAGGTAGGCGTTCCTGAGCCCGTGGTTCTTTACCTCCTGCGCAAGACCTATCCAATCAAGGTCATTACCGTTCTCCTGTGATAGCTTTTGGTTTTCCTCTGCCGTCCTTCCGAAGAAAATACCCTTACTCCAGTCCGAGCCCTCAAAGAGGCTATATTTGCCTCTTTCTTTTGCAAGCTCCATAGAGCCCTTTATAGCATAATAGGCTATCCGCTCAAAAAGTCTGTCTGCAAACCTAAGGTGCTCTTCTGACTCCCAGGGTATGCCCTCCTTAACCAATAGGTAGTGGTAGTTGCTTACGCCAATACCTATGGCCCTGTACCGTTTGTTGGTGTATTCGGCTTCCTTTACGGCGTAGTAGTTTATGGATATGACATTGTCCAGCATGCGTACCAGGAGTGGAGCAACCCTTTCAAGGTCCTCCTTTGTGTACACCTTTCCCAAGTTTATAGAGCCCAGATTACAAACAACCACATCACCAGACCTCTTTCTATGGGTTATGACCCCGCTGTCAGGGTCCAAAGAGTCCTCTATATGAACTGTAGCAGACATGTTCTGAACTATCTCGTGGCAAAGGTTAGAGCTGTATACCACACCTGTGTGTCTGTTGGGGTTTAGCTTGTTGGCCGTATCTCTAAAGAATATATAGGGCTCGCCCGTTTCAAAGACGACGGTGAGTAGCCTCTTCCAAAGTTCAAAGGCGTCAATCTCCCTTTTGGCATGGTTTGGAAGTTCCCTTTCTAACTTTTCGTAGAGCTCTTCAAACTCCTTACCGTAAAGGTCCTCAAGGTTCTTCTCCCCCTTTACCCTCTTACAGTAATATGGGTCTATAAGGGTCCATTTTTCCCTGTTTTTCAACCTTTTCATGAATAGGTCGGGTATGGATATGGCAGGATGTATGTCGTGGGCCTTTTTTCTTTCATCTCCCACGTTGGTTTTCACCTCAAGGAAGTCAAGTACATCCTTATGCCATATGTCTAGGGTTATGGAAGCTGAGCCCTTTCTCATACCCAGCTGGTCCACATAGACCATAACGTCATTTAATATCTTTACCACTGGAAGCACTCCAGAGCTTGCCCCTTTGAACTTCCTTATGGGTGAACCTGTGGCCCTTATCTTACCCAGATACACACCAAGACCACCTGCAAACTTGGATATCTGTCCTGCCTTTTGTACGTTGTCAAAAATATCGTAAAGGTCATCGTCCACGGTGAGCACGAAGCACGAACTTAGCTGTGTATATGTCCTCCTTGCGTTCATCATGGTTGGCGTAGCCAAGGATATCTCATGTTTGCTAATTAGGTCATAGAAAAGCCTCACCCACTTTAGCCTGTTTCCCTTCTCAGGTACTGCCAGTGTCATAGCTACTAGCATGTACATTTCCTGGGGTAGCTCTATTATTTTTCCCTCTTCATCTCTCATAAGGTACCTGTCCGCTAAAACCTTTATGCCTGTGTAGTTAAAAAGAAGGTCCCTATCAGGGTCTATGTAACGTGCAAGGCTGTCAAAATCCTCCTTGTTGTACTCCCTTAAAAGGTACTCTCCGTATATACCCTTTTCCGCATAGGTTTTTACAAGCTCGTAGAAGCTATCTGGATTGTAGGGTTTGTATTTGCCGTTTATTTTGTCCTTTACCTTATAGCCTCTTATATGTCCCACGTCTTTATAAAGGTCGTAGAGCAATAGCCTTGCAGCCACATACTGCCAGTCCGGATTTTCTGCTGAGACCTTCTCCGCAGCTGTTCTTATAAGTAGCTGCTGTATCTCCTTTGTAGTTATACCTTCGCGAAACTGTATATGGGCGTCCGCTTCCAGCTCAAGTGGGTCAACCCTAAGCCCACTACAAGCAAAGTCTATAACAATCCTGATCTTAGATATGTCCATGGATTCCTTTCTTCCATCTCTCTTGTATACGTACATGGACTATCCTCCTTTTTGTTTAAGTTTAACCCCCTCCTACCACCTTTCCAAACTCTGAGACCCTTGAGTGTTTTACAGAAGATGGCTTGCGTCTTAGTCTGCCCAAGTCCGTCAAAAATTTTGTGAGCCCTACTAATCAAGGCTTAGCCGGGCCACCGACTCTATATGGTATGTGTTGGGAAAGTTGTCTATTAAGCTTACGTGCCTTAAGTTATACCCCCCTCTGGTCAGAACCTTTAGGTCCCTAGCAAAAGTGGTGGGTTCGCAGGAAACGTAAACCATCTCCTTAGGTCTGTTAGCTGTTATAAGCTTTGCCTCTCCCTCGGAGAGCCCACTCCTTGGTGGGTCAAGGAAGATAAGGTCTATAACCTCTCCCGCATGCCTTTTTAAAGCATAAAGGCTCTTTTCATTATAGAAGAACAGGTTATCTACAGAGTTTATCCTCGCATTGTATTCAGCATCTCTTATTGCGCTTGGGCTACTGTCGTAGGAGTGAACAAAGCCCGATTTTTTTGCTAAAAATAGGCTAAAGAAACCTACTCCGCAGTGGAGTTCTAAGGCTGTGTTGTAATGATTTGATGGCATTGCGGTGTTTATGAAGTCCTCCCAAAGCAGGTAGTTTATCTGAAAAAAGGAGTCCATACTCACCCTGTATCTGTAAGGACCTATGGAGTAAAAGGTAAAGTCCCTACCTAGGTAATACTCTCTTTGGGACTTTCTGTAGAAACCCAATCCCTTCACTTCCTTCGGTAAGGTGTTTTCCATAATCTTCCTTAGCTTTTCCTTTGCAAGAAAATCCTTAGATATCAACTTTATTAGGAACTCATCCTCCGTGGGTGAGTAGGATACGTGTATCTCCGATATGTTTGGTGCCCTGTTTGATAGTTCCCTTAGGGAGGGTATGAGCCTGTTTATGCTTGGATGGAGTAGTAGACACTTTTCTATTTCCACAAGCCTGTGGCTTCTCCTTTCAAAAAAGCCGAGCTTTGAACCCTGTACCTTGAACTGCGCCCTTACCCTATAACCAAACTCCTCTCCGTACACAACTGAGTCTAAGTCTCTTATCTCCAGCCTTCCTATCCTTCTCAGAGTCTCAAGAAGTATCTCAGCCTTAGCCCTTAGCTGTGCATCGTACCGTATGTGCTGAAGCTGACATCCTCCGCACCTACCGTAGTAAGGACAAGGTGCCTCTCTACGCTCTTCAGATGGGAAAACTACATCCTTTACAGTAGCTAGAGCATAATCCCCCTTGTCTTTAAGAACCTCAACCTTAACAACCTCCCCGGGCACAGAATAGTCAACCAGGAGTTTTCTACCGCCTATCTCCCCAAGCCCATAACCACCGTAGACCAGCTTTTTTATATGAACGCTACTTTCTCCTATCATTTGAGCTTTACAAGCTTATCAAAGTCCTCCTCAGACATAACATCTATGTACCAACCTGTAAGCCTGTTGGCCAGCTTCACATTTACGCCATGCCTTCCTATCGCCAAGGAAAGTTTGTCCTTGGGCACACCGACTTCCGCCCTCTTTTTTTTGGGGTCTAACCTTATTTTTGAGACGGTGGCGGGTGATAGGCTTTTTCTTATTAAATCCTCTACATTTTCAGACCATCTTATCACATCTACCCGCTCCCCTGAGAGTTCCTCCGTTATGGGGGCTATCCTTGAACCCCTAACACCCACTATGATACCTACCGGGTCCATCTTTGGATCCTCTGTATGCACCATGACCTTGGCCCTCTCGCCCGGTTCTCTTACAATACCTTTAATCACTATATCACCGGTTCTTACCTCTGGCACTTCCTGCTCTATGAGCCTCCTTAAAAAAATGGGATGGGTCCTAGATAGTATTAGCTCATACTTTCCCCTTTTCCTCTTGACGCTCAAAATAAGGGCCCTTATCCTTGAACCCGGCTTGTAAACCTCTTTTTTTATTTGTTCCTTCCTGGGCAAAGTCCCCGTCACTTTACCCAGATCCACCACTACGTCTCCTTCTTCAGTCACCTTCCTGATTATACCCACGACCACCTTTCCTTCCATCTCAAGATACTCAAGGTAGCCCCTTTCCTCCTCCGCTCTTTCAAGCTCCTTTAAAAACTCCTCCTTTGCCACATGGGCGGCTATCCTGTTTACATCCTCCGGCGATATATCAAGGGGAAACTTCACAGATTCACCGTTCTTCTTTCTAACCATGTAGACCTTTATATCCTCTTCTTCTAAATCAACCTCTATATCCTCTTTGATCTTCATGTCCCTCTTTACCGCTAAAGCTATGGCGTTCTTTAGGGACCTTTCCACTATCCAATGTGGGAGGTTCTTGTCCTTGGCGACCTGCTCTATAAGCTTTCTGAGGTTTTTTACCATCCCTCAATCTCCAGATTAGCCCGGGCTATGTAGGAGTGGGGGATGTGATACTCTTTTCCTGTGTCCTTCTCTCTTACAAATATTATGCCCTCCTTTACCCCCTCTATATATCCTCTTATATCACGTTTTTCCTCCAATTTCTCCCTAAGAACGAACCTTGCAAGCCTGCCTATGAAGAATTCAAAGTGGGAAGGCTTGGTTAGTTCCCTGGTCAAACCAGGAGAGGAAACCTCTAGCATGTAAGAAACGGGCACTATGTCCTCCACATCCAGTAAGGCGCTTATCCTTTTACTTACCTCCTCACAGTCCCCTATGGTAATACCGCCCTCCTTATCCAGTATAACCCTGAGTACCCATCCCCTTTCTGATTTGAACTCTACATCAAATAATTTATAGCCCATGGACTTAACTATGGGTTCGATTAACTCCCTTGCCTTTTCTACTATCAACTTTTCCTGTAGTTGCATGGTTTTAAAATTATAGCACTGGTATAATTGTCAAAAGCATGGACTTGGATGCTATAATCTCTGAAATAAAAAGGGTTGTGAGGGGTAAGGATGAGGTTATAAATTACTCCCTTGTATGCTTTCTTTCTGGTGGACACTTGCTCCTAGAAGATGTCCCAGGCGTTGGTAAGACCACTCTCGCTCTTGCCCTTTCCAAGGTGCTCGGCCTTTCCTTTTCAAGGATACAGTTTACGAGCGACCTTTTACCTTCGGACATTGTGGGTGTGAGTATATACGACCAGTCAAAGAGGAGCTTTGTGTTTAAAAAGGGGCCCATATTTAGCAACGTGGTTCTGGCGGATGAGATAAATAGGGCCACACCAAAGACACAGAGCGCTCTGCTCGAGGCTATGGCGGAAGGTAGGGTTTCTGTGGATGGTGTGACGTATGAACTGCCCCAACCCTTCTTTGTGATAGCTACCCAGAACCCAGTGGAACAGCATGGCACCTTTCCCCTTCCCGAATCACAGCTTGACAGGTTCAGCATGAGACTAAGTATAGGATATCCAGATTTTGAAACAGAAGTTCAGATAATAAGGGGTGAGAATCCCCTAGAAAAGATAGAAAGGCTAAAGCCCCTCGCAAAACTTCAAGATATTCTCTCTTCCTTTCAAAACATAAAAAGGTTCTATGTATCACCGGAAGTGGCGCAGATGATTGTAAGGATAGCCCATAGCATAAGGGAACATCCAAAGGTACTTCTTGGTGTTTCCACTAGGGGCCTGATGCACCTTGTAGCCTGTGCCAAGTCCCTTGCCTTCACAAAGGGCAGAGACTTTGTAGTGCCCGAGGATATACTAGAGTTAGCACCCCTGTGTTTAGCCCATAGGATAGTGGTGAGAGATGGTGAGTCTGCAGAAGGTTTGGTTTTCAGTGTTTTGGAAGATATAAAGAGGCAGTTCAAATTTTAATTGAAATTTCATCTTTTTAGTGTTATATTTTTACTGACAAAAATAAGAGGTGGAACAATGAAAAAAGTTGTTGCAGGGAGTATACTTCTCTCGGCCTTAACCTTTGCACAAGAAAAACCCTTGGATCCATGCGGTAGCCCTAAGGAGTTCTTTAGTAAGTATCTTCTGGACCAATGTTATAAGGGTTACTTCGACGCTATAATCGATGCAAGAAAGAAAGCAGAAGAAGCTGTGAAGAAGGCAGAAGAGGCTAATAAAAAGGCGGATGATGCTCTTAAGAAGACCGGTGACCTTGAAAAAAGGGTCGGAAGGTTGGAAGGCATAGCGGACGACCACGAGAAGAGAATAAGAGCCTTAGAGGGAAGGCCCGTACCTAAAGATGGTGTTGGACCGTACAAATGGCAGCTTGAGGAAGTTGGGTTTGTCCGCTTTGATTTTGATAGGTTTAACATAAAATCTGCTGAGGCTAAGAAACTGGACGGAATGGTGGATAAGCTAAAGGCTGATAATAGGGAGGTGCTAGTAGTGGGGTTTGCAGATAAGAGGGGTTCAAGTAAGTACAACTTCAACCTCTCCATGTGGAGGGCCCAGATGGTTGCCAGCTATCTGGCAAAAGGTGGTGTGGATATAGGGAGGATAAGAGTAGCCTCTTACGGTAAGGAAGTTGCCGACCTCTTGGGGAAGGAGTATAAGGATCAGAGGGTAGTCAGGGTCTATCTCATAAGATAACCCTTTATACGTTTGGCACCCTCCTTGAGGGTGCCCTCATCCCTCGTATAGGAAAGTCTTATATATTTTTCCGTGTTGTTCTTTCCAAAATCTAAGCCTGGCGTGACTGCCACTTTAGCCTCTCTTAGAAGCTTGCTCGATAGGGTATAACCATCCACTTCGTACCTGCTTACATCAGCCCATAGGTAAAAGGCTCCGTCAGGATAGGCATCTATATCCAGCACGTCTCCCAACTCTTGGTAAAGCAGGTCCCTCCTTCTCTTGTACGTTTCTCTTACATGGTTTAGGTATTCATAGTCAAAAGCCTCTAAAGCTGCGTACTGACTTATAGCAGGTGCAGATATATAAACGTTCTGTATTATGAGTTCAGCCTCCCTTACCATGTCTTCTGTGGGGAGTATCATCCATCCTAGCCTGAAGCCGGGCATGCAGAAGAATTTAGAAAAGCCGTTTATAACTATTGCCCTTTGAGAGTACTCTAGAGCTGTTCTTTCCCTCTTGTCATACACAAGCCCATGGTATATCTCGTCCGATATGAGAGTTATTCCACGTTCATCGCAGTAAGAAATCAAGCTTTCCAGCTCCTGCTGGTCGTATAGTGTGCCTGTTGGGTTAGATGGAGAGGTTATATGTATTACCTTTATGTCCTTTAATTCCTCTAGATGCTCGGGTCTTATCTTGTAACCGCTGATACTGTCCACTTTTATAAAGGAAACATCCGCATCTAGAAGATAGGCGAAGTTTTTATAGCATGGATAGGATGGGTCCGGTAGAGCTATCCTATCTCCAGCGTTTAAAAGAATAGCATAGGCTACGAGAAAGGCACCGGACGTGCCGGTGGTTATAACAACCCTCGAGGGTGAAAGCTCAACGCCATAATAATCGTAATAGTGCTCTGCTATCCTCTCTCTTAATTCCCATAGCCCTAGGCTTGGAGTGTAGAAGTATTTTCTCTCCCTTATAGCCCTATATAAAGCCTCTATAACACCAGGCGGTGGGTCAAGGTCAGGCTCACCTATCTCCATATGCACCACATCTTCCATGGATTTGGCTTCCTTGAGTATATCCATCACTATAAAGGGGCTTATCCTATCTGCTCTTCTCATCTCTTATGTTCTCTAACAGAAATTTGGCTATGCCTATACCGCCAGCCTCTGCCATCTTCCTGCCTATAGCCTCAAGAAAAGCGTCGTAGTATAGCCTTTTTTCAAAGGATTTACCCTCAAGCAAGGGTCTAAAGGCTTCTTTAAGAAGCTCTTTCAAAAGTAGGGATTCAAACTCTACGGCAACCTCCCTTTTGTTTCCTTTTAGCCCCTCTATGTAACCCAATCCAGGGTTTGAGTATATGACTTTTTCTCCTAGTTTCATTGGCTAAAATTATAGTATGCTTTTTCTCCTCATACTTCTTTTACCCCTCTTTTCCTTTTCAAGGGTTTACATACTTTACAACCATCCCCTTCCGGATAACAACTTTGAGATTGTTATAAGGGAGGATAACTACAGGTACATGGTGGAAACAATTAAGAATATTGAAGGAATAAGGGATGTCTACCTTATGGAAGAGGAAGAGGATGTATACCTTTACATAGAAAGGTACCCTATTCTTAAGGAGGTTAGCATAAGGGGAAACTTTACCATTTGGAGGGATGATATACTGTCATACCTTGGTTTTTACGAGGGTATGCCCTTTAAGGATGTAAAACCTGAAGATATAAAGGAGAGGGTTTTGAGACTTTACAGGGACAGGGGGATGTTGGATGCTAGCATAGGTGTTACCCTTTATACGGATGAAGAGGGGTATGTGCACCTGTACATAGGTGTGGATGAGGGATTGGCATACTTTACAGACAGCGGTGTATACAAGGGTTCAAGCTATCCATCAGAGAAGCTTGACGAAGTGGCTGGTATTGTAGTGGGAAGGCTCGTCAACGAGGGTGCAATGCTCGATAGGGTGTTTCTGCTTCAGGATTTTTATATAAAAGAAGGTTATCTAGATAGCTTTGTATACTTTGAAGGTTTGGAAAAGGTCAAGCTAAGAAAGCCCTTCTGGAAGGTGCTCATGCCTATGGACCTATCTGTGAGGAAGAGGCCACTTAGAATACTCGGTTCTCTATCCGAGGGACTATCAAACATCTTTAGACATCCCCTAAGCACCTTCACAGCCCTTACGGGAAGGGCTAAGGTTGCCAAACCCATCTTCCATATACTTGAGGGACAAAGGTACGAGTTTATCTTTGAGGGTGGGGACCTCTTCCGCAAAGATGAGCTAATAGAGATAAGCGGTCTGAGGGGAAAGGGTATAGACCCCTTCTCCCTGGAAGAGGCGAGAGAAAACCTTATTAAGGCATACCATAGAAAGGGTTTTTTTGATGCGGTGGTAGGGTACAGACTGGAAGAGAATAAGGTGGTCTTTGTCATAAATCAGGGGGAGAGATACCTAGCTCTGCGGGAAGATGGATGGAGAGGCTTTTACGATGAGGATGAACTGGAGGCTGAATTGAGAAGAAGGATAAAATCTTTGGAAAGGCTGGGATACACTCTTGCAACTGGCAACATAAAGAAGGAGCTGGACAGGGATAAAAAGACCGTCCAAATCTCCTTTGATATAAACAGGAACAAGAAGCAGATACTTAAATCCCTTGTATACAACGGGGAAAATAAAGAAGTTTCTAAGATATTTAGAAAACATCAGGAAAAGCTGCCAGCCATATACAACACAGAACTCATAGAAAAACTTAATTTGGATATAAAGGGCTACTTTGCTAAAAGGGGTTTTATGGAGGGCGATTTCAGCATAGAGGTAAAGATAGAGGAGGATGAGGAAAACCTATACTACACCTATCTGTACATTATAGATGAGGGTCCAAGGTATAAACTTGGAGAAACCATATATTACGGTTATAAGCATACAAACCGTCGTGAGCTTTCTTACATGACCGAAAGGGCACAGGACTACTCCGAGGAACTTGATAGCAAAACCCTGTATAGTATGCTAAATAGCGGTATGTTTACCGGAGTTTCAATAGAAACCTTCCTGGACAAGGATAAAAAGATGGTGCACAGGCTTATACAGCTATTGGAGGACAAGAGGGGATTTTTTGACCTCTCGCTAGGATACAACACTCAGGATAAGCTCTCTCTAGAAGCCTTTTTAGGTGCAAAAAACCTTTTTGGTGTTGGACTAGCTACTGGTCTCAGGTATAGGAGGAGTTCAAAGGGTGAGTTTTACAACCTTGAGCTGTCTGATAGCTTCCTATTTTCAAGGAGATACTGGATGAGGTCCGAAATTTTTAGAACCTTTGAAGACCATCTTGGCTATGACCTTCGTTCTGAAGGTTTGAGCATACAGCTTGGCTACAGGCTTAGTCCATTTACATCTGTAGGCCCCGTGTTTAACCTATCCAAGAACAGTTTTGACTCTCAAGCCCTAGACCTTAAGAAGTATGGCCTTTTTCTTTTGAGAGAGTACAAGGATGACCCTTTTTATCCTAGTAGGATACACTACAACAGTGTAGTTTTAACCCTTGCACAAGGGGACGCTAAGTATACAAAGTTTGACCTTTCTACCTTCTATTTGATACCTCTTAGAAGGGACTATAAGCTGAGCTTTAAGGTGGCTGGCGGCTATGTGTCTAAGAAAGCACCCATATTTGATAGGTTTTTTTTGGGAGGTCTTAAAAACCTAAGGGGCTATTCCTTTGAAAGTGTGGGACAGCCCCATGGAGGGAGGTACTACACCTTTGGAAGGCTTGAGCTTATCTTCCCTCTGAGGGAACCCTTCTTGGGTGTTCTCTTTGCAGACGTGGGTAACGTATCTGACAGCTTAAAAAACCTAAGAAAGGACATAAAGTCCAATGCTGGTGTTGCCTTTGGTGTAAACACACCTATAGGTCCCATAAGGCTTGATGTCGCGGTTCCCGTAGAGAGGGAAGGTTTAAAAAGGTATAAACTCTACCTCTCTGTAGGCTACTACTGAGCTCTTCTCATTATCTTTTGCTTATAGCTGTCTATCTTCTCCTTTCTGTGAATTGGGTCGCTAAAGTAGAGGATGCTCAGGACAAAGGATAAGACAGCAACTACAAGCAAAGACGTAAAAATTAATAGCCTTCTCATAGCTTTAAAAGGGGGCTTACGCCCCCAAACTCCTTACTGTTTCCTATGCTGTTTCTCAAGCCAATCGTAGTTGTAAGGGTCCCAGTCTTCGGGCATGTGGGGTATTTTGTCAAAGTTATGAGGGGGTGGTGGAGAGGGAATAAGCCACTCAAGGGATGGGGACTGCCAAGGATTGTCCTCAGCCTTTTTACCTATCTTCAAGGAAAGTATTAGGTTTAGCACTGCCACAAGCACACCAAAAGCAAGGATAAAGGCACCCACCGTTTGGAGCTCGTGAAGCCTTGTCCACTCGGGTATGGCTGGATAGTCCGCGTAACGCCTTGGCATACCGTAAATACCAACTATGAACTGCAGGAAGTAGAAGAGATTAGAACCTATCATTACGAGAAGAAGACCTACCTTAGCCCAGGTCTCGTTGTACATCCTTCCGGTGAACTTGGGATACCAATAGTGGAAGCCTCCAAAGACCGCCAGGGTAAGAGCCATACCGAGCACATAGTGGAAGTGAGCCACTACAAAGTGTGAATCATGCACAGCTATATCAAAAGCAGGAAGACCAAGAGGAATACCAGTAAGACCGCCTATAAGGAACATGAATATGGCGGAGAGGGTATAAAGCATGGGTGTGGTGAACCTTATAGAGCCCTTGTAGAGGGTAAATATCCAGTTAAATATCTTTATGCCTGTGGGCACACCTATAAGGACCGTAGTATAGGAGAAAAGGACCCTTATCCAGTCAGGTACACCGCTGGTAAACATGTGGTGTATCCATACCATAAAGCCAAGTATGGCAATACCCCATATAGCGATTATCATAGAGGTTCTACCGAAGAGCTCCCTTCTTGAGAAGGTTGCTATCATCTCCGATATAAGACCGAAGGCAGGAAGTATCATAACGTAAACCACAGGGTGGGAGTAGAACCAAAAGAGGTTTTGATACAGAAGTGGGTCCCCTCCTCTGGTTGGGTCAAAAAAGGCGGTGGAGAAGTACTTGTCCATAAGAAGCATGGTAACCGCGCCGGCAAGGGCAGGCACTCCAAGTATCTGTATAACGTTCATGGCAAGGAAGGAATGGAGAAAGAGGTTCATCTTCTTCAGGGTTATGCCCGGTGCCCTCATGGTGAGGTTGGTAACCACAAGGTTTATGGCGCTTGCCAAGGAGGCAGCACCAAGTAGGTGAACTATAAGTGCATAGAAGGCAACGGGACCAGCGTTTTCATTTAGGGAGAAAGGAGGATAGCCTGTCCACATCATCCTTATTTGATTACCAGGAAGCAGGGTAAGAAGGGCAAGGACGCTTGCGGCGAAGAAGAACCAATAGCTAAGGGCGTTGAGCCTTGGAAAGGCCACATCCCTAGCACCTATCATAAGGGGTAGAAGGTAGTTGCCAAAGGACCCCCATATAGCCACGGCCCACCAGAACTGCATGAGCACACCATGAACTGTTAGGGCTTGATTGTATGTGTCTTCTGAAACGAATTGAATGCCTGGCTGGTATAGCTCAAGCCTTATAGCAAGTGCGGAAAGACCTGCCACTAAAAAGAATATTAGGCTGGTTACACCATACATAATGCCAATCTTCTTGTGGTCCGTGGTAAAGAGCCACTCTTTAAACCCTGCGCTAAAGTATGGTTTGTAGCTTACCGCTGCCATGATAGTGCACCTCCTTTATTTAGTTGGTTTGTAGCCATTTGTTAAACTCTTCCTTTGGAACCACCTTTAGAACGGCGGCCATTCTGCTGTGCTGGGTCCCGCAATACTCCCTGCAGAAAACCCAGTAGTTACCCGGCTCGTTTATCTGAAACCACATGTGGGTTATCCTCCCTGGAACCGCATCCTCTGTAACCTTTGCAGGCTGGACATAAAAGGAGTGTATCACATCTCTTGAGGTCAAGAGAACCTTAACCGGAGTATCCTCCGGTATGTAGGCTTTGAACATGTCATTAACCTCTTCAGGCTTTAGATAAGCATTGGTTTCTGGGTTTACCACGCTGTTGAAGAAGGAATAAACCTTTTTACCGTTTGGGTATTCAAACTCCCAACCCCACATGAAGGCGGTAACTTTGACTTCCATAGCACCCTCTGGAGCGTTGCGCTGAATCCTGTAGAAAGCGAAGCTCTGGGTTGCAAGGTATATGACCACTATGGTGGGTATGATGGTCCAGAGTACCTCAAGGGCCTTGCTCTCATGCACATGTTGGGCCTTCTCGTTTACTCCTCTCCTGTATCGGTAACGTATTAGGAAGTAGAGGGCTGGCAGAAAGACCACAAGGTAGATGACCACTGAGATAAAGAGCCATATCTCATACATAGTATGCCAGTATTGTGCTGGGTAAGCAAGCACTTCCTTCATAGGTGCACCTCCTTTCTATTTTTACCGTAGATGTATGCAAGAGTCAGAGTTGCAAAAAGACCTAAAAGACCCATACCTGCAAATATAAGGGTCGGGTCTACGCTGTACCTGCCTCTGCTGTGGTCGTAGCGGTAGCAGGCAAGTATGGCAAGGTCTACTAAGTTGTTTATAGTAGGCTTCTCCCTCTGGGCATCCACAAAGGCAAGGCTTATATCCCTCTCTCTTAGAAAGGCACCATAAAGATACCTCATCACCTTACCCTCTGGAGATAGGAATATGGTTACGTTAGGATGGATAAATATCCTATCCCTGTCTATGTAATAAAACTTATATCCTACAGACTGGGTAAGCTTCTTGATATCCTCTTTTTGAAGAAGGCCCACAAGCCAGTTATGGGGAAGTTCCGAGCTGCCAAAGTTCTTTCTCGTAAAATTCTCCATAGTCTGTAGGTTATCCCTCTCATCAAAGGAGAGAACCACGTACCTGTATTCTTGAGGTAGCCCCTTTGATACCTTGTATAAGTTTCCTGCCGTTATAGGGCATACGGTGTCACAGGTGTAGTAGGCAAAGAGCAGGGCGGTTGGCTTACCAGCTGTAAACCCCCTCAGGCTGACCTCTCCATTGAAGGTTTTCACCTTCACATCGGGAACCTCTTTGCCCATGTAGAGATCTTCCTGAATCTTTACAACGCTCACGTCCTGCTCTCCGTAATAGCTCGTATACCTTCCGTATTCATAGGGCTCCCTTGCATAGGACAGATAAAAGAGCAGAGTAATAGCAAACAAAAACCTCATGCCAAACTACCTATAAGGTAGGCGCTGCTTGCCACAAGGAGCCACATTATATCCACAAAGTGCCAGTACATGGTCATAGCCTTAATGTAGGTATGACCTTTGTGCTCACCTGCTTTGCCGGTGAGAAGAAGATAAAGCCCTACGAGCATGGTTAGAAGACCCACTATTATGTGGGAAGTGTGTATACCCGTAAGCATATAAAAGCCCGTTCCATACATGTTAGAACTCAGAGTAAAACCGCCATGCCAAAGATGTAGCCATTCCATGACGTGTATAACTGTGAAAGTTAAACCCAGGACCATGGTCAAGAGCACAAAAAGAGCTGATAGAGCATTTTTACCCTTTTCAAAGAGCTTTTCAGCGATGGCTATAGTAGCACTGGATGCCCAAAGTATAAAGGTGAGGAAAAGGGGTATGGTTAGGTTCATATCCTTAGGTACCCATTGGGACCAAACGTCCGCGTGGGTTGCCCTTGCCATGTAAAAGCCAGCAAACATGGTACCGAATATGACCACCTCCGAGACTATGAAGAACATCATAGCGGGAAGCCCCAAACCCTCTTCGTGTCCTTTGGAGAAGAACTCCTGCACCCACCCAGCTATACCCACTATAAAGAGGACAAGGCTTACACCCCCAAAAACTAGGGCAAGCATAGGCTTTTGCCACACCATCAAGGCTATGAAGGTTAAAGGAGCAAGGAGAACACCCAGACCCACCGGCAGTGGCCAGTAGCTGTATTCGTGCTCGCCAAGGTGGTGCACCTCGTGCTGTGCCATCTCACACCTCCTTTCTTTTAATTTTAGAATATATTACAACAAAAAATCTACTGCAACAGAAATTCTGCTATCTTATCCCTCTCTTCCTTCCAGCTAAGTTTTCTTAGGATGGTTACCTTTAGAGATTGAGCCTGCGTCCATGGGAGGTCAACGTAAGATGGAAGACCGTAAACGAGGGCGTTCTTTGCTTGATAGGAAAGAACCTTTACAAACCTTGAGCTTTCACCCGTAGGAAGTATAGCGTCTACTACGATGTAGACCTTTGGGTCCCCTTGGTCTGCTGTTGGCAGGTTGTGGGGGATACCTACGTTAGTTATCTTAAGCCTTAGACTGCCGGCCTTTTCCAGTTCCACCTTTATATCTTCCGGTTTTGCAATGCCTGCTGGGAAGCTATGGTCATGCCTTGGCTTCTTTGTGTGAAAGTACTCAAAGGGAAACTTCTGCACAAGCCTCTTGTTGCCAAGGGATGGCATGTGACAGTCTTGACAGGACTTCTGAACTTTTATAAGGTGCCACTCTTTGTATGTTTCCTGATGACAACCTGCGCAGAAGAGGGACTTTGTGTAATTGAGGTCCTGTTTTGATGGATGAGGCGGAGACCATACTTTATGGGGTCCGTGCATAGCTTTTGTCTCTTCCTTGAAGTGGCAGGCAACACAGGAAACACCATCCTCCCTATGCTCTACCCTTAGGGCTGGTTTTATCTGTGGGTCTACTTGGTGGGGTGCGTGGCAGGAGAGGCATTTGCTCTTCGTGTAGTTTTCACTCTCTAGTTTGAACTTTTCGCTCTTCCATGCTACAGCATGCCTTCCCTTCTCCCATTCCTTAAAAATCTCCGCATGACAATCGGAGCATCGCTTTGCCTGGGGTCTTTCGAGGAGGTCTTCCTCCACAAACAGCTCACCACAGCCAAGCATTCCGAAAAGTAAGGGCAGGCTTAAAAGTATTAACCTCATGGCCCTTAACTTAAATTTAACATAAGGTGCGTTATAATAGTCAGAAAGAGAAGGGGCATGGGTAGTAAAATTGACGTAGCCTTTTATATTAAGTAAACACGAGAACTATATTAAAGCCCTGGAAAGGGCCATAAGAGAGACCATGGATTTCAACCACAGAGAATGCTGTAGAGCTGTTAAAGAGAACTGCTGTGCCTTTGGTGAGATGTTCTACAGGGACCTATGGCCAAAGCTGGAAGTTTTTCCATCCAACGTTCAAAAAATGCTTAGAAAGGTTGAAGAATTGCACTGCCTCTTTCACGAGGAAGCAAAGAAAATAGACACGAAAAACCCAGATGATGAGACCTTTAGGAATGTTAAGGATATTTCACTAAAGCTTTATACAGCCCTTATAAGCCTGCAAAGAGAGTTAGAAGGACTTGATAGATAGTTCCCATGGGTTTATAATATCTTTTCTGCAAGGCCCGGTAGCTCAGTTGGTAGAGCACACGGCTGAAAACCGTGGTGTCGGCGGTTCGATTCCGCCCTGGGCCACTTTCTGTAGCTCCACTCTAACCCTATAGTCAACCAGTATCTCCAGGGGTTCCCTGTGTAATTCGGGGTCTAGAAAGGGCAGAGCATAGGGAGAGGTTTGGAGCTTTAAACTTTCTTCAGGACTGAGCCTATCCTCACCCCTTAAAGAAGCTTTTGTTCCACCCCTCTTTCTTCCTATGCTTTTTGTGCTTTCAAGGTAAAAACCGAGCTCCCTTAGAGCCTTCCTGACGGGCAGTGATGAGGTGTAGGACAACCACACACCTTCTTCATCCATAAGCCTCCTTATATGCCTTAAAAAGTCCAAACTCCAGAGCTCTGGATTTTTATAGGGTGAGAAGCCATCGTGAAAAACCGCGTGGGCTTTAAAACCCTCTACTTCCTTAATTCTGTATCTGGCATCCCCTATTAGGAGCTTGAATCTTATACCTTCCTTCTCAAACTGGGGAAGGTTTTTCCATAAGAGCTTATGATAGAAACCAAACTCCTCGGGTGGTTCTGGAACTTTCTTTGGCAGTTCCTTCTCGAGGGAGACCAGCTCAAACTCAAGCCTTGGGTTTAGATCTCTCAGCTCTTTTATGGCAACTGCAAGGTTATAACCAAGTCCAAAGCCTACATCCAAGATCCTAACCACCTTAAGCTCCTTAGCCCTCTCCAAAAGCTCCGAAGGATACAAAAACTTCTCCAAGCACTCCCTTATAGCACCTGCAGTTATGCTATGATAGGGTTCTCCATAGGTTGGGTGTATCAGTGTAAAACTCCCATCCCTGGTGCTGGTTTGCCCTTCACCCTTTACTGATGGCAAGAGCCAAGCTTTTAACTCCTTTAAAACTGCGTCCCTCTGGCTTTCGCTGAGCTCAACATGTATAAGTTCCAAGCAAGACTTTAGAATATTTTCAACATCCATCCCTTAAAATTTAAAACCTTATGGGAGCTTTTCAGTGGACACCCCATAGGGTACTTTTGTTCTCTTATCTAATAGCCATACTTGTGGGTTCTATACTTTTGTATCTTCCCATATCCACCACGAGGACCTTAAGCTACCTTGATGCCCTTTTTACCTCTACTTCTGCTATAACGGTGACGGGGCTTGTGGTATTGGATACGGAAAAGGATTTTACTCCCTTCGGTAAGGTGGTTCTGCTTGTTCTCATTCAGCTCGGCGGACTGGGCTACATGACGCTTACTACATACTTTCTCATAACTCTTAGACGTAAGATAGGCCTCAGAGAGAGGCTCATACTTGCAGAAGCCTTTAACTATCCTGGCATGTACGGGCTTGTGAGGTTTACCAAAAGAATGTTACCCATCATACTATTTTTGGAGTTTCTTGGAGCTGTACTGCTCTTTCCTTCCTTTTTTCAGAGGCAGGGTGACCCGCTCACCTCTGCGGGCATGTCCTTATTTCACTCTATTTCCGCATTCAACAACGCAGGCTTTTCCCTCTTTTCTGACAACCTTACGAGATTTAGAGGAGACATCTGGCTAAACCTTGTAGTTTGCACCCTTATAATCTTAGGTGGGCTTGGCTTTTTTGTGCTCTACGAGCTTCTTCTATATTGGAGGGGTGGGATAAGGAGGCTTTCTACCCATACAAAGCTCGTTCTTGTGAGCAGTTCTTTACTCGTACTGCTCGGCTCTTTTGTTTTACTCCTAGACCTGTATCAGTGGGATGAGCTGAGCCTAAAGGAGAAGATATTGGTTTCCCTTTTTCACAGCGTTTCTGCAAGGACAGCGGGCTTTAACACCGTAGACCTTTCCATGCTTTCAGAAGCATCGCTCTTCATGCTTATAAACCTCATGTTCGTAGGTGCCTCTCCAGGCGGAACGGGTGGAGGTATAAAAACCATAACTGCCACTGTTATATTCCTTGCGGTTCTCTCCCACATAAGAGGTCAGCGGGAGGTTTCCTTTTTAGGCAGGAGGTTGATGGACAGTCAGATACATAGGGCAATGGTTATCCTGAGCCTCGGCTTTGCTTATACAACCCTAATGGCTCTTATCCTTTCAGAGATAGAGGGTAAAAGGCTTATACCGGTCCTTTTTGAGGTTGTATCCGCCTTTTCCACCGTGGGGCTTTCTGTAGGGAACCCTCAGGGGCTTAGCCTTAGCGCGGACTTTAGCCCTCTTGGCAAGATACTTATAATACTAACCATGATAACGGGAAGGGTTGGTGTGCTGAGCTTTATGCTGGCCTTGGCTGGTAAGGGAAGGGTTAGACATGTAAGCTATCCAGAGGCGAGGCTTCTACTATGAAAAAGAAAAGGCTCTTTGGCGTTGTGGGGCTTGGAAGGTTTGGCTTTAACGTTGCCAAGACGTTAGCAGAAGGGGGTGCGGAGGTTATAGCCTGTGATAAAGACGAGGAGAAGGTAAGGGGGATATCGGATATGGTTTCACAGGCCTTTATACTGGATGCTACCGACGAAAAAGCTCTAAAGGAATCGGGCATAGCCAATGCTGATACAGTGATAGTAAGCATAGGGGAAAATGTAGAGGCTAACATACTTGTAGTTGTCCAGCTTATGGAACTCGGTGTAAAGGAGATAATAGCCAAGGCTGTAAGCCCACTACATGGCAGGATACTGGAGAGGCTGGGGATAAGTAGGGTTATCCATCCAGAGAGGGATATGGCCATAAGGCTTGCCCACTCTCTGCTCATAGGTGGATTCATAGAAGAGATACCCATGGCGGAGAATTACAGCATTTTTGAAATGTACACTCCAGAGAGCTTTTGGAACAAAAGCCTTAAGGAACTTGACCTAAGAAGAAGGCACGACATGACTGTACTGGCTATAAAGAGAGGGGAAAGAATAATGGTTAATCCCTCAGGTAACGATTACATCCTTCCAAAGGACATTCTTGTGGTGTTAGCCAACAAGGAGAAGCTCTCAAACCTGTGATAGAATTCCATTAAATGCTTAAGAAGCTTTCAATAACCCTTTCTATTCTCGGAGCTTTATTTGTTTTCCTTTACCTTTTAAAAGGGGGAAAGAAGGAAACTATAGCAAAAGTTGAAGAGAGGGAGATAAAAACTGTGGTTTATGGCTCGGGCTATGCAAAGAGAAAGGACTACGTGGTGTTAAAGCCCGAGGTTTCGGGTTATATAACTAAGGTGCTAGTTGAAGAGGGTCAGTACGTGAAGATAGGACAGCCCCTGGCTGTTATAGACTCTGGTAGTCTTGATGCGAGCATAAAAGAGGTAGATAGCAGGCTACAATTCCTTAGAGAAAGGTCTAGGGAAGGCTCGGATTATTTGAAAAGCTTGGAAGAGGTCATAGAGAGCGCACGTATAAACATGGAAAACGCAAGGAGGTTGTTGGAAAGGAGGGAGAGGCTGTTTTCTGAAGGTCTTATATCTAAGGAGGCTTATGAGCAGGCAAAGGCAAACTACGAGGTATCAAAAAGCGAATATGGGAGAGCCCTTAGCGTGTACGAAGATGCTAAGATTTCTCTAAGAAATGAAGAAAAAGTTTTAACCGCTCAAAGGGAGAGGCTTTTAAAGGAAAAAGGAAAGTATACGCTGAGGAGTCCATTGGAGGGACGCGTGCTAAAGAGATACGTAAACCCTGGAGACTATGTGAACCCTCTTCATGATAGCAAGCTCTTTTCCATAGGCTCAGGCAGTTGGGAGGTGGTCTTGGATGTGGATGAGGAGTACGCGGGTCTCTTAAAGGAGGGGCAAAAGGTCTTTCTAAGGGTGGATGCCTACCCAGGAAGGACCTTTGAAGGGAATGTGGAGAGGGTGGTGCGTGAAGTGGACCAGTCAAGGAAGCTCCTTCAAGTAAAGCTAAGCGTGGACCTTCCCGAAGACCTTCCCAACAACAGCACGGTGGATGCCAATATAGAGGTCCAGCCTAAGAAGCTATTGCTTATACCTAAAAGAGCCTACAGAGATGGATACGTCATACTTTACGACGGCGTAAGAAGGCTAAAAGTTCCTGTAAGGGTGGGCAGGGAGTATGAGGAGTACCTTGAGGTGCTCGATGGTCTCAAGCCGGGTGATAGGGTCATCCTTCCATGAGGCACGTAGCCTTTGTGGCTTTTAAGCTACTTCTTGAAAGAAAGAGGCAGACCTTGGTCTCCGTTTTAGGCGTTTCCATAGGTGTTTCAGCCTTTATAGTTATGAGCTCTTTGATGATAGGGTTTCAGAGCTACTTTATCCAGCAGGTCATAGACCTTGAGCCCCATATAAGGATAAAGCCAAGGGAAGAGAGGACAGACTTTATGTTTGAAGAGCCCGTGCTCGTGCTAGGTGAGAGGTTAAAGGAAAAGGACAAGATACTTGGCTGGTATGAGATAATGCAGAGCCTTGAGAAACATCCCGAGGTTCTCGGTGTTGCCCCAAGGCTTGTAAGCAGGGGCATACTCAAATACGGTGTAAAGGACAAGCCTGTGACCCTCTTAGGCATTGACCCACAGAGGGAACCCAAAGCTTCCATAATAGAGAAGTTTTTGATCCACAAAAACCTTAAAAAGCTGGAGACCAACCGCACTGGTGTAATACTTGGCGTGTTGGTAGCCAAGAGTCTAGGCATTCAGGAAAAGGGTAAAAAGCTACTGCTTGTGGCACCTAACGGACAGACCCTTTTGGTAACTGTGGAGGACTTTTTTGAGTCGGGCATAACTAACATAGATGATGCAAGGGTGTACCTCAACATAAAAACCCTTCAGAGCCTTTTGGACAGGCAGGGTGAGGCGAACGAGATAGTGGTAAAGATAGGGGATGTGAACAGGGCGGAGAAGATCTCAAGAGACTTTCAGGAGATTATACCCTACGAAGTGGAAAGCTGGCAAAGGGCCTACAGGAACTTCCTTAGCATATTCAAGATACAGAACACCATAACCTACATGATAGTCTTTGCCATACTTACTGTTTCCGCCTTTGGCATTTTCAACATAATAATGATGACCGTCCTTGAGAAGAAAAAGGATATAGCCATCCTTATGGCAATGGGTTTTACACGCCGGGATGTGCTTCTTATATTCATGGTTGAGGGCTTTGTGGTAGGTCTTTTGGGAGCTCTTTTGGGTTCTGTGCTTGGCTACGGTCTTCAGGAGTATCTGGAGTCTATAAAGCTTGATGTGGAGGGCCTTATAAGAACAAAGGGCTTTGTACTGGACAGAAGCCCCCTCTTTTACCTTTATGCTCTTGTCTTTTCTCTTTTCTTCTCCCTGCTTGCAAGCCTTTACCCTTCCTATAGGGCAAGCAGGCTCAACCCCGTGGACATATTCCGTAGCCAATGAAGGTAGTAGAGCTCCTGGGCATAAGAAAGGTTATAGGTCAGGAGGAGATACTAAAGGGCATAGACCTTTGGGTGGAGGCTGGGGAGTTTGTAGCCATAGTAGGTGCAAGCGGTTCGGGCAAAAGCTCCCTGCTCTATGTAATGGGACTCTTGGACAAACCTACCAGTGGGGAGGTTTTCTTTGAGGGTCAGAGGGTGGACTTCTCCGGGGAGAAAGAATTATCGGTCATAAGGAATCAGAAGATGGGCTTTGTATTTCAGTTTCATTACCTTCTTCCCGAGTTTAATCTGCTGGAAAATGTGATACTTCCAGCCATAAAAAGGGGCATGATGAAGACAGAGGCACAAGAGAGGGCATATGAGCTCCTCAAAAGGCTTGGGCTTGGTGGCAAAGAAAGAAGGAAGATATACCAGATATCCGGGGGTGAGATGCAAAGGGTAGCCATAGCAAGGGCTCTAATGAACAACCCTTCCCTTCTTCTTGCTGACGAGCCTACGGGAAACCTGGATAGCAAAAACACAAGGGCTGTTATGGACATATTCAAGGAGATAAACGCAGAGGGTACCACCATTGTTATGGTTACCCACGAGCTTGACCTAGCTGCACAAGCCCACCGAATAGTTGAGATGAGGGATGGTCAGGTTGTAAGGGCGTAGGTAAGCCACAGGCTAAATAGGGTACCAAAAAGGACAGGAAAAGTTAGCAAAAAACCCACCTTCGTGTAATAGAGCCAACCTATTTTTGTGCCCTTGTGCTCCAGAAGGTGAAGCCACAGCAGAGTGGCCAGAGAGCCTATAGGAGTTAGCTTGGGTCCTATGTTGGTGCCCACCACGTTTGCTAGGGCAAGAAACTGCGTAAGCCCATCACCGAGCTTAGCATCGGCTATGGCTATGTTTACAAACATCACCGTAGGCAAGTTGTTCATAACTGCAGAGAGAAGGGCAGAAAGGAAACCGACACCTAGTATGGCGTGTAGCTCTCCCCATTTGGATAGCTCTGCTATCAGACTACTTAACATCTCTGTGTAACCTACCTTTTTAAAACTGTATACTACTGCGTACATGCCTACGGAAAAGAGGAGTACCTGCCACGGAGTAAAGAGAAGAACTTCCCTTAAGCTAATCATCCTATGTCTTTGGCTGAGTAGGATAAGAGAGAGGGCAACGAGGGCAAGCACCGAGGATATGGGCACTTGGAAGTTTAAAAGCTCCAATAGGACAAAGATAAGCGCCATAAAGACCAAGGACAGAAAGCCACCTTTAAACACAAGGGGGTCCCTAACTGCCAGCCTCGGAGGCAGGCTGTCCAACACCTCTGGCTCATAGCCCTTTATTAGCTCTCTTCTGTATAGCATATAGAGTAAGGATACGCTAAGTATGAAAGAAGTAATGTTTGGCAAGAGCATGTAGAGGGCATAGCTCCAAAAGCCTATGTTAAAGAACTGGGCGGTTATTATGTTGGTGAGGTTGGAGATGACAAGGGGTAGGCTTGTGGCATCTGCGATAAAGCCTGCACTCATGGCGTAGGCCACAAGGGTGGAAGGTGGAAGCCTTAGATGCTTCATCTTTGAGTAAACTAAGGGTGTGAGCATTAAGATGGCACCGTCATTGGCAAAAAAGGCAGTGGTAAGAGCCCCAAGGAGCATGAGGTTGATAAAGAGGAGATAGCCCTTACCTCTGCTTAGCCTTATTGCCCATAAAGAACCCCACTCGAAAAGACCAGCTCTATCCAGAACTATAGATATAAAGACGAGGAGTACAAAGGCAAGGGTGGCATCCCAAACCACACTGCTTATGTAAAGTACATCCTCAGAGCTTATGAACCCAAAACCCATGCAGAGGAGAGCTCCAAGGATAGCAGACCAGCCTATGCCCATACCGAAGGGCCTAAAGAGCACAAGAAAGAGGGTCAATAAAAAGATAGCTAAGGCACCAAGACCATCTGACATCAGAAAAGGCCCACGAGCTCCTTAAGGACTTCCTCCACTTCCTCCTTGGTGGGCATCTCCGCATAGACCCTAATTAAAGGCTCGGTGCCCGAGGGTCTCATAAGGACCCAGCCATCGCCTTCAAAGATAAGTTTTAGCCCATCCAATGTGTTTACCTTTATTACTTTATACCTTCCTACCCTTTCAGGCGGGCTCTTTATAAGCTCCTTAAGTTTTTGCTTCTTCTCCTCTTCTGCGTGCATGTCTACCCTTTTGTAATAGGCGCTTCCAAACTCCTTAAACAGTTCTTCTATGACCTTGGAAAGGGGCTTATCCTTGAGGGCTAAGAGTTCAAGGATGTTCAAACCGGCAAAGAGCCCATCCCTCTCTGGAAGAAAATGCACTATACCGTAGCCCCCACTCTCTTCACCCCCGAAAATAACTCTTTCTCTAAGAATAAGCTCGTTTATGTTCTTAAAGCCCACTGCCACCTCCCGGAACTCCACACCCTCAGCCTTAGATATCCTGTCCGCAAGGTAGGTGGTGGAGACGGTCTTTACCACTATCCCATCCCTTATTCTCTTGTTTTTAAGAAGGTGGTACAAAAGCAGAGCATAAATAAGTTGGGCGTTTACAAACTCACCCCTCTCGTCCACAAGGGCTATCCTGTCCCCATCTCCGTCGTTGGCTATACCGAGAAAGGCATTTAGGCTTCTCACCTTCTCCGATAGTATCTTTAGGTGCTTCTCTACCGGCTCCGGTGCGTGTCCACCAAAAAGTGGGTCTCTGTAGCTCCTTATCTCGTGGACGCATATTCTGGTGCCCGAGAGAACATGGGAGTATGTACCGACCGCAGAGCCGTACATGGCATCGTGTACCAAAATGACCTCCCTCTGGTTCAGAAGCTCTAGGTCCACAGAGCCCTTAACTACTCTCATGTACTCACCCCATACGTTTACGTATTGGGGCTCGTAGCTTTTGGGTTTTAGGGCTTCTGCGGCTTTTATCTCCTCTTCCACCTTGGCTATGAACTCCGGTGTGGCAGAGCCCCCAAAGCTGTCTTTAATCTTATAACCGTTGTACTCAGGCGGATTGTGGGATGCGGTTATCATCACACCGTTGTCAAAGCCCATGTACTTGACTGCAAAGGAGACCATGGGAGTGGTGCAGAACTTGTTGGTAAGGTATGCATCAAAGCCCAAGGTCCTAAGGACCCTGTAAACCTCTAAAGCAAAGTACTCGGACATGAAGCGATGGTCGTAGCCTACTATTACCCTCCTTTTGCCCTCTCTTTCCAGCACCCTTGCATGAGCATAGGCTACCTTCCTTAGATTTTCAAGGGTGAAGGTATCTCCAATTATGGCTCTCCATCCATCAGTGCCGAACTTTATCATCTCTGACCTCCCTGTGGTATGTTAAGTATGGGCATCATCTTGGTATCGTAGGGTATGAGAATTATGGCATTGTTCTGGCTTTTTGCGTATTCCTGAATGTTCTCTATGAATTTCCACATGAGGTACTCCCTTGTTAAAGAGCCTGCTATTATCCTGTTTGCCTCCGATATACCTTGAGCCTCCACCTTCTTCCTCTCTGCCTCGAGCTTTTCCTTCTCAAGTAAAAACTGCATCCTCTGGGCCTCTTCGTAAGCCCTTCTTTTCTCCTCTATCGCCCTTACCACGCTTTCAGGAAGTCTTATATCCCTTATGAGCACATCCTCAAGGATGAGGTATCTTTTCCTTAGCTGTTCGTGAACCTCGGTCTTTATCCTCTGCTGGAGCTTTTGCCTCTCCTGGTATACTAGGGAGCTCTCCATCTCCGATATGGCATCCCTGACCGCAGACCTTACTATCTGCTTTATAAGTTTGTCCTCGTAGTTGGCTCCGTACTCCTTAATGAGGGCTGGAGCCTTTTTTGCGTCCACCCTGTATAGCACGCCAAGGTCCATACTAACGGGAAGACCGTCCCTTGAAAGAGAGCTTATGGGAGCTTCCTTTTCTCTTGTAAACTCCACCGCTCTCGTGCGCACCTCCACCCTTTCTACCGTCTGCAGGAGAGGCATTCTAAGGTGTAAACCCTCCAAAAGGGGTTCTGGTTCAATCTTCCCGAGGGTTCTTTTGACCCCAACGAAACCAGAGGGGATTATAACAAGTGGGCTGGCTAGGAAGAAAAACAGGAGAAGTACTACTACAAGAAGCACACCAAAGCCCATTTTAGAAAAAGGAGAATAAATCTGGGTTTTCATTATACATACTCCCCAAAGTTATTATAATTAAGACCCGTATGATACCGCAGGAGATTTTAAGAGAAGCTCTCAAGAGAAACAAGATAAAGGGCGAAACCTTTCAGGGAAAGGAATACCTAAGGTTTACCGATGACTTTAAGGAGGTTCCTAGGGGTACAGCCATCTTTAAAGATACAGTAGTATGGGGCTATCCTCATATAGGGAGGATATTCCAGCTCTCTACAGGCATACCCGAGCAGTTCGAGTACCCCTTTTGGGTTGAAGAGAAGGTAGACGGCTACAACGTAAGGGTGTTTCTATATGAGGACCAGGTATATGCCCTCACAAGGGGAGGTTACATATGCGCCTTTACCACAGATAGGGTTCTGGACTTTGTTAATCCCAGGTTCTTTGAAGACAACCCAGACCTTGTACTCTGCATGGAGGTGGCAGGTCCAGAAAACCCCTACGTGGAGGAAAGCCCACCTTACGTAAGAGAAGATATAAGGTTTTTCCTCTTTGACATAATGAAAAAAAACCATCAAGGTTTTCTCCCCTATAGGGAAAAGCTCAAGCTCATAGAAAAGTACGACCTGCCCACTGTGGAGGTATTGGGTAGATTTACGCCACAGCAGGTGGAAAAGGTTAAGGAAATACTCAAGAGGTTTGAAGAGGTGGGTAAGGAAGGGGTTGTCCTGAAGGAGGATTCGGAGAGGAACAGAAGGGTTAAGTACATAACGAGCTATGCAAACATAAGGGATATAGAAGTCACCTCACTTAACATGCTGGGACTTCCCGCAGATTACTACACCAACAGGCTTTTAAGGCTTGCCCTCTTCATAGAGGAGGAAGGTTTGAAGAAGGATGAGGAGCTCTACAAAAAGGTTGGCAAGGCTTTCCTGGAGGGTCTTTTCCAAGCGTGCCATATGGCAAGGAAAGAGGGTAAGGTATACAGGGTCTTTAGATGTAGGTTCAGGAACAAGGATAGGGCTCTTGTATTCCTTGAGCAGATAAAGCACGCAAGCGTGCACATACAGGTAAACCAAAGGTCCTTAGAGAGGATAGAAGCCTTCTGGGTTCTTGAGTTTGAGAAGGTATTCCTAAACATGACGGGACTGTTAGGACATCTGCTAAAGGGTGGGTCCCTTGTAGACTAAACCCTAAGGGTCAAACTTTCCAGTATGAACCTAAGATTTTTGGGGTCTATGAGCTTTATGCCCACCTTGTCCGCCCAAGACCTTAAACCCTCATCTCCAGACACAAGTATACCATCCAGTTCGTAGGAGAGAAGGAGCACGTCAAGGTCTTCCTTGCTGTCTATTATGCCTGTCCTAAGAGCCTCTCTATACTTTTCCCTGAGCCTGTTCACAAGCTTGCCCACATCCTCTTGGCTCAGCTTTCCTGCCTCCTTTGTGTACTCCTCCGCTATACGTAGACCCTTGTTTATACGGTATCTAACCTCTTCTATAAACTCGTACAGGAACTCTGCAGGGACCATGAGGTTAAACCTTCTGGGTGAGCGGACCCTGACCGTAAGCTCAAACTTGGGCTTTAGTATCCCCAGTTCTACCATCTTGCTTAGCTCCTCATAAACAGAGGTGGGAATATAGAACTGGGCTCTACTGTGAGAGGCCAATGACAGGAAGTTTTCTATGGCACCTATCTGGTCCTTTTCAAACTGGCTATAAACGTCAGGGTTGGTAAACACGCTAGTATCAAGTACGAATATGTCCATGTTTATATCTTAAAACAGCTTCCCTTACCACTTCATAGGGAACTTCAAGACCTGTCCATATCCTAAAGCTTTCCATACCTTGATAGAGTAACATATCCAGCCCATCCTGAAAGAAGCATCCTTTTTCCTTGGCAGACCTTATAAGTGGAGTTTCCCTGTATATGATGTCTACTACCTTGTGCTCCAGCCTTAGGAGTGAGTAGTCAAAGAGGGGTGGGTCATCCTCTTTAAGGCCTGAAGATGTGGAGTTTATAATTATCTCCACCCTGTCTATGACCTCCTCGGGCTTTTTTACCACCTTCCCACCAAGTTCACCAGAGAGCCTTAGTGCTCTCTCGTGGGTTCTGTTCCAGATGTAAACCTCCACACCTTCTAAAAGCAGACCATAGAGTATGGCCCTTGCAGAACCACCGGCTCCAAGAAGGAGAGCTCTCCTACCTCTTAGCTCGGGCAAGAGCTTTTTAAGGGCTTTTAAGAAACCTACCCAGTCGGTGTTGTAGGCGTGGACAGCTCCATTTTCAAACTTTAGGGTGTTGGCAGAGCCTATAATCTTTGCGTGCTTGTCTGCATGGTCTGCCCAGGATAGAGCCTCCTCCTTGTAAGGCAGTGTGACGTTTGCACCCCTTATTCCAAGAGCCTTAAGACCTTCAAGGGCTACCTTTATATTTTCCGGCTTTACCTCAAAGGGTACATAGACCGCATTTATACCAAAGTGTTCAAAGGCTGAGTTTTGGAAAACGGGAGATAGGGAATGTCTTACAGGAAAGCCTATTATGCAGTATACCTGAGTATCCCCCCTAAGATTCACGCTATGTTGTACTTAGGTTGCAGTATCTCCACTCTTTTGACCCAATCCAAGTTACCCTTTATTGCCATCTCAACCACATTCTTGACGCTCATGTCCGCTATGGGGCAATCGGTGCATCCACCCTCGAATTGAAGATAAACCTCTCCCTCTTTTATATCTATTACCTTCAGATCTCCGTGGTGCTCCTTCAGAGCTGGCCTAATTTTTTCAAGCACCTTTTCAACTTCTTTTAGTTCCCTTTCGTCCATCTTACTCCTCCATCTGTCTGACTAAATTTTGTATCTCCTGCCAAAGATTTCCCTGAGCTTCGTCATCTAAGTCCATGAGCCTGCAAAACCCCTTAAGAGTTAGCTTATCTATCACCACATCTTCTATGTCCTCTTCCTCTAATCTGCTGTAGTTATACTTCATGAGTATTTCCTTTACCCCTGGGCAGTATTCTAAGAGCTCTTTCAGGTTTACATCCAGGCTAAATCTTTCCTTCATAGCTCTTTGACCTTCCTTACAAAAAGGTGGTACTCTCCATCTTCCTCGTACAGACCTAAGAACTCCTGACCTGTTGCCCTGCACCAGGCGGGTATGTCCTCCACCACTCCAGGGTCGTCGGCCACAAGCTCTAAGACCTGTCCAATGCTCATGGACTTTATCATCTTGGCGGTTTCTGCAATGGGCACAGGACAGAAGGTGCCTACCACGTCGTGCACCACATCAGGTTTTAAATTGTCAAGCTCCATGTCTTTCTCCTACTCTGTTATATATTTTAAAGGCTTCTATCAGCAGGTCTTCTGCCGGCTTACCCCAAAGCTCTAACCCTTTGTCTTGCAGGTTTATCACCACCTCACACTCCTGGTTTTTAGAGTATCTAGCTATTATATCCGCTATGAGCTGTAGCTCTTCCCTAGGTGGTCTGCCCTTTATAAGAGCAAAGGTCCCCCTCTCGTCCTTTCTGTAAGCGTGAGGGTATAGCTTCTTAAAGCTCTTAAGGAACCGAACCTCTCCCTCGTTCCTCGCCACTATGAGCTTTGCACCAGAAGGGAGGCGGAAGTGCCTTCCGACGGAGAAGAGTACAAGGTCTTCCCTTGTTATCCTTCCTTCAAAGGAGAAGGCTTCTCTGAACCTGTAGGCATAATTTTCGTCGGTCAGGTAGCAACAGCCGCCCGCGGGCTGCTCATAGCTCAGTCCATATGTTTTAGCAAGTTCTATCTGCCTCTTCCTTCCCCTACCTCTTATACCCAGGAGCTTTTCACGGTCCACCCATCCCAAACCTTCGGGTATGGTAATTGGTAGGAGTTTGGCAGAAAGAGGTCTGAGGATATAACCCTCAAGCCCTGCCTCTCTCTCTATAAATATGAGCCTTTCAAAGGTTTGGCTCATAGGCCTTTGCCCTAGTACCTCACCAGTTATCACAAAGTGGTACCCTTCACTTTCCATAAACTCCCTTGCCTTCTTTAGCATAAATATCCTGCAGTCTACACAGGGGTTTACGCTTTTCCCATACCCATGTTTTGGGTTTAAAACTATGTCAAAGTATTCTGTGGATATGTCCACCACCTCTATGGGGACTTTGAGCTGGGCTGCCGCCCTTAAGGCAGGATTGACATACTGCGACCCGTCTTCTCTCCTCAGGCCAAGGCGTCTTTTGTGTTCCGTTATACAAAAACCCGTGTAAAAATGAAGTGCCTTTATATCAACGCCTTGGTCCTGAAGGAGGCGGACCGCTAAGGAGCTATCCAGACCCCCAGAGAGAAGAGCAACAGCCCTTATCTTCATGTGGACAGGAATTCAAACTCCCTGCTTTCTTCCTCTTCCTCCTCGTAGCAGTCGGGTATCTTCATTGCCTCTTCTACCCTTCCCTGCTTTAGGAGGTAGTCCCTTATGGCCACGTGCAAGGTCTCAAGCCCAAGGTTAGTGCAGTGTATCTTCTGGGGTGGAAGCCCTCCAAGCTCGTCAAAGATATCCTTATAGGTGAGATTAAGAGCGTAGCTTATGGGCTTGCCCTTTATCATCTCCGTCAGTTGAGAAGAGACCGCTATGGCAGAGCCACAGCCAAAGGTCTTAAATCTAACATCCTCTATAATTTCCGTTTCTGGGTTTATCTTAAGGGTAAAGAGCATGGCATCTCCACAGGCAGGATTACCACACTGCCCTATGGCATTGGCTTCCTCTAAAACACCCACGTTCCTCGGGTTCAAAAAGTGGTCTAAAACTTTCTCGCTGTATTCAAACATCTTAACACCTCCTTAACTTTGATGGATTATAATATGGAAACTTCTGAAAGACTTGCTATGACCTTTATCAAAGATACAGCCTAAGTAACTCTTCAAAGCTCTTACTCAGACGGTGGTCATCATGGAGCTCTTTGCAAAGCTTTACCTTAACCTCATTGCAGAAGAGCCTTGAATGATCCACTGGAACCACACTGTCCTGTTTGCCATGGAACAGGTAAAGCTCGTAGGGAATATCTCTTGGAAAGTCCACCTCATTGCCCCTTAGTATCTCATATCCTCTTTCCAGTATATCCCTTGCAAACTCCCTATTTATGGTGAGTTCCAGCCCTGTTTCGCACTCCACTATGTGGAGCTCCTCCTTTCCTTCGAGCCACCCTTTGCATCCTTCCTCCCCTCCGGCTTCCTGAACTGTAAGACTTAGAGTTGAATAGGAGGGAGCAAAAAGGAAGACCTTGGTAACAGTTTCAGGTCTGTAAAACTTCAGGTAGTTAAGAGCTACATAGCCACCGTGGGAGCTCCCGGACAGCCAAACCTCACCAAACTTTTGAGAAAATCCCTTAACCAGAGCATCGAGCACCTCGAGGGTTTCAGTTGTGGTACTTTTGTGGTATTCCATATCCATGGCGAAGAAAGAGAACCTGCCCTCCTTAGCTTTCTTTCTGAGAAGCTCCACTTTGGAACCACTTACGTTGCTGGCAAAGCCATGGAGGTGTATTAAAATAACCTTGGGATTGGTGTTTTCAAAGATGAACATAAAAGAAATTATAGGAGATTTAGAGGTCCGTAGAAAGCTCTTTCATATGTTGGCCATTTCTCTTTGGCTTGTACCTTTGCGGTTTTTTAACGGCTCTCTACTCTACATTACCTTCCTAATGGTGCTGATTCTCAATTACATGACCGTGCTAGGCGTTGGAAAGGACATGTTTAAACTTTACTATCGCATGGTCTACTTTCTAGAAAGAGAGAGGAACTACCAAAAACCTTCTATACAAGCCTTGTGGGCAAATCTGGGCATATTCCTTAGCTTTCTTCTCTTTGGAAGGGAGTGCGCTATGGTTAGCACCCTAGTGCTCGCTGTGGGGGATGCCTTTGCAAGCATTGTGGGCATGAGGTACGGAAGGAAAAGGATATGGGAAAACAGAACTCTCGAGGGTTCGGTAGCCTTCTTTTTTTCAAGCTTTCTCGTAATACTTCCTCTTATTGGCTTTTGGAAGGCACTTCTTATAGCCTTTGCCTCTGCCCTTTCTGAAGTCGTGCCTGTAAGGCTGGATGACAACCTTATTGTTCCCCTTGTATCTGCTTTGGTCTGTGGGCTTGCAACATGATACTAAGGGGAGTTTCTCTTTCACCGTATACAACTATAGGTATTGGTGGTATTGGAAGCTATTTTGCTCTGCCAAAGGACCTTGAAGAGCTCAGATACGTTCTGGACTTTGCAAAGGACAGAGGGCTTTCCATCTTTCCCCTTGGGAGGGGTGCAAACACCATATTCGGGGACTTTGATGGCCTTGTTGTCAGCATGAAAAACTTTAGAGAACTCAGGGTAAAGGAAAGGGATAACCTGTTCTACGTGTGGGCAGGTAGCGGAGTTCCTCTGAAGGAACTGGTGAGGATAGCTTTAAAAGAAGATCTGGACGGTATGTACAAGCTTGCAGGCTTTCCAGCCACAGTTGGTGGCGCCGTAGCTATGAACGCCGGAGCTTTTGGCTATGAGATAAGCCAGCATCTCAAAAGGGTCATCTTTTTAGACTGGGATGGTCAGATTCAGACGGCTAACAGGGAGGAGCTAACCTTTGCCTATAGGTCTTCTCCCTTTCCTGAGCTGGGTATAGTTGTGAATGCGGAGTTTGTCTTTCCGAAAGCTGATTACCGTACAAAGCAGGAGTACTCAGTCATAAGGAGCAGGAGGAAAGCAACCCAGCCTATAAACCTTCCAACCTGCGGTTCCACCTTTAAAAACCCGCCTGGTGAATACGCTGGAAGGCTTCTTGAAAAGGTAGGCATGAGGGGCTATAGAGTGGGTGGGGTTTCCTTTTCTGAAAAGCATGCCAACTTCCTTGTGAACTTAGGCGGTGGAACCTATGAGCAGGTTGTTAGAATATTGGAAGAAGCCAAAAAAAGAGTATACGAGGAGTTTGGGATAGAACTTCAGGAGGAGGTAAGGCTGGTTGAGAGTGGTAGTCCTTATGGGTGGAAGGTCTGCGGAACGTGAAATATCCTTGAGGAGCGGTCGGGCTATTCTGAAAGCCCTTGAGGAGCTCGGGCACGAGGTTTTTCCCCTTGACCTAACAGATGACCTATGCCAGAAACTTGTGGAGATAAGGCCTGATAAGGTCTTTATTGCCCTTCACGGCACTTACGGAGAGGACGGTAGAGTTCAGGGTCTTCTGGATGTGCTTAGAATTCCCTATGTGGGCTCGGGTGTTCTCGGAAGTGCCTTGGCAATGGACAAAGATATGACAAAGAAGGTGCTCAGCTTTCATCACATAAAAACACCCAGGTGGAAAGTAATAAGGTCTGAAAAGGATGACATACACTGGGAAGGCTATCCAGCGGTTGTTAAACCTGCTGACCAGGGCTCAAGCGTCGGCCTTTATATTGTGAATAGCCCAGAGGAAGCAAAAGAAGCTGTAAAAAATTGCCTCCAATTTTCAAGAAAGGTCATGATAGAGGAATTTATAGACGGTGTGGATATAACGGTGGGTATACTTGGAGAAGAGGCCTTACCACCCATAGAGATAAGGCCTGTGAAGGGTGTATATGACTACGAAAGTAAGTATACCAAGGGTCTGACCGAGTACGTATTCCTAGAAGACGAAAGTTTAGTAAGAAAACTGCAGGATATGGCCCTTGAGGTTCACAGAGCCCTTGAGCTTAAGGACCTTTCAAGGATAGATTTTAGGCTTTCCAGAGATAGCGTGCCCTACGTACTTGAGGTGAATACCATCCCTGGCATGACGGACCTTAGCCTATTTCCAATGGCATGTAGAAAAGCTGGTATTGAGTTTAAAGTTTTATTAAATATGTTATTATATTTAAAGTAATGGGGGGAAAAAATAAGAAAAAAAAGGGGCGTTTTGTAGAATATGCATTAGCCATATTATGGCTATTCTCCGCTGGTCTTGGCGGTTTTTTTGTGCCTCACTTCACTGACAGCATCCCTTTCTTTAAGGTTAAAAGGGTTTATGTGGAGGGAACGGAAACCATCCCCCCAGCCCTGATTGCAGAGGAAATCAGTAGACTTAAAAACAACTGGATTTTTATCAACAGTGGAATACTGTTTAGTAATATAAATAAAAAAACCGGTAATGCGGTAAAGAACGTAAAGCTAGAAAGAATTTTTACAAGGGAAGGGGTAGAACTAAGGGTAAAGATAGAGGAGAGAAAACCCTTTGTAACGGTTATAAGGGACGGTGATGTTATATTTTTTGATAGAGATGGTTTTTCCTTTCAGTCTCCTTATACAGATCAAACGGAACCCCTATTTTACACTCATGATTTGGAACTCATAAAAGAAAATTTTGACAGTGTTAAATATATTATGGAGGTAATAGGTAGAGTGGAGCATATTAGCGAAGCATATGTTACAAATATTAACACCCTTATATACACGAAGGAAGGTCTAAAGATAGTGCTTCCATCTCTTGTGTCTCTGGAGAAAGAGGATGTGAATAGAATATTAAAGGTCTATAATATAGGTATGGGGGTAAGAGAGATAGATTTGAGTAATCACGGTTTTGCAATAATAAGAGGTGGAGATATGAAATGAAGCTTATAACTGCTCTTGATATGGGCACCAGTAAGGTTGTGGCTCTTGCTGGTGAGATAGATACCTTTGGAGACATACACATAATAGGTGTGGGGGAAACCCCATCAAAGGGCATAGATAGGGGTTACATAACAAGGCTTGACCTTGCAGTTAACTCTGTACTAACGGCCTTGAAAGAGGCCCAAGAGATGGCTGGGGCCAAGCTTAGCGGTGCAGTGCTGGGAATTTCAGGACCCACGCTAAAAAGTCAGAATGAGAGGGATACGGTCAGCATAGCCTCCCATCCCGTTGAGATAGACTACACACACATAGAGAGGATAATAGATAGGGCTATTATGAGAGCCAGAGAAGAAGGCTATGAGATAGTAAGTGCCATACCCAGGAGATTCATATTGGATGAGCAAGAGGGTGTTATGGACCCCATAGGCCTGCTCGGTTCAAAGCTCAGTGCCGAGGTCCATGTTATAAAGGTTGGTGCAAGTCTGCTAAAAAATATAGAAAAGGTCCTTCATAATGCAGGACTTAACGTCATAGACCGCTTTTTATCTCCCCTTGCCTCTTCCGAGGCAGTTCTCACTAGCGAGGAAAAGGAAGAAGGTGCCCTAATGCTTGACATGGGGGCGGGACTTACAGACTTTGTCGTCTTTTTGGATGGGTCTGTGCTTCTCACGGGAAGTGTTCCCATGGGTGGGATGAATATAACAAAGGATATAGCCCACTTTATGAAGATAAACAACGAGCAGGCAGAGAGGATAAAGATAGAAAGCGGATACGCCATCGCCGACCTTGTGAACGAAGCTGAGAGGATTAAGATAAAACCCAGAGGAGAAGAGAAGGAGATAACGGTAAGTAGAAAACAGCTCGCTGAGGTTATACAGATAAGGCTGGAGGAGATCATGGAGAGGGTTTCTGAGGCCTTAAACTCCCAGGGTGTAAGTCTTGACTCTATAAATGCTGGTATAGTCATTACCGGTGGTTGTGCCAAGCTTGCAGGCATAAAGGAATTATTAGAGAGATACTTTGACCTACCTGTGAGGATAGGCCATCCCATGGGGGTGATAGGTTTGAAGGAAAAAGTGCAAGACCCGACGTATGCAACCTCTGTGGGGCTTTTAAAACTTGCCCATAAAAGCTTATATATGGAGAAGACACACCATGCAGCGCAGGAAAAAGGTGCGGAACAAAACAGTCTGAGCCTTTCAAGGTTCATTGAAAGGGTTAGGTCCTTTTTTAAGGACATACTTTAAGAAGAAAGGAGGTGTAAAGCATGGAAGTTATGAACCCTACAAGGATAAAAGTCTTTGGTATTGGGGGCGGGGGCTCCAATGCGGTAAACAGGATGTATTTGGACGGTATAGAGGGTGTTGACCTTTTTGTTATAAACACCGATGTACAACATCTCTCTTCCCTTGCTGTTCCCAACAAAATACAGATAGGTGAAAAGGTTACAAAGGGCCTTGGAGCTGGTGCCAAGCCGGAGGTGGGTGAGCAAGCTGCCCTTGAAGATGTGGATAAGATGAGGGAAGTTCTCCGCAATACAGATATGCTCTTCCTGGCCGTTGGTTTGGGCGGTGGTACGGGAACGGGTGCTGCACCTGTGATAGCGGAGATCGCCAAGGACATGGGTATACTGACCGTGGCGGTTACCACAAAGCCCTTCAATTTTGAAGGTCCTAAGAGAATGAATGTGGCAAGCGAGGGATTGGAGAGATTGAAGGAGGTTGTGGATACTTACATAGTGGTTAACAACCAAAAGCTTGTGGAAATGGCCGATAGAAACTTCAGCATAAAGGATGCCTTTAGGATGGTAGACGATGTTCTATCCAAGGCGGTACGGGGTATAACAAGTATAGTAGTAACTCCTGCCCTTATAAACGTGGATTTTGCAGACGTTAGGACAGTGATGGAGAAGGGGGGCTTGGCCCTTATAGGATTGGGAGAGGGTAAGGGTGATGGAAAGAGGGATTACGCCATAGAGCAGGCTATATCAAGCCCCCTTCTGGAGGGTAACACCATACAGGGTTCAAGGAGGCTTCTTGTTACCCTGTGGATAAGTGAGGATATACCTTTCAGGGACGTGGAGGAAACCATAAGCAAGATAAGGGAATCTGCTCATGAGGATGCCCTTATAATCTTCGGTGCAGTCTTGGAGCAGGAAAAGGAAAGCTTTATGAGGGTTGCTGTCGTAGCTACCGACTTTGAGAACGCTGTTTCTGCAAGCCAGCTAAAGGTAGTAAAGAGGCCAGAGTTTAAAGAGCCACTTAGAAAGGTTGTACCAGAGCCTATCATAGAGCCCATACAACCTGAGATTGAAGATATACCAGCGTACCTCAGGAGGAAGAAGAAGCTCTAACATGAGGCTTTTAAAAACTAAGGGAGATAGGGCTATATCCTTTATAATGGGTCTTGCTTATGGCTATAGGAATGCCAACCTTGAACTTCATGTCAAAAAAATTGAAGATTTCTCCTATGAAGAGCACGAAAAGGATAGGGTTTATTACATAGATAGAACGAGCGGAGAACTTCACGAATGCATCACGGATAAAACTACTCACATATGTGCGGTGAGAGAGGATAAAATCAGGGGTAAAGTTATGGTTTTTATATACAAAAATTAAAGTTAAATAAAATAACTTGAATTAACACAACAAGAGAGCTACATTAATTCCATGTTTCTTTTCTTACTTTTTATTTTGGTGCAAATATCTGCAAGTTCTGAAATTGAAAAACTCATACTCTATGCCCTTGAAAACTCACCAAGGATAAAGGTTTATGAAAATCTAAAACGCTCTGTAAAACATAGAGAAAGCTACTCAAAAAACCTGCCCAACCCTTCCCTAGTTGTGGGCCTTAACAACCTTCCTCTAAACAGACCTTATCCCAGCAAGCTTGAGCCCATGAGCAGTCTGTCCTTTGGTATAGCCCAGATGTACGTACTTCCTATAAAGAGGGAAAAAGAAGCTGACGTATCAATTGCAGAGTTTTTGCTTCTCTCAAGCAGGGAAGAGCTACTCAAAAGGGAGCTTATAAGGGACATAAGGCTTAAGTATCTTGAATGGCTCTATACCTTTAAGGAGGAGGAGATCTTAAAAAGCATTTTGAAAGAGATAAGGTCTTTGGAGAAGATAACGGAGGAAAACTACCGATTTGGGAAAGCAACCCTCTCAGACCTTCTTTCTATAAAGGCAGAGGTTATAAGGGTTGAGAGGGAGATAAGGGCGCTTCAAGAGGAGAGAAGGCTGATGAAGGAAGAGCTTTATTACCTTATAGGTGGGAGTGTTGAGCTAAAAGGAGAGGATTTTAAGGTGCAAGATGTGGACCTTGAAAGTCTCAAGCCAGAGCTCAGCCCCTATCTAAAGGTTCTGAAGGATGAGATGGAAAGGGTTTTAAAGGAGGTTGAAAGGGCAAAGGTTGAATACCTACCAGATTTTGAGTTTATGGCTGAATACATGATAAGACCAGGTCTGGACAACATGTTTAGCTTAAGGCTCAGCATGAGCCTGCCCATAAGGAGGTCAAGAAGGGAAGACCTTATGGTTCTTGAAAAGCTTGAAGAGCTGAGGGCAAAGGAGAAAGAGCTGGAAAATATGATCCTTGAAGTAAGGAGAAGTATAAACTCTTTGAAGGTTGAAAAAAGCAAAAACCTTGAACTTATGGGGCTTACAAAGAGCCTTCTGGAAGAGAGGGAAAGGGAGCTTAAAGCTATGGAAGCCTATTACCGCTTTGGAAGAGTAGACTTTAGGGACTTGCTAAGGCTTCAAAGAGAGCTCTGGGAACTAAGGATGGAGCTCCTAAGGCTGGAGCTGGAGCTGAAAAAGATTAACTTAAGGGCAGAGGTATTCTTATGAAAAGACTTGTCGTATTAATCTTAGCCGTTCTTTTTATCGTGCTTACCGTAGGGGTGCTTTTCTTCTTAAGAGATAAAAAAGATGCCTCAGAAGTACCCTACGGCTATAAGCTCCTTCTAACTTTGGATGGGGGTCTAAGTCTTTACTCCCAAGATGGAAGATTAAAGGTGGGTAAGAACAGCATATACGTAGTACTAAAGCCAGAGGCTGAGCTAAGAAGCCTTTACTTTTACATGCCCCCCATGCCGGGTATGGGGGAAATGAGAGAGGACGCTCTTTTGAAGAAGGTCAGAAAGGGCATCTATGAAGGGGTTGTGAACCTGAGCATGGCCGGCTCTTGGCAAGTCATAGCGGACATAGAGGGAAAAATAATTAAAAGAGACCTCTCCATACCCTTTGAAGGTGAAAAGCCTAAAGAAAAGAGAAGCGAAGGTATAAGCTTAGACTATGAAAAGCTCCAGCTTATAGGTGTTCAGGTGGAGGAGGTGAAAAGGCAGGAGCTTGTGCTCGGCTTTAACGCAGTTGGTTACGTTTCCTACGACCTTTCGAGAACCTATGAAGTAAGCTTTCCCTCCGATGTATGGGTTCTTGATACCTTTGGAAGGTTTGAGGGCGAAGTAATTTCAAAGGGAAAACCCATTATGAAGGTGCTGAGTCCAGAAGTGGAGATAGCAAGGGAGGAGCTAAGAATTGCAAGGGAAATAGGAAAGCAGGAGCTTGAAAAGGCTGTATTGGAAAAGCTCTCCTACTTTAGAGTTGGGGAGGTTATCAGCTCTCCCCATGGGGGTGTTATCCTTGAAAGAAGAGTCTCACCTGGTAGCTTTCTTAAGGCTGGCGACGTGGCCTACAAAATTGCAGACTTTTCCAAAATTTGGGTCATAGGGGAAGTTCCTCAAGAGTACGGCAGCCATGTAAGCAAGGGAACGAGAGTGCTAGTAAAACCTGTGGGTTCTTCAGAAGAGTATATTGGAAAGGTTGACTACATCTTTCCAGAGGCCGATAGGTCCGCAAGGACAGTGAGGGTAAGGATAAGTCTACCTAACAAAAATTTAAAGATAAACCAGCTTGTAGACCTTTACTTTGAAAAACCTATAGGTGAGGTACTCGCCGTGCCGGAAAGCGCTGTGGTTGATACAGGAAGGAGGCAGGTGGTATTCGTAGAGGTGGAAAGGGGGTATTACTTGCCTAAGATTGTAAAGCTTGGGCGTAGGACAGAGGGCTACTACGAGGTGCTTGAAGGCCTCAAAGAGGGCGATAGGATAGTTATAAAAGGCACCTTTCTCCTTGACTCTGAGGCAAGGTTAAAGGGTATATATGGAGAAGGGATAAGAGCCCATGAGCACTAAAGAGTGGGAAGAGTTTTCAGAGCTTATAAAGTTTACCCTTATGGGATACGTGGGTGGTCTTTCCCTCGGTATGACCCTTGACCACCTTGGCTATCAGAAAAGTGCCTTGGGTCAGTGGGCCGTGCGTACCATCTTCTATGCTCTTAGCGACCAGACGGGTGCAAGCCTTTTAGGCTTGATGTACATGACAAGGAGAGAAGGGAGCTTTAAAAAAGGCCTTAGGGCCTATCTGAAAAGCCCAGTTATGCTTACAAGCCTTGGGATTGTGCTCCTTGTTCCCCTTGGGCTTTTATTTGCCAGGGTTTTAGGCTTGAGCCCAACCACTCAACTTTACACTGCCCTCGAAACAGTGGCAGCGAACCTCTGTTGGCTTCCACCCTTGGCAGGATTTTTAGTTGAAAAAAATCAAGGTAAAGGAGGTTCACCATGAGAAGGTTTTTAGCTCTAATCGTGCTCCATGTTTCTGCTTTTGGGAGTGAGATAATAGCTTATTACACGCCAACATGTGGTTGCTGTAGCTCCTACTTTTCAAAGCTTGAGAAGAAGGGAATTAAGGTTCAGAGGGTAAAGCTCTCTCCAGAAGAGCTAGGCAGGATGAAGCTTAAAATGGGAATACCCCCTCAGCTTACTTCCTGCCATACCATGATTTATGAAAACAGGTTTATAGAGGGGCATGTGCCTCCGGAGGGTGTGATTAGGGTATTGAAGGACAAGAGTATAAGGGGTGTTGCAAGCCTTCATGGAAAGGTAAGCGGTCTTGGTGGCTTTGAAAGCAGCTACTTTGTAGTAAACAAGGATAACTCTTTCAAGGAGGTAAAACCATGAGAACCCTTCTTATACTGTTTATAGGTTTTTCCCTAGCCTTTTCCCAACCAAAGGAGCCGCCTAAAGGAGAAAGGTGCGTAATATGTGGTATGGATGTAAACATAGACCCGAGGTTAACCTCACAGGCGAAGCTAAGGGACGGCTCTTACAGGTATGCAGAGTCACCCAAGCACATTGTACAGTTCTATCTTGATAACAAGGATAAGGTTTCAGAACTTTGGGTAAGGGATTACCAAAGCGGTAAAGGGATAGACGCAAGAAGAGCCTTTTACGTCCCTATAAAGGATGGACCCATGGGACCAGACCTTGCAGCCTTTAGAAGTAATTTAGAAGCTCAAAGGTTTGCGAAGACGGAGAGGGCAGCAAAGGAGAAGGTTTACAGGTTTATGGATATAAATAAGGAGCTTCTCCAGCGTTTGGAGAAGGGACAGATACATTAAAGGAGGTGAAGGTCATGATGTGGTGGGATATGACGCGTTGGAACATGCACAGTATGGGTTGGAGCATGGGACTCCTGTACATACTTATGCCAATGTTTCTAATCTTTGGAATAGCTGCCTTTATTAAATACCTGCTCAAAGGCTAGCTTTCCCATGGTTACCCTTATAAAGGGCCTTATTAAGTATAGGCTTGTAGTACTGCTTTTTATGCTCTTTATCCTGATATACGGCTTTTACTCCTTGAAAAAGGTGCCCATAGACGCCCTTCCGGACCTCACCGATACGCAGGTGATTATATACTCTGAGTGGCCAGGCCAGGTTCCACAGGTGATAGAAAACCAACTCACCTACCCCCTCCTTTCCACCATGTTAGGTCTTCCAAAGGTTAAAACGGTAAGGGGCTACTCGGTGCCCAACTACTCCCTGGTCTATGTAATCTTTGAAGATGGCACGGACCTTTACTGGGCACGTTCCAGAGTGCTTGAAAAGCTATCCTCCGTTAGAAGTCAGCTACCCTCTCAAGCCAGTGTGGGGCTTGGACCTGATGCCACCGGTGTGGGATGGGTATACCAATATGCCCTATATTCGGAAAAGAGGAGTCTGGATGAGCTATGGAGGCTCCAGAACTTTTACATAAGGTATGCTTTACTCTCCGTTCCAAATGTATCCGAGGTGGCGTCTGTGGGGGGCTTTGAAAAGGAGTACAGGCTGCTTATAAGACCCGAACACCTTGCACATCACGGAATTTCCCTAGAGGATGTGGCAAGGGCTATAAGGGGTTCAAACGTTGAAAGGGGTGGAAAGTACGTGGAGATAAACGGTAGAGAATTTCTCATAAGGGCGGTGGGCTACGTGAGGGAAAAGGAGGAGATAGAGCAGGCCATAGTAAAGGAGGTTAATGGGATTCCCATAAGGGTTAGGGACCTGGGCAGGGTAGTAGAGACACCAGCGCTGAGAATGGGCACCGCAGACCTAAACGGCCTTGGCAATACAGTGGGTGGTATAGTGATTATGCGCTTTGGTGCAGATGCCTACAGCACTATAAAAGATGTAAAGAAAAAGCTTGAGGAGATAGAAAAGGGCCTTCCCGAGGATGTAAAGATAGTGCAGGTTTATGACAGGTCAGAGCTTATAGAAAGAGCTATAAAACATCTGTGGAAGGTGCTTTTGGAAGAGTCTTTTATAGTTCTCTTGGTTGTGGGCCTGTTCCTTCTTAGCTTGGGGCTTAGCTTGTCTGTAGTTATTTTTCTTGTCCTTTCCCTTCTGGGTACCTTTATTCTGATGAGCCATTGGGGCGTGAATTCTAACATCATGTCCCTTGGCGGTATTGCCATAGCTATAGGCACTATGGTGGATGCGGGTATAGTCCTTGTGGAGGCTTTTAGCAGGAAAAGGGAGGAGGGGAAAGAGTTAACGGAAGCCATAGCTGAGGCAACCTCGGAGGTAGGAAGGCCCATATTCTTTGCCCTTTTGGTTGTAGCCCTTTCCTTCGTTCCCATGCTCGTCTTAAAGGGTCAGGCAGGAAGGCTCTTTGAGCCTCTGGTTCTAACAAAGACCTATGCCATGGTTGTTGCGTCCATCATTTCCGTAGTCTTCTTCCCAGTCCTTCTTTATTACCTTGGCAGAGGTAAAGTACTGAGGGAAGAAAAAAACCCAATGGTAAGCCTTCTTATAAGGCTCTATGCACCCATCTTTTATCTTTCTTTGAGGTTAAGGCATGCTATACTTCTGCTTGCCCTTCTTTCCATACCCGCAACCTATGTCCTTTATAAAAGCTTAGGAAGGGAATATATGCCAGACCTAAGGGAGGGTAGCCTTCTTTATATGCCAGTAACAGCACCGGGCATATCCCTTCAGGAGGTTCAAAAGCTTCTCACCCTTCAGGACAGGATAATAAAGGGCTTTCCAGAGGTGGAAAGCGTCTTTGGGAAGGCTGGCAGGGCAAACACACCAACCGACCCAGCCCCCCTTTCCATGATAGAGACCACCATTATCCTAAAGCCCGAAAGCCAATGGCGTGAGGGTATGACCCATGAAAAGCTCCTTTCTGAACTGGACAGGGCTCTGCAGGTGCCTGGCGTTGTCAACAGTTGGACCATGCCCATAAAGGGAAGGATAGATATGATAAGCACGGGCATAAGGACACCCTTAGGTATTAAGGTATTTGGAAAAGATATAGAAGAGCTTTCAGAGCTTGTACTGGAGATTGAAAGTGCCCTTTCTGGTATGGAGGGAATTATAAGCCTGTATGGGGAGAGGTTAACGGGTGCAACCTATATGGAGGTCATACCAAAGAGGGAAAGACTTTCCTTATATGGTCTCTCCTTTGAAGAGCTCACCTCAACCGTGGATATGCTCCTTGCCAACACCCCCCTTTCCCTTTTCCTCTCGGATAGGGAAAGATACAGCATAACCTTAGGCGTTCCCTTGGACTATAGGGAGAGACTGGAAAGCCTTTTACTTCCCGTTGGAGATAGGCTCGTACCCCTCGGCTCGGTGGCAGAGATAATAAGGAAAGAGAGCCCCATGGAGATAAAGTCTGAAAATGGTATGCTTGTAGCCTACCTGTACATAACACCAAAGCCCGGAGCTGATATAGAGAAAATCAAGCAAGAGGGCGACAGAAAAATAAGAGAAAGGGTAAGCCTTCCACAGGGTTATTACTACCAGTGGAGTGGTCAATTTGAATACTGGCAAAGGGCAATGGAGGACCTAAAGATAATAATCCCCCTTGTCATACTTGGTATAGTAGTCCTGGTCTACCTAAGCCTTAACAGAGTATTTGAAACCTTTTTAGTTCTATTTACTTTGCCTTCCTCTTTACTTGGTGGCTTTTTATTTATGTATCTCTTTGACTATAAACTCTCAGTGGCATCCATAGCTGGCTTTCTTGCCCTTTTGGGTATAGCGGCAGAGATGGGTATAGTTATGGTCGTCTATATCATGATGTCCCTTGAAAGGTATAAGGGGGGAAACTTTGAGGAAGCACTTTACGAGGGAGCGGTTAAAAGGATAAGGCCCAAGAGCATGACCATGTTCACAGTAGTTGTAGGCCTCTTACCCGCCATATACCTTCAGGGAACGGGTTCGGAGGTTATATCAAGAATAGCCCTGCCCATGCTGGGGGGAGTAATATCTTCCTTTCTGACGGCCCTTTTGGTGATACCAGCCCTTTACTACGTGTGGCTAAGTAGGAATAGGGTATATTTATAAGCATGGAGTTTCCCGAACTTATAGTTATACTGGCGGTTGCCTTCATCTTCCTTGGGCCGGAAAGGATGATGGAGGTGGCCACCAAGCTTGGTGAGTTTGCAAGGAAGATTAGAGAAACCTGGGATGAGCTCAGATATCAGATGTATCTGGAGAATGTTAACAGAAAGATAGATGAGGAATCTAAGAGTATAAGCTACGAGGAAGCTATAACTTTAGAAGAGGAGGCAAAGAAGGAAGATGACCAATCAGGACCTTCCCAGGATGCCCTTGACGGAGCATCTGAGGGAACTAAGAAACAGGCTGATTAAGTCCCTTATAGCCTTTTTTGTTGGCACGGGCGTTGCCTTCTACTTTGCCAGTTATATCTTCGAGGTTCTTAAGGAGCCGGTAAAAAGGTCCTATCCGCGGGTTGAGCTTGTAACCCTCTCTCCAACAGAGCCCCTCTTTATACTTTTGAAAATATCCGTAGTAGCCGGTTTTATACTCTCACTACCTGTTGTGCTTTACCAACTTTGGAGATTCGTCGAGCCAGCCCTCTACCCCAACGAAAAGAAACTTTTTATCCCCCTCACCCTCTTTTCCATAGCTCTTTTTCTCTTAGGGGTTTCCTTCTCCTACTTCGTGGTTCTTCCTTTGGCTCTTAAGTTTCTCTTGGGCATAGGTCTGTCCCAACTTCAGGCAACCCCCTTCTTATCTGTTAACCTGTATATATCCTTCCTTCTGAAGATGATAGTAGGCTTTGGTCTAGCCTTTGAGCTTCCAGTTATAGTTTTCTTGCTTCAAAGGTCTGGTATAGTTTCAGAAGATCAGCTTAAAAGTTTTAGAAAGTACTTCATAGTCATAGCCTTTGTTGCCGGTGCCCTTATTGCTCCTGATGTTACCACTCAGGTACTCATGGCCATACCTCTTATAGTTCTCTATGAGATATCCCTTCTTGTGGGTAAGCTGGGTAAGAAAAAATCAAAAGAGACTGCCATGGAGGTCTTGCAGGAATGAGGGTGCTCCTAACAGGAGCAACGGGCTTCGTGGGTAGGTACATAGTAAAGGAGCTTTTAGAAAGAGGCTACCAAGTTGGAGCCACTGTAAGAAGCCTCTCAAAGGCGGAAAGGCTGTTTGGTAAAAGCCTTAGCTATTTCCCAGTAGAGCTTGATGATAAAAGAGGTCTTCTAGAGGTGTTTAAGGAGTTTTCACCTAAGTTCCTCATACACCTTATTGGCATACTTGTTCAGGACAGAAGGAGTGGGGAGACTTTTATGAGGGTTCATTACCTTTTTTCACGTACGCTTTACGAGGTTGCAAGGGAGTGCGGTGGTATAGAAAAGGTAATTCATATGAGTGCCCTGGGCACTCATCAAGATGCACCCTCTCTCTACCATCGCACCAAGTATATGGCGGAGCAGGAGCTAAAAAGGTCTGGACTCAAATACACCATAATTAGACCCTCAATAATATTGGGACCTGAGCAGAGGCTTTTTTTTGATATGTGGCGCATAACAAAGCTTCTACCCATGGTAGCCCTACCAGGCTTTGGAAACTACCTTTTCCAACCCGTGGATGTGAGAGATGTAGCCTGTGCCTTTGTAAAAGCTTTGGAGCTCCCAAAGTCGGACTTTAAGACCTACGAACTCTGTGGCGACAGTAGGGTTAGCTTCAAAAGCCTTCTAGAAGATATATTCAAAGCCTGGAACAGAAAGGTTCTTCTTCTTCCCTTCCCTAAGGTAGGCATGTACCTTTCCGGTATGCTCCTTGAAAGGCTTATACAACCACCGCCCTTTAGCTCAGACCAGATGCTCATGATGTGGAGGGATAACGTGTGCGGTCTTGATAAGGATGTGGAAAGTAGGGGAGTGCTGGAGCTCTGCGGTAGAGATGCCATAAGCTATAAAGAGTCCCTAAGATGGAGCCTTGAGGGTTTTAAGTCTCTGATAGGGGGCAAAGCCAATGCCTGACCTTTCCATTAGCCTCTTTGGTGTTACTTTTAAAAACCCCGTGTGGACTGCCTCGGGCACCTTTGGCTACGGGCTGGAGGCTATGGAGCTCTATAACGTCTCAGAGCTTGGTGCTATAGTCACAAAGGGTATATCTTTAAAACCGAGGGAGGGCAACCCACCGGAGCGTATAGCGGAAACTCCCTGTGGCATGCTAAACTCCATAGGACTGCAAAACCCAGGGGTGGAAGGCTTTCTTAAGAAGATATACCCAAACATCAAGGATATAGATACCCATATAATAGCTAATGTCTTTGGAGAGACGGAGGAGGAGTATTTAGAGGTCTGCCTTGCCTTGGAAGAGGCACAGAAGGTGGTAGCCTACGAGCTAAACGTATCTTGTCCCAACGTGAAAAAGGGCGGTATGCTTTTCGGTCATGACCCCATTGTCCTTGAGAGGCTTGTAGACAGGGTAAAGTCAAAGGTCAAAAAGCCCGTGCTTGTTAAGCTATCACCAAACGTAGGAAATGTAAGGGAATTTGCCAAGGTCTGCATAGACGCCGGAGCGGATGGGCTTGTGCTCATAAACACCCTTCTTGGTATGAAGATAGATGTAAGCTCCCAAAAGCCCGAGCTCTCAACCCTGATGGGAGGTCTTTCAGGACCAGCCATACTACCCATAGCGGTGCGTATGGTTTGGGAGGTATTTTCTTCTTACGGACAGTCCATACCCATAGTGGGCGTGGGTGGAATATACGATACAGACTCGGCCCTTCAGCACGTGCTTGCAGGGGCATCCTGTATACAGGTAGGAACAGTCAACTTCTTTGACCCTTATGCACCCCTAAAGATACGGAAGGGCCTTGAAGAACACCTAAGGGAAAGGGGCATAGAGGACTTTAAGGAGCTAGTTGGGAGGGCTCATAGGATGGTGGTGAAGTCTTAAGCCTTTCAACTACCCCAAAGAGTATAAGATAGAGGGGTAACATTGCATCCCAAAAGAAGGTGAAAAGCGCACCAACAAGATGAGCACCCAACATGAGCATTAAAGGCATAAGTAGATAATCCCTGTTTTCTGAAAACTTAAAGCGGAGAAGAAATCTAAAGTAGGATAGGCATATCCAAGCTATGGCGAGCACACCCATTAGACCCTTTTCTATAAACTCGGATAGGAGTATGAAAGACTCATAGATGCCACCCACAGGACTTTTGGGCTCCAAATAAAAGCCCGAGTTTGTTCCATGGCCTATGAGTAGAGGGAGCCAGTTTCCTTCTTTTATGTCTTTTTTAATCACCTGTATACCGGCCTCTGCTATCTGCCATCTCAGGCTTGATATGGTGTTCATAGTTTCCCTATCGAGGGTCCTCTGGTCAAGCACTACCTCTTTTACAGCCTTGTACCTTGGGTCTATCTGTAGAAAAACTGCCACACCGATGACTGTAATCAGTGTCAAAGAAAACAGGGTCAAGACCGTATAAGCCCTTGGCAACCTACCCCTAAAGATAAAAAGAAAGGCAAAAAAGGAAAATAGGAGTCCCAGTATGGCTGACCTTCTCATGCTGAGAAAGACGGTAGCGGAGAAGATGAGGAAGGGCAGAAGGTAAAGAAGATGTCTTTTGTATAGCGTCAAAGAGAGTGCAGAGAGGGCAAAAAGGGTATAGAAGGCTCCCACCTCAAACCAGCCACCCCATAACATCCTGACCTGCCCAGTTTGGTAAAAGTTATAAAGGACCACAGGTAAAAAAGCTGTTCCCAAAAGTGTAAGGAAGAGGTTATACCTGTATAGGTCTTTTTCTCCCAACTTTATGGTAGCTCCCAGGGGGTAAACCAAGAGAAAAAGACTTCGCTCTATAGCCTTTCCAATTTGAGATGGTGTATATAGTAAGGTTGAAACTGTGGTAGTAAAAAAGTGCAGTATGAGGGGTAATACCATCTTGCCTTTAAGGATTGCCCTGTGATACAGAATAAAGGGAATTAGTAAAACCACTGCAGCCTCAAAGAGGCTTATGGATGAGACCGCAAGGAGAGTAAGCGCTATAAGCATTTTCATAGCTCCTCTATCAGTACTGCCCTCTTCTCAAGACAGTGTATGACCTTTGAAGCCTCCTTTTTCCTCACAAAATAAACCCTACCGCCTAAGGCTACTCCAAACTCCTTCATAGGTTTGATCCTTACGTAGCCTATACTCTTACCTGCCACATAGCCAGTTATATAATCTGGGTCATCGCTCCAACATAACTCCGCTATTACACCGCAATAGAGGTTTTTAGTGGCTAAGGCCAAGGCATCCAAAAGCCTCTCTCTATATTCCTTCTTTATACCCCTCTTCATTAGCAAACTCTTTATATGCTTTCTATCCTCCCAGTCAAACCTTATCGTCCTTATCCCCTTCTCCTGGTTGGGCTCAAGCCTCTCACCCGTACTTATATCCATAAGCACAGCACCCCTCATATTGCCACCCTTCGGGCTGGGCCCTCTCCTTAAGAGCTCTAAAGCCTTATATGCCAAGCCTTCAGGCACCCCTTCCTCCATAAGTTTCTTTACCGCAAAGCTGTGGGCTTCCTCTACGGTTTTGAAGTCAAAACTGTATATGGGTAGGGCTTTTTCTATTCTTTCTAACTCTTGAAGCTCTTCTATAGTTAGCACTATCGTATCATATTGCTTTGGCCTTTTTAGAAGTTCCTTTACTGTTTTCTCAAGGTCTTGCTTTAACACTATCCTTTCCGCACCGGAGACGTGCTTCCCCTGAAGCTCAGCCCTCATACGTACGCTAATCATAGACCCTCCAAAACCTAAAGCCTCTCTTAAGAATCGTAAGTAGATTTCTGAAAGACAAAAGCAGGCGTGGCTCTCTCTTTAAAGCCTCTGCAACCAAGCCCCAGCCCTTCCCTAGGTCCCCGAACCTTAGGCATACATCTCCTACGTGAAAAAGAAAATAGGGCAGATACTTCTCTTCTATTCTATCCCTGTAGTCTTGGTATACTTTGATGGTGCCCCGGTAGAGCCTTGAACTTTTGCTGGTCCTTGACACATGTTCCCTTATATAAACCGTGTTATGGTCAAGGACTTTTATCTTATAACCCATTAAGATGGCCCTTAGAAAAACCTCCCAATCCTCCCTTAGCATGTACTCATCCTTATAAGGCAGAAAGTAATCCCTTTTAAAGGCGGTGGCGGAAGGATAGCCCAAGAGCCCAGAGAAGGCTATAAGGAAAGGGTTCTTAGGTATGCTCTTTTTAGATACCCTTTTAATCCTACCTTTGCTGTCTATTGTGGTACGTGGAAAGGTGTAAACCATGTATGAGTCTCCCCAGTTTTCCATAGTCCTTTCCACGTGCTCTCTTGCCCAGAGGTCATCGTGGTCAAGAAAGAAAACATAATCACCCCTTGAAAGCTCAAAGCCCCTATTCCTTGAGTAGCATCTTTCCATGTTCTTATGGTTCCTGTGGTACTTTATCAAGCTTCCAAAGTGCTCCTTAAGGAGCTCTGGCGTGCGATCTTCAGAGCAGTCATCCACCACAACTATCTCATCCACCTTAAGGCTTTGGTTTAAGACAGACTCTACCGCTTGAACTACATACTCCTCACCGTTATATACAGGTATTACAACGCTTATCATCCTTGGCAAGTTCCAATTCAAGTAAGAACTTGTACTTTAAAAAGGTGTATATGAAGGCTGAGACTGCCACAAGGAAGCCCCTGACGCCGTCCAAAAAACCAAGCTGTACAAAATAGACTTTAAAGAAGCTCCAGAGGGGATTAAAAACTAGTTTGTAAAGCCTGAACTTTTCTCCTCCTTTATGCTTTAAACTTGCCATCTTGTGAGCGTACATTAGTGTCTTTTCGTATTGGTCCATAAGGTTCCTGTAGGAGTAGTGATAGAGGTCACCCTTGATTTTTCCTACAGGGCCTTCAAAGATCGCTCGCTCGTGGATCTCCCCTTCAAACCTCACCCTACCCCTTTCAAAGAGCCTCACTCTCCACTCTGGATACCAGGCATATTTTAGAAACCTTCCGAGGTAATAGGTTCTCCTTGAGACCATATAGACCTTGTGTTTTGGTGCTTTGATTGTATGTCTTATACTTTCTGCCAACTCGTGGGAGACCTCCTCATCCGCATCCAATACAAGTACCCAATCCCCCGAGCAGAGACCTATCCCATAGTTTAGCTGGTTTGGATATCCCTCCCACTCTTTAAAAAACACCTTAGCACCAAGACTTTTGGCAATCTCTACCGTTCTATCGGTTGAGCCTGAGTCTACCACCACTATCTCATTAGCAAGGCCTTTTACGCTCCTTATTGCCCTCCCAATGCTTTCCTCTTCGTTCTTAGCACGTATAAGTACGGAGAGCATTTCAGGCTTATAATTATAAACTATGAGAAAATTGAAAGTTCAGGATGTGGCCAAAGAATTGGGAGTGCCAGTAAAGAAGGTAAGGGACGTATTAAAGGAATGGGGAATAGAAAAGGGGAATTTTGCCATTCTTGATGAAGAAGAGCTCCAGATAATATACGACCATCTTAGGACAACCACACAGCCCGAAGAACATGAAGAAGTTCAGACTCTAACCCAAGAAAGTCCAAGGGCGGAGTTGAAAACCGAGGAGAAGGCCATACCTCAAAGAGAGGAAAAAAAGCATAAAGAAGAAAAACTGAAGGAAAAGAAGCCTCATGAACGCGTGGAGAAGACAAAACAGACAGAGCAACCTTACAAACCCAAGAGGGAAGAGAAGGAAAAGCCTAGAAGGGTAGAGGAAAGAAGACCCTTTGTACCTCCAAGAATACCCGCACCACCACCTGCACCCCCACCCAGGGAGCAGAAGATAGAGGAAAAAAAGGAGGCTCCCAAACCAAAGAGTAAACTAACAAAAGAAGAGGAGCAAATACTTAAAAAACTTGAACAGCAGATAAAGAAGGAAAAAAGGGAAGAGAAGGAAGAAGAGGTAAAGATTGTCCAAATACCCCAGGTGATAACCGTTAGAGAGCTTGCGGATATGCTAAGGGTGCCACCTAACCAGATAATGGCGGACCTTCTCAAAAGGGGTATGCTGGCAACCATAAACCAGACGGTTCCACCACAGATGGCAGTAGAGATAGCAGAATCCCTCGGATTTCTTGCGGAAATAAAGCCCCAAGAGGAGATAAAGGAAGAGGAGGAAGTGGTAGAGGAAGGGGAGAGGCTAGAACTTAGACCCCCTGTAGTCGTGGTTATGGGGCACGTAGACCATGGGAAAACAACCCTACTGGATACGATAAGAAAGACTAAGGTTGCAGAGAGGGAGAAAGGTGGTATAACCCAGCATATAGGAGCGTCCGTTGTGGAGATGCCCGATGGAAGGAGGATAACCTTCTTGGACACACCCGGTCACGAAGCCTTTACTTCCTTAAGGGCAAGAGGTGCTCAGGTTACAGATATAGCGGTGCTTGTTGTTGCTGCAGACGATGGTGTAATGCCTCAAACCGTTGAAGCTATAAATCACGCTAAGGCTTTCAATGTACCCATAATAGTAGCGGTCAACAAGATAGACAAACCCGGTGCAGACCCTCAGAAGGTGAGGAGAGAGCTCTCAGAGCTCGGTCTGATACCGGAAGAGTGGGGGGGTGATACTATATTTGTGGACGTGTCTGCGAAGACGGGCCAGAATGTGGAGAGTTTACTTGAATACATACTTCTGCTTTCAGAAATGCTTGAACTTAAGGCAAATCCTCACAAAAGTGCAAAGGGTACCATTGTGGAATCCAAGCTGGACAAGCAGAGAGGACCCGTTGCTACTGTTCTTGTCCAGGAGGGCACTTTGAAGTTGGGAGATATCTTTGTGGCTGGCACCACCTATGGACGTGTAAGGGCCATGTTTGATGATAGGGGTAGGAGGTTAAAATCTGCGGGACCTTCCATACCCGTGGAGGTTTTGGGTTTTGAAGAGCTCCCCATGGCAGGTGACCAGTTCAAAGTTGTAGAGGACGAGAGGAAGGCTAGGGAGATGGCTCAGCTGAGGAAGATGAGAAAGGAGCAGATGGAAAAGGTTTCAAAGGGTATGGTTCTTGAGGAAGTGTTCAAAAAGATACAAGAGGGAGAAATAAAGGAGCTAAAGCTCATAGTAAAGACGGACACAGTAGGCTCCTTAGAAGCTCTGAAGAAATCGCTGGGAGAACTATCTACGCCTGAAGTTTCCATAAAGATAATCCATGGGGACGTAGGTGGTATAACGGAAAACGATGTCATGCTTGCAAAGGCAAGCAATGCTATTATAATAGGCTTCAACACAAGGCCGGACATAAAGGCGAGGGAAATCGCAGAAAGGGAGAAGGTAGATATAAAACTTTACAGCATCATATATGAGGTGGTCGACGATGTGAAAAAAGCCCTTAGGGGTATGTTAAAGCCTGTGGAAAAAGAGGTGGTTCATGGCTCTGCAGAGGTCAGGGCTACCTTTAAGATAAAGGGTGCTGGAACGGTAGCAGGATGTTACGTGCTTGAGGGTAAGATTCTGAGGAACGCAAAGGCAAGGCTTATAAGAAACGGTGTGGTTATATTCGATGGAAGGATTGAAGGTCTTAAGAGGTATAAAGAGGATGTGCAGGAGGTTGCCAAGGGCTTTGAGTGCGGTATAAAACTGAAGGATTACAACGACGTAAAGGTGGGTGATGTTATAGAATGCTACGAAATAAAATTGGAAGCACCACAAGCATAGCGGTAAACGAGATATATCCCACCATACAGGGAGAAGGTTTACTCTTGGGAAAGCCAAGCCTTTTTATAAGGCTGCAGGGTTGTAACCTGAGATGCCCATGGTGCGACCAACCATCAGCCTTGGCCTTTAAGGAAGGTAATTTAGACCTTGAGGAGCTCCTCCAGAAGGTAAAAGAGTACCCACACCGGCATGTGGTGATAACAGGAGGTGAACCCTTCCTGCAGGATGGTCTCTCTATTTTGGTTAAGAACCTTCTTGAACTTGAAAGGTCTGTCCAGATAGAAACTAACGGCACCCTTTGGCAGCGGGAGATGGAAGAGATTGTAGATAAACCACTTCACATAACATGCTCTCCCAAGGGTGAAGTGGATTGGTATGTACATCCTAAGATACTTCAGTACGCATCTGAGCTTAAGTTTGTTGTAGACCAACATCTTACCTTTGACGTCATCCTAAGAGAAAACTTTAGAAAACTCCTAGAGGAGGATAGGGTAGTATTACAGCCTGAGGGTAATAAGGCGTTCTTCTTAAAAAAATCCCTCCAAATGCAGGAAAGGCTACTAGGACTTGGCTATCAGGTTAGGGTAATACCTCAGATGCATAAACTCCTTGGGTTAAAGTGACTTTTCGCATTTCTGGGAAGAAGTACTGAACTATGGATTCGTAAAGAGCTTTTGCAAACCTGTCCTGAAAATCCGCATTTGACATAAGTAAGGCTTCCTTCGGATTGGTTATAAAACCCGTCTCTATAAGAAGGGATGGTATGCCCGGGGTCTTGAGCACCGCAAAGCCAGCCCTTTGAATACCCTTGAATTCCACATCCCTTCCCAACTTACCTGAAAGAATACTTGCCACCTTTTTACCAAAGGACAGGCTTTCGTATAGGGTCACGTCCATGGCAAGGTCTGCAAGGACGATACGGGCACTGTTTGGTATATCTGAGGTCCCAAGCACGAGCTTGGCATAGCTGTCGCTATCTATAATATGTTGTTTTTTCCTGTTTGCAGACTCAGAAGATATGGCAAAAACCATAGTACCACTTGCGTGAGAAGATATGCCACGGGGTGAGGCGTTAGCATGTATGCTTATAAACAGGTCCGCTCTATTTTTTAGGGCCATGTTAGCCCTCTGATTAAGAGGGACAAACACATCTTCCCTTCTTGTCATTATGACCCTAAACCTTCCGTCCTTTTCTAAGTACTCTGCAAGCCTCTGTGCTATTGCCAAGTTTATATCCTTCTCCCTTACACCCATGAAACCTATGGCTCCGGGGTCGTGTCCACCGTGCCCCGCATCTACTACCACAGTTCTTCTTTGAGTTAAAACTGTCTTACCCATAACCTCGTTTATCAACTTACCCCCTTCCTCCACGTGCATACCCCTTAGAAGTTTTATAAAGCTTGGGTCAACTATGGCTAGGAGGTCCTCATCCTCTTCCCTTCTTTTTTTACCCTCTCCTCTGTAGATGTCTATAACTATCCTAAAGGGTTCCTGCAGTGAGAAGGCTTTGACATACTCAAAGTCTCCTTCCAAGACCACCCTTGTGACCCATGGGTGTTTTCCAACTCTACCCTTTACTGCCGTGGGCAGGCTCACATCTACTCGCGCTGTAATGTCTACAACTATCCGCTTTGGATTTTCCAAGGTGAAAACCTTATAGTCATGCTTCTCTTCAAACTGGAAGACTATACGCTCCTTGTCTGGGTACTTACCAAACCTTACGGCTACCGTTTGGGAGAAGGCAAAGCCTATCAGAAGGCTAAAAATTACCAAAATCTTCGGGAACATGGACCTCCTCCTCCACCTCCTGAGGTCTCGTCGCCCATGCGGGTTTTGGAAACCTAACCACAAGAGGGCTTGGTATATCTGGCTGATACATTATCATAGTACCTTTCTTTAACATTATAGCCCTATGTTTGAAGTTACCCGTTAAAAACTCATATTCCTTGCTTAAAACTTCACTGGAGTCCATCCTGCCTAGCACCTTCAAAGCCGAGTTTGCAACGACCCTCTTCTCCACCTCGCTTGCCGTCTGCTGTGCACCTATGAGTATCACGCCTAAGCTCCTTCCCCTTTCTGCAATATCGAGCACCACGTCTTTTATGGGGCTCCACCCATCCTTCGGTGCATACTTGTTAAGTTCGTCAAGAACCACGAAGATTTTAGGGTAGGGTTTACCCCTATTTTCCTTTTCTTTAAATATCCTCTTTAACAGCGTACCAACTACGAACATCTTGCCTATGCTATGAAGTCCACTTATATCGACCACGGAAAGCCTGTTATCCTCCCACCTTATGGGGCTTGAGCCTTCACGCACAAGTCTCCCCACATACTGACGAGCTCTGCTAAACCTTCTGAGGAAAGCGTAGGCTGTCTGGAGATGGGCATCTCCGAACCAGTTTCTGTAAAGCTCAGAGTTCTTGTTTTGCTCCTTGTCTTTTATTGCCTCTTCGAGGAAATCCTCAAGGTCTTTCAGGGAAGATATATCCTTTCCGTAATCGTCTATGAGCCTACTCGGTGGGCTTGAATGGGTGAGGCCGTAAAGCTTGTTGGCTATGCGGTCTATTACATAGTGTATGTTGGACATACCCTCCTCACCCTCTGCAAACATAAACCTTATCAAACCCTCTTCCGCAAACTCCCTCATGCTCCAATAGAAGGGTACAACCCTTTCATCTACCCTTTCGCAGTCTGGAAGGTTAGGACTATGGGTAGAAGGTGGCACGTAGAAGGTCACGTTCTTAAAGGGTTGAGGCTCTAGACCCATTTTCTTATAAACCTTCTTGCTATCCTCATCCAAGACCTTGTTTTTCTTGTCTAGCCAGAGAAGGTCTTTACCCTTTACGTTAAACACAATACCATGAACCCTGTCCCTGTCCCTTGCTGTTTCTAAGATGGAGTAAAGCAGAAAGAGAGCATAAGATGTTTTTGTAGCTATGCCAGACATGCCAGATATGCTCACATGGGCACCCTCTACACCGTTTATAAAGTGATAGTTTACGTAAACCGTATTACCGTTTCTATCCATGCCTGCGGGAATCTTCTCCTTCATCTGGTCATAGTAGAGGGCCTTTTCAAAGTCCATACCTACAGCCTTATAGACGGTATCACCGGGGTTGGGTGGTGCAAAAACCTCAGGCTCTATGCGAGTTATGTTCACCTTCGCCGTGTAGGCTATGTTAACCGGTATCACGCCCTGGCTCACGAGGTGAGCGTCGTAAACGTAGTCCGCACCCTCTAAAAACTTGTTTACTTCGCTCACCACACCGTAGAACTTGACCCTCAATCCTCCTATAGAACTCTCCACACAGACAAAATCGTCAAGCTGAACCACCTTACCTTCTTCTACTCCCACCCAAAACTCCAAAGGACTTATGGGCTTTGTCCCCAACACTATCCCCAATCTCATGCTTAAAAATATAAACTACTTGTCGTATATGTCTTTAAGAATTTCCTCTCCGCCCCTTTTTAGGAGCTCTCCTGCTAACCTTTTCCCCAACTCCTGAGGTTCCTCCGGTTTTCCGACCTCACAGCCTTCTATGAACCTTACTCCTTCAAGGTCAGATAAAAAGCCCCTTATAAGGAGTTTATCCCCTTCAAGCCATGCGTAGGCACCTATAGGAACTTGACAGCCACCCTGTAGCTCTTTTAGAAAGGACCTTTCACACTCTGCCCTTATCCTGCTCTCCTGATGATTAAGGAAGCTTACAGTATTTAGCACATCCTCGTCACCTTCCCTTATCTCTATAGCTAAGCTACCCTGACCCACGGCGGGCACAAAATCCTCAAGGACCTGAGCTATCCTCCCTTCAAGCTCCATCCTTTTAACACCTGCATAGGCAAGGATTATGGCATGGTACCTTCCTTCCTCTAGCTTTCTAAGCCTTGTGTCCACATTGCCCCTGAGGACCTCCACCTTTAGGTCAGGTCTTTTTCTCCTTATCTGTACCTGCCGGCGCAGGGATGATGTGCCAACTAGCGCACCTTCTGGGAGTTCTTCAAGTTTTTCTCCTCCTCTTGATATAAGCACATCAAAGGGGCTCTCTCTCTCCGTTATGGCACCCAAGGTAAGACCTTTTGGGAGCTCCATGGGAACGTCTTTAAGAGAATGAACCGCAAGGTCTATCTCTTTCCTTAAAAGAGCCTCCTCTATCTCCTTTACAAAGAGACCCTTACCCCCAATCTTTGCCAAGGGGGCATCCAAGATCTTGTCTCCTGAGGTGGTTATGAGTACAAGCTCAACGCTGTGGCCTTTCTTTTCTAGCTCTTCCTTTACAAAATTTGCCTGCCAGAGGGCTAACTTGCTTTTGCGTGTACCTATGCGCAGGTGCATCACTCAACTACCTTTATATGCACATCCTTTAGCTGTTTTGGCTCTACGTAGTCTGGAGCTCCTGTAAGTGGGCATATGCCCTTCTGGGTCTTTGGAAAGGCTATGACATCCCTTATGGAGTCAAGACCCCTCATTATGGCTATTAGCCTATCAAGACCGAAGGCAAGCCCTCCGTGGGGTGGAGCTCCAAACTGCAAAGCCCTAAGAAGAAAGCCAAATTTCTCCTCCGCCTCCACCTTGCCTATCTCAAGGAGTTTGAAGATGAGTTCTTGGAGGTCTCTTCTGTGTATGCGTATGGAGCCACCACCTACCTCATAGCCGTTTATAACAAGGTCATAAGCTCTTGCCCTTACAGAGTGCAAGAGTTTCTTTTTCTCCTCCAGACTCTCAACCTTGAGAGCCTCTTCAATGAGGGGTATGTCCTCCTCCCTTGGGGAAGTAAAGGGATGGTGCAATGAGACGAACCTCTTTTCTTCCTCATCCCATTCAACCAGTGGAAAATCCACAACCCAAAGAAGGTCAAACTTACTTTGGTCTATAAGCCCATACTTCTTTCCTATGTGAAGCCTGAGATTGCCCAGTATTTTGTACACCATATCTTTGCTGTCCGCTGAAAAGAAGAGCACATCTCCAGCCTTTGCGTCCATGGTCTTCAGGAGCTCTTTTGTCTCCCTTTCGGTGAAAAACTTTACTATGGGTGAGTTTAGCTTTCCATCCGCCTCCACCTTTATCCAAGCAAGACCTTTGGCACCCAAGGTCTGTACGAACTGGGTAAGCTCGTCTATCTCCTTCCTTGAAAGGTTTGAGCCTTTAAAGTTTATAGCTTTTACCGCACCGTTATTTTCTAATGCCTCTCTGAAAACCCTAAACTGGGTATCTTTGAATACATGGCTCAGGTCTATAAGCTCAAGACCGAAGCGTCTGTCTGGCTTGTCAGAACCGTAGCGCTCCATAACCTCCCCGTATGAGAGTCTGTCAAAGGGCCTTTTCAGCTCCAAACCGAGGAGCTCTTTAAAGAGATCACATATGAGCTCTTCGCTAAATGCTATTACATCCTCCTCATCCACAAAGGAGAGCTCAAAGTCTACCTGTGTAAACTCGGGCTGACGGTCAGCCCTCAGGTCCTCGTCCCTTAAACACTTGACTATCTGAAAGTAGCGATCAAAACCCGCGACCATGAGTATCTGTTTAAAAAGCTGAGGGGACTGAGGTAAGGCATAGAACTTACCAGGGTGGAGCCTCGAGGGTACAAGAAAGTCCCTAGCACCCTCAGGCGTGGACTTGGTAAGGAAGGGGGTCTCCACCTCTACAAAGCCATGTCTTAAAAAGACCCTTCTTATAACCTGATAGGCCTTGTGTCTAAACAGGATGTTCTCCCTCATACTCTCCCTTCTTAGGTCCAGATAGCGGTGATTTAGCTTTATCTCCTCAGATACGGGCGTCTCCTCGTCCACGGGAAAGGGCAGGGCTTCAGAAGAATTTAAAAGTTCTATCCTGTCTATGACCACCTCAAAGTTTCCCGTTTTAAGCCTTGGGTTTTCCGTGCCTTGCGGTCTTCTTCTTACTGTTCCCCTTATGGCGACCACGTACTCGGACCTTAAACTGTCCGCAAGCTCGTAAGCCTCGGGGTTTATCCTCTCTTCAACTACACACTGAACTATACCCTCTCTGTCTCTGAGGTCTACAAAGACCACACCTCCGTGGTTTCTAACCCTGTGCACCCAACCGCATAAGGAAACTTCTTTCCCAAGGTGGTCTTCTGAAATTTCTCCGCAGTAAAGAGTTCTCTTTAGCATGGGCTAATATTTTACTTTCTTTCTTTAAATGTGAGGCATCAGCTCATAATGTTTATATACGCTCTCCCACCAGTAGGAGACCCTAAGCAAGGTGGCTTCGTCAAAGGGCTTTCCTATAAGCTGTCCGCCCACAGGAAGACCTTGCCACATACCTATGGGTATGGATATTCCTGGAAGGCCCGCAAGGTTTACGCTCACGGTGTATATGTCCGAAAGATACATGGATATAGGGTCATCGGTCTTTTCGCCAAACCTAAAGGCTGTTGTTGGAGTTGTAGGTGTCGCTATGAGGTCAACCCTTTTGAAGGCCCTTTCAAAGTCCTGAGCTATTAGCCTTCTGACCCTCATAGCCTTAAGATAGTAAGCGTCGTAGTATCCCGCGGACAGGGCAAAGGTGCCGAGGAGTATTCTCCTTTTCACCTCAGGACCAAAGCCTTCATCCCTCGTCTTTGAGTACATCTCAAATAGGTCTGTGTAATTGTCCGTCCTGTAGCCAAACCTAACCCCATCATACCTTGCTAAGTTGGAGGATGCCTCAGAAGGTGCAATTATGTAGTAGCAGGGTATGGAATACTTAACATAGGGAAGGGAGACCTCTTCCACATGACAACCTTCTTTCTGAAGCTCCTTTAGGAAATTCTCAAAGTTTGTCTTCACACCTTCCTCGAGCCCTTCCATGAACTCTTTTACAAAACCAACCCTAAGACCCCTTACACCCTTCTTTAGTTCCTCCGTGTACTTGGGTACTTCCCTTTCACTGCTTGTTGAGTCCTTTGGGTCATACCCGCTTATGACCTCCATAATGAGTGCCACATCCTCCGTCCTTCTTCCAAAAGGACCTATCTGGTCAAGGGAAGAGGCAAAGGCCACAAGACCGTAGCGAGAGACCCTACCGTAAGTAGGCTTAAGGCCTATAACACCGCAGAAGCTGGCAGGCTGTCTTATGGACCCGCCAGTATCAGAACCCAAAGACAAAGGAGCGGAGAGCACCGCCGTGCATACAGCCGACCCCCCAGAGGAACCACCGGGCACCCTTTCCAAATCCCAAGGATTTTTTGTTTTAAAGAAGGCCGAATACTCGGTAGAAGAGCCCATGGCAAACTCGTCCATGTTTGTTTTGCCAACTATCAGAGCCCCTGCCTTCTTTAGCCTCTCTATGACAGTGGCATCGTAGGGTGATATATAACCCTGAAGTATCTTAGAGGCACAGGTTGTGGGGTAGCCCTTCACATTTATGTTGTCCTTTATGGCTATAGGAACGCCCGCTAAGGGCATATCCTCCTCTACCTTGAGGTTTTCTGCTTCCTTCAGAGCTTCCTCGTAGAGCGGAGTTATGTAAGCCTTTACCTTATCTTCCGTATGCAGAAACCCCTCATAAAAGGCTTGAACCACTTCCTTTGGACTGACCTCCTTCTTTTTGACAAGCTTTGACAGCTCTGAGGCAGATTTTTTCCAAAGCATGGACTATAGTTTAACACACTCAGCTTTAGGCTTGAAACTTTATAAAAGTTGACTAAAATCTATTAACATGGCTCAATCAGCTAAAAGGGATTATTACGAGGTGCTGGGCGTTTCAAGGAACGCAAGTCAGGAGGAGATAAAGAAGGCTTACAGAAGGCTTGCCCGTAAGTACCACCCAGACTTTAACAAAGAACCTGACGCTCAGGAGAAGTTCAAGGAGATAAACGAAGCCTATCAGGTTCTTTCGGACCCTGAGAAGAGAAAGCTTTACGACCAATACGGACACTCTGCCTTTACTGCACAGGGTGCGCCAGGCGACTTTACTCAAGAGGTGGTCTTTACAGACTTGGGTGAGTTTCTCGAGGACGTCTTTAAGGGCTTTGGATTTGAAAGTATATTCGAGAAGGCTACGAGAGGCAGAAGGCGTGAGTATAGACGTCCTATAAAGGGTGAGGACATATACTACACGGTAGAGCTCAGCCTTGAGGAAGCCTACAGGGGCACAGTTGTAAACGTGCCCGTAGACAGGGAGGTCCCATGCGATGCCTGCGGTGGTTTGGGTTTTGATAGGAGCAAAGGTGAAAGGACATGTCCTACATGCGGTGGAAGGGGTGAGGTTGTCCAAAGACAGTTCTTCATGACCATAGCTCAGACCTGTCCTACATGCAGGGGTGAGGGTGTTATAAGAGAACCCTGCCCTAAATGCAGGGGAAGGGCTACAGTTAGAGTAAGGGAGGAGGTAAGGGTTCGTATACCCCCAGGTGTGGACAGCGGTAGCAGGATAATGGCAGAGGGCAAAGGACATGCAGGTATATATGGAGGTCCGAGTGGCAACCTTATAATAATGGTCAAGTTAAAGCCTCATGCTATCTTTGAAAGAAAGGGAAACAACCTATACCTTGATGTAAACCTAAAGATCACAGAAGCGATTTTAGGTACAGAACTCCATGTCCCCACCTTGGAAGGCTCTAAGGTCAGGGTGAAAGTGCCTCCGGGTGCAAAGGATGGGGACCTCATAAGGGTTGAGGGCTATGGCATGCCTAAGCTTTTGGGGGATGGCAAGGGTGACCTTTTCGTAAGGGTAAACATAGATGTGCCCAAGATAGGCCTTATGGATAAGCTTTTTGGCGATGGTAAAAGGGTATTAAGACTTTTGGAAGAGTTAAACGACCTGCTCCCAGAGCCAGAACGTATAAGGGAGAGAAAGGTATGAAGAAGGAAAGGTATAAGTTTTACACTATAGGCGTGGTAGCTACCATGTACGATATACATCCCCAGACCCTCAGGCTTTATGAAAAGGAGGGTCTTCTCAAACCAACAAGAAGCAAGGGAAGGACACGTTACTATACAGATAAAGACCTTGAAAGGTTGGAGTTTATCCTTACTCTGAGCAGAGATTTGGGCGTAAATCTGGCAGGTATAGACATAATCCTTCAGATGAAGGAACAACTGGAAGAAATGGAAGCGCAAATACAAAAGCTCATAGAGTTTATTCAGAGGGAAATGGCGGAAAGCTACCAGAAGGATGAGGGAATAAAGTCCATAGTTCTTACGGAGAGGAAAGACATACTTAAGGCGGTAAAGAAATCTTAAAATAATCCACATGGAAGTCAGGGAAACAGACCTTCCAGGAATAGGCAAAAAGTACTCGATGACTCTAAGAGAGGGTAGGGAGCTCATCTTAGTCATATACAACACGGGCAAGAGGGAAATATACCTCATGGAAGATGAGGAGAGTACCTGCGTTTTTGATATGACGGAAGAGGAGGCAAAGGAGCTGGGCTTTCTCCTTGCAGGAGCTCTATACCAACCCATAAAGGCAGAGAGGATGGATCTAGTCCTTAAAGAGGTTGTTATGGAATGGGTTAAGGTAGAGGTAGGATCCAACTTTGTGGGTAAAACCATAGCGGAGCTTCAAATAAGGAAGACAACAGGTGTTTCAGTGATAGCCATAGACAGAAAAGGTAAAATAATACCAAGCCCAGACCCTTACAAGGAAAAAATAGAGATTGGGGACATACTCATAGTTGTAGGAACAAGACCCCAACTAAACTACTTTGTGGAACTCTGCGGAAGGTGTAGTACCTAATATGCATCAGCCTCAGGAGTTCATATATGCGGGCTCTGTGCTTATACTGCTCTCTGGACTTGCCCTTGTACTCTCAAGCCTAAGGGTTCCTCACATAGTCTCCTTTATGCTTGCTGGTCTTCTTGGAAAGCTTTTCTTTCCCCAAAAGATGGAGTTTCTCTTCTCCCTTTTGGAGATGTCCGCAATAGTCCTCCTTTTTTTCTTTATAGGTCTTGAGTACTCCTTTGAAAGACTCTGGAGCATGAAGAGGGTCTTAAAACCTGGTCTTGTTGACCTGTTTATCAACTTCATACCTCCCTTTTTGATTACCTACCTTTTATCGGAGGACCTTTTTCTTTCTTTGGTGCTTGGGGCTGTGCTTTACCCCAGCAGTACTGCAATAACCGCGAAGCTCTTTATGGACTATAAAAGGCTTGTAAACCCAGAAGCCGAACTTTTGATAGGCATACTCATATTTGAAGACCTTGTAAGCATAGTACTACTTTCCGTATTTACCGCCTTTTCGGTCGGTGGAAAGCTTGAAATTATAAGCATGTGGAGAGCTTTTCTTGCTGTCTTTGTCCTTTTTGTTGTATTCTACCTTCTTAAAGGACCTTCGTATAGGGTCTTTTCATACATAGATAGAAAGGTGGATGAGAGTTTAGTTCCCTTCTTTGTCCTCGGTACCCTTCTTTTATCCGCTGGTATAAGCTTAAGCTTTGGTCTTTCCGATGCGCTAATAGCCTTTATGTTGGGTGTGGTTGTGCCCGAAAAAAGCAGGATTTACGGGCTTGTAGATAGGTCACTCTCAGACCTTAAGGATATAGCCATAGGTGTGTTCTTTTTTATGTTTACCTTCCATTCAAAGCTAGGACTGGACCAGTATATCTGGCTTTTGGTTGTCCTACTGCCCCTTAGTGTGCTCACCAAGTTTCTTTCCACCTATTGGGGTTCCACAATCTACGGGCTCAACAGGAGAGGCTCCCTTAGGGCTTCCTTATCCTTCTTACAGAGGGGGGAGTTCTCCATAATATTCGCAAGCTTTTACGAACCGGCCCAAACCCTTGCCTTTTCCCTTGTGCTAGCCACGGCACTCTTGGGAAGCTTTAGTTTTGTGTACGCTCCTAGAATATCCTCCAGGCTGTTCCCTACAAAGGTTGGAAAGAGAGCTCCACCCTAGGCTCTGCAGAGCTCCTCAAGCACATTTTGGAGCTCCTTCCTCCTATCTTCTATGTTGTCGTTGGGTTCTACCCTGATCTCCTTACCCATAAGAACCTTTGCCTTTGAAAAGGGTAGGGGTATGGTAAACCTGTCCCAGCTGTTGAGTTTTATACTCCTTTCAAATTTCACGTACAAGGGTACTATGGGTGCTCCTGTTTTTTGGGCTAGGAACACAACTCCTTCCTTCACCACACACGCCGGACCCTTAGGACCGTCTACGGTCAGCGCCACTGTGTTTTTTTCCTTTAAAACCTCTATGAGCTTTAAAAGGGCAGTTCTTCCGCCCTTTTGGGGTTTTCCCTCTTCGCTCGAGCCCCTGAACACCTTAAAGCCTAGCCTTCTAAGAAGCATGTCCGCCAAGTCCCCATCCCTAAACCGGCTGACCATGGTATATATGCCCCTGTCTATTCCAAGTAGAGCCACGCATAGGGCATTGCCATGCAGAAGGGCTATTATCTTTCCTCGGTACAGATCATAGTCTATCCTCCTTTCCCATCTTACTGTCCTTGATAGAAGCCTTAGAAAAAGGACAGCAAGGGGAATGGCAAGTTTTATTAAAGTGTATTTAAACCTTCTCATTTAGCCTGTATGACGGGGATTATCCTTCTGTCTATCCACCTGCTGTCTAACCATTCCACAGGATTTACCTCATGACCCTGGACAAGCATACCAAAATGCAGATGGTCTCCCAAAGCCAATCCAGTGGTTCCAGTAAGACCCACGATTTCACCCTTCTTTACAAACTGGCCCTCCCTTACATGTATCTCTGAGAGATGTCCATATAGGCTCATAAGCCCAAACCCATGGTCTATGACCACTGCGTTACCGTATATGCCTAAGGGTCTTGCAAAAACCACCACACCAGAGTTGGATGCTGGAATAGGTGCCCTTGATAGAGAGGCAAAGTCGTAGCCCATGTGCCTGCTTTCGCTTACTTGCTGTCCACCGTAGAAATACAACCTTACATCTCCGTAGGTGGATATGACCTTACTGTTAGGAAGCTGGAGAAAGGCTCTATCCCACAACATCCTAGGCTCACTTTTCCTGCCCAACTCAAGAAGCACGGACGCATCCCTGGCCCTCCATATCTCGTTAACCCTCTTGAAAGCCTCCACAGGGTCAAGACCCTTACCCTCCTCGCCCAATAGGGGATATATAACCGAGTTTAGAAAATCATCCTTAAGCTCTATTTTATCCACCTTAGACTTAAAGGGTTTTATGTTTACCCTGATAGACTGGGATATTTTATTGCCTGCTTTGTCTTTTGCTTCTACGTAAAGGGCTGTTTCAGGACCTTGCTCCAAACTTACTGGGAAAAGGGTAAGGTAGTAAATGCCATCAACGGGATAAAAGGCGTAGCTTTTTTCACCCACGTGGAGCTCAAGCTCCACATCCTTTTCAGATCTGACCTTTATGGCACCTGTGCCACCCTGTTGTAAGTTTTGGGTGTAAGATACCACCTCTATTTTAGGGGGTGTAAGGTCAATAATTACAGGAATACTGTATTCTTTGCTTCTTAAGAAGCCCGAGCTCAAACCTATCCTGAGTTTAGCTTCTCCTTCCTTAAGTCCCAAAGACCTGGCGTTTATATCTATGGAAAAGCTCCTTACAGGCGGAGCAAACTTCTTAGAGTATACCTCCACTTTTTTCCCTTCCCCTTCTATATAAAGGGTTACAGCCTCAACTGGCACGGTAGTCTCTATGTTTACTCTCCTGCTTGCTGGCAGGTAAGAAAGTTCCTTGAGGCTTTTTTGGGTGAGCTGTGGCCTACCGCCAGCGTAGAGATAAATAAGGTACACTATAATCCCAAAAAGGGCGAGCAGGGCAAGCCTTCTTATTAACCTAATAAAACCAATCCTTCTTTCTCTTCTCTCCTCTAGTCTATAACGGTATTTCATCCCAAAACCACAACCCCATACCAGTTTTTACGCCTTTTAATTTTAGCAGGCTTTAAACCTCTAAGAAGGCTAAGGAAACTTTCAAGCTCATCCTTCCCGTATATGCCCGAGAATACACCTACCCTCCTAAACAGCTTTAGCAGATTCTCTATCTCCTTCCTAAATATGCCAAGGTCTAAGTTGGCAACAAGTAGGTCAAAACTATCCGTAACTTCCTCTGGACCTGCCAAAAGACACTCCACTTCAAGGCAGTTTTCTTTGGTGTTGTGCCTACATTCTTCAACCGCCACTGGGTCTTTGTCTATTGCTACCACCCTTCCTGCACCTAATTTCTTGAGAGCCATAGCAAGCACGCCCGTCCCAGTCCCCACATCTACAGCAGACCAGCCCTCCTGAAAAAAGTCTTGAATGAGATCAAGACAAAGCTGAGTGGTAGGATGAAGCCCTGTGCCAAAGGCAGAACCCTGCCTTATAACTATAGGTTTTATCCAGTTGGGCACGACCAGAAGACTTTTTACCCTTACAGGCTTAAAAGCCCTTTCGGGTGGTATAACCTCAACCTCAAGCACTTCCAGAGGTTCCAAACCCTGTATGGGTTCATAGAGAGCAAATTCAACATAGCTTTCACCTTCGGAAAGAACCTCTACACCCGAAGTTATATCTACAAGAAGACCGTAAAACTCTTCCGAGCTTAGCTTATATACATACTTCTTGTAAAGGGGCATCTATAAATAGTATAACTTCAACTGAGCCTGTTGAAAAACTCTCAAACCATTGACACAAGCCAGATAAAAAGGAAGATGATAGCAAGAAGAAAACAGGCAGATCCCCAACTTACCCCAAGTAACTTATATGGATGCTCCTTTTCATAAAGTTTGCACTGAAAGTTCCTCAAGGTTTGGATAATAAGCACGCTTATCATAGCCGGGATGGTGTAGGAGGTGAGTATGGTTGAGTTGATGAGGACAGGGGATATTCAGGTTAGGGGGACTCTGATAGAATTCTTGGACAGAGCATTAGAGTCATACACTAAAAAATTGAATACTAGGCAATCATTTCTTATACTAAAGTCCTTACTCTAAAGTTTCATCAATTTTTCATCTTGTTCCTCTTAGAATTATACACATCAATACTTTTAAGGAGGTAAAACCATGAAGAAGTTCTTAGCAGCTCTTTTGACGGTAGCCTTTGCTGGTGCAGCTGTAGCTGCGGAAGCTCAAGCTCCTGAGAAGAAAGAGGAAAAGCCTGCCCAAGAGCAAAAGAAGGAAGAGAAGGCTCACAAAAAGGTCCACAAGAAGCATATGAAGAAGGAAGAGAAGAAAGAGGAGAAGAAGGAGGAAAAGAAGGAAGAGCAAAAGAAGTAAGCCATCTGTGGGGGCTCAGTCCCCCTCCATTTTTATACCGTACTGTCTTATCTTCCTATACAAGTTAGATAGATAAAGTTTTATAACTTCCGAAACTTTTTTAAGGTCATAGTTGTATTCTCTAAATTTTCTCTCTATGAAGATCTTTTCGAACTCCCGTTTGGCACTTTTGAGATCCATCTGCATAAAGAGTTTTTCGTATCCTTCTAAAGGATTTACACTAAGGAGAGCTTTTATGTCTTGAGCTTTGATCTCTTCCCCTGCGTGTAAGATTGCAAGTCTTTCTATAAGGTTTTTGAGTTCTCTTACATTTCCACGCCATTCGTGAGTCATAAGCAAGTCCTTAGCTCCCTCTGTTAAGTGTTTTTTAGGTTTCTTGTACTCTCTTGAAAATCTGTCTAAAAAGTGTTCTGCAAGCAGGATGATGTCTTCACCTCTTTCTCTGAGAGGAGGTAATTTTAGAGTGAAGGCGGATATCCTGTAGTAGAGATCATCTCTGAAATTTCCCTTCTTTATCTCATCGCCAAATCTTTGTTAGATGCGGACAAAAGCCTAAACTCGGAATACACTACTTGCGTACCACCAAGTCTTGTAAATCTCTTAGTTTCAAGTACTCTCAAAAGCTTAGCTTGAGCTTTTAAGCTCATATCTCCTATTTCGTCTAAGAAGAGCGTGCCACCATGGGCAAGCTCTAACTTGCCTTGCTTTCTTGAAGAAGCGGAAGTAAAGGCTCCTTCTCGTAGCCAAAAAGCTCTGCTTCTATCAGGTCGTCAGGAAGAGAAGCGCAGTTTATATCCACAAAAGGGGCATCTCTTCTTTCAGAAAGCTGATGTATCTTTCTTGCTACCAGCTCTTTACCTGTTCCGCTTTCGCCAAGTATAAGCACATTTATGTTAGTTTTGGCTATCTTGGTTATGGTCTCCTTGAGTTCAAGAATAGTTTTAGAATTGAATTTCCTATAAGTTCGTCTTCGTCAGTTTTCTCAGCTCTCTTTCTGAGAACCTCTTGAACAGCCCTCTCTACTGTGAGCAGTAGCCTTTCCATAGAAAAAGGCTTTTCAATAAAGTCATAAGCACCACCCTTTATAGCTTTGACTGCGTGTTCCACTTTACCGTGCCCTGTTATGACTATTATGCTAGTATCTGGAAGGTAGGTTTTTATTTGACTCAGGAAAGAAATACCATCACCGTCTGGTAGCCATACATCAAGTATAACCGCATGAAAGTATTCGGCCTGTATGAGTCTTTTGGTACTTTCTATACTGTCTGCGGTTTTTACATAGTATCCCTCATCCTCCAGAAGGTTTTTAAGTGTTTCCCTTATGCCCTTTTCATCGTCAACTACAAGCAATGTACCCTTCATGTTAAGATTTTACAATGTTCACCTACCGTTCATAATGGTTATCTAAGCTTTAATTTAAATACCAGTAGGAGGTAGAAAGATGAGGAAGTTGGTGGTACTTTTGGCAGTTTTCTCAGGGACTTTGATGGCTTATCCGAGGAGTGGTCAAGGCAAGATGCATATGTGGTGTGAGCAAAATTGGGAAAAGTGCAAAGAGTACAAACTTGAGACACTTAAGATAAGGGAAAAGTACATACCAAAAGAGAGAGAATGCTTGGAAAAGGCAAGCACATTTCAGGATATGAGGAGTTGCATGGTGGACCTAAGAGAGCAGATGCGTAGAGAATTTTACGACCTTCGTAAAAAGATGCTAAAGGAGGTTAATCCACAACCTTGAGGATCCTTCTTATAGAGGATGATACATCTTTGGCTAAGGGACTAAAGGAGGTTCTTGAAAGAGAAGGTTATCGTGTTAGTCTTGCCTTGGATGGAAAAAGGGGTTACGAGCTTGCCCTCAGTGATGGATTTGACCTTATAATCCTTGACCTTCTCCTCCCTTCCATGAGGGGGGAGGAAGTGCTAAAAAGTCTCAGAAGATCTGGAGTCAAAACGCCAGTGCTTATGCTTACTGTAGTATCTGACCTTTCCAAGAAGATTGATCTCTTTTCTCTGGGTGCGGATGACTACCTTACAAAGCCCTTCCATCTTGAAGAACTTTTGGCAAGGATAAGAGCCATTATAAGAAGAAGCTCGGGGAACATCTCTGACATTATAGAAGTTGGAGAGGTCAAGATAGAAACCAACAAGAAGAGGGTACTTGTTAACGGTCGGGAGATAACTCTTACCGCGGCGGAGTACGCAGTTCTTGAGTATCTCTGTCTCAACAGGGGGAGATACATAAGTAGGGATGAGATTGTTGAAAGGTGCTTAAGCTACAGGAACGTGCCTGAGAGTAATACGGTGGAGGTTTTCATATCCAGAATAAGAAAAAAACTTGGGTATAAGGACTTTATAAAGTCTTTGAGAGGGTTTGGTTATAAGGTAGAATGAAAAGATCACTTAAATTACAACTTGTTTTGCTTCTGAGCTTTCTGGTGATTCTCTTAACCGCTTATCACATACTGCTCTATGTAAGTGTAGAAAAAGTCCTTTTTTCCTCGGTGGACAGACATATGGCGGAAGATGCAAAAGCCTTTGAACTCTTTTACTTTTCTGGAAAAGGGTGGGAAGATACGCATACCAACTACGAAGCATACACTATAAGAACACCGGATGGTCTTGTACTTGACAGCACAGAAAATGTATCGCTTCCCTTTGATGTAAGCTGGACAATGCCAGACATACGAACTGTAAATTACGGCGATGGCTTTTACAGGATACTTACCTACAGGAGAAAAGATGGTTTTTATGTGCAGTATGCGGTTAACTTCACCTCTGAAGTAGAATTTTTGAAACACCTAAAGCTCTACATGTTTATATCGTGGGGAAGCATATCCTTTCTGATGGTACTGACTTACCTTTTGGTTCTCAGGTCTATAATAACCTCTATAAGAGCTATCAGTGAAGCCATTACCAAAGAGAGATTAGAGACTAGCGAAGATATTTACCAAGAATTAAAGCCTCTTTTTGAGAAGATCAGAAATACTCTGCACAGCTTGAAAGCTCTGTCTGAAAGACAGAAAAACGTTATACTGGGACTTAGCCACTCGGTAAAGACTCCCCTGTCAACTGCCTTACTGGTATTGGAGGATATCATCAGACGCTCAAATGATGATAATCTGAAGATAGTCAGGGACGAGCTTTGGAGGTTGGAGAAAAATGTAAGCACCTTTCTCAGAATGTCCAAGATAGAAGATCAGCAGAATCTTGCTAATGTAGAAAGGCACGAACTTCTATCTTTGATAGAAAGGGTGTATAAACTTTACGATACGAAAACCAGTAGAATAAGGTTTGAAAGTCCTGAGAAATGTGTTTATGTATTGTGCGACAAGGACATACTTTTGGAGATTCTCAACATACTGATGGACAACGCCCTGACCCACAGTTTGGTAGACAGCTTTATAACCATCAGAATTACGGAAGAAAACCTACACGCAGTTGTATGCGTTGAAAATTTTGCGGAAAAAAGCATAGACAAAGGGAAGCTCTTTAAACCTTTTGAAGGAAGATACACAGGTATAGGTCTTTACATGGCAAACAAACTTGCCTTAATTATGGATTGCAAACTGAGTGTACATCAAGAAAAAGTAGGTGATCACTTCTTGATAAGAGTGTGTGTTCGTATCCCTCTTGGTCAAACCGCTTAACCGTTAATTTGGGATTAATATTGATCTCATACAATACTGATGAGGAAAGAGTTATGGAGCTTATGAAGCTTCACCCTCCTGTGGTGCATTTTGCTATAGCTTTCCCTGTGTTTATGTTCATCACAGACTTATACTACAGGTGGAAGAAAAAACCACCGGACGGACTGCACGTTTTGCTTACCTACATTAGCACTCTTGCTCTTCTGGGTGGGACTGGATCTGGCATAATAGCTCACAAGCCTATAGAGGAAGAACTTCACACTATCGGAGTTTTTGAGTTTCACGAATCCTTAGGTATCTTTTTAAGCCTCCTCTTCTTAGGTTTGGCTTTTGTCAGGTTTTATTTGGATAAAACCAAAGGCGGTATGCGCTTAAGAGATATATATACTCTGTTGCTTGCTGTAGGAGTTATATTACTTTTCTTGCAAGGGCGGTGGGGAGGTATGATAGTTTATGACTACCTTTTAAAAACAGGGCTATGATACTGCTTTTTCTTCTGCTGATTGGCGTCTCTTACGGCATAGAACTAAGTGAAGCTGTAAATAAAGCTCTTTCTTATTATCCTTCCTTGAAAGCCCTTGAAGAAGAAAGGAGAGGCATAGAAGGTAAAGCTCTCTTTTACAGGAGCTACTTAAACCCTACAGTTGGTCTTGAGTTGGGAAACTTTGGGACTTCAAAAGATGGTGTGAGGTCAAGCCCCATCTACAAGTTTTCCTACTCTCAGCCGGTGCTTATCTACCCCCTAAGTAGTTTTTTAAAAGAGGCGGTAAAGCAGGAGCTTTCCGCTTTTGATGAAGGGATAGCGCAGGAGAGGAATGCGATCGTAGGTGATGTGTATCTGGCTTTTTATACCACACTTTACAAAAGGGAACTTCTCAGGATTGCGGAGGAAGACTACCAGACAAGTCAGGATATTTACAGCTTCGTCAAAAAACTGTTTGACCTTGGAGAGATTACAAAACTGGATCTATTCAGAGCGGAAAGGGAACTGGATATAGCAAAAACGGAGCTTGAACTTGCCAAAAGCGATTACCAAAGTGCTATAAGAAGACTTTCTCTATTCTTAAACGAGGATGTAAAAGATTTAGATGGAAGCATAGAAGATCTAAGAGATATGAAAGCGCTACAATTTGAAAATCTTCCACAGGTGAAGCGCTACGAGTATCTTGTAAAAAGTACAAAGGCAAACATTCAGGTGGAAAGAACATTAGCCAAGCCACAGTTAAGCGTGGATATTTTGGCGGAGAAAGTTTCTCAAAGCGAGTACGGTTTTAGGGCGGGTTTTTCTGTAAGTTTACCCATCTTTTACAAAAGGCAGGCGGAAATAATACAACTGTCTTCTCAGGCAAGAAGTTTAGAAAGGCTCAAAGAGTTAGAGAAGATAAAAACTCAGATAGAATACGAGCGCTTGGTCAAAAGGTATGAGACTATAAAAAGTGAGGTAAAAAGAATTGACGATACACTGCTTGTAAAAGCCCGTGAGGAGTTAAGCTTAGCAATGAAGAGCTACCGTCTTAGAACTATTACATCTCTTGAGCTTTCTGAAACCAAAAGGAGGTATATACAACTCTTAAGATACAGGTTAGACCTTCTTATGCAAGCTCACGAAGCATACTCCAAATATCTGTCTTTGGGGGGTCAGCTATGAGAGTCCTTTTACTGATTGTGCTTCCCATTTTGGCTTTTTCTCAAACCGTAAAACTTGATGAAAAGGTGATGCAAAAACTCGGCGTAAAGCTATACACGGTAAAGTTAGAGAAGGTAAAGGAGACATTAACACTTCCATCACAGGTAAGTGAGTATGCAGGTTTTGTGGCAGAGATATACCCACCGGTGAGTGGTATAGTAAAGAAGGTTTTTGTGAAGGAAGGGGATCATGTGAAAAAGGGAAGTCCCCTTGCCTTAGTTTACTCTCCCCACATAGCGGAACTTCAAGCTCAGATTAGGATGGCTAAGGTAAAACTGCAAACCGCTCAAGAAACGCTAAAAAGAGAGGAGATGCTTTACAAAGAGGAGGTCATCCCGTATGTGAGGTATTACGGAGCAAAGATAGAGTACGAGCGATCAAAAGGGGAGTATGAAGCTCTTTTGGCATCTTTAAAGTCCTTTGGTGAAGTAATAGGTGATGCGGTCTTAATAAGGTCACCAATAAGCGGTTATGTAATTGAGCAGAAGGTCTTTACCGGGACAGGTGTTGATATATCAAAGGAGATGTTTAAGATTCACTCACGCCAAAAACTTTGGGTATACGCTTACGCAACACCTGAGGATGCTATAAGAGTAAAGAAGGGTATCAAAGGCTATGTGCTGTGGCAGGGTAAAAAGGTGGAGGGCAGGGTTGATTATGTATCTCACGAGGTGGACAAAAACACCAAGAGGGTCGCCATAAGGCTGATTGTGGATAACATAAACGACCTGCTAAGACCCGGTCTTATGACACAGAGTGTTATTGAGCTGGGAAGCGTTTTGGGTGTGTGGCTTCCAGCTGAGGCTGTACAAAGATTAAAAGATATGAATGTGGTTTTTGTAAAAACTCCAGATGGCTTTAGCGTTAAATCTGTGAGGAAGTTGCGCCAAGAAGAGAACAAAGTGTTGGTAGAAGGCTTGAAGGAAGGCGAGCAAGTTGCGGTGAGCGGAGTTGTATTCCTAAAATCACAGGTAGAAAGATGAGTAGAATACTACGCTATCGGCTTTTGGTGCTGGTGCTTCTTTTCCTAAGTATTGCGATAGGCATCTGGAGCTTTTTGAAGCTACCTATAGACACCTTTCCTGATCCAACACCAGTGCAAGTAGTCATATACACAGAAACTCCTGGGCTTTCTGCGGAGGAGACTGAAGTTTTGGTGACGCGCCCTATAGAGTCAGTTCTTGCAGGCATAAAGGGGGTGGATGTGGTCAGGTCTGTGAGCCTCCCAGGACTTTCTTATGTAAGTGTTTTTTTCAAAGACGGCACAGATGTTTACTTCGCTAGAAATCTTGTAGCCCAGAAATTACCTGAAGCTCAGGCACAGATACCGCAAGGCTACACACCCAGAATGGGACCCAACACCTCAGGTCTGGGAAATGTCCTCTTTTACGCTCTTGTAGACAATAAAGGCAATTACTCTCTTGAAGATATGAAAACCCTAGAGATGTGGAAAGTAAAACCTTTAATCAAATCCGTTGACGGAGTAGAGGAAGTATCCCAGTGGGGACCAGAGAGAGCTTATCTTGTAAAGCTAAACCCTGATGCTATGGTATTTTACAGCATAACCCTGTCGGATGTTATCTCTTCCCTAGAGGAGTACAACCAGATAGCGGGCGGTGGCTTTTTGGTATCTCCTTATGGAGACATGGTAGTAAGAGGTCTTGGCAGGGTAAAGAGCATCCAAGACATTGAAAACATACCGGTGAAAAAGTCAGAAAGTATTGAGGTAAAGCTCGGACAGATAGCACAGATAGTACCTTCCGAGCTTCCCAACAGGAGGGGGGCTTTTACCCTCAACGGTGATGAAGTGCAGGGAAACATAATTCTCAAAAGGGTAGGCACCAACACTATGGAGCTGGTAGAAGAACTGAGAAAGAAAATCCAAGAGATACAGAAGATACTTCCCGATGGTGTAAGGCTGGAAATACTTTATGACCAAGCTTATCTTACAAAGAAAGCTCTATCTACAGTGGAGAAGGCACTCTTGGAAGGAATAATCTTAGTCTCCGTAGCCATATCACTTTACCTTTGGAATATGAGAACCGCTTTTCTTGTAGTCCTTTCCATACCGCTTACTATGCTCTACACCTTTATATTCATGAAACAGGTAGGTTTATCGGGCAATCTCATGTCTCTTGGAGGTCTTGCTATAGGAGTTGGGCTTTTTGCGGACGCAACGGTAGTAGTTGTAGAAAACATATACAGACACCTTTCGGAAAACAAGCAGGGATCCAAGCTCTCTGTTGTATCGGACTCGGTGAGGGAAGTGGTGCGTCCTGTAGTATTCGCCATAGGCATAATAGCGGTGGTCTTTTTGCCCATATTCACCTTAGAATCTGTGGAAGGAAAGTATTACAAACCCTTAGCCATGACCATAATCTTTGCTCTTGTGTCTTCTTTGATCGTTGCCTTTTTGTTCATGCCAGTACTTTCTTACTACATATTAAAAGGTGGGAAAGAAGAAACACTTATCTTTCGTAAAATAAGGGAAGGATACTTAAAGCTTTTGGGCTTAGCCTTCAAGATAAGGTGGGTACTAGTTGCTACTACCGTAGCTTCCTTTATCTTCTCTCTGTTCTTACTGTCAAAAACAGGTACCGAGTTTGCTCCTGAGCTTGAAGAAGGCGCTGTTTTAGTAAAGTCCTTTTTAAATCCCAACGTATCACTTGAAGAAGCTAAAAAGGTTGCTAAGCTTGTTGAAAGTACCGCTTTGGAGTATCCAGAGGTTATCAGAACTTTTTCCAATATAGGAAGGGCGGAAGTGGGAGAGCCAGAAGATGTAAACTACATAGAGACCTTTATCATACTAAAGCCTATGTCTGAGTGGAAAAGTTTTAAAAGCAGGCAAGAGTTTGAGAACATGCTCAGAGATAAGCTCAAAGATGTTCCAGGTGTAGAGTTTAGCTTTACCCAACCTATACAAATGAGGATAGACGAGCTTCTCTCGGGCGTTAAATCTACAGTTGCCATAAAGGTCTTCGGAGATGACCTTCAAAAGATAAACCAGATAGCTTACAAGATAGAAGATATAGTCAAAAGTACCAAAGGTGCTGTTGATGTGGAAACAGAAGCACAGTCTGGCAAATTACAGCTTCGCATAATTCCTAAAACAGAAGAGCTAAAAAGGTACAACCTCACTACCCAAGACCTAATGAACCTTGTCTCTTATGCCTTAGGTGGAAAAGAGGTAGGATATCTTCAGAAAGATAACATCTTGTTCCCAATAGCCCTGGGCTTAGAGAGGAAGGACTTTGAGACACTTAAAAACTTACCTATTTTGTTGAAAGACGGCGGTATTGTAAACTTGTCCCAAGTAGCGCATCTGGAAATAACAGAAGGCTTTCAGAAAATAAGAAGGGAAAACGGCATAAGGTTTGCTCTTGTACAGTCCAACCTATCAGGTAGAGACTTAGGTGGGTTTGTCAAGGAGTTAAAAGAAAGGATATCCAAGGAGGTAAAGCTACCACCTGGCTACTTCATAGCTTTTGGTGGTCAGTTTGAAAATCAGGAGAGAGCAATGAAGAAGCTTTCTATAGTTGTTCCTTTATCCATAATGCTTATCTTTCTTCTTCTTTATCTTAACTACAACTCTGTGAGAGATGCCCTCATAGTTATACTAAATGTTCCTTTCGCTACCATAGGTGGGGTTTTTGCTCTCTACATTTCTGGTTATAATCTGTCTGTGCCATCCACCGTTGGCTTTATAGCGGTTTTTGGTATAGCTACACTTAATGGAGTGGTTCTCGTATCTTACATAAGGTCTCTTCTGGAAAACCGCTACACCCTTAGAGAAGCTGTCATGATGGCTGCCAGCAGGAGGCTAAGACCTATACTCATAACCGCTACCGCCGCATCATTTGGACTTCTCCCAATGCTTTTTACCTCCGATATAGGATCCGAAATCCAAAAGCCTTTAGCGGTTGTAGTTATAGGTGGTATATTCACATCAACTCTTTTGACCTTGGTGATACTTCCCATAGTTTACGAGAAATTTGGTAAAATTGTCATAAAATGAGGGTTACCATATCCTTTGAACTGGCTCCTTTTCTAAAATGGCTAAAAGATTACGACCGTGATAAGTTTTTAAGAGACTTGATATCGGGGCTTACAGTTGCTGCAGTGCTTGTACCTCAGTCTATGGCTTATGCACTTCTTGCGGGTATGCCACCTATATACGGGCTTTACGCCTCCTTTTTACCCGCCATCTTGGCTTCAATGTTTGGAAGTTCAAGGTTTCTTGCAACCGGTCCGGTTGCTATGACCGCTCTCCTTTCCGCATCGGTACTTTACGGTCTTGCGGAACCAGCCTCGGAGAAGTGGATCAATCTTATGGGTGTTTTGGCTCTTATGGTAGGCTTTATAAGGCTCACAGTAGGTCTTTTAAAGCTTGGTTTTGTGGTGGAGCTTATATCCACAAGCGTCATAACTGGGTTTGTGAGTGCAGGCGCACTTGTTATAGCTCTTAGTCAAGCAGGACATCTGCTGGGTTTTAAAATAACCCAAAGCACCCTAATATATCAGGTGGTAGTGGACATTGTCTCAAAGATAGAAAAAATCAATCTCTACACAGTAGCCATAGGGCTTTTAGCATATGCCATCATATGGGTATCTAAAAAAATACATCCTATCATACGCTGAGTGAGAAATTAAGCACATACCAGAACCTCCCTTTTTCTGAAAAAGCCATATCCCAAAGCATAAGCATACAATTAAGTTAAAAGCCTAATCCCCTTCCTCCAACCACTCAAATAGTTAAACCTCTTTTTAACCACAAAAACACACCCTCCACAACCTGTCTTTGAGCCTTACCCTCCTTAATCTCACATACCTTCACATACTCACTATAGAGCAATTGAGCGAGCTTAAAGGAGTGTTTGTGATGAAGGAGATGATAAAGAGAGTGGCTATTTGAGCATCGGAGAGTTTTGGCTTTTTTGTTCTAGAAGGCTTTTTAAGAACAAGGCTTTGACGCTTTGGAATTTCTCACTCGGGGTATTTGGGGAGCTTATAATTAAATAGTATGTCTGGACATGAGCTGAGGGAACTTTTTCTAAGATTTTTTGAAAAGAAGGGGCACACAAGGGTAAAGTCCGCAAGCCTTGTGCCAGAAAGCGATCCGACCCTGCTTTTTGTGAACGCAGGCATGGTGCCTTTTAAGAACGTCTTTTTAGGTCTTGAGAAGAGACCTTATAGGAGAGCGGTTTCCTGTCAGAAGTGTTTGAGAATATCTGGGAAACACAACGACCTAGAAAGCGTGGGCTACACCTCAAGACATCACACCTTCTTTGAAATGCTGGGCAACTTCTCCTTCGGGGACTACTTCAAAAAGGAAGCCATAGAATACGCTTGGGAGTTTGTTACCGAATATCTCAAGATACCAAAGGACAGGCTTTACGTAAGCGTCTATGAGAAGGATGAGGAAGCCTTTACTCTTTGGAGAGACCACATGGGTATTCCGGAGGAGCGCATATGGAAAATGGGGGAGGAGGATAACTTTTGGCAGATGGGAGATACAGGTCCCTGCGGACCCTGCTCCGAGATATACGTGGATAGGGGAGAGCAATATGGAGGGGAAAGGTTTCTTGAGATATGGAACCTTGTCTTTATGCAGTACAACAGGAACGAAAAGGGAGAGCTCATACCTCTTCCCAATCCTAACATAGACACGGGTATGGGGCTTGAAAGGGTTGCCAGCGTTTTGCAGGGAACCAAAACAAACTTTGAAATAGACCTCATAAGACCTCTTATAGGCTTTGGTGAGGAACTCTCCGGCAGAAGCTACGGAAAAGAGCATCACACCGACGTAGCCCTTAGAGTAATAGCAGACCATCTTAGGGCTATGACCTTTGCCATGGGTGACGGTGTTTTGCCGTCCAATGTGGGCAGGGGATACGTTATAAGAAGGATACTCAGGCGCGCCATGAGGTATGGTTACAAGTTGGGAATAGAAGAGCCTTTCTTGTACAGGGGTGTGGAGCTGGTTGTAGAACTTATGAAAGAACCCTATCCCGAACTGCTTCAGCTTAAAAACTCCATAAAATCTGTGGTTAAAGCTGAGGAGGAGAGGTTTATAAACACCCTCAGGAGGGGCATGCCCTACGCAGAGGATTTACTGGAGAAGGCTAAGGATGGCGTAGTTTGGGGTGCAGACCTTTTCAATCTTTACGATACTTACGGCTTCCCACTGGACCTATTTGAGGATATGGCCAAAGAGAGAGGTCTAAGAGTTGACATGGAGGGCTTTACCAAGGAGATGGAAAGACAGAGAGAAAGGGCAAGAAAGCACTTTAGGATAGAGGTAAAAGAAACAGAGCAGGTCTATCAGCATCTAAAGGACATTGGCAAAACATCCCATTTCGTTGGTTATGATAGCTACTATGCCCATACGGAGGTAATGGCTCTAATCAAGGATGGAACCTTGGTTTCTGAGCTCCGTGAAGGTGAAAAGGGAGAGGTTTTCCTCAAGGAGACACCCTTCTACGCCGAAAGGGGTGGACAGATAGGAGACAGAGGCACCATAGAAGGTATGGGTGGACTCTTTTTCGTAGAGGATACTCAATCGCCGGTAGATGGGGTTATAGCTCACATAGGTTATGTGGAAAAGGGTTCTATAAGGGTAGGGGACGAGGTTTTTGCTCAGATAGAGGTAGAAAGGAGAGAGGACATAAAGAGGAACCACACTGCGACCCACCTTCTTCACTCAGCCCTTAGGCAGGTTTTAGGAGAGCACGTGAGGCAGGCAGGTTCCTTGGTTGCAGATACCTACCTACGTTTTGACTTTACACATACCCAAGCCCTTACAGAGGAAGAGCTAAAGAAGGTAGAAGAGCTGGTAAACGACCAGATAAGGGAAAATCACCCTGTGATTGTGGAGGAAATGAACTACCAGCAGGCAATAAAGAGCGGTGCCATAGCTATATTTGAGGAGAAGTATGGTGAGAGGGTTAGGGTTTTGAGTGTGGGGGATTTTTCTAAAGAGCTTTGCGGTGGGACCCACGTAAACAGGAGCGGGGATATAGGCTACTTTAAGATAATCTCCGAATCATCCATAGGTGGTGGGCTAAGGAGGATAGTGGCGAAGACGGGAAGATGGGCTGTGGAGCATGCATTTAACGAAAGGAAGATACTTATCGAGACATCGCGCATCCTTGGAACATCCTTAGAAGATGTGCCCCACTCCGTGCTCAGACTTGTAGAGTCTCTAAAGGAGAAGGAAAGGGAGATAGAAAGCCTTAAGGAAAAACTCCTTACACAGGGTGATGGGCTCTCAAGGCTCAAGAGCGAAGACCTTGGTCCTGTAATCTTTTACCATGGTCTTTTTGAAGGAGCAGAACCTAAAAGCCTTATGAACCTTGCGGATAAGTTAAGGAAGGGTACAGATAGTGCGGTTGTGTTCCTAGTTAGTAAGAGAGAGGATAGATATTCTTTCCTAATAGCCCTATCAAAGGCATTAACGGAGCACCTCTCCGCCAAGGAGCTGATGAAAGTTGTAATAGGTATCCTCGGTGGCAGTGGTGGTGGAAGGGAAGACATGGTACAGGGTGGTCTTCAAAGTTTAGAAAGGTTGCAGAAGGCTATAGAGGGTTTAAAATCTGCTATAATAGATAGTTTTAAGGAGGTAAGAAGATGAAGAAGGGTATACACCCCGAGCTTAAAACCACCACCTTTGTATGCGGTTGCGGAAACACCTTTAGCCTGCTTTCCACAAAGGGGGGAACAGTCTACCTTGAAGGATGCAACAAATGCCATCCTTTCTATACGGGTAAGCTTAGGGTAAGGCCTGCCTTTCTTGAGTTTTCAGGCACCAAATAATGCTCACACAGGAATTAGAGGAAAAGTTAAAGGCTATAGAGCAGAAGTATTTGGATCTTCAGTACAAGCTTAGCAGTCCAGAGGTTGTCTCAGACAGAGAGAAGCTCTCCAAGCTGGGCAAGGAGCTAAGAGAGGTGGAGGAGGTATACGGTGCTTACAAGGAATATAAAAGGGTCATCTCTGAGCTTGAACAGGCTAAGGAGCTTCTAAAGAACAGGGAACTTGAAGAGCTTGCCAGAGAAGAGATAGAAAGGTTAAACACAGAGAAGGAAGGCTTAGAAAAGAGGCTGAGGTTTCTACTGCTTCCTAAGGACCCGAAAGACAGTAAAAACGTCATATTGGAGATAAGGGCGGGTGTTGGTGGTGAGGAGGCTGCCCTTTTCGTGGCTGACCTTTTGCATATGTATCAGAAGTACGCAGAGGAAAAAGGATGGAAGTTTAGTGTTTTATCCACTAACAGAACAGGTTTAGGCGGTTATAAGGAGGTTATAGTTCTTATAGAGGGAGAGGGAGCCTTCTCTAAGCTCAAGTTTGAAAGCGGTGTTCATAGAGTTCAGAGGGTTCCAGCTACCGAGTCTGGGGGTAGAATTCATACTTCTACCGCCACCGTTGCAGTGCTTGCTGAAACGGATGAGACGGAGCTACACATAGACCCAAAGGACCTACGAATAGAAACTTTCAGAGCCAGCGGTGCGGGTGGTCAGTACGTTAACACCACGGAAACCGCTGTCAGGGTAACCCACATCCCCACGGGTATATCCGTATCCTGTCAGGATGAGAGGTCTCAGTTCCAAAACAGACAGAAGGCGCTGAAGATACTTTACGCAAGACTTAGGGACTTTTACGAAAGACAGAAGGAAGAGGAGCTTGCCAAGGAGAGAAGACAACAGGTAGGCACAGGAGAAAGAAGCGAGAAAATAAGGACATACAACTTCACCCAAAACAGGGTCACGGACCACCGCATAAACCTAACCCTCTACAAGCTTCAGGATGTCCTGGAAGGAAAGCTTGATGAGATAATAGATGCTCTTACCGAGCATTACATAGAGGAGAAGCTAAAAGCTCAGGTTTGAAAGCATTCTGTAAGGTCTGAGCTTCCCGTCCTCCACAAGACCCACACCCAAGAAACTATCCTCTTCATAGAGCCTTAGGTATGTACTTTCGGTCTGTGGAACCTTCAGAAAGCCACCTGTTTTAACCCTTCTTGCAAGGGCACCGCTGAGGGATAGCTTGGGGAGAAAGTCAAGGGCTTCATCTACGGGTATTGTGATGCCACCAATATCCTCAAGGGACATGAGTCTATGGTAGGCTATAGCCTTTTCTACGCTGAACCTTCCTATGCTTATCCTCCTTAGCTCCACCACATGACCACCGCAGGAGAGAGAAAGGCCAAGGTCATGAACAAGGCTTCTTATGTAGGTTCCTGAGGAGACCTCAAAGCACAGCTCTAAGAAGGGAAGCTCACACCTCAAAAGCTCCGCCCTGTATACCTTTACCCGCACGGGCTTTATCTCCACCTTCTGTCCACTCCTTGCAAGCTCGTAAGCTCTCTTCCCTCTAAGCTTCTTCGCAGAATAAGGGGGTGGTTTCTGCTCTATAGAGCCTGTGAATCTCCATAGAGCCTCCTCTACCTGTTTACAGTCAACCCCTATCTCCTTCCTTTCCAGCACCTCTCCCTCTGCATCGTAGGTGTCTGTTATAATTCCAAGCTGGGCAACAACTCTATAAGCTTTGTCAAGCATCATGAAAAACATAGAAAACTTGGTAGCCTCCCCCAAAAGTACAATAAGAAGGCCTGTTGCTAGAGGGTCAAGAGTTCCTGCATGCCCAGCGTGCAGTTTAAACCTTTTTTTTATACCTTCCACAACTTCCATAGAGGTTATGCCCTTGGGTTTGTCCACGAGCAGAACGCCGGAGAGCATCAGCTCAGAAAGTCTTTTAGATGTCTTTTCATCGCCATGTTTCTCAGCTTTCTTAGAGCTCTTGTTTCCAGCTGACGCACCCTCTCCCTGGATATCTGGAGCGCTTCCCCTATCTCTCTAAGGGTTCTTGGTTCCTCACCCCTCAGACCAAACCTTAACTCTATGACCCTTCTTTCCTTTTCGGGCAGTTTATCAAGGAGGTCTTCTATCTCCTTCTCTAATACTTCACTTATTATCTTCTCTTCCACATCTGCAGTGCCATGTTGGCTTAAAAAGTCTACAAAGAAGGTGTCTTCGTTCTCACCCACCGGTGCATCCAAGGATAGGGGCACCCTGCAAAGATGCAAGGACCTTTCTACCTCTTCTGGCGTTATTGCATATCCTTCCTTTTCTATTTTTTTCTCCACTTCCTCTTCCGTTGGCTCTCTACCAAGCTCCCTTTCTAGCTCCCTATACACTATCTCCCTAGTGTACTCGTGAGCTACCTCCTCTGGGGTAGGTTCTTTCTCAAGCTCCCTGTAAAGCCTACTGTATATACTGCTTATCCTGTTTATTATGTGAGACTGCTTAAGAGGAATCCTTACCGCTCCTGTCTGCTGTGAAAGTGCCTGCATGATGGCCTGCCTTATCCACCAAACTGCGTAAGATATGAACTTCACACCCCTATCTGGGTCAAACCTCTTGGCAGCCTCTATAAGTCCGTGGTTTCCTGCTGCTATGAGCTCAGAGAGGGGAAGCCCATAGCCTAAGTACTGTTTGGCTATGCTTATCACAAACCTTAGGTTGGATTCTACCAGCCTCCTAAAGGCCTCTTGGTCACCCTCCTTTGCCTTTCTTGCTACCTCCTTTTCCTCCTCTGGCGTAAGCAGGGGAATCTTGGAAACCTTTTTAAGGTACTGATTTATAAGTTCCTGTTCCGTATCTGGTATCATGCTACTACCTCAACTTTAAAACCAAGAAAAGGTTGCCCCCCCTTCTTCTAACAAGCAGTAGAGCACTTTCCCTTCCTGCGCTTCTGAGGGCTTCTATGAGCCTTTGGAATTCTGCAACGCTTGATACGTTTCTGCCCCCTACCTGCATTATGATATCGCCATGTTGCAGACCGCTCTGCATGGCAAGACTGCCAGGTAGAACCCTAAGGATGAGAACACCCTTAGCACCTAGCCTTTTTTCTTCTTCGGGTGAAAGATCCCTCAAAACTAAGCCCAAACCCTCCTGCTCCTGTTCTACTTCACCCACCTGTTTTTCTTCTGGCATTTGGTCTACTTTAACCTTTAAGTTCAGCTCCTTACCCTCCCTTATTATCCTAAGGGTAAGCTCCTTACCCGGCTCGGTCCTCATTATCCTAAACTGTAGCTCCCTAACCTCACCGACCTTTTCACCGTCAACTGCCACCACTATGTCACCTACCTTAATACCTGCCCTTTCGGCGGGGCTTCCGGGCATTATTTGGGCTATAAGAACACCCTCCTTAATACCTAGGCTTTCGAACATATCGGGTGTTATGTCCTGAATTACCACACCGAGCCAACCTCTTACTACCTTCCCCTTCTGAATAAGCTCGTCTGCCACCCATTTGGCGAGGTTTATAGGTATGGCGAAGCCCAGCCCCTGACCCTCTGCAAGTATGGCGGTGTTTATACCTATAACCTCACCCCTTATATTTACCAAGGGGCCTCCAGAGTTGCCGGGGTTTATAGCTGCATCTGTCTGTATAAAGCTCTCATACTGGGTTATCCCTATAGCTCTTCTAAGAGCGGATACCACACCCACCGTTACCGTTCTCTCCAACCCATAGGGGTTACCTATGGCAATGACCAACTGTCCCACCTTTATCTTGTCAGAGTCTCCAAGCTTTGCCACACGCCCCTCTGGGTTTGGTACATCCTTATCGTCTACCTCTATTACTGCCACGTCTGTCTTGGGGTCTGTGCCCACTATCTTTGCCCTTTTCTCCGTATGTCTGTCAAACCTGACATTTATAAACCTTGCGTTCTGTACCACGTGGCTGTTGGTAAGTATGTAGAATTTACCTTTTTTGTAGTCTATTATCACGCCTGAGCCAAGGGACCTTCTCTCTCTCGGTACGGGAAAAGGAAAGGGAAATTCAAGAGCTCCAACTTCCTGGCTTGCGAAGATGGTAACCACAGAAGGGGATACCGCATCCACTATGTTGGTAAGCTCCTGTTCAAACTGAGAAAGAATACCAGAGGAGAGGCTTACCTGCTCAACCTTTACGGGCTGGCTTATACTCTGCACCTGCTGAGCCCTACAGCCAACGAAGACGGTCAGAGCCAAGGCTATGGAAAAAACTATGGAAAGCATTTTTACGCTCCTTTTCATTATATTACCTCACATGATAGGAAAAGAACCTTAAAATATGGGCGTTGAAGCCCGCTTAACATCTTTTCAATCATCTTTCTTGAGATTATACCACCTTTGCGTACCGGGTTGTAAGAGGAACCCGTGTAGTGAAAAAACCTTACAAGGTCCCATCCGAAGAAGGGTATGTCCACAATCTCTGTAAAGGAATGCCTAAAAACCACCCTACCTCTTAGAAATTCTTCTATCTCCTCAGCCTTTGGGAAAGGAAAGCGGAGCTCTGGAAGGCTGCCATCTACAGGCACTGCACACAGAAAGAGACTTTTGCATACCCTTAAAGCCTCTTGTAAGCTCTTAGATGTATCTGTCCAGTGCAGGGCAAAGTTGCTAACCACACAGTCAAAGCTTTTGTCCTTAAAGGGAAGATAGTGCGCGTCTCCTAATACCACTTTTCCGAAGCGTGCTTTGTATACCTTTGCCATGCCATGGGCTATATCTACACCTACCACATCAGAGAGGTTTTCACTCATAATGCCTGTACCACAACCAAGGTCAAGCACTCTCCCGCTCAGAGTTTCAAGGCTTTTGAGAATCTTGGCACATTCCCTCTGAGGAACAGCCCATTGGTCATAGCTCTTCCATGCCTTTGAGAACCTCAAAGATAAGACTTTCATTCCTTGGAAAGTGTCCTCCTAAGAAGGGTATTAATTTAGACCTTTTTAGGAGATTGTAAAGGGAAAGGGCAGACCGGAAGGGAACTATGGGGTCCCTTATACCATGCAAGAGAAAAACCCTCTGCCTTATATTAGGGACTATGGGTTTTATGTTCAGGGTTATGTAGTCCCTTAAAAGCTTTTCCGCTCCTTCAAGTTCTATGCAGTCTTCAAACTCTCTCTCATATGCAAGCCTTCTAAAGGTCTTTAAAAATTCCGTGCCCTCCCTTTTCAGTCTAAGGATAAAACCCCTTAGGTTTCTCTCCTGCCAGTTACCACCAAAGTGCGCAGTAGCCCCTATGAGGAGCAACCCTCTAAATTTTTCTGGAAACATGTAAGCCATCATAAGCGCAAGGCTCCCACCCATAGACCAACCTATAAGCGTAGAACCCTCTGGAGCGATTAAAGCCAGCTCTCTCGCAAGGCTCCAGGGGTCTGAGTAGCTGAGTTTACTCCTTCCATGGAAGGGTAGGTCTACAGAGGGAAAAGAGGCCAATACCTTAGAGCTAAAGCCCCAACCGTGTATGAAAAAAAGCGGGCCCGGAGGGACTCGAACCCCCGACCTAGGGATTAGAAATCCCTTGCTCTGTCCTGCTGAGCTACGGGCCCTCGGGGTGGCAGGACTTGAACCTGCGGCCTTTGGCTCCCAAAGCCAACGCTCTGCCACCTGAGCTACACCCCGGTAAACAGTTAATTATATATCAAACCTTTAAGGATGGCTCCCTTTCCCATAAGAAGACCGTGAGGTCCCTTAACCTGCAAGAATAACCCCATTCGTTATCGTACCATGCACCCACATGAACAAGATTGTCCAAGACCTGGGTAAGTCCGGCGTCAAATATAGCTGAGTGGGAATCACCCAATATGTCCTGAGAGACTATAGGGTCTTCTGTATACTGGAGTATGCCCTTGAGACTGCTCTCCGATGCGTCTTTAAAAACAGCATTAACCTCTTCTGCTGTTGAGGGGGCCCTTTCCACAATTACGGTAAGGTCTATAAGGGAGCCATCCGCAACGGGAACCCTTCTTGCAGTTCCATCTAGCTTGCCTTTGAGCTCTGGTAAGACCTCACCTATGGCTTTTGCCGCTCCCGTTGTAGTGGGTATTATGTTGACCGCCGCAGCCCTTGCCCTTCTGAGGTCTTTATGGGGTAGGTCTAGCAACCTCTGGTCGTTGGTGTAAGCGTGCACGGTGACCATGTAGCCCCTTTTCACGCCAAACTTTTCATGAAGCACCTTCAAAACTGGCGCAAGGCAGTTGGTGGTGCAGGAGGCGTTGGATATTATGTGATGTTTATCTGGGTCGTACATGTGTTCGTTTACACCCATAACCAGGGTTATGTCCGGATTCTTTGCAGGGGCTGAGATTATCACCCTTTTAACCGTATCCCTAAGGTGGAGCTCAGCCTTTTCTCTGCTTGTGAAAGCCCCCGTGGACTCTAGAACCACATCCACACCCATATCACCCCAGGGTATTTCCTTCGGGTCCTTTACAGAAAAGACCCTTATCTCCTTACCATCTACCCTTAGGATGTTATCCGTAGCTTCAACCCTTCCAGCAAAGGGTCCATGCACCGAATCGTACTTCAGAAGGTGGGCAAGGGTTTTAGTGTCTGTAAGGTCATTAATCGCAACTATTTCAATACCATTTATCCCGTAGCAAGCCCTTAAAAAGCTCCTTCCAATCCTACCAAAGCCGTTTATTCCCACTCTTACACTCATAGTAGTTAAAATTATACAAGGTTTTAGGCATAGTAAAGTTTAAGCTTGGGAAAATTCATGCAGGTATTATGTGCAGTTGCTCCGCCCAAGAATTCTGTTAGGGTCTCCCTGACCTGAGTATCCCCTGTCCTCATCAACTCCACCATACTCACTTCCTACATCATACCAGCTATGATAAGCGGTGATGCTATAAGTATTTCTCCTCTCTTTACCAACTCCTTGTTATGCTGACTCCAGTTCCTGATCATGGGTATTTACTTTATCTCTAAAACCCCTTTTTAGACAAGGCACTTGAATTTTATATATGGAGGTTTTTTCTATCCAGACGGGGGAGACTACGCTGAGGGTCTTTCTGTTGTTTTCCGTAAACTTATAAACATAAATATAAAAAAAGAGTCCTTAGGTAAAATAAGAGAGGAGTTTTCTAAGTTGATTAAAAGTACCGAATACAAGCCAGAAGAAGAAGCCGAATACCACATAATGGATGTTATTTGGCAAAAACCAAGGGAGCTTTTCAGGGGTGAAAGAACTGGCACTTTTGATAGATACAAAAAGGATGCAAAGTTTGATATAATAGCTGGTATTGTTTCAACAGCGGGTGAGATAAGCAAAAGGGTTGGGCTTGCCTTTCTTAGGCTACTCATAGCGGGAGAAGTTGAGCGGATAGACAAACAGCAGATGTGGGATTGCAGAAAAACGATGGTTGAGCTTTGGAAAGATATGACAAAGGACAAGGAAATAGAGAAACACCTTGAAAATGTGCTTATGTTTGAAAGAGTGGTAGAAGAATGGACTACAAAGGATGCTATTACAAACATAGCCATAAAACCTGCAAATGTGGAGGGCGACCGGTTTAAACTTCCTGATAATGAGCAGTTTTATCACTCAGCCCTGCAAGTGTTTTCAACAGAAGGTCCAGGCTGGGAAAGGGATGAGGTATACTCAGAAAAAAGAAGCCTTTTCCTGCTCGCTCTTTTGGCTCTTTCCAACTACGAAAGCGAATCTTTTATAACACCATACGCAAAGCTGGGGCTTTGGCAAAGGAAAAAGAATATATACCTAAAGCTCAGAAGGGATAATAGAGAGTACACAATGGGACTAAGCGGAGTGCTATACGAACTTCTATACTTAGCAAGCAGGATACCCGGCCACTATAAGCAATTTGAAGACCAAGAGTAGTCATGTTTATAACCAATCAAGAGGAAAAGGAATTTAGTAAAAGGCTTAAAGAAATAATAGAACACAGCCAAGAGCTTAAATTTTTGGTGGGTTTTTTCTACTTTTCTGGGCTTGACACTCTTTACGAAACACTAAGGAAAATGGATGAAGAAGGCAAGCTAAAGGAAGGCTTTATGAAGGTGCTTGTGGGCTTATATGTGGATAGAGGTGTTTATGGAATTTATGAGGGAGCAAATAAGATAAAGGAGATAGAAAACACAAAAATAAAAAAAGAGTTTTTAGATGCTATTGAAAAGGCTTTCACTTCAGAAGAGCTTGACAGAAAAGAAGTTTATGAGCAAGTGGAGTTTTTTATAAAACTTCTTAAGGAAGGTAAGCTTGTTATAAGAAAAACAAAGGAACCTAACCATGCAAAGCTTTATATATTTAAAATGGCAGAAAACGAAAAAAGCTTACTCCACGGTCTTTTCATAACAGGTAGTAGCAACCTTACAAAGGCAGGTCTTAGCCTTCAAAAGGAGTTTAATGTAGAGATAAAGGACTATGGACTTGCGGAAGCAGAAAATTATTTTGACGAATTTTGGGAAACAGCGGTTGAGCTTTCGCCAGAAGATATTGTTAAAACCTTTAAGGAGAAGACCTTTATCAGAGAGGTTTCACCCTTTGAAGCTTATGCGTATCTTTTAAAGACTTACTTAGACCTTCATCAGGGGCATTATCCTATTGATGAGCTAAAAAGACTTATGGAAAAGAAGGGCTACAAGCCTTATGACTATCAGCTTAGTGCGGTTTCTCAGGCTGTGGCAAATTGCTTTGCTCACGGAGGCTCTATAATTGCGGATGTGGTAGGACTCGGAAAAACGGTCATAGCTTGCCTTACCGCAAAAGCCTTGGGAAGGAGAGGAATAGTTATATGCCCGCCACACCTTGTGGGAGATGAGACAAAGTCTTCTGGTTGGAAAAAATACTTAGAAGACTTTGAGCTTTTTGGCTGGGAGGTGTTTTCCGTAGGAAGGCTTGAGGATACTTTAAAGTTTGTAAGAGAACGCCCGGATATTGAGGTGGTAATAGTGGATGAGGCTCACCGATTTAGAAACGAAAGGACACAAAGCTACACCTACCTTAGGGAAATATGCAGAGGGAAAACTGTCCTTTTACTTTCTGCAACACCCTTTAACAACAAACCATCAGACATATTTGCCCTTCTAAAGCTTTTTACCATTCCCAAAAAGTCCACCATAGTTTATGACCAAGACCTTGAGTCAAGATTTTCCGCTTACGAGGCAGAGTTTAGCAAACTTGCTCACATAAAAAAGAACTACAAATCTTATGACGAAAAACGAAGAGAAAGAGCTTTGAGATACTACAAAGAAATATTTTCAGAAAACAAAAGCACACTTTTGGAAGAAAGTATTGAAAAAGTCAGGCAAAAAGCCAAAAGCCTTGCAAGAGAAATAAAGGCAGTTCTTGAGCCTGTGGTCATAAGAAGGAACAGGTTAGACCTTAAATACTTCAAAGACAGTGAAAATATAGAGTTTTCGGAAGTAAAAGACCCAAAAGAAGTCTTTTTTGAGCTTACAAAAGAGCAAAGCGAATTTTATGACGAGGTCATAAAAGCTTTTTATTCTTCGGAAGAAGGAGGAAGGTTTAAAGGAGCCATATACCTTCCTGAGTTTTACGAGAAGGGAATACCAATTGACCAAGAAGTTAGCCAAGAAGAAATAGGTTCAGCATCTCAAGAGGAGCAGTTTTTAAGACTTTTCCAGAAAAACCTGTATGACCTAATGAGAAGGCACATTGTAAAAAGGTTTGAGAGTAGTTTTGGAGCTTTTTACGAGACACTTAAAAACTTTAAAGAAACATACGAAAATGTGCGTAGGTTTATAGAAGACACAGATACTTTTATATACGACAGAAAGAAACTTGAAAAGCTTTTAGAAGAGTTTGAGGATAATCCAGATGGATTAAAACAGGCGCTTGAAGAATACGCAAAAACTCTTGAACAAGAGGCAAAAAACAACCGCTACGCTAAGGTATATGAAATTAAAAGTTTTAAGAAAAGGAAGGCGTTTTTAGAGGATATAAAATCGGACATAAAGCTTTTTGATGAGTTTATTAAAAAAGTAGAGAAGCTAAAGCTTTTGGAAAATGACCCAAAGGCTGGAAAGCTCATAGAAGAAGTAAAGGAGTTTTTAGAAGATGGCAGGAAGGTGGTGATATTCAGTGAGTATGCGGATACGGTGGAATATCTAAAGGGCATTCTTGAAGAAGCTTTTCCAAACCAAGTACTTACTGCTTATGGAAGTTTAAGCAAAGAAAAGGTTTTTAAAATTTATAAAAACTTTGACGCACAGTATAAGGAGCAGGAAGATGAGTATAAAATTCTTTTGACTACGGACAAGCTTTCGGAAGGCATAAACCTAAACAGGGCTGGTGTGGTTATAAATTACGATATACCCTGGAACCCGGTAAGAGTTATCCAAAGGCTTGGTCGTATAAACCGCATAGGCAAAAAGGTCTATGAAGAAATTTACATTCTTAACTTTTTCCCTACAGAAAAGGGAGCAGACCATGTAAGGTCAAGAGAAATAGCCCAGACAAAGATGTTTATGATACACAATGTCCTTGGTGAGGATGCCAAAATATTCAGTCCTGACGAGGAGCCACAAGCTTCAGAACTATACAGAAGACTAACAAGCCTTCAAGATGCAGAAGAAGAAAGCTTTTACACAAAGGTCAAAAGGGAGTTTGAAAGGATAAAAAAAGAACATCCGAATGTGTTAAAAAACATTGAAAACATGCCACGCAGAATAAAAATAGCAAAGGAGGGAGAAAGAGACGAGCTTGTGGTTTTCATACTAAAAGGCAAAGACCTTTTTGTAGGATACCATGACTACAAAAGCAAAGCACCGCATGTAAAGACCTTTGAAGAAGTTTTTGAGAAGATAAAAGCGGAGCCTTCAGACAAAAACTTGCCTTTTAGCGAAAACTTTTGGAAGAGCTACGAAAGAATACTTAAGAAAGACTTTGAAAGAAAACTCAAAAACTCAAAAACTTTAAACAGCAACCTTGAAAAGGCATACAGAGTTCTTAATGACCTTATGTCCCAAAAGCAAGAAGACCAAAAGTTTATCTCAGAGCTTATTTATGACATAAGATACTATCATACCCTTCCAGAGGAGATAATAGCACGCATATCAAAGCTTGAAGGTCAAAGTATAGAAAATATCATTCAAGAGCTTAGGAAGATAAAAGAGCTTTTGGGAGAGGACTTTTTGAAAAGGACAGAGGCAAAGCTAAGGACAGAGGAGGAAGATGTTATAATAGCAGTAGAAAACAGGGCGTTTGGAAGCACTCATGGTTAAAGACAGGCTTTATAGAAAAATTGAAGAGCTTGTGCAAAACTTCTCCGAAGAGACCTTAAGAGATGTTTTTGAGAGAAAGTTTAAACAAGTAGAGCGAACAGAAAAAAGGCTTTATGAATACGAAAACCAACAATTTAAAGAGGTTAAAGAACTACTTAAGGTAGAGCTTGGGAGTCATCTTCATCTTCTTAAAGTATATGCCATAAAAACAAACGGAGAGCTTTCTGAAAGGTCAAGCAAAAGAAAACAGTTTGACCTTGCTAAAAATGTCTTAAGGAGTGAGACAGGGCTTGATGTAGGGCTTTTTGCTTTTTACGATGATAATGGAAACTTCAGACTCTCCCTGGTGTATAAGGTTTACAAAGAAAGAAAAACAGGATTTAGCCATTACAAAAGGCACACTTACTTTGTTAAAAAGGGGAAGCCTTACAGGACTTTTCTTAAGGCAATTTATGAAGGGGACTTTTCAAGCCTTGAAGGTATTATATCTGCTTTTTCAACACAGCCTTTAACAAAGGAGTTTTACACAGAAATTCAAAACTGGTATGCGTGGGCGTTAAAGCATGTTTGGTTCCCTGGAGGTATTCCTGAAGAAAATCTTATAAGGCTTCTTACAAGGCTTATATTTGTTTGGTTTTTGAAAGAAAAAGGTCTAATCCCAGAGAAGATTTTTGATGAAGAGTTTTTAAAAGGTGTGGTAAA
>RFFP01000001.1 GCA_003696155.1 Acidobacteriota bacterium
AATGCTGATGTGAATGCGTCAAGAAATCTCCTTGTGCGTCATAAGGAGAAAATGCATTTACACAGCATTGAGAAAGCCCTCAGGTGGCAGGTTGAAAGGTTCATAAGCCTGTTATCTGAGCGGTATAAGTGTCTTTGGAGTAAGGCACGGGGCTTACTGGCTATAAATCCATATTATAGCCACAGTCCCTTAACCCGAAGTATAGATGAGCATAAAGGGAATACTTGTCTATACTAAGGGATACTCTTGAGAACTGCGAGTTTGCCAAGGTTCTTAGTGCCCTCGGGCGGTTTTCAATTTATTCAGGGGTTGGCAGGAAAACCACCATGGGTATGGGAAGAGTTCGCTTCAAGGGGCTCTAACATGCTAAGGGAGAGGTGTCTGTTGGCTCTTGGGGGACTTTTGCACGACATAGGCAAGGTGGTGCGACAGTATGGACCTTGCTCCAAAAATTACGAGGGGGAGTTTGAATACCAGCATGCGTGCCTATCTTATCAGTTTATAGAAGAGAACCTAAAGGACAGGTTGAAGAAAGAAGACTATAAGATTGTAGAAAAAGTTTTAAGCTCACTGTGTGGGATGGTTGCTATGATGTGCTTAGTTTTTTTGGAAAAAACCTTTTATATCTTCCACAAGAAGGTATAGCACTGGCAGACTGCCAAACAGTGCCCAAAGTCCTGCTACAAAGAGGGTAGAGCTGAAGGCATCAGACATGGCGTATAGGCTTTGAAGATTGTAAAGAAGGGCTTTAGCCTTTGCTTCTGCATCAAAGAAGTTTTGAGAAAGCCAGAGGGTTGCTTCTTTCAGAACAAGCTCTAAATGGTAAGGGTTTTGTATTTCTGTGGTTCTTTGGAAGTTTTCCCACATAAAGCGCTGAAGGTCGTTTGTGGCAAGGGCTGTGCCGAAGGACCCGCCCACAAACCTTATGTAATGCATAAGGCTAACGCCCAGGGTGGTTTTCTCTCCAAGCTTTTTTAGAGCCAGCTGGGTGATGGGTGCAAAGAAAAAGCCCATACCCACACCCATGAGGGCAAGATAAAGCACCGCGGTGTCCTTAGGGGTAAAGTAGTTGAGCTTGGATATGAACACAAATATGACCGTAAGGTATAGGATGGTAGCGGTGTATAAGGCAAGCTTGGGAGATTTCTTGTCCGATATTATACCCGCAACTACAGAAAAAACGCCTATGCTTAAAGCCATGGGCAATATGGCTATGCCCGTCTGAAAGGTGGTAAGCCCCTTCAGTCTTTCAAAGTACAAGGGTATGAGATAAAAGACCTGATACATGGAAAAGCCCAGGACAAGGCAGTAGACCAGAAAGGCTACGGTAAACTCCTTTATTTTGAATATGGATGGGTCTATCAGCTTGTTCTTGGAGAGAAGCTCGGAAAGTAAAAAGAAAAGAAGGGAAAAGATGGATATAAGACTTAGATAGAGTATAAAGTTAGAGGCAAACCAACCCTCCTTTTGACCTCTTGATAAAACCACAAGCAGGCTAACGGTGAAGGTAGAGATAAAAAGATAGGACGGGAAGTTAAGCTTAAGCACATGAGCGGGCTTATACTCTCTTAGAAAAAACAGGGCAAGGGTGAAGTTGATAATGCCTATTGGTATATTTATGTAGAATATCCATCTCCAGTCTATGTGCTCGGTGATCCAACCCCCTAAGGTAGGTCCAAGGGCGGGAGCAAAGCTCACTCCAAGACCATAAATACCCATGGCAAGACCCCTCTTTTCTGGTGGATAGGAAGAAAAGAGCAGAGCCTCCGCACTGACAACAATAAGAGACTCTCCAAAACCTTGCACTGTGCGGGAAGCTATCATCCACTCCAGAGACTGAGCCTGACCGCAGAAGAAGGATGCACCAGTAAAAAGAAAAAGACCAACCAGAAAGACCTTCTTTAGTCCCACCAGACTTTCAAGCCACTCTACAAGCAGTATGGCACTGGCCGCCGCGGTCATGTAGGATGTTATCACCCACTGCACGCCGTAAAGGTCTGTGCTCAAGGGTGCCATCATCTTGGGCACCACTATGTCCACTATGGTGGTGTCCAGTATGGCCATGAAGACGCCAACCATCAAGGACAGGGTGAGAACCGCCCTTTCTTGGGATGTGAGCTCTTCATAGAGGGGCTTCATTGCCTTTTTATCTCCACCCTTCCGCCCATGCCAACCCTCAGAAGAGCTCCTTCTGTTCCCTTGAGCCTTATCTTCACAGGCACCCTCTGGACCACCTTGGTAAATTCCCCAGCGGACACATCCCTGGGGACCAGGGCAAAGGTGGCTGCAGAGGCTGGGCTTATATCCTCCACCGTACCTTCAAAGACCTTGTCGGGGTAAGCATCAAGCCTAACTATGGCTAGAGCTCCTACTCTAACACCCTTTAGTTTGGTCTCCTCAAGGAGAACCTCTACATAGTAAGAGCTCTCATCCACAAGGCTGTAGATGGGTTGACCTGCCCTTACTATGTCCCTACTGCTTACAAATCTCTTGGCAATGACACCATCAAAGGGTGCGCGGAGCTCAGACCTTGAAAGGTCAAGCTCTGCCTTTTGCAACTGTTTTTCAAGTGCTCCTATCTCAGCAGAAAGGCTGTCTACCTGTTTTCTCAGCTCTTCGGTACTTAAGAGCTCCGCCCTTGCAAGACCCACGTTGTCCCTTAGCTTTTCCCCTGTTATGCTGACCTCCTTTAGGCTCTCCTCTAAGACCTTCCTCCTCTGGAGAAGGGTCTCGTAGTTGGTCTTTGCCTCCTCAAACCTCTTCAAGGGTACAAGACCCTCCCTTAGAAGGTTTTCAAGCCTTTCCTTGTCCCTGCGCGCCTGTTCTATAAGAAGGTCTATTTCCCTAAGTTGGCTCTGTAGGGCTCTTTCCCTTGTACTTAGCTCTTCTAGGCTTTTTTGGGATATGGATAGGTTTAGAGAGTTCTTTTTTGAAACTCTCTCCAACTGCACAAGCAAACCCTCCCTTTGAGACCTAAGAGCCTCTATCTTTGCCCTTAGCATGTCCACCTGTAGCTCGTAATCCCTGCGGTCTAACTTTCCCAAGAGCTCCCCCTTCTTTACCCTATCCCCCATGTCCTTGTAGAGCTCTAAGACCTGTCCGGAGACCTCAAAGGATAGGTTGGTCATAACCTCCGCGCGCACAAAGACCGCATCGCTTATGGCGTAGTCCATCCTGTGTTTTATCCAACGAAAGGACAGAAAGCTAAAGAGCAGTATTAAAACTATCAGAAGGACTACACCTACCTTCTTCATAGTACTCCGCCAACTCTGAGAAGCTCAAAGTAAGCCTTCAAGAGCTCGTAGTAGGATATGACCTTTGCCCTTCTTGCCTGTGTTAGAGAAGCCTCCGCCTGAAGCAGGTCTGTCCCGCTTATTATCTGGTTTCTGTACTGCTCCAAAGATAGCCTGTAAAACTCCTCTGCAAACCTTAAGTTCTCCTCAGAAACCCTTAGGTTGTCCTTTGCCACAAGCAAGCCCTCGTAGGCGGACTTTATCTGAAGGCGGACCTTCTCCTGAAGGTCTCTTAGTTCCTCTTTGGCTTTTTTCTCCTCCTCGCTCTTGGCAAGCACCTGATAGTAGGGCTGTGCACCCTGAAGACTAAGACTGACAAGTAGGCTAGCGCTGAGTATGCCCTTTGGCTCAAGCCTTGGGTTTTGATCGCTGTAAAGGTATGCACCCTCCAGTAGAACCTTAGGGTAAAGGCTAGATAGAATAGCCCTTTTCTCCCTTTGGGAGAGGTTTACCCTCTCTTGTGCAAGCTTTAGGATGGGTCTCTTTTGGCGTGCGGTCTGCATAAGCTCATCAGGGTTGGGCTCCTTTATATCAAGCTTTGGGCTCTGAAGTTGCTTTATCTCCTGAGCGCCCGTAAGTCTTGAAAGCTCCTCAAGGGCTATGCGGTAGTTTCCCTCCGCCTGACGCAGGTCTCTTTGAACCTCCGCAAGCCTTACCCTTGCCTGAAGCACGTCCGTTATTGCTACAAGACCTTCCCTAAAGAAGGCTTCCCTCTGCCTTAGGTCCGATTCTATGGCTTTGAGCTGTGCCCTTATTACCTCAAGGCTGTCCCTCGCAGATAGGGCGTTGAGGTATGCCCTTATAACATCCAGCTTTAGGTCCAAGAGGCTTTCCTCAAGCTCCAGCTGGGAGCTTTTCAAGAGAATACCCGCTATGTCCACCCTTGAACTTCTCAGACCTCCATCGTAAAGCACGTATCTAAGCCCAAGCTGAAGGTTTTGATAGCTTCTTTCGGTGCTATCCAGTCTCATGGGCGGAAAGGGTCCAATGGCTGGCATCTGTATAGACTGCCTTTCTGACTGCCAAGAGAGCTTATAGCCTGCAAAGAGTTCGGGCATAAACAGTTGACCCTCCGCCTTAAGTTGAAGCTCCGCAGACCTGACGTTGTACCTCTTTGCCTGAAGCTGGGGGTTTTCTTTAAGCGCCCTTTCTATGGCTTCTTCTAAAGTAAGGGCAAGGCAAAGCTTTGAGAGGAGAAGGACTACTAGCCAGCGCATCTTACACCTCTGAATATGGTTTCAAGGCCCTCTTCCACCCTCCTTATGACCTCCTCCAAGGGAAGGTCCCCAAGGAGTAAAAGCTCTATGTAAACCACCTTTGTATAGCCCATTATGAGGTTAACCACACTTTCAACACTTCCGAAGGCAAACTCCCCCCTTTCATAGCCCCTTTTTACCATTTGGCTGAGCAGGTTTTTTATCTTTTGCATATTTTCAAAGTAGATCTTCCTGAACTCCTCAAGGCAAAGAAGCTCAAAGAGGAATATGTAGGCTATATATCTGTCCTGATAACACTCTCTCAAAAACTCCCTTATATGTCCCTTTATTGCCTCTTCCGCGTTTACCTCTTTTTCTGACCATCTTTGCATTATGCTTAAAGTCCTTTCTGCCATGCCTTGGATTAGATCCTTCATTACGTCCTCTTTACTCTTGAAGTAAAAGTAAAGGGCACCTTTGGACAGACCCACATGCTTTGCTATTTCATCTACCGTGGTTTTGTGATAGCCCCTAGTGGAGAAGAGCTCTTTAGCGGAGGTGAGTATCCTCTCTTTAGTGTTCATCTTGTAAGTCTTTCTAGCTTTGCAAATGCTATGTTGTGATTAAGCAAGGTAAGGTAGTAGTTTTGAAGCACGTTGTTGTAGTTGTTCCGTGCATCAAGCACCTCAAGCTGTGTGGCTATACCGAAGCGGTACCTTTCGGTGGATAGCCTAAGGCTTTCCTTTGCGGACTGAAGAGATAGTTCCAAAGCCTTCAACTGTGAACTTATGTACCTTATATCAAGCAGGGTCTTCTGTAGTTCCGCATAAAGTTGAACCCTAAGCTGTTTTAGATTCTCTCTCTGCCTCTGAAGGTCAAGCCTTGCCTGAGCTATGCTTGCCTCCCTTGCAAAGCCGTCAAATAACTTGTAGCTCAACCTTGCGCCCACCGTGTACCCATCTATAAGCTCCGTTCCACCCGTTGGGTTTCTCCTGCTTGTGCTACCTTGGTAGGTGGCAAACAGTTCAAGGCTTGGATAGTACTGCCCCTCCTGAACTTTTACAGACATCTCTAAAACATCAAGGGTCTTGGTTGCAACCTTCAGGGTGCTGTTGTTTTTCTCAAGGAGCTCCTCGTAAGCCTCCTCCTTTAGCCTTTGCTCTTGCAAACTACCCTTGGGCTCTATCTCTTCCCTCAGAGTCAAAAAGGACCTAAAGTCCTCAAGGCTTTTTTTGTAGTCAGACATCAGAAGCTCCAGCTGAGCCTTGGCACTTTCAAGCTGTGCTTTTGCCCTCATAAGCTCCACCTTCGGAAGCACTCCCGCCTGAAACTTACCTTCTACGGTCCTGTAGTTCTCCTCCCAGAAGGCTAGGTTCTCCTCACCTATTCTCATAAGCTCCTTCTTGTACAGCAGTGCATAGAAGAGCTCTTTTGTCCTAAATTCCACCTCCTTTAAAACATCTTGGTATACAAGCTCCTGGAGCTCTTTCTGAGTCTTTGCAAGCTTCAGCCCCTCAAAAACCGCATAGTTAAAGACCGTCTGGTCTACCTCCAAAAGGAAACTGTGCCTGTTTTTTGGTGTAAAACCGAAGGCAAGGCTTTCGTCAAACCTCGTAAAAGAGTAGGAAAAGCTTACCTGGGGTAGTATACCAGCCCTTGCTCTCCTTATCTGCTCTTCTGCCTTCTGTAGGTCTATAAGGGACAGTCTAACGTTTATGTTGTTCTTTGTAGAGACCTCAAGGGCTTGCTCCAAGGTAAGAGCATGAGCAAAGACAAAGCCAAGGAGAAACAAAAGCAGAATCATCTTACCTCCACCTTCATACCCTGCTGGAGCAAGTAAGCGTTTTCAAGTGCTATCTTGTCCCCTTCCCTTAGGTCTCCTTTGACGTAGACCACTCCCTTGCCTTGCTTTATTACCTTGACTTCAACAGGTTCGGCTGAGCCCGTGTTTACCTTCCAGACCACGCTTCTGTTTCCCTGAAGCACCACAGCCTGCTCTGGCAGGACAAAGGCGGTCTCTTTTGCAGTTTCAAGGATCGCCTCTCCGTACATGCCGGGCTTTAGTTTGCCTTCTGGGTTTCTCAGCCTTGCCTTTACCGTTATAAGTCTGCTGTTGTCCGCCACAGGTGATACAAAAAACACAGTACTATCAAATGACCCGTAAGGATCCACCTTTATGCTAACCTTTGAGCCTTCTGCCGTGTAAGCTAAGCCCTCCTGTGGCACCTGAAAGACAAACCTTATGGGGTCAAGGGTGGTAAGCCTAAAGGTTTGGCTCTGGGGTGTTATGTAGTCGCCTATGTTAACAAATCTCTGAGCTATGTATCCAGAGAAGGGTGCGGTGAGGATGGTCCTTGAGAGGTTTAGCCTTGCGTTGGAGAGCTGAGCCTGCAGGCTTTTTATGACCTCCTCCTGAGCCTTTAGCTGGGTCTGCACGTTTTCCAACTCCTCCCTTGCGATAAGCTCCCTCTCATACAGGAACCTTCTTCTTTCTGCAACCGCCCTTGTGTTTTCATAGCTCGCCCTTGCCTGTGCAAGCTGCGCCTCAAGCTGGCGCACTACGTTCTCGTAGTCCGCAGGGTCAACCTTTAAAAGAGCCTGTCCAGACCTAACAAAATCCCCCTCATCTGCGTGGACGCTTACAACCCTCCCGCTTACCAGAGGTCTCAAGAGCACATCCCTCTCACCTTCAAAATAACCCTTCGTTGTGTACTCAAGGGCTACCTCCTCAGACCTTACCGTGTATGTGCTAACCACCACTTTCCTTTCCTGTGGCTCCTTAGGCTTTTGATCTGCCCTCTGGCAAGAGGTCAAAGCCAGCAGAATAAGGGAAAGGCTTAGAAGCTTTCTCATAGCGGTTAGAAATTATAACATACCGACCAGTCAGTAGGTTATAATCTTCCCACCATGTACAGGTTTTTTATACACCGTCCAGTAACCTCTTGGATGTTCATGGTGGCCTTCATACTGCTAGGTCTTTACTCCCTTAGAAACATGCCCTTAGACAGACTTCCTGACGTGGACTTTCCTACGGTCACCGTGGTCACCAACTATCCTGGTGCCAACGCTCAGGTGGTGGATGTAAACATCACCAGGGTCATAGAAGACCAGATAGCCACCATAAGTGGGATTGAGAGCATATCCTCTGTAAGCTTTGCGGGCACATCAAGGATAACCATAACCTTCTCTTTGGAAAAGGATATAGAGATTGCAGCCCAGGAGGTTAGGGACAACGTACAAAGGATACTTAGGCGCCTCCCCGAGGGTGTGGACCCACCAGTGGTGAGGAAAGTGGACACTTCCTTGGCCCCTGTTTTTGCGGTGTTGCTTCACTCAAAAACCGCAGACTATCAGACGATAGCCTATTGGGCTGACAAAATAGTAAAAAGGGAGTTTGAACGTATAAATGGCGTTGGTCAGGTGGACCTCGGTGGCTTCAGGGATAATGTCCTTTGGGTAAGGATAGACCCAGAGAGGCTTTACTCAAGGGGGCTCGCCATTCAAGATGTGGTAGAGTCTGTGGCAAAGAACCATCTTGAGGCACCCGCAGGTGCCATATACGGAGAAAAGAGGGAGTACATCGTAAGGTTGTACGGTAAGGTCAAAGATCCAAAGGAGCTGGAGAGCGTCCATCTTAGGGGTGGGCTAAAGCTCAGGGACGTGGGTTTTGTTGAGTTTACAGAGGACGAGCAGAGGGGTATGGCAAGGTACAAGGGGGAGCAGGCGGTAGTTTTGCTCGTTTACAAACAGTCAAAGGCAAACACGGTGGCAGTGGTGGACGCTGTCAAGAAAAGGATGGAGGATTTAAACAGGGAGCTACCAGATGGCATGAGGCTGGACTATACCTTTGACGCATCCATCTTTGTAAAGGACAGTGTAAAGGCTGCCATAGAGGAGATAATAGTGGGTAGTTTACTGACTGCCCTTGTGGTTTACTTTTTCCTCGGAAACCTGAGGCTCACCCTGGTGCCCATCTTTGCCATACCCATAACCCTTTTGGGCACCGTCTTTTTCCTATACCAGATGGGCAACTCTCTAAACACCTTCACACTCCTTGGGCTTGCAGTTGCCGTGGGTATAGTCATAGATGACGCCATAGTGGTTCTTGAGAGCATATACAGAAGAAGGGGAGAAGGGCTAGAGCCTTTACAAGCGGGTGAGGTAGGTACAAGGGTGGTGATCTTTGCCCTGCTTGCATCAACCGCCTCTTTGGTCATAGTCTTTCTGCCCATCATATTCCTTAAGGGTGTGGTAGGAAAGTTCTTCGGTAGCTTTGCCCTCACCCTAGCCATAGCCATAGCCCTTTCCTATCTTGTGGCCATAAGCTTCACCCCTATGGCGGTCTCCAGGCTTTTGAAAGGTGATCTAAAGGAAAACATCTTCGTTAAGATATATGAGAGGTTTGAAACGGTTTTTGACCGTCTTCTGCGTTGGTCTTTGGAACACAAGGCAATTGTAATAGGCCTATCACTTGTCAGCGTTCTGGTGGGTTTGCAACTCTTCAGGATGACCAAAAAGGAGTTTTTCCCCGTAGTGGATGAGGGGAGGTTTCTGCTGAGGTTTGAAACACCTACGGGCTCTTCCTTCGAGTTTACAAAGAAAAAGGCAGAGGAGATAGAGGCTATCCTCCTTAAAAACCCTTACGTGGACCGCTTTGGTATGGCTGTGGGTCAAGGAGTGGCTGGAAGGCCAGATGTGAACGGTGGTTTGGGTTTTGTGTACCTCAAAGAGGGCAAACGCCCCCATCAGGCAAAGGTCATGGAGACGGTAAGACAGGAGCTAAGAAGGGTAAGGGATGCAAGAATTAGCGTAGAGTCCGCTGGTATTGTGGGTCCCGGGGGTGGCAGGCAGGTGGACCTCCAATACGCCATAAGAGGACCCTCTTTGGAGGAGCTTCAAAGCTTGTCAAACCGTATGGTCTCTTACTTTAGAAACCGTGAAGGATATAGGGATGTGGATACAGACCTCAGGCTCAACGAACCCCAGGTTCACATAAAGGTAAACAGAGAAAAGCTTGCAGACCTCGGTGTGGATGTGGAGAGCATAGCCATAACCCTAAACGTGCTCTTCGGTAAGTTTCAAGTGGGTACATACGAGCTTGGTGCGGAGAGCTACGACCTTTACATAAAGGCAAACCCGGACTTTGTCAAAAACCAAGAAAACCTAAACAAGGTCTTTGTCAGAAACTTCAGGGGAGAGCTTGTGCCCTTAACTGAGTTTGTTCAGATAGAAGTGGCAACAGGTTATAAAGCCATAAACCGCTACAACAGACAGTACGCCTTCAACTTCTTTGCCAACCTGTCTGGTAGTAAAGACCTCGCCACCGCAACCGCAGAGGTTCAAGATTGGCTAAGAAGCAACCTACCGCCGGGCTACACCTTTGAGCCCGTAGGCCAGGCAAAGGAGTTTCAAAGAGCCTTCCAGGGTCTTGGCTTTGCCCTCATAGCCGCCATAGTGGGTGTTTACATGGTTTTGGCTTCACTTTTTGAAAGCTACAGACATCCCTTCACTGTGCTTCTGATGGTCCCCCTTGCAGTGGCTGGCACCTTTGGTCTTCTGTACCTTACGGGCACATCCCTGAGCGTCCCCTCCTACTTTGGCATAATCTTGCTTGTTGGCATAATAGTACGCGATGCGGTGCTATTTATAGAGAGGATAATACAGCTCCGAAAGGAAGGCATGCCCACAAGAGAGGCTATACTTCAGGCAAGAAAAGAGAGGCTAAGACCCATACTTATGACAACCTTTACCATAGTGTCCGCGTTGACCCCCGTAGCACTGGGACTTACAGCGGGTGCAGAACTCCGAAAGCCCTTAGCTCTTGCAGTCATAGGTGGCATATTCACGGGACTGCCCCTGAGCCTTTTCTTGCTTCCTGCACTTTATGAGCTATTTGATAAGTTCAGGAGAACCTCAAGCCTTTCTGGCTTTCCGAAATAAAAGCCCTGCATCTTGTTCACTCCCAGGGCGTATAGCTTTTCTTTTTTCAGCTTGCTGTCCACGCCTTCGGCTACTACATCTATGGTTAGAGCCTTGGCTATATCCACTATAGCCCTTATTATGGCCTCTGCCTCCTTTTCTTCGTAAGGTGTTTCCAGCATCCTGACTATACTCATGTCTATCTTTAGGTTTTTAGGGCGAAGCTCGTTTAAAAGCACTATGTTCGAATAGCCCGTGCCGAAGTCGTCCAACGAGACTCCAAAGCCCATAAGCTGCAGTATTTTAATCTGGGATGTGAGGTACTCATCCATAAGCACGTCCTGACTTTCTGTTATTTCCAAGACTACTTTATCTGGAGGTAGTTCTTCCATTTTTGTCAGCGACTCTAAGTAGTTGGGCAAGCTTGTGTCGTAGAGCTGTCTTGCTGATAGGTTTATGTGCACAGGAAGGTTGAGCCTTTTGCTGTCCTTGATGGCTTTGTCTATCACGTATCTTCCTAGTTCTAGTATTAACCCTGTTGCTTCTGCGTAAGGTATGAATTCACCCGGTGAGACCAGGCCTAAGTTTTTGTTATACCACCTTATAAGAGCTTCGTAAGCGATAGGCTGGCTTAATTCAACGTCGTATATGGGTTGATACACCAGAAAGAACTCTCCCCTCTCAATAGCCGTTTTTAGGCCCAGCACTATTTGCCTTTTTCTATGTTCCTGTTCCTCCTCTTGTGGTCTAAATAGTATCAGAGCGTTTTTTGTAGTACCTTTGCCCCTGTATAGAGCTATATCACACTCTTTATACACCTGGTAAAATCCTGGATTTCTTCCTCTCACAAGGGTATATCCAAGAGAGAGGCTAATATTAAACTCCATACGCCGAATGAGAAATTAAGCACATATCAGAACCTCCCTTTTTCTGAAAAAGCTATACCCCAAAGCATAAGCATACAAGTAAGTTAAAAGCGTAATCCCCTTCCTCCAACCACCACATACTCACTATAGAGCAATTGAGCGAGCTTAAGGACAGGAGTATTTGTGATGAAGGAGATGATAAAGAGAGTGGCTATTTGGGCATTGGAGAGTTTTGGCTTTTTTGTTCCAGCAGGCTTTTTAAGAACAAGGCTTTGACGCTTTGGAATTTCTCACTCAGCGTCTAATACTTATTATATAACCTGTTGTATAACAGCGGCTATTTTAGTCAATGCTTAGTTATTGAGCCCTGAGTATGGTTCTTGGTTTAGTCTAAGTGAATGTGCCACAAGCCAGATACACTTAGCGCGCCTGAGCGCTTAAATAAAAGACAGCTAGCCCAGTCCCAGTTTTAAGCCCAAGGTGTCTTTCATTGTAAGCTTCATTTATCTTCAAGACATGGTTGACGTTTAAGCTGCAGACCTTCTGGAGCTCAAAGGGACTAAACTGCTTTGACATACTCTACTCTTTGGGTATTGGGGAATAAGCTTTATTGTTGGAAAACTCCCCAGGCTACTTATCTGTGTTATAATTTAAGAACCGAGCAAACCATATGGAGGTGTAGCCATGCCCATCTATGTTATGCTTACCACGTTAACAGACGAGGGGATGAAGACCCTGAAAGGCAAGCCAGAGAGGATAAAAGAGGTGGACAAAGAGATAATGGAGCGCTTCGGTGTTAAGGTATTAGCTCAGTATGCTGTTATGGGACCCTACGATTTTGTGAACATCCTAGAAGCTCCGGATAATGACACCATAGTGAAGATGGCTATTGAACTTGGCTCAAGGGGCACCATAAGAACCCTTACTATGCCCGCTCTTGATGTGGAACAGCTCATAAAGGATCTAAAAGAACTATAATGTATGGAAAGGACCCTTAGGGCATTCTACGAGATAGCGCTTGCTCACACGGACCTCAGGTGGGCTAAAAGCAGGGACGACCTTATAAGCAAAACTATCAAGGTTCTTAGGGTCTTCAAAGAAGGAAAGGGTCTTGAAGAGGTGGAGGCAAGCAGGGAGCTTAGCTCTGAGATAGAAACCCAGCTCAATGGTTTACTGCGCTTTGTGAGAGAAAACTCTCAGGAAGTGGATAAGCTTATAGACTTGCTTTCCATGTTCGTAAAATCTCCCGCTCCATGCAAGATAAAGCTCATAAGCTTTGTGGAGGTGCTACTTGAAGATAGGTAAGTATCTTAGGGAAGGCAAGTTTAGTCTGTCCTTTGAGTTCTTCCCACCAAAAACACAAGAGGGGGAGATAGAGCTTTTTGAAACTATAAAAAGCCTACAGCCCCTAAGCCCCACCTTCGTCTCCGTGACCTACGGTGCAGGGGGAAGCACAAGGGAGAGAACTAGAAGGGTGGTGGAAAAGATCCACAGAGAAACCAAGCTTACCGTCATGGCCCACCTTACTTGCATAGCTCACACAAAGGAGGAGCTCCTGGACATACTCCAAGACTATAAGAGGATAGGCATAGAGAACATACTCGCTCTAAGAGGCGATATACCCTTGGACACAGAGCCTCCCCACGGTGCCTGTAAGCACGCTGTGGAGATGGTAAGGCTTATAAGGGAAAATTTTGCTGACCACTTTTCCATAGGAGTGGCAAGCTATCCTGAGGGCCATCCCGAGTCTCCCAACATGGAATGGGAATTTAAATTTTTTAAGCTCAAAGTGGATGCTGGGGCTGACTTCTCCATAACCCAGATGTTCTTTGACAATAGATACTACTACGAGTTTTTAGAGCTCTGTCAAAGGGCCGGCATAAATGTGCCCATAATCCCAGGGATAATGCCCATAACCAACTTTAGACAGATACAGAAGTTTGCCCAGATGTGCGGTGCCACCATACCCCAAAATCTAATAGCTAAGCTCGAACCTTACGAGGAAAAGCCCGAAGAGCTCCTCAAGGTTAGCGTGGATTTTGCTATAGAGCAATGTCTTGACCTTTTAGAAAACCGCGTACCCGGCCTTCATTTTTACACGCTTAACAGGTCAAAGGCTACCCTAATGGTTTATGAGGGCATAAGGTCTGCGCTGGTAGCATGAAGGTCAGGGTGCTCTACAGAGGTCAAACAAAGGAGCTTGAGTTTGAAAAGGACCGTGTAAGCGCGGGGGAAATACTGAGGGCACTCCACCTTTCAAAAGAATACGCTTTTGTGGTTAAAGATGATGAGGTCCTCGACGATAAGGATCACATAAAGGATGGCGAAGAGGTTAGGGTCATAAATGCTATTTCAGGAGGATAAGCTAATTTAAATTAATACCCTTATGAGAAGATGTTTAAAGTGCTCCGCAAAATCTGTGGTCTATCTTCCACAGCACAGGCTTGCCTTATGCAAAGAGCATTACCTTGAATGGTATTTAAAGAGGGTGGAGGACACCATAAAAGAGTTCAGAATGTTTGACAGGACTAACAGGGTCTTAGTTGCAGTCTCAGGTGGTAAAGATAGTCTTTCCCTCTGGGATGCCCTACTTAGCCTCGGCTATAAGATGGATGGTCTTTACATAAACTTGGGTATTGGACATTATTCCGAGCTCTCTCGGAAAGTCTGCGAAGAGTTTGCCAAGAGCAAAAAGGCAGTTTTACATACAGTAGAGCTTGAAAAAGATATGGCGAGTATTCCAAGCCTTAAGGAGATGGAAAAACGTCCCGTATGCTCTCTCTGTGGACAGATAAAGAGGTACTACCTGAACCGTTATGCGAGAGAGTTGGGGTACGAGGTTATAGCCACAGGTCATAATCTCGACGATGAGACCGCAACCTTATTCTCTAACACACTAAGCTGGCAGCTTGAGTACCTAAAAAGGCAGTATCCTGTGCTTTCAGAAGGTAATGGCTTTGTGAGAAAGGTAAAGCCCCTGTTTAAGATGAGCGAGAAGGAGAACGCCCTATACGCATTTCTTAGGGGTATAAACTTTGTGGAGGAGGAGTGCCCCTTTGCAGAGGGTGCAAGCTCTGTGGAGTATAAAAGGCTTCTCTCCCAGATAGAAGAGAAAAGCCCAGGGACCAAGCTCAGATTTTACACGGAGTTTATAAGAAGGGTGCATCCAATACTCAAACAGGAGGGTGGGGTTCCTATAGGGGCGTGTAGTGTCTGTGGAGAGCCCACCACTTCTGATGTATGTTCAGTCTGCAGGTTGAAAGCAAGACTTAGCTTAGGGTCTTCGTCATCCTCACCCAGTAGTTAAACCTGTCCTTTTCCTGAAAGCCAAGACTTTTATAAAACTCTATAGCTTGCTTATTTTGGTCACCGACCCAAAGCTCCACCGTATCCAGCCCTCTGTCTTTGAAGTACTCCAGCGCCTTCTCCACGAGCTTCTTACCTATGCCCTTACCCCTATACTCGGGAAGGACCACAAGCTCGTGTAAAGCGCCAACCACCTTACCTTCCCTCTTACTAAACCAGTTGCCGTCGCTCGCTATAAAACCCACAATCCTATTTTTGTCCTTTGCTATCCATATACCAGCTATGTCCCTCCTAAAGAGCCAATTTAGGTAGACCTGAACATCGTCAGGATGTGTATAGGCGTACTCCTCAAGACCCTTATAACCCTCAAGGTAGACCTCTACGAGTTTAGGTATATCCTTCTCTTCCGCCCTAAGAACCCTCATTGTCTTATAACCCTTGTTCCTTCTGGAAGTTTTATCTTAAAAAGGTTTTCGGAAGGTGTGAAGTTGTAGGAAAAGTTCACAAACTCTATAACGGTGGTTATACCGCCCTTATCTTCAACCTTTATACTTTCAATATCTCCACTTGAAGACACTTCTACGTATAACCTTGTAAAGTACTCATCCTTCACCTTAGGCTTGAGTATAAGGACCTTGCCCCTTTCCTTCTGTATTTCGCCCACTAAATCAAAGACTTCCTGTATTGACCTGGAAAGTAAAAAGAGAGCCTCAACCACAGGAGAGCTATTTTTCTCCAGTCGTTCCAAGATGGCACTCCTATCTGATGGGGAGTAAACCATGACCTGTAAGCCATCGGAGACTATTAGTGTTCTTTCTGGATGTTCGTACTCTATCCTGAACTTTCCGCCTCTTTGGGCGTAGAATGTACCCCTTGAGATATCAGGTTTTGATTGCCAAGGATAGTAGACCTTTTGAGTAAAGGAAACCTTTGCGGTTTTTATGTTTTCAAGTCTTTTTGCAAAATCATCAAAGGACTGGGAAAAGGCAATGTACAGACTTGATAAGATTAGCATAAGAATCTTCATATCTTGTGAAACCTCCTCAGAAAGGATAGTATAACTTCGTACCACATATTGAACGTATCCCAGTCTATGGCATCGTAGTTGTCATAAAGGGTGTTTTTAAAGGTGAAAGGATGAGAGCTAAGGTATAAGCTTTCTACGCCTAACTCCTTAAAGGATAGATGGTCTCCCATAGCTTTTTTAAGGCTAACGTAGTTTATTTTTACCTTTAACTCCTCCACATGTTTGTAAAAGCTGTCGTTTATCCTCTGTCCGTTGTATCCGTAAGCATCTTCGTATACAACGCATGGGTTCCGCCAACCAACACCGTCCAAGTTAATACAGTAAAATACGTGCTTTAGGCCATTCCGCACGTGGAACTTGCTACCCGTAAACCCGAGGGAGCCACAGTCGGTTATGAGGAACCTCAGCCTGTATGGCCTTTGGTAACTTTTTGCTAACTCCTCGTATATGAAAAGTAAGGTTAAAAAGCCTATGCCGTTATCAATAGCCCCATATCCAAGGGGTGATGTATCCATGTGAGCTACTAGGTATATGACAGGCCCCCTACCTACTTCAAACAGTATATTACTACACCTTATGATTTTCTCCGAGGACTTTACAAACAGCTTAACATTGTAGTCTTCAATTTCTGGCACATCACCCTTTTTAACGCTTAGAACGGGAAGGTCTAAAATGGGCATTTCACTGCAGTGATATGTATTCAAGCTCTCCTTGTATGTTAGAATTGCTATACCTCCCCTCTGTTTTACCTCTTCCACATCTTCCATACTCAAATCACCTTTCCTAAGTGCTATATCACCCTCGAGGAAATCCTCTTTTACATAGCCTTCTGTGGAAAGGGAAGGTGTGCCGGGGTAGGCGAGGCACTCTATTCTCTTCCCATCCACTTCAATGTATGACTCCTGCGGTATGTGTAGCCTTACATCAAAACTCTCCTCACGGAAGCCAGCCTTAATATATTCAAGAAAGCTTTTTATGTGCCCTTTTGTATTTTTATGCCCTTCACTTCCGGGAAACCTGTTTTGGGTCAGGATACTGTAGGCAAATTCCTTGAAGAACTCAAGCCTTTCACTTTTCATAAACAGGTGTAAGCCAACCCATGTATCTCTCTATCTTACCCCTTACTGCCTTAAAGTAAAGCTCTTGAAGCTCCCTTGTTATCTCGCCTATCTCTCCCTTCCCCACTTTTCTGTTGTCTATCTCCACCACTGGGGTTACTTCAGCTGCAGTGCCAGTCATGAAAACCTCATCCGCATTGTAAAGCTCGCTTCGGGCAATGGGTCTTTCCTCTACTTCTATTATCAGCTCGTTTTTCAGAAGCTTTTTAACTGCAGCGCGGGTTATTCCCTCAAGTATATGCTCCGAATAGGAGGGCGTTATTACCCTACCTTCCCTGACTATGAAGATGTTTTCACCGGAGCCTTCCGCTACAAAGCCATGCTGATTTAGCATAATGGCTTCATCGTATCCAGAAATGAGCGCCTCTGTTTTTGCCAAAGCACTGTTTACGTAAGCTCCTGCCACCTTCCACCTTGAAGGTATGGAGTTGTCGTCGTTCCTCCTCCAAGAGGATACCTTTACCCTTATACCCTTTGATGTGTCCAAGTACCTTCCAAAGTTGTAGGTATATATGCCTATTTCTGGAGTGTAATCTATGAGCTTTGGTGTTAGCTTTAAGTCCTTAAAGTAAGCTATTGGTCTTATGTATACGTCTTCCTTTATGTTGTTCTTCCTCAGAAGCTCCACCGTTATGTTTACAAGGTCTTCTACGCTGTAGTTGAGTTCCATAAACATGGTTTTGCAGTTTCTTACAAGCCTCTGGTAATGCTCCTTAGCAAAGAGAAGGTAAAGCTGCTGGTGTTCTTCGTTCCAGTAAGCCCTAAGACCTTCAAAAACCGCCGTACCGTAGTGGAAGGAATTGGTTTTTATGTTTATGTTTGCCTGTTCTATGGGGACAAATTTTCCTTCGAAGAAGGCGTATTCGGTCATGGATAAAGATTATAAACTAAGCTTTTAAAAAATCCTCGAGGATTTTCGCGTGGTCAAAGACTAAACTATCAAAGGGTATATCCTCTAATTTAAGGAGGTGTACCCTCTTTGCATCGTCACCTGCTGTTGGAAGACCCTCCGCATCGCATAGAAAAACCACAGAGACCACATGAAAGCGCGGGTCCCGCCGTGGGTCTGAATAAACACCCAAAAGCCTCCTTATCCTTGCAGAAAGTCCCGTCTCCTCCTTTACTTCTTTTAGGACAGCCTTCTCTAATGTTTCCCCACGTTCTACAAAGCCCCCGGGTAAGGCAAAACCGTAAGGTGGATACAGCCTCTCTACAAGTACTATACCTTTAAAGCTTTTACCTTCCCAAAGCCTCAGCACTGCATCCACCGCAAGGTGAGGGGTTTTGGGTTCCCAGGTTTGCATGGGACAATTATAACCCATAGCATCGTAGTAAAGTTAGAGAGTTTGCAGATGTGAGCCTGCTCTAAAATTCTCAGACCATCGACACAAGCCAATTTAAATAGATAAATTAAAAATCCACAAAATCAGACACTTAACAAAGCACTCCTTAAACTTGACATACCCAAGCGAACATAGCAAAGAGCAAACAAATATGCAACAGCCTAAAACTTACCACATAATTCTTGTTGAAAGGATTTTATTTAGTTTTTATGTCTTTTTGTTTGGGCTATCTTTTAGAAGCTTGATGGACAGGCTTTTGCGATTTTTTAAACAGGCTCAGAAACTCTTGACTTAGGACAGCCTTTTGACTATAATTAATCTCGTTAGGGAAGGAATTGTTGGGAGCCTTGCTCCCTAAACTAAAGCTTAGTGAACGGGTGGATTTGTTAGTGTAAAGTATCCTCCAAGTCCCTGCGTATGGTGGGGATAGGAGGTAGTAAGCAGGAGTTTTTAACTCTTGCAGGGTGGATGGAAAAATGTGGTTGTTTGAATAAGTTTGAAGCACGAGACCACATTTTTCTATACCTGGTAGAAGATGTGCTTAAGATAGTTTTAGTTCCTGTTGGAACAGGACTTCTGTTGAGGGGAGTCTTTCCCAAGATAAAGCGCATAGAAGGTGTTTTGCCTTATTTATCTGTGAGTGTGATAGGTTTTATAATTGCTGTTGTGCTATCTTTAAACGCACAAAACCTGAGGAACATACCTCTTGATCTCTTTTGGGCAATTTTTCTTCACAATACGCTGGGCTTTGTTTTAGGATTTTTGATCGGGAGACTTATGGGACTTGATACTAAAAGCTCCAAAACGCTATCCATTGAGGTGGGTATTCAGAACTCAGGACTCGCGGTAGCTCTTGCCATAAAACACTTTACACCTCTTGCATCTTTGCCCGGTGCCGTCTTTAGTCTTCTGCAGAATGTTAACGGAATAATACTTGCGCTAATATACAAAAGGCTATGATACTACTTGTACTTTTGATGGTGTTTTTGAGTAGTTGCTCTGTAAGTGTAAAAGAGAAGACAAGCATAGAAGAGCCAAGTAGGTTAACAGTAAGTTGCAGAACACCTATCTACACAAAGGGTTATTACTGTAATGGAGAGAGGGCAAAGAGTGGTCTGGTCCAACCTTTGAGTAGAGTTAGGATAACTAACTTGAGAAACCACAAAAGCATAACTATAGCGGTGTTTTACGAAAAGGATTTAGACGGCGTATGTGTGCCGGAAAGGTACTCATACTTGCTTGGTCCTGCTCCCTTTCCCGCAAGGCTTGATGTAGAAAGGTGCGGAAGGGAGGGCATAACCCTATGTCCTCAGAAAATAGAAGGTATGGCGAGCTACTATACAAATCCGTATCACGGAAAGGAATCTGCTTATGGTACACCTTACGATATGTACGGTATGTACGCAGCTCACAGGAGCTTGCCACTTGGTACGATCCTTAAAGTTATAAACTTAGAGAACGGAAAAGAAGTTGTGGTTAAAGTTATAGACAGAGGACCTTTCAAAGAGGGAAGAGTGTTAGACTTATCTTACGAGGCTGCAAGAAGGCTTGGCATGGTTCAGAAAGGTGAGGTAAGGATTGTTGCCTATGTGCTAAGATGCGGAGAGTGAAGCTTTTTAACCACTGGAAGGAAGGCTTTTGTTGAGACAAGAACTGTGTCTCCTACATTCAAACCATCAGAAGTATACTTATCTACCACCACCTGCACCAACTCTGAACCTATAGCAATGCTAAGTACACACACACAGTCCGCGCTACTTTTCTCCAGCAATATACCCTTAAGAGAAAACTTGGGTGACAGAACTCTTGAAAAAAGCACTTCCTTTGAAGTTCCACACGCTCTTACCTGACCGTTTACTATCCTGAGGACTCTGTCAGCCAACTTCAGCACGTCCTCTTTGTTGTGCGAAACCATGAAGGTGGGGATACGGTACTTTCTCTGAAAGGCTTTTATCTCCTCACGCAGGGCTACTGCAGTCTCTTGGTCAATGGCGGAGAGAGGTTCGTCCAGGATTAGTAGCTTTGGCTCTTTGGCTATGGCTCTTAAAAGTGCTACCCTTTGCTTCTGACCTCCAGATAGAGTATGTGGCTTTCTGTCTTTGAGGGCTTCCATTTTGGCAAGTTTTAGAAGCTCCATAACCTTGTTGTAATCCTTCCTCTTCATACCGTAAGCTATATTTTCAAAAACACTCATGTTGGGAAAAAGTGAGTAATCTTGAAAAACAAAGCCCACATCTCTCTTTTGGGGTGGAAGGTTTACACCCTTCCTGGAGTCATACCAAACTTCACCATCCACCTCTATGTATCCCTCATCTGGCTTTTCAAGTCCTGCAACTATCCTAAGTAGAGTAGTCTTACCGCTTCCAGATGGTCCAAAGATAACTATAAACTCCGCATCACTCACTTGAAGGTCCACATCCAGAAGAAAATCACCAGCAGGTCCGTGGAGGTGTTTCTTCACTCTCAGAATTATCAAAGGTGACTCCACCTCCTGTTTAGTATGTAAAGAGTCAGAAGGGTAAGGAAGGATAGAGAGAACAGCACAAAAGCATAAACATGAGCGGTAGAGTAATTTACTGCCTCTACCGCATCGTATATAGCTATGGATACAACTCTGGTCTCTCCCTGTATGTTCCCACCCACCATCAAAACCACTCCAAACTCTCCTACCGTGTGGGCAAAGGAGAGAACTATGCCTGTTAGAATAGAAGCCTTCATGTTGGGAAGTATGATCCTCAGAAGTGTCTCAAGTTTTGATTTTCCCAGCGTCCAGCTTGCTTCTATGAAGTTTTTGGGAACGCTTTTAAAACCTGCAGTAAGAGGGTGTATCATCATAGGAAGACTGTAAATCACAGAAGCTATTACTATACCCTCAAAGTGAAACACCAGCTGTTTGTTGAAAATTCTGTACCATATAGAACCTACAAGCCCGTGTTTGTTAAAGACAAGAAGCAGATAAAAACCCAGCACCGTAGGGGGAAGCACCAAAGGTAGAGCAATAACAGCCTCCAGAAGCGCGCTTATCCTATGTTTTGTATAAGAAAGGTAGTAAGAGAGAGGAATACCAATAAAGAGAAGTATTATAGTGGTTATAAATGACAGCTTAAGGGTGAGCCAGAAAGGTAGCCAATCTATATCACTCACGGAGAACCTCCAGAGCTACTTGCATAGGTGGTAAAAACACATAGATCAGATGGCTTTCTGAAAGGTCAAGTGTGTCCACCTGTCTGGTCAAAAGCACAGCCTTTAGCTCCAGATTCTCACACTCAACTCTTATGAAAGAAAGAACAGACCCTCTTTCTACACTTCTCACCACTCCCTTAAAAGTGTTTATACAGGGTGTCTCTTCCTTCAAAAGCACTACGCTAGTCTCTTTTATTATACACTCTACCGCTCTACCTTCCTGCATAAACTCCGCCTCTTGTGGAGCTTCCAACACTACTGAGTAAATGTTTCCTATATTTGTCTGAACTTCCACCTCAGATAAGCCGTTTGATGAGTTTATTCTTTTAACCCTACCGTGGATCACATTCATCACTTCTCACCTGGAAGCACAAAGCCATACTTTATAAATATCCGCCTTGCTTTGGGGCTACCTACAAACTCGTAAAAACGCCTAACCGCCTGAGAGTTCTCACCTGTTTTGGTAATACCATAACCTTGTACTATCGGAAGGTGTTTGTCTTCTGGCACAAGCCAGTAAGTACCTACTTTTTCCATACTTGAAGCTACAGCTAATGAAAGTGGTATTATACCCACATCCGCAGCACCCGAATACACATAACTTGCGGTCTGAGCTACATTTTCACCCAGCACCAACTTGTCCTTTATCTTATCAAAGACTCCGTAGCTTTCCAGCACTTGCTTTGCAGCAACCCCGTAAGGTGCATGCTCCCAGTTGGCTATGGCTATTCTTCTGACCTTTGGGTCCAAAAGTATCTGGGGAAACTTGGAAGGCTCAAGACCAGAGTCCTTATGTACCCAAACTACAAGTCTACCTATAGCGTAAGGCTTTGGCTTTGTTATAATGTAGCCTTCTTTGTATAGCTCCTCCACATACTTCATGTTTGCAGAAAAAAATATGTGGTATGGCGCTCCAGACTTTATCTGTGCAAAGCCTTTACCAGAAGAGCCAAAAATAAGCTCCACTTTATCTTCGGGATGTTCCGTCTTATACATATCCGCTATCTCTCTCAGAGCATACTGAAGGTCTGCAGCTGCAAAGACCCTTATAAGCTCCGCTTTTGAGAAGGCAAAGGTTAAAAGTAGGATAAAAAACACCCTTCTGAGCATGACTGAACCTCCTTAAACTAGTATTTTTTCTACTCTGGCTTGTGGAAGGTAGCCGGGCAGACTTTCTAAAACCTGCCTATAGCGCTTAGACATCAAAAGGGCAATAAGTTTTAGAAAATCTTTTTCCTCCTCAAGCTCCTGCCTGTAGCATATGCAGTAGTCCTCCTTCTTTACACTCAAAAAGCCAAGGCTGTGCTTTATAGCAATGTAGCGTGTGCCTACCCCCGCATCTCCAAAGTGGTTTCTTATGCTGATGGCTAACTCTTCATGCCCACCACCTATCTCTTTATAGCTCTCTCCTTTTAGCTCGTCCTTTAACTCTTCAAAAAGCTTTCTTGCACCGCTTCCCTTTTCCCTCACAAGCCAGCGCAACCTTGCCTTCTTTAACTCTTTAAAACTTATTGCCGAAACATTGCTTGCAAGGATTATGCCTTCTTCCCATTCAAAGAGCTTAAGAACCACAAAGCCTTTTCCTAACCTCTTTTGTATTTCCTTGAGGTTCTCTTCAAGGCTTCCAAGATGCACACCTGCCATATGGACAAGCCCATCTTTTAAAAGCTCAATAGCTCTAAGGCTTGACGCATACAAGGGCAAAAAGCGCACTCCATCTTCTTTCAAAAGACAGGAAAGGCTATGAAAGGATACATCGCATCCAGCAAAGGTGTATGTAAGCGGAGGGCTTTTTTCAAACCATTGAGGCTTTCCTCCCTTGAGAACACCATCGGGGGGCAAAAAGTTAGAGCTTTGGGGATACAAGACAGTCCTTCCTTGCACCTTAGCGCTCAGAAAGGGACCATCCTTGAAGTTTTCAAAAAAGATAGGCTTATCTTCCTGCGTAAAAAGCTCTTCAACGGTGCAGTTTAGGGCTTTTGCAAGCCTTATGGCGTATTCCACAGAGGGTGATGCTTTTGCGGTCTCTATGGCGCTCAGTGTGGTCCTTGGTATGGAGCATATCCTTGAAAGCTCCTCCTGAGACAGTCCAAGCCTTTGCCTGTAGTATTTCACCTTGTTAGGCATGATGATATATTGTATACATATGACAAAATTTTGTCAAGAAATATCCTGAACAAAAAGGCATAAAAGCAAAATAAAAGAAGCTCAAGAAGAATTATCAGATTGTCCAGAACAAACCTCGCAAGAACATACAAGCTCGCAACATTCCTTATGCTTGATTTTGGAGATTTTTATGATGTCTATTTGACATTCGTTAAAAGTTATGTTAAATTCTCATTAAGCATGAGAAACTGGCTCTTAGCTCTCCTTTTGCTACTTTTGGGTACAGAGGGTGGAGTATCCTTAGCTCACAAACACGAAGACGGAAAACTCCATCTTGACTGCACCTTATGTATAATAGAGGCAAACCCGCAAAAGGAAGAAAACCCAAAGGTAGAGCCAAAGCGCGCAGGCTTTCTAAGTGTTTACATAGAGCTTCAGGTCTTTAAGGAAAAAGTCTTAACAATAACCCTAAAACACACCCAATGCAGAGCGCCTCCTGCAAAAGCTTAGAGGGGGAAAACCTTTAGCTTCAATCAAAAACTTTGCAGGAGGTGAAAACATGAAAGTTCTTTACATATTTAGCACACCTAAAAACGACGCCCACCCCGTTGAAGTAGTGGGTATGTTTTTCTTCCTTGACAACAACTATGTGCTTGTAAAGGGAAATCCTATAGGTG
>RFFP01000018.1 GCA_003696155.1 Acidobacteriota bacterium
AACCCCCGACCTCCTACACGCCAAGCAGGCGCTCTCCCACTGAGCTACCGCCCCTTTAGCGAAGTAAATATTTTAATTCAAAGAGCCCCTTTTGTCTACGAGTTTCTTCTGAATTACGAGCCTCAATTTAAGGGCATCTTTCCTTTTTTTAAGCTCCTCAGAGAAGGTTTTAAATGCCTCACGTTTGAGCTCCCTTACAAGGTCCACCATAGCCATGCCTTAACCTCCTCAATGGGTATTTATTAAATTTTACTTCTCCTCCCCAAGCCCTTCCACCTTTTTGAACCTGTGATGGCAAAAGGGACATGCTTTAGCTTTCCAGTGAACTTCACTGTAGCATATGGGGCATCGCTTTCTGCCTCTTAAAAAGAGAAAGAGGTTGAAGTGAAAGAAGACTTTTGGAAACATATAAACAGAAAAGATAAGCAAGATTAAAAACCAAGCCTTTAAGGGAGTTATTGGATCATAGTTCTTCAGCCATAGCAGGGTCGTAGCTATGGATGAGAGCCAGAAGGCTATACGTCTATCAAGGAAGACCTGGGAGAGAAGCTGGATAAGAGCCATAAGGACAAAAAACTGGAAGAGGGGCATCCTAAATAAGGGCTCAAGAACCTTCAGGTCTTCCATAAAACCAAAACCCCCTAAGAAGGACAGCTATGAAAAATCCTATCACAAAACCCAAGAGGCAATAGACAACAGAGTGACCCATACCCTCTACATAGCAGTAATAGAAGGCTAGGCTAAATAGAAAAAGCTTTGGTGGCATAGCGATAAGATAAAGCCCAAGGTTCCTATGAAGCCTATAGGTTACCTCTACGAAAAGCATCCCAAGAAGAAGAAAAAGGGTTGCGTAAATCCACATTATGAACAACATTATAAGTCCTGTGGATACCATAAAGCTTGTGGTGCTGGAAGAAGGTTCAGATTTGGATGCCCTTTCTTCCGCTTTCGGTGTCTTACTGCTATACGAGGATGCATACCTGCTAAGACCGTCCTACCTCTCCAGGAGGGCAAGCGAAGTTTTTAAAAGGTTTACAGACCTTTTTAGGGTTTTAGAAAAGCCTCCTGAAAGTTTTGATCTTGTTTTGGTGGACAGTCATAACTACGAGGATTACTTAGAAAGGTATGGGAGCTCTATAAAAGACATTTACATCTACGACCACCATCCAAAAGCTCCGATAGGCTTTAAGGGCAAGGTGGATAGGGTTGGGAGCTGTACTACCTTGCTCGTGGAGGAGCTTATTGAAAGGGGTATAAGGATGGACGAGAGGTCCGCCACCCTCCTTGCCCTTGGCATATACGAGGATACGGGGATGCTTACTTATGAGGGTACAACCCCCAGAGACGCAAGGGCTGTGGAATGGCTTTTAAGCATGGGTGTGAATCTCAAGCTCCTGAGGGAATTTCTCGGAGAGAGTCTTACTAAGGAACAGATAGACATGCTCTCTAAACATCTCATAAGTTTAAGCACCCTGTTCCTAAATGGGAAAAGGATAAGCCTGCTTGTATTGAAGATGGAAGAATACAGCCCGGAGCTTCTCAGCTTCATATACGACCTTAAAGAGGTAAGGGATTCCTCTGCCTTCTTTGTAATAGTGGAGGCAGGGGGGAAGACCTACCTATTTGGAAGGGCCTTAAGGGGAAAGTTTGATGTTTCCGAGGTTCTTGAGAAGCTAGGGGGAGGTGGTCATGAGTTTGCCAGCGCGGCAAAGTTTGAGGATGTGCATGGGGAAAGGTTAAAGACGGTATTGGAGGCTATTTTGAAGGGAGAGAATCCACCCATCAAGGTGGGTCAGGTGATGAGCACTCCAGCTTTCCTTTTACACCAGGAGATGGATGCGGAGCTTGCCCTATTGGAGCTCACTCAGAGAAACTTTGCGGGTGCACCCGTTGTGGATGACGCCGGCAGATTGGTAGGTGTGGTCTACAAGAAGAACCTTCTTAAGGCTCAAAAACACGGCCTAAGGGGGAAGGTAAGGGATTTTATGGTTGAGGATTTTCACAGTTTAAAGGTGGAAGACTTCATCTGGAGGGCGGAGGAGATACTTTCCAAATATGGAGAGAAGCTTATCCCCGTCCTAACAGACAGTACAGTGTGCGGAGTTGTAACTAGGCTTGACCTCCTCCACGCTTACAGAAAGCATGCACTAACCCTAAAGGCCCATGAAAAACCTCTAAGCCTACCAGAAAACCTTAGGCCCCTGCTGCAAGACGTGGGAAGGATAGCAAATAGCCTTGGCTACCGGGCTTACCTCGTGGGAGGGGTCGTAAGAGACCTACTTATGAAGAAGAGGCTCTGGGATTTGGACTTCGTTATAGAGGGAGATGCCATAAGGGTTGCACAGGATCTTGCAAAGGAGTACGGGGTTTCCTTGCACCCCTTCCCCGAGTTTGGGACTGCTCACCTTAAGATAGGCAACTTTAAAATAGAGTTTGCAACCACAAGAAGGGAGACCTACCCCCATCCTGGCTCCTATCCACGCGTTGAGTGGGCAACGCTCAAAGAAGACCTCCTTCGTAGGGATTTTACCATAAATGCCATGGCCGTTTCTGTGAACCCCGAAGACTTTGGAACCCTCATAGACTACTTCGGTGGCTTGAGGGACCTAAAGGACAAAATAATTAGAGTGCTTCATCCCATGAGTTTTGCGGAAGACCCAGTTAGAATACTTAGGGCTCTGAGGTTTGCAGGAAGGTTTAACTTTAAACTCTCCAAGAGCACGGAGAAGTTACTGCGCTCTGCTGTTTCGGCAAGGATGCTGGAGAAGGCACCAAAGGGCAGATTACTGAACGAACTTAGGCTAGCCCTAAGGGAGGAAAAGCTACTGGATATATTACAGCTGTACAGAAAGTACGGAGTTTTACAGCAGATAGTGCCCCGCTTTGAGTGGAAGCCTCAGACGGAAGAGCTCCTAGAGAGGCTAAAGGAGGTTATAAACTGGCATAAGATAGAGTTTCCAGAGGAACAATTGGATTACGGTTGGGTCTTTTTTCTGCTACTTTTGAGCCAGGTGCCCCTTGATGACGGACTTGGGCTTCTCAGAGACATGAGCGCGCCTGCCTGGGCAAGGGAGAGCTATAAGCTTATAAAACAGGAACTACACAAAGTAAGACATGTACTCTCCCAAGCGGATAAGAGTTCAGAGGTTTACAAGGCATTGAAGGGTAAACCCCTTCCCTTCCTGCTCCTATTGATGACCCAAGAGAGGGAAAAGACTAGGCTATATCTGGAAAAACTGAGGTTTATAAAGGTAGACGTGAGTATGTTTAAGGGTCTTACGGGAAGAGAGCTTGGAGAAGCTGTGGAGAGAGAAAAACTCAGGCTGATTGACGAGCTTTACTCTTCCGCCAAATAACTAAACACCGCCTCTATGATGGAAAGGAGTATGGATATGATGTTGGCAGCAAGGGCACCTATGGCAAGGCTAACGGCCTCACTGGTATCCCCCAAAAAGTATAGAAAGGCCGCAGGGACAAGATGAAGGTCTGCCACAAGGCTTGCTGCGGTCATCTCGGTAGCCAATATCTTACCCTCTCCAAGCTTAAGTATGGTAGCTGTTAGGTTGGTTATGACCGTTATGACAAGCTCGTAAGGGTTTGGTCCAAATATAAAGCTAATGTTTGTGGTAAGAGCCATGAGCAGGAAAAAGTCGGTCATTATCTTTTTGAGCCTCATATGAGCACCTCCCTATAAAAGCCCATAGCCTTTTTTATGCTAGAAGGTTTCCCAAGTAGTAAAAGCACATCACCAGCCTCAATCTGAGTTTCCCCAGAGACGGTAAGGTCCAAGGAGCCATCGGGCTTTCTTATGCCTATTACCGTAACGTTATAAAGCCTCCTTAGGTCTATCTCCTTTAGCCTTTTCCCTACAAGTTGGCTCTTATCGCTTACATAGAGTTCCACTATCTCAAGGTCAGCCTCCTCCCCATATGCAATACGGTCGAAAAGGTCAGAGACGTAGCCACTTGTCTCATGGATCATGTATGAAAATATCCTATTGGCTATAAGCTTGTCGGAAACTATAACCTTGTTGGCACCTAACTCTTCAAATTTCTGGGCTGTCCCCTCCGTGGGTGCGTTGGAGTATATGAAGAGCCCCTCTTTATCAGGTCTTAGAAGTCTTGCGGTAACTATAACCGCTATATTCTTTGCCTCATCCTCCATGTTAGCCACTAAATACCGTGCCTTCATTATGCCAGCGGATAGAAGGGTAGTCTTTTTGTAAGGTTCTTCGGCAATGAAATACTTTATGTTATGAAGTTGAACGTACTTTAGGGATTCCTCCTTTGAATCTATGATTACAAAGTCTATCTTTCTCTTCCTTAGAGCATCTACAAGCCAAGCGGAGATGCGATTATAGCCACAGATGATAACATGGTCCTTTAACTTCTCTATATCCGATAGCATTCTAATAACCCTTAGCATCTTTATTATATCCCCTACAAGAAAAATACGGACTACGACAGTAATAGCTGTAGTAAACATACCTATCCCCGCAACTGCTAGAAAGGTGGTGAATATTCTACCTATGGGTGTATCCGTTCCCTTTGCTATCTCGCCAAAACCTATGGTGCCTATGGTTATCACCGTCATGTAGAGGGAATCTATGAAGTTGCCACCAGATAGAAACATATAGCCAAGGGTGCCAAAGCTCATGGAAGCGTGTATAAGTAGGAGGGGTATTCGGAGCTCCTTTAAGGACTCTATGAACCTTTCCTGATAGACCTCCTTTAGGGTTTTTTGCCTTTTCTTGCGAAGAAGCTTTCTTCTTATGGTTTCTAAACGTCTTAACCTCATAGGCTAAAGTCCCTGCCCAAGTATACTTCCCTTACGTCTTCCCTTAAACTTACCTCTTTTGGGCTTCCCTCTGCAAGAACCCTCCCATCGCTTATTATATATACCCTGTCTACCATGGTTATGGTTTCCCGGACGTTATGGTCTGTTATCAATATGCCCATGTTCTGAAGCTTAAGCCCGGCAATCATGGACTTTAAATCTGCCAGCATTATAGGGTCAATGCCCGAAAAGGGCTCGTCAAAGAAAAGGTACTTAGGCTTTGGTATGAGAGCTCTTGCAACCTCTAGCCTTCTTTTCTGACCCCCGGAAAGCCTTCCCGCCCTCTGGTTTTTAAAATCAAGCAGGCCAAAGTCCGAAAGGAGTTCTTCAGCCCTAGCAAGCTGGCTCTCCCTTCCCTCTTCGTAAAACTCGAGGAACATGAGGAGGTTTTCAAGGACTGTCATATCCTCAAAAAGGGTATGCTCTTGAGGCAGGAAGGATATACCTTTTCTTGCCCTGATGTGTGCCGGCATGTGGGTTATGTCCTCACCATCAAGCTCTATCCTTCCTCCGTCAACGGATAAAAACCCTACAAGACAGTTGAAAAGGGTGGTCTTCCCAGCGCCGTTGGGACCAAGAATACCAACCACCTCACCCCTCCTTACCTGTATGTCCACACCCCTTAGCACTTCCCTTCCTTTAAAGGACTTTTTTATCCCCCTTGCTACCAGCATAAGATAAATTTTAAACTATTGCCATGATACCCATAAGAGACCTAAATCCACATAGAAGCTTTCCCATTGTAAACCTATCCATAATAGTTCTCTGCAGTGCTGTATGGCTTTATGAGGCAAGCCTTTCAGAATACGAGCTTAATCTCTTCGTATACGACTATGGGCTTGTGCCCTCTGGTGTTTTTGAAAGACCCATCTCTATACTTAGCCACATGTTTTTACATGGTAGCTGGCTTCACATAATAGGTAACATGTGGTTTCTGTGGGTCTTCGGTGATAATGTGGAGGATAGGATGGGGAGGCTTAAATACCTTCTCTTTTACATACTCTCAGGATTTGGTGCAGCACTGCTTCAGATGTTTGTCAGCTTTCTCTTCGGTGGCGAGGATGTGCCTATGGTTGGTGCCAGCGGTGCCATAAGTGGAATCTTGGGTGCATACCTTTACATGTTTCCCCATGCGAGGATACTTGCCCTTGTGCCTGTCTTCTTCTTCCTTACCTTTATGGAATTGCCGGCGCTTCTTTTCATAGGTTTATGGATAATTATGCAGGTGATAAACGGGCTTTTAACCCTTCCCCTCGCCCATATGGGGGGTGTAGCCTGGTTCGCCCATATAGGTGGTTTTGTAGTTGGTTATTGGCTTGCGAGGTTTTTCTACAAAAGAGGCAGATTTATGTAACATAGTTGCAGACATGGGTGCACCTTCTGAGGAAAATAAAAGTAAAAGCTCAGGAGGTGCTGACATGAAAAGACTACTCAGCCTCGGAATTTTAGCAGGTTTTACCCTCGCCCTTGCCGAGGGGTTCAAGGTTGCCCCTGAAAAGTACAGAAGCTGGAACCATGTGAAGAGCATGGTTATATTTGACCAGAAACACCCTCTCTTCAATCCCTTCAGCGGTGTTCACCATGTCTATGTTAACCAAAAGGGAGTTGAAACTATAAAGAAGGATGGCAAAAGAGCCTTTCCCGATGGTACGGTTATAGCCATAGTTTTCTACGAACATATTTTGGACAACGGTGCTTACGTGGAGGGTACAAAGAGGATAGAGGCTTTCATGGTAAAGGATAGCAAGAGGTTCAAAACAACGGACGGATGGGGTTACTACGGATACGATGGTAAGGGCAACAACCTCGTTAAGGACATGGCAAAGGACTGCCACTCATGTCATGCAGAGGTAAAGGACAAGGACTTTGTCTTTTCTGTATGGACCAAATAGGGCTTAGGGGGGGTTTCCCCCTATCCTTTTCTTCAGCCTTTCATGGTCCTTTATAAACACCTTTCCCCTGAGTACCTCCACCACACCCTCCCTTTCAAGGGATTTTAAAACCCTGTTTACCACAACCCTCACGCTACCTATATCCTTTGCAAGCTCCTCCTGTGTTATCTCAAGATATCTTCTATCCCTCGAGCTCTCAAGGAGGTATTGGAGAATCCTCCTCTCCACACTCTCGGAAACCATGCTGTTAAGCAGAGTGAATAGGTAAAGCACGTTCTCTGACAGGTCTTTCATAAAGAGGGAACGCCACCAACTGTTTTCATGCAGCCACCTTACAGCAGTGGCAGATGGGACAAGCACCAAGCTTGAATCCTCTTCTGCGTAAGTGTAAGCTGGATATTGGACACCTGAATATACGGTTATCATGGCAAGTATGCACATCTGTCCCGGTTCTATCCAGTAGAGGGTTATCTCCCTGCCATTGTCGGATATAAGGTACACCTTTAATCTACCCTCCTTGAGGTAAGGTACACCGGAACAGAATCCTCCCTCAGAGAAAAGCATAGAACCCTTTTTGACCTTTTGAACTCCAAACTGTCTTTCTACATAATCCTCCTCTAGCTTCATGCCTTAAAATATAAGACATGAACCCCTTCCATACGGAAAAAGCTCCAAGACCAGTAGGTCCATATTCCCAGGCGGTAAGGATAGATAAATTCCTTTTCCTCTCAGGTCAGATAGGCATAGACCCGTCAACGGGTAAGCTCAAAGAGAGCTTTGAAGAGCAGGTAAGACAGTCCTTTAAAAATGTAGAGGCGGTCCTTAGGTCTGCAGGCTTAGAAAAGGACAGCATATTTAGGGTGGTAGTCTACCTTACAGACCTTTCCCTCTTTAAGGAGTTTAACAGGCTTTATGAAGAGTTTTTCAGAGATGTGCCTGTAAAACCTGTAAGGACAACGGTAGGTGTGAAGGAGCTTCCCCTTGGAGCCCTTCTTGAGCTTGAGGTGACCGCAGTTTTCGAATAACTTTTAAATTATGCTAACGGACCTTACACCACCCAACGATGAGCTTGCGGAAAGGGCTGTATTGGGCGCCATAATAGCAGACCCAGACACCATGCCCCTTGTTCTGGAACATCTAAAAGAGGAGGACTTCTACTTTGAAAGGCATAGACTTCTCTTCTCTCTTCTTTACAGGCTTTGGGAGGACAAGGGAAAAGATTGGGATGACATCGTTTTGAGGGAATACATAGAAAAGAAGGGGCTAAGGGATAGGATAGATATGTCTTTTATCTATACCCTTGTGGAAGAGGCAGCGGGTGGTGCCCTGCTGGAGGAAGCTATAAGGAACGTGAAGGAGAAGGCAGGGCTGAGGAAGCTTATGGACCTATCCCTGGAAACACTTAAGGGGATAAAGCAGGAACCGGACCTTAATGGGCTCCTTGATTTTCTAAATGCGAGGCTCATTGAAATATCAGAGAAGCAGATGGTCACCCACTACTGGCACATAAGGGAGGTTGCCAGCGAGGTCATAGAAATCATAGAAAAGCATAGAAAGCAAGAAAAGCTCATAACAGGAAAGGCTACAGGCTTTTTGGACCTTGATACACTCACCACTGGCTTTCATCCGTCAGACCTTATCATAATTGCCGCAAGGCCGGGTATGGGTAAATCTAGTTTTATGCTGTCCACGGCTATTAACATGTCCATGGTTGAGAGGGTACCAGTTGTCATATACTCCCTTGAGATGAGCAAGGAACAGCTGGTGATGAGAGCTCTTTCTATGCTTTCAGGTGTGCCTTTGCAGAACATAAGGAGGGGTTTTATAAACGAGGATGACAGAAACAGACTCATGTCTGCAGCCCTGGACCTTTCAAGATGTGAAATATACATAGATGACACACCAACCCTTTCCACCACAGACCTTAGGGTAAAAACCAGAAAGCTCAAAAAGGAAAGGGGTGTTCAGGTGGTGTTCATAGATTATCTTCAATTGGTAAGGCCATCCACAAGAAGGGCGTCAAGACAGGAGGAAGTGGCAGAGATTTCAAGAAACCTAAAGGCTTTGGCAAAGGAGCTCTCCCTGCCTGTGGTAGCCCTTGCTCAGCTCTCCCGTCAGGTGGAGCACAGATCAGACAAAAGGCCCCAGCTTGCGGACCTGAGGGAATCTGGGCAGATAGAGCAGGATGCAGACCTTATCATCTTCATACACAGGCCTGAATACTATAAGAAGAACCCACCACCCGAGGAACAAGGTATAGCGGAGATAGTAGTAGCAAAGCAGAGACAGGGTCCAACGGGTATAGTAAAGGTTGCCTTTATAAAGGAAACAGCAAGCTTTAAACCACTAAGGCTCACTACAGGTTCCATAGTAGAGAGCTACGAGCCTGAGGAGGAGTTTTCAGAGGAGGAGCTGGACCTGGACTTTTAATCTATAATCTTTTCATGCTAAGCATGACCGGCTTTGGCAGCGGTTCCTGTGAAAGGGACAGGTGGAGGGCATCCGTTTTTATAAAAAGCTGGAACGGTAAGGGGCTGGACATCTTTATAAAATCCAACCAAAACCTTATGGCCATTGAACTGACCATAAGGAAAATGGTAAAAGACCTTGTAAAGCGTGGCACAGTGAGCGTACATGTTGAGGTAGAAAAAAGGGAGCTTGCAGAACCAGTAAGCTATGAAAAGCTTATTGCGAATTTAAACTTCTTCAAACTCATAAAGGAGGAGCTCTCCCTTAATGTAAGCGACGACACGCTCTTTAGCCTTGCGGTAAGGTTTGCAGAGTCTAGGGAGGAAGAGGTTGACAATTCCTTAGAGGAGGCTATAGTCTGCGCATTGAACGATGCGCTAAGGGAACTCCTCAGAAGAAGGACTGAGGAGGGACAGGAGCTAAGGAGGGATATGGAGGAAAGGATAAGCAGAATAGAAAAGCTCCTGGAGGTTATAGTTAGGGAGAAGGATGTGGTTTACGAAAATGCCAAGCGCAGGGTCTTGGAGAGGGCTAAGGAGGTAGGGCTCTCAGAGGTCAATGCCACCGTCCTAAACGAGATATCCCTCATCCTTTCCAAAATGGACGTGGAAGAGGAGATAACGCGCTTTAGAGCCCACCTAGTAAGAAGTAGGGAGCTTTTAGCATCTGGAGACGAGGTTGGCAGAAAGCTTGAGTTCATACTCCAGGAGATGCATAGGGAAATAACCACCCTCTCAAACAAACTGCCAGACCTTTCTCCCGTAGCTGTGGAGATAAGGACGGAGATTGACAGGCTCAGGCAGCAGGTGGCAAACGTAGAATAATGGTATAATATTACATTAAACAGCGGGCGTAGCTCAGTGGTGGAGCGGCTGCTTGCCATGCAGCAGGTCGCGGGTTCGAGTCCCGTCGCCCGCTTTTTGGCAACGTGGCCGAGCGGCTAGGCGAGGGACTGCAAATCCCTTTTACGGCGGTTCGAATCCGCCCGTTGCCTTGAAAAGAATCCTAGGAGGTTAAATATGCCCAATACAAAGCAGGCTGAGAAGCGTATGAGAAGGGACGCCAAGAGAAGATTGAGAAACAGGCATCATCTTTCAAGGATGAGGACCTACATTAAAAAGTTCAGGTCAATGGTAGAAAAGGGCCAGCTTGAAGAGGCAAAGGAGCTGTTGCCCAAGGTTATAAGTGTGATTTACCATACTGCATCAAAAGGCGTAATACACAAAAGGGAAGCCTCAAGAAGGGCTTCAAGGGTTGCTACGCTTCTTAACAAAGCCCTTCAAAAGGTTCAAGGGTAAGTAAGCCAAAGGTTCTCTGAGTATCAAAAGTCCGAAAAAGTAAACCAAAGCGGCCAAAGGTATGGTGTAGAGTAGTCCATGGGGGTTTGGGCTCACGAGGTGTATAAAGACCACCATGAAGGTTGTGGATAGAACGCACCTAAAAAGGGTAAGCATGTAGGCCCTCAGCTCCAAGCTCCTTTCCTTCCAACGCCACAGAAGAAAGCCAAAGCCCGCCAGAGATGAGCTTGCGGTCCCCATGGCAAGACCCACAACACTTAGCTTTAAAACGAAGGCGAATAAGAAGGCCGAAAGGCCCTCAAATACCACCGCAAAAAATGAAGACAATATGGGGCTCTTTGTATCGCCCTTTGCAAAGAATACGCTGGACAGAGCCTTCTGAAGGGAGAAGAAGGTCAGACCAAGAGAGTAAACCGCAAGAACCTTGCCTGTCAAAACTATATCCTCTTGGGTGAACTTTCCCCTACCGTAGAGAAGGGCAATTATGGGCTGGGATAGGGTAAAGAGCCCTGCGGTTGCGGGCACTGAAAGTAGGGTCAAGAACCTAAAGGCTAGGGTTATGTTCTCCTTTGGACTGTAGCCCCTTGAAAGGACGGAAAGCAGGGAGGTTGCCATGCCCGTGGACACAGCACCCAGGGGAAGCTGAAATATCCTGTTGGCATAGTAAAGGTAAGATATGGCACCAAGAGCCAAAAAGGAAGCTAAGAAAGTGTCTATAAAAAAGGAAAGCTGAGCCACACCAAAACCGAGCACCGCAGGGACAAGTCTTTTCATAAGAAGGTAGAGGTCCGGGTCCTTACTCAGGCTCAGAGTTGGCATAGCCCCTCTGGAAAGCACAGGGGGAAGATGAAAAAGGAGCTGAAGCACGCCACCAACCACCACACCCACTATTAGAGCATAGAAACCAAGGGTTTTAGAAAAGAAGGCTACAGAAAGGGACAGGGCAAGGTTGAACATAGCCTGTGCAAAGGCAGGCACAAAGAAAACACCTTTTGTGTTGAGAAGGGCCATAAAAAAGGAGCTGAGCCCCACAAAGAAGAGATAGCTAAAGAGAAACCTTGCCATAAAGACTGCAAGGTCAAAGTAGCTTTTCTCTACCATACCCGGAGCTAATAGCCTTATGACCCACTCGGCCAAAAACATACCAAGAAGGGTGACAAGGAGGTTAAAGAGGGTGTAGTAGGTAAAGGCGGAGTTTAAAAAGGGCCTTTCTGAGCCTTCCCTTATCCTCTTTGCAAATATGGGTACAAAGGCAGCGTTAAAGCCACCCTCTCCCAGAAGTCTTCTGAAGGTGTTGGGGAGCCTAAAGGCAACAAAGAAGGCATCGCTCACATCGGAGACACCAAAATGGTAAGCTATGAGGGCATCCCTGACGTACCCCAAGACCCTACTTAGAAGGGTTGCTACGGAGAAGGACAGGGAGTGTTTTAAAAGTCCCATGGGCTTTTTGGTGCCGGAGGCGGGAGTCGAACCCGCACGCCCTCACGGGCACTGCCCCCTCAAGACAGCGCGTCTGCCAGTTCCGCCACTCCGGCTGACTCAGGTTTATTATTATACATCATGGACAGGAGCCTGCCAAGACTTTACGCCATAACGGACAGGCAGAGGTATGGCGAGGACTTTATAAAGACCCTTAGGAAGGTGCTGAGCAAGGGTATTAAAATGGTACAGCTCAGGGAGAAAAGTCTCTCCGCCTACGATTACTACAAGCTTGCCTTGGAGGTAAGGAATATAACCAAGGAGTTTGGAGCTCTGCTTTTGATAAACGACAGGGTGGATATAGCCCTCGCCGTGGGTGCGGACGGTGTTCACCTGCCAAAGGATGGACTTCCACCGAGGGTTGTAAAAGAGCTCTCTCCAGACCTTATAGTGGGCTTTTCTGCCCACAGCCTTGAGGAAGCACTGAGAGCCCAAGAGGAAGGTGTGGACTTTATAACCCTCAGCCCCATATTTAAGACCTCTTCCCATCCGGAGGTGGAGCCCTTGGGTCTTACGCCACTTAAAGAGGTCTCGGAAAGGCTTAGCATACCGGTTTACGCCTTGGGCGGTATAAGGTGGGAGAGGATAAAGCTCTGTTACAAAAACGGAGCCTATGGGGTTGCGGGCATAGGACTTTTCCTTGAAGATGCTCATAGTGGTAGGCGGTCCGACAGCTAGTGGAAAGTCGGAGCTTTGCTGTCTTCTTGCAAAAAGGGTAGGGGGTGAAATATTGAGTGCGGACTCCATGTGCGTATACAGGCACATGGACATAGGAACTGCAAAGCCCTTGGAGTGTATGAAAGAGGTTAAACATCATCTTGTTGATGTAGTGGAGCCTGGAGAGCCCTTTGATGCCAAACTCTTTGAGGAGCTATCCATAAGGGCTATTGAGGAGATAAGAGGAAGGGGCAAGGTTCCCATAGTGTGCGGTGGTACCTATCTTTACCTTCAAGCACTGCTCTACGGCATAGAAGAGACACCACCACCAGACTGGAACCTAAGAAGGAGGCTCTACTCTATAGCAGAGAAAAGGGGAAAGGAGTATCTCTACAACAAGCTCAGGGCTGTGGACCCACTATATGCGGGCAAGATCTCACTAAAGGATGTGCGTAGGGTGGTGAGAGCCCTTGAGGTTTTTATAAACTCTGGAAAGCCCTTCTCATCCTTTCACCGTTGGGAAAGGCCAAGGTTTAATTTTCTGGGATTTTATCTCAGCTGGAGCTGGGAAAAGCTCTCAGAAAATATAGAGGAGAGAAGCAAAAGGATGTTGAGGCTCGGTCTTATGGAGGAGCTAAAAAAGCTTATGGATATGGGTTTTGAAGACTTTATCACCTCCTCCCAGTCTATAGGCTACAAGGAGTTTATACCATGCCTTAAGGGAGAAAAAAGAGAGGAGGGGTGTCTTGAGGAGACCATAAAAAAAACCAAGGAGTATGCCAAGAGGCAGATAAGGTGGTTTAGAAGGCAGGGCTGGATAGAGCTTCCCATGGAGGAGCTGGGACTAGAAGGAGCTCTTGAAAGGGTCCTCTTACACCTCCGTACCGCCTAGAACCATGGACCTTATCCTAAGAGTTGGCTGAGCATCGGTCACGGGCACCCCCTGACCGTCCTTTCCACAGGTGCCAATACTCCAGCCAAGGTCATAGCCAACGGCGTCCACATCCTGAAGGGCTTTTGGACCGTTTCCTATAAGGGTTGCAGACCTTATAGGGTGTGTCACCCTTCCCCCCTCTATCATGTATCCCTCCATTATCTCGAATACAAAGTCACCGGTGACCGTGTTTACCTCCCCGCCACCCATCTTTAGCACAAGTACACCCCTTTTTGTATCCCCTATTATATCCTCTGGGTTGTCCCTGCCTGGAGCTATGTAGGTGTTGGTCATACGGACCATGGGCACGTGGGCATAGCTTTGCCTCCTTCCGTTACCCGTGGATTGCCTGCCTTCCCTCATGGCGGTTAGTCTGTCGTACATGTAGCCCATTAGGTAACCCTTATCTATGAGCACTGTCCTCTGTGCTGGCACACCCTCATCGTCCACTGCGAAGGAACCGTTCTTGCCTTCTAAGGTAGCATCGTCTATCACGGTTATGAGCTCGCTGGCTACCTTCTGCCCTAGCTTACCCCTGTATACGGATAGACCCTTCTGAACCAGGTCTGCTTCAAACCCATGTCCCACAGCCTCATGTATCATAGTCCCACCAGCTTCTGAGGCAAGAACTACGGTAAATGCACCCGCAGGTGCAGGCTTGGCAGAAAGCATGAGGAGAGCTCTTTCCGCAGCCTTCCTTGCCACCTCTTCCGGCATCACCCTTTCAAATATCTCAAAGCCCTCCCTACCACCCGCCGACTCGTAGCCTCTTTGAAGAGTATGTCCGTCGCTTGCCACAACCTCTGTGAAGAAGACAACCCTCTTTTGCTCATCTTCCGCCACATCTCCAAGGCTGTTTATCACAAGAATATCTCTTGTTCTGTCCATAAGAACCGCCATAACCTGCTTTACCTTGTCCCCATAGCTTCTTGCCTTATCGTTTGCCCTGTGTAAAATCTGAGCTCTGTAGCTTAGATCCTTCTCTTCGGGGTCTATGATGGCCCTTGTCCACCCCCTCAGATGTCTGAGACCTATGCATACATGACCGTGTCCTACTCCCCTGGCTAGGGTTTTTACCAACTGCATCAGGTTTTCAAAGCTCGGCTCTGTGGTGTAGCCGTAGTAGGTTTTGCTTTCCTTTATAAGCCTTACGCCCACACCTTCATCTATGCCCCATTGAACCTTGTCTATCTTGTTATCCTCAAGATGCATCCTACAGAGGCGTGTACGCTCATAGAATATCTCCCCATACTCTCCACCCTGAGAGAGTAAGTTAGAAAGCAGGGTTCCTGCCTTCTCTTTTAGCATGTCCTTAAGCATGAAGACTATGTTAAAATCTTTCACCATGGGTGTCAAGATAGACATAAACAGCGTCCAGAGGGATATGTTTATTGAGTACAACGGACAGCCCCATAGGGTCTTGGACTACGAACATGTAAAGCCGGGAAAGGGACAGGCCTTTGTGAGGGTAAAAGCAAAGAATATGCAGACGGGTAATGTTATAGAGATAACCTATAAGTCCTCTGACAGCATCGAGCTTGCGGACTTTGAGCAGGTCTTTGCAGAATACTCATACAGCGACGGGTACTACTATTACTTTGTAAGCCAAACTACTTATGAGATGGTCCCAGTACCCTCGGAAAACATAAAAGAAGAGGTCAAGTTTCTGAAGGAGGGTATGACCGTTGTGGTGTTCATCTACAAAGGACAGCCCATAGGCATAGAGCTCCCCAAGCAGGTGGAGCTGGCAGTGGTGGAGACCGAGCCCGCCTTTAAGGGAGATACAGCCGCTGGAGGTTCAAAGCCTGCCAAGCTTGAAACGAATGCAGTGGTGCAGGTTCCCTTTTTTGTCAAAGAGGGCGATGTGATAAAGGTGGATACACGCACGGGCGCTTACATTGAGGTGGTAAAGAGGTCCTGATGGACAAGGATTTTGTAAAGGAGATAATAAGCCTTATAAAGGGTAGCGATATTAAACACCTCAGCCTAGAGTTTGATGGACTAAGACTAACCATAGAGACCCATCAGAAGGAGTTTGTGCAAAGGCTTGAGGCATCCCAGAGAGAAAGACCTGCTGAGCTTCCTACGCTAACAGAAGAGCTCCCAAAGGAGAACTTACATGTTATAAAGAGCCCACTAGTTGGTACCTTTTACAGGTCCCCCTCACCAGGGGCTCCGCCCTTTGTAGAGGTAGGAGATATGGTATCCCCAGGGCAGGTCCTCTGCATAATAGAGGCTCTGAAGGTGATGAACGAGATAGAAAGCGATGTAAAAGGAAGGGTGGTAAAGATTCTTGTAGAAAACGGCGAAACAGTAGAATATGGGCAACCCCTATTCCTTATAGATACTGCATTATAAGGTTATGGAAGAAAAAAGGGTCTTTCTGAAGCTTTCGGAACCTGAAAATACATACACGGCTACAACTTCTTATGGTGAGCTACCAGTGGGCGAAGGTGGGCAAAAGCCTATGGAGCTCCTCCTCGTGGCCTTGGCAGGGTGTAATGGTGTAGACATAGCCCACATATTGAGAAAAAAGAGGCAAAAGGTAAAGGATATACAGATAGAAGTGGTGGGGCTGAGAGGAGAGGAGCACCCAAGGGTTTACCAGAGAATAGAAATCCTTTACAGGGTATACGGCAGGGGTATAAAGGAAAGGGCAGTAGAAGATGCGGTAAGGTTGTCGTTGGATAAGTACTGTAGTGTTTATGCCATGATAAAAAACTCTACGGAAATAAACGTTTCTTTTGAGGTTTACAATGAGGCTTGAAAGCTTTTGGTCCAAGGGTAAAAAAGCCCTCATACCCTACCTTATGGTTGGATACCCAGATTACGAAACGTCTTACGAAGCCTTTAGGAGGGTGCTACAAAGCGGTGCAGATGTACTGGAGATAGGCTTTCCCTTCTCCGACCCAGTGGCCGATGGCCCCACCATACAGATGGCTCACGAGATAGCCCTTAAGAAGGGCATAAGGTCAAAAGAGGTCTTTGAGATGAGCCTAAGGCTCAGGGAGGAGTTTCCACAAGTTCCCTTCTTGCTAATGACTTACTACAACCCCATCTTTAGGATGGGTCTTAAAAACTTCTGCGAAAGGGCAAAGGATGCAGGTATAGACGGGTTCATAGTACCAGACTTACCACCAGAGGAGGGAAGAGAATTAAAAGGGGCATGTTCTAAGTTTGGGCTTTCTTTGGTGTTTCTTGCCTCGCCAACAAGCGGTGAGAGAAGACTAAAGCTCATATGTGAAAGCTCGGACAGCATGGTCTACTTCGTCTCTCTGACGGGTACAACAGGTACTAGGGATGCTCTACCCATTGGGCAACTGAAAAAGAACCTTGAGCTTTACAGGTCCATCTGTAAAAAGCCTGTGGTAGTTGGATTTGGTATATCAAAACCAGAGCAAGCAAGGGATGTAGCAAGCCTTTCGGATGGTGTGGTCGTGGGTAGCCTTTTGGTAAGGCTAGTGGGCGAGAGAAACTTAGAAGGTTTGGAAAGGGAGTTTAGTGATATAAAAAGGGCTGTCGGGGCTATATTATAAGATGATGTTAGAGATAAAAGGAAGAGACCCAATAAGCAACCTGGCCCTTGAGGTCCTAGATGATCCTCTAAAGAAGGAGATGGTTCTGTATCTGATGTGCTACCTTCAGATGGTAAAGAGGGAGGGAGGTCTTTACGTGGAGCTTGAAAAGTTCCTAAACTGTGCCTATAAGAACTTCAGAAATGCAAGAAACCACTGGAAAGATGTGCTGGTTGAGCTTAACCTGTTAAACGTCATAGACCTGTACGGAAATGTTTATTCGGGGAAGGACATGTATAGATTAGAAAGTGGGGAGTTATATCTTATAGGGCTTAGGTCAGAGTATCAGAACCTTTTTGAACCTATGGCTAAGAGAATAGTAAAGCTATGGAACGTACTTAATAAAACCTACCACTACAGAAAGCCAAACACTCTTCAGGATGCAGTTACCCTATCAACCCTTCTGTTTAACGAAGGACTATTCGAAGAAACCAAGGCCTATGCGGAGATATGTGCAGAGAGGTATACCCTTAACAGGAGCTATTTTGACATGCTCAATCATCTTTCCCAGATTTACTGTGTGGAAAACTACAAGGGTCAGGTGCAGGATCTTAAGGAAGACCTGCAAGCTTTGCAGAAGTTGGGGAAGGTATACTGTGGTGTAAACCTTATTAAGCTGAGGGCAGATTTGGAAGAGCAAATAAGAAGGTTGGAAAGGGGAAAACCTCCAACCCCCCTGAGGATAGAGTTTGTGAACAACAAAATTAAAAGGGAGAGCCTCGTTAGGAGGCTTTTCAAGGGTTTTAAAAGCCTTATTCGTATATTCAGGGGCAAAGAGGAAAAGGGCGAAAGCTACTTTGAAGAGGGGGGATTATGTTTAAGGAGTTCTCAGACCCCATACATCAGTTCATAAAGGCCAATAGCTGTGAGATAAGGCTTATAGATTCCCCCTACCTTCAGAGGTTGAGGTTCATCAAGCAGTTGGGCATAACCTATCTTGTTTTTCCCTCTGCACAGCACAGCAGGTTTGAGCATTCCCTTGGAACCATGGAACTTGCAAGCAGGATCTATAATAGCCTTGGGCTCAAGGATGAGAAGCTTCATAGCATATACAGGCTTGCAGGACTTCTGCACGATGTAGGACACACTCCCTTCTCCCATACTACAGAGGTCTTTCTTGGAGATAGAAGCCACGAGAACATTGGGGAGAAACTACTCCTTGAGGGGGAACTTGGAAACATGCTAAGAGGTTGTGGATACTCTTATGAAGACTTGGAGCTCCTCTGCAGTCTATCCTTTAGAAAGGATAGCGGGCCCTTACCTAAGATAATAACCGGGGAGTTTGGTGCGGATAGGATGGACTATCTACAAAGGGATGCTTACTTCTGCGGCACATCTTACGGCTTTTTTGATTACCCAAGGCTTCTAAGCCACCTACAGCTAGTGAAGGGCTTGAAGTGTGTCCACATGAGCGCCCTCAGAGCCCTCGAAAGCTTTGTTTTGGGTAGATACTTTATGTACTCTCAGGTTTACTTTCATAAGGTGGTAAGGATACTTAACATCCATCTTCGGGAGCTCATGCTAAACCTTACAGAAAAGGGGTTGCTCCAACCCCACGAGGTTCATCGGAAGACGGACGCGGACATATTGTCGCTTATAATGAACAACCTCAGTGAAGAGGATGTAAGGAGGCTTCTTGGCAGAGAGCACTACAGGCAGGTCTTCTCAACCCATAAGCGGGATGACTTTGAATACGTGAGGGGAAGGATTTTAGAAAAGTATGAGGAAGAGTTGCTCAGGTTTGACGTAGCGGAGAAGAGGGTTCTGGACGAGGACATATACCTATGGGATGGGCATGAGCTCAAAAGCTTAAAGGAGGTCTCATCCATAGTTGGATCCTTAAAGGACATAGAGATCTATAGGGTCTACGCTCATCCTAACCACGTTAGCGAGGTAAGGGAATTTGTCGGGCACCTCTCTTAGGAACACAAAACACGTGCTCTTTTTGTGGCTTCATGCAAGTTCCTTAATCGGCATGACGTCCCTATCAAGCGTCATATCCATCCCTCTAATGTTAGTCTTCTTTAGCCTGTACTCCATAGGTATATACATGGATTTCAAGAACCACCATCCTATAAGGAGGCTCTTTCTAAACCTACTGGCCCTATCTCTGACCCTTTACTTTCTATCCCAGCTCAGCCTAGACGAACCCCTTAAACCCTTCGGTTATGTGGTGGCCCTTCTCCTTGGAGTAAAAAGTTTAGAGGAAAAGAGGGTAAGGGATATATATCAGATGCTTCTTCTTAGCCTCTTTGCAGTTTCCCTGTCCACCGTTTACAACCTGAGCTTAGGCTTTCTTTTCCTTTTCCTTTTGAGTGCCTTCTTAAGCGTAAACACCCTCATCTTCTTGAATCTCTATAAAAATACGGGTGAGAGGCTATTGAACCCTCAGATTTACAGATATTACCTTTACGTAAGTACGGCTTTCTTCTCACTTATCATTATTCTTACTCCCCTCTTTTTTTACCTGCTTCCAAGGACACAGGTCCCCCTCTTTGACCTATGGGGGCGTGGTGGTCTGAAGACGGGGATCTCGGACAGCGTAAGCCTTGGAAAGGTGGGGGAGATTCAGGAGGACAACACGGTTGCTTTTAGGGTTTACGGACTTCCTCGAAACTTAGAGGAGGTTTACTGGAGGGTTGTAGTCTTTGACACCTACGTAAAGGGTACATGGCTAAAGGTAAGGGAAGAGCATTATCCTATACCTCGAGGAAAGGGGGAATTTGTTTACACCATAGTTTTAGAGCCAAGCTATGACAAGATGGTTCCAGCGGTTGATTACCCGTACAGCGTGTTGAGGCTGGAGGGTATGAGGGCAGAAGCCTATATGTCAACGGGCAACACCCTGAGGCTCGATAAGGAAATAAACAGGGCTATAAGACTGACCTTGAGTTCCTCTAGCCAGCTGTACCTTCAGGAGAACCCAGAAAGGTACACTCAGACACCCAAGGATTTGGGGCCGGGCATGGTAAACCTGGCAAGGAAGCTATCAATGGGAGCCAAGGATGAGAGGGAGAAGCTTAGGAGAGTTTTAGAGCACTTCTCCAAGGGGTACAGCTATACCCTGAAGCTGGAGGAATACGAGGGTGACCCTCTTGAGCATTTTCTTTTCGTGTCCAAAAAGGGCAACTGTGAGTACTATGCGAGTGCAACCGCCCTTATACTCAGGCTTATGGGTATACCTGCAAGAGTGGTCGGTGGGTATAGGGGGGCTCTGTGGAACCCTTACGGAGGTTATCACATAGTTACCAACTCAATGGCCCACGTGTGGGTTGAGGCCTATATAAATGGTCAATGGATAAGGGTGGATACAACCCCATCTTACACACCCCCAGCTGTTAGAAAAATCTCCAGCCTTGCCCTCATCAGGGACTGGATAGTAAGCTTTTGGTACTCTAACGTGGTAGGCTACTCTTCAGAAAAGCAGATAAGACTCTTTCAGGCTCTACATAGGGGTTTGAGCTCAGAGCTCAGCCTGAAAAGACTCAAAGAGCATGCAGGCACACTTAGCTTTATACTAGCATTGGCTACCCTCCTCTACTTTTGTATAAACTTTCTTCTCGGACTTAGGAAGACCCCAGAAAACCTCTACCTTAAGACTAAAAGACTGCTCGTAAGCAGAGGAATAGCATCGGGTGAGGAGCTTCCCGAGGAACTATTAAAACTGTGCAAAGGTAAGGACTTTTATAATTCCCTGAGTTTTATAGTCCACCTTTACCAAAGGTACAGGTACTCTCCCTACAGGCTCTACAGGGACGAACTGGAGGAGGGTTATAGAGCTCTCAAGAGCCTTAAGAGGCTCACAGATAATTACCGTCGCTCCTAACCCTTATTATGGTATGAACGTTACCTCTTGGATTGAAGTCACCCACAACCTCAAGAAACTTGGGCTTTAGAATTTCATAGAGGGCACCGTATATCTCGTTGGTTGCAGCCTCGTGGGAGATGTAGCGATTCCTGAACTTGTTAAGCCAAAGCTTTAGAGAGCGGAGCTCCACTATGTACCTGTCTGGTATGTACCTTATCTTTATGGTTGCATAATCTGGGTAGCCAGACCTAGGGCACAAGCAGGAAAACTCTGGGAATGTTATCTCTATCATATAGTCCCTTTCGGGACTTGGGTTTTCCCACGGCTCTAACTCCGCCTGCTCTATTGCCAGCTCTCCGTATTTCTTCTCCATATTGTTAAAATATAAGCCTATCCACAATCAAGAAGGCTATAAACTCCGTCAAACTCCTTGCCCTTTAGTATGACTTTGCAGTGGTTTAACTCGTTAAGGAACTTCTCCCTTGTTATAACAAGTCCTATAGCCTTTGAAGGCTCTTCAACCTTACCTATGCAACGCCTTGAGTAAAACACAAGGGCAGAGTCTTCTGCCTTGTAAAAGCTCACCTGTCCTTTGTAAGAAGCTACTATAGGATAAACCTTTGGCACAAACCTCTCCTTTTCGTAAAGGTAAAGACCCACACCAAAAAGGCTAAGTAGCCCAAAGGAAAGAGCCAAAACTACCCGAAGGTATTTCCAGCTTACTACGCTTGCAAGCATAATGGCAAGGGGAGGATAGGCAAAGAGTATGTAGTGGTGAAGCTTGTTTTTGGCAAGGCTAAAGAACAAAACCACAAAAACAAACCAAAGGACAAAGGGCAAAAGGGATCTGCTGAACCTTTTTACAAGGCTTGGATAGACAGGTAGGTAAAATAAAGTGGATAAAAGAAGGACAACGATGTAGTAGTAAAAGGGGGAAGGATGGGTCAGGCGCTCTCCTGTGTATCGCATCACATTCTCGTATATGAAAAACCTGTAAAAGTATTCGTATCCAAAATGGTAGAGCATATAGTAATACCAGCTTCCACCTACCGCTAAAAATGCAAAAAGACCTTTCGGCTCAAAGACCCTAAGGCTTCTTTTCCAAAGAAGGTATGTAGCCAAAGCTAAGAAAGGACCCACAGGACCCTTTGTAAGGAAGGCAAAGCCCGAAAAGAGCCACCCTAAGACAAACCTTTCGCTAAGAAAGAAGTATAGGCTAAGCATTGAAAAAAAGGTGTTTAACATTTCAGGCACCACAGCCCTTGCCTCAACCCACATATGGGGTATGGTCAAAAGCACAAGGAAGCTCTTTTTTGCCGTCTCTTGGTCAAGGTATCTCTTTGCAAGAAGGTAGGTCGTAAAGGAAACACCCACTGCGGAAAGTCCAGACATAAGCCTTGCGGAAAATTCACCAAGTCCAAAAAACAAAGACAAAAGGCTAACCACCCAGTATAGCATAGGCGGTTTTTCAAACCTGAAGTCGCAGTTGTAGTAGGGAACGAAAAAGTCCCCACTTTTTAGCATAGTGTAAATTGCGGACATGTTTCTCCCTTCATCAAGGGAGGTAAAGCTAAGAACCCAGTTAAAGGCCACAAAGAAGTAGAAGGAGAGTAAAAGTAGCCAAGTCATTCCCTTACCTTCAAAAGCCTAAGGGCTACAAAGTAGGAAAAAACACCTATGAGCGCACCCACAACCACATCAAAGGGGAAGTGAACACCCAAGTATACCCTTCCGTAGCCTATCAAAAAGGCATAGACCCAAAGCGGGAGCTTTAGCCATAGGGGAGTACCCTTGCTAAAAAAGGTGGCAAAGGCAAAAGCCATTGCAGTATCTCCCGAAGGAAAGGACTTGTGGTATAAAGGCTCAAGAAGATGCACATCCTGTAAAACCTTTGCAGGTCTTGGGGTGTTAAAAACTATTTTTAGAAGGTTTACCGTGAGGCTTTCAATAAAAAACACCGCAAGAAAGAGCTTTAACCTTTTTCTCTGAAAGAAAAGGACAACCAAAAAGGCAGGCAACAAAACCCAGCCTTTACCCAAAAGCCTGAAGTATTGGAAAAACAGGTCAAGATAAGGATGGTTACTATGGTTTATAAGGTAAAAAAAGGTAAACGTTAAACTCCTCAAGCTCAAAGCTTACTGCCATCTGTATACTATTTTACCCCTTTGCACCTCCTCAGGCAAGAGAACAACCTTCTGGTCGCTCATAAAAGAGACAAAGCCCTCTATAAGCCCCGCAAAGAAGTAAATAACGGGTGAGTTTATGATGTCTTCTCCCACGATAGCGTCGGTAAAAACATCCTCTTCTGCGACCACCTTATCACCCTCTACACGAATAGATTTGCCAAAACCGAGGTCTTCAAGTATGACGCAGGAGCGCCTTAGGGCCTCTTCCCTATTTAGGACTTCCGGAAAATGTCCTATTAGGCTTTCAAGAAGCTTAGGACCTGCCTGCTTTCCTGCATCTCTCATTACCGCCTTGGCGCCCTTATCACCTATAAGGTTTTTAACTCCCTCAGCCATGTTAACTATTGCCAAAAGGAGTATGTCCGCATCTATCATAACATTCCCCCTCCATGAATTATAACCCTTAACTCTTTTGTCACATAATCACTTTTTCTTATAGGCTCGATAAATATATCTTATCCTACCACTTCATACATCCTTCCTCTATACTTAGCACCCAAGGACTTGGCCAGCTCCTCCGTTTTTTTCATATCTACCCCGGGGTAATCCACTGCAGTAGCTATCACTTCAAAGCCCTCTTTGATAGCTGTTTTTATAAAGTCCAACACCCTTTCAAAGGCATCCTCCTGGGTAGGTCTGCATACCCTGTTGTAAGTGTCCTTATCCTGGGCGTTTAAACTAACGGACCAAACATCCACCAGACCTTTGAGCTCCTTTAGCCTTTCCTTAGGTAAAAAAGTGAACATGAGCCCGTTTGTATCGACCCTCACCTTACCCCCTTGGTCCTTTACCCACTTGGCTATATCCTTTAGGACTGAGAACCTGATTGTGGGCTCTCCGTACCCACAGAAGACTATCTCATCGTATCTCTTAGGGTCCCCCATTTCTCTTATGACCTCCTCTACCGTGGGGTCTCTTGATACCCAAACCCAATAACCTTTTACCATAAAGTTTCTTTCCCTTTCCCTTTGACAGAAGGTGCAATGAAGGTTACACTTATTGGTAAGGTTTATGTAAAGCTTGTTGTTAATTACGTAAGTTATAGTCTCCTTCTTTTCGTCAGTTGTCAGGTTAAAGAGGAGCTTTGCGTTCTGAGAGGTGGTCCTATCTACGTCCTCTGGTGAACAGTTGGGGATTAGCTGAGCCATAACCTCTGCAGTGTAGCGTATGTATGGTGGTTTGTTGGGCTTCCCTCTTACGGGCTGGGGTGCAAGAAAGGGAGCGTCCGTTTCTATGAGTACCCTTGCGGTTGGTGTTCTCCTTACCACTTCCCTTAGGGCTCCCGCGTTGGGGTATGTTATTATGCCCGAGTAGGATATGTAAAAGCCAAGGTCCACACAGGCCCTCATAAACTCGTAGCTTCCAGTAAAGCAGTGCATAACACCGCCAACCTCGTAAGCCTTCTCTTCTTTAAGAACCCTTAGGGTATCCTCTTCCGCATCTCTTGAGTGAACAACTATGGGAAGACCCAGCGCCCTCGCTATGGCTATCTGCTTTCTAAAGACCTCTTCCTGTTTCTTTCTGTCTGAGTAGTTCTTATAGAAGTCAAGCCCCATCTCTCCTATAGCCCTTACCTTGGGATGGGCTGTCGCTATATCTTTGAGCCAAATTAGGTCTTCATCCTTTACCTTGTCCGCCTCATGGGGATGGAAACCCACAGCACAAAAGACCTGTGGATACTCCTCAGAAAGCCTAAGGGCATTTTTTATAGTCTTTCTGTCATAGCCTATGGTTATGAGGTACTCAAAGGAGTGGTCCCTAAGAGTTTCCTCAAGGTCCTCTTTCCTCAGAAGGTCAAGGTGGCAATGGGTATCTATCATAAAGAAGTAATAATAATCTTATGCATTATAATTACAAGATCTGGATGGTCAGCTTGAGGGTCTTAATTTACGTGCCAAACGGAGTTGTCCAACTGTCTTTACATAGGGGGCAACGAGGTGCTTATAGTGGGCAACTCGGACGCGGTTGAGGAAACTGTAAAAGCAATCTACGTAAGTATAGGCCAGAGGCCAACGGGAGACCTCTTCTACTCTTACAGACTTGCGGAGATACAGACAATTATACGAAATACAGAAAACCATACCATTTACCCTACAGGCTTTTTATGAGATCTATCTTTCAAAGGCTTGACTACCTGAGTGGTCCTTCTATAGCAGTCTTAAAGAATCTAAGGAAAACATTTTTCATAGATGATGCAAAGCTTCTGTACCTTCCTAACTTTTCTTGATTTTGATGCTTTGGAAAAGCGGAGTAACGAAGATATAGAGGACTATCTACCACAGGGTTATATAATTAACGTAGGCAGGTTAGAATATAAAAAGAACCAAAAAGGACTAATAAGGGCTTTCAAAAGGGTAGCATAGGCAAGACCCAAAGAAAGCTTGGTCATCGTGGATGGGGGATGCCAAAAGGATGAGCTCCAAAGGCTTATTCAGGACCTAGACCGTGAGGGCAAGGTCTTTCTCTTCGGCTACAGATAAAATCCTTGGAAGTATTATAAGAGGACAAAGCTCTTTGTGCTGAGCTCCTTCTTTGAAGGCTTTGGCATGGTCCTCCTTGAAGCCATGTACTTTGGGGTGCCAGTAATATCCTTTGACATACCCACATTAGTAGAGGTCTTAGAAGGGGGTAAATGTGGGATATTGGTAAGGTCCTTTGATGAAGAGGAGCTTGCTGAGGCCATGCTTAAAGTGCTATCGGGAGAGGTAGACACATCTTATATAGTGGAAAAAGCAAAGAGTAGAGCCCTGGAGTTCACTCCAGAAACCCCTTGTAAGAAGCTTTTTGAGCTGTACAACAAAAGAGTATAATTTAATTGTTATGGTAGAATGGCTTCTTAAAAAACTTCTGGGAACCAAAAGCGACCGCGAGGTAAAGAGGCTCAGACGGATAGTCCAGAGGGTTGGCAAGTGGGAAAGGGAGCTTGATCAGCTCTCCAACTTGGAGCTCCGAGAAAGGGCAAAAGAGCTTCACACAAAGATAGGTGAAGATGAGGAATTAAGGGAGAAAATAAGGAGGGGAGAGATAACACAGGAGGCGGAGCTTGCCTTTGCGCTTGTCAGAGAGGTGGGCAAAAGGACGCTTGGGCTTAGGTTCTTTGATGTACAGCTCATAGGTGGGTTTGTATTACATGAGGGCAAAATTGCGGAGATGAAAACGGGTGAGGGCAAAACTCTGGTGGCAACCTCCGCTGTGGTTGTTAATGCTATGACTGGTGAGGGTGTGCATGTGGTTACCGTCAACGACTACCTTGCCCGTAGAGACGCTCAGTGGATGGGTCCCATATACAGGTTTTTGGGTCTTGAGGTTGGAGTTATAAATTCTGACTACAGCTCTTACAGGGTTGAGTGGGCAGACGAGGAAGCCTTTAGAAGAGCCGTAGAGGAGGATTGGAGGGTTTGGCCAAAGGGATATTTTGAGGAAACCCTTCCCTCAGAGCTCATAAACCCTCAGGCTAAGAAAGCCTTCTACACCAAACTTGTACCGTGTACAAGGAAAGAGGCATATCAGGCCCATGTGACCTATGGCACAAACAACGAGTTTGGTTTTGACTACCTTAGGGACAACATGGCTTTCTATCTAGAGGAGATTGTACAGGTGAAGGGACACAACTACGCCATAGTGGACGAGGTGGACTCTATACTCATAGACGAGGCGAGGACGCCACTTATCATATCGGGTCCTGCGGAGCTTGACACGTCCCTTTACTATAGGGCAGACGGGGCGGTAAGAGAGCTCCAAAAGGACCAAGATTACACCGTGGATGAGAAAAACAGGACTGTACAGCTCACTGAGGCAGGGATAAAAAGGCTAGAGAGCCTGCTTAATATAGAAAACCTTTACGACATAAGGAACATAGAGCTTTTGCATGCGGTAAACCAGGCTCTTAGGGCTCACAACCTCTTTAAAAGGGATGTACATTACATAGTGAGGGATAAGGAAGTTCTCATAGTGGACGAGTTTACAGGAAGGGTCCTTCCAGGCAGGCGCTGGAGTGACGGACTCCATCAGGCTATAGAGGTAAAGGAAGGTGTTCCAGTTCAGCAGGAAAACCAGACGCTGGCTAGCATAACCTTTCAAAACTACTTCAAGCTTTACAAAAAACTTGCAGGAATGACGGGTACTGCGGAAACGGAGGCACTAGAGTTTAAGGAGATATACGGTCTTGAGGTTGTAGTGGTTCCCACTCATAAACCCATAAGAAGAAAGGACCACCCAGACATGGTTTACAAGACAAAGTCAGAAAAGTGGCAGGCGATTTTAGAGCTCATAAGGGAAGAGCACGCCAAGGGAAGACCAGTCTTAGTTGGAACAGTCTCTATAGAAGATTCAGAGCACCTCTCTAGGCTCCTTCAAAAGGAAGGTATTCCCCATAACGTGCTAAACGCCAAGCATCATGAAAAGGAAGCGGAGATAATAGCTCAGGCTGGCAGAGTAGGAGCTGTAACCATATCCACAAACATGGCAGGAAGAGGCACAGACATACTCCTAGGTGGCAACCCCGAATATCTTGCGGTGCAGATGCTAAGACAAAAAGGCAAGAATGTGGAAGATGCAAGCGAGGAGGAGTGGAAAGAAGCCCTAGAAAATGCCTATCGTATAACAGAGGAAGAAAAGAAAAAGGTAGTAGAGCTGGGTGGTCTTCTGGTCATAGGCAGTGAAAGACACGAGTCCAGAAGGATAGACAACCAGCTGAGGGGTAGGGCGGGTAGGCAAGGTGATCCGGGCGAGTCGCGCTTTGTCCTGTCCTTAGAGGATGATCTTATGCGCATATTTGGGGGTGATAGGGTAAAGAGGCTCATGGAGATGCTCAGGATACCGGAAGGAGAGCCTATAGAAAGTGGAATGGTAACAAAGGCCATACAGAACGCCCAGAAAAGGGTAGAGGCCCAGAATTTCCAGATAAGGAAGAGGCTCTTGGAGTATGACACAGTTATGAATACCCAAAGGCTTAACATCTATGCCATGAGGCGAGACATACTGGAAGCCAATGGGCTTGAGGATTACCTGAAGGAGTTTGTCCATGACCTTGTGTCTTCAAAGGTAGAAGAACTCATAAGGGAAGAAGAACCAGAGCTGTGGGATCTTGATGGTTTAAGAAATTACCTAAAAGAGTTAACGGATAGGGATGTGGAAATACCGAGGGCAAGAGATAAAGGGGAGCTTATACAGCTCCTTTCGGAAAAGATTTCCGAACTTGCTCTTAGTAGGAAGGAGGAGCTTTCAGAGGATGTGTTCTCTCAGCTTCTGAAGGTTATAATGCTTTCAAACCTTGACCACCTTTGGAGGGAGCATCTGCATACCTTAGATAGGCTAAGGGAAGCTATATATCTAAGGGGTTATGCATCAAAAGACCCGCTGGTAGAGTATAAAAAGGAATCCTTCTACATCTTTGAAGACATGCTTTATAGATTTAGGGAAAGGGTCATTTCAGACCTTATGCACATGCAGGTCAGAACCCAAGAAGAGGTGGAAGAGGAGCTTAAGAAGGAAGAAGAAGAGAAGGAAAAACTCCTTAAGGTAGCTACCTTCAGTGGGGCTGAGGGTAAGGCTGACCAAAAGGCTCCAAAGAGGAAAACTCTAAAAGAGAGGCTTCAGTCTAGGAGGAGGCGCTCCTAAGCTCCAAGTAGCGACCAAGTATGTCTTTAAAGGGTATATTACCCTCTCTTATGAGCCTGAGCCCATGAGGGTAGATAGCCCTCAAAAGGGTGGAGGGTTTACCAGTACGTTTGCCACCATCTACGTAAAGGTCAACCAGTTCACCAAAGTATGCCATGGCTTCCCCTATGTTTGTAGCCGGTTTTTCCCCCTCAGGGTTGACACTTGGTGCAACTAGGGGTTCGCCGAGCTTTTGCAAAAGCTCAAATATGCTACTATCCTTCGGTGGAATTCTAACTGCCAAACTCCTCCTACCCCTTGTTATGTAGAGAGGTATGGAGTTCCTCTTGTAAAAGATAAAGGTAGCATTAAACTCCGAAAGTAGCAGTCTTTGTTCCCTACCAACCAAAAGCTCCAGGGGCTCCAGCCAGTCCACACTAGGAAGTAGTAGCAAAAAGGGTCTGTTGGATGGGCGCCTGAAAGTGTATAGTCTCTCCACAGCCTCTCTGTTGAGGGCTGAAGCCAGAAGTCCATATATGGTATCCGTAGGGAAGCATACAATACCGCCCTTTGCAAGTATCTTTGATGCCTCCTCTACCCCATTACTGCTTAGTTCTATAACCTTCATTGCTCTATTAGCTCTAAAACCTTGTCCAGGTCAGGTGGTAGGGTTATAGGTTGTTCACATACCTTCATTGCCGTATCTGGGTCCTTTAAGCCGTTGCCCGTTAGTGTGCATACGACCACCTCCCCACCTTTAAAGAAGTTTTCCCTTGTGAGCTTTATAAGACCTGCTACCGAAGCAGCGGAGGCAGGCTCACAGAATATGCCTTCCTTGGAGGCTATGAGTTTATAGGCTTGCAGTATCTCTTCATCGCTGACCGCATCTATAAGACCACCCGATTGGTGCACCGCCTGAAGTGCTGGCTGCCAGCTGTAGGGGTTACCTATCTTTATAGCTGTTGCGATGGTCTGTGGGTTCTTTATAGGATAGCCCTTCACTATGGGCGCAGAGCCCTCCGCCTGCCAGCCCATCATCTTAGGTAGCCTCCTTATCTTACCTACCTGATAGTATTCCCTATACCCCTTCCAGTAGGCTGTTATGTTGCCCGCATTGCCCACAGGTATAAAGTGGTAATCTGGTGCATCACCAAGGGCATCGCACACCTCAAAGGCTCCCGTCTTCTGACCCTCTATCCTGTAAGGGTTCACCGAGTTGACTATTTCCACTGGTAGTATCTCCCCTATCTTTCTGACCATGTAAAGGGCATCGTCAAAGTTTCCCTGCACTGCTATAACCCTTGCCCCGTATATTACCGCCTGGGAAAGCTTACCCAAGGCTACCGCACCCTTGGGAAGTAAAACAAAAGCCTTCAGCCCAGCCTTTGCGGCATAAGCTGCGGCTGATGCGGATGTGTTGCCCGTAGAGGCGCATATAACAGCCTTTTTTCCATCTTCAACAGCTTTTGATATGGCTACGGTCATTCCCCTATCCTTGAAAGAGCCTGTGGGGTTCAGGCCTTCGTACTTGAGGAATATCTCACCCCTAAAACCTATCTCCCTTGCCAGGTTTTGTGCATGCACAAGGGGTGTGTTACCTTCGTAGAGGGTTATAATCGGGGTCTTCTCGTCCACAGGGAGGAACTCCCTGTAGCATTCTATTATACCTCGCCAATAGCCCATAACTGACTAATATTATAATATTTAGCCTACGGGGGTGTGGCGGAACTGGCAGACGCAGCGGACTTAAAATCCGCCGGCCAAAAGCCGTGAGGGTTCGAGTCCCTCCACCCCCAGAGGGAAATATGATACTGAGCGACGCAACCATAAGGGAGCTTATAAAGGAAGGAAAGCTAAGGGTGGAACCCTTTAGGGAAGAAAGCTTACAGTCCTCCTCCCTTGACCTTACCCTTGGGAGTGAGCTAGTCCTTTATGCTACAGAGTGCATAGACATAAAAGACCCTCGAGTACCCATCCAAAAGGTCCTAATTCCCGATGAGGGCTTTTTGATACCACCGAAGGACTTTCTCCTTGCGACCACAGAGGAGTATATCAAACTTCCCGAGGATATAACCGCCTTTGTAGAAGGGCGCTCCTCCCTTGGTAGGCTTGGGCTCTTTATAGAAAACGCCGGATGGGTAGATGCGGGCTTTGAGGGACAGATAACCCTGGAGCTATACAACGCCAACAGCTGTCCCATAAGAATATACAGGGGCATAAGAATATGCCAGATAGTTCTTGCCAAGCTGGACAGAAAAGCGGAGAGGCCTTACAGGGGCAAGTACTGGGGGCAAAAAGGTGCTACACCCTCAAAGATATACATGGATTTTCAAAAGTAGAGCTCCTCTATGGGCTTTCTTCCCGCAAAACCCTCATCCATCTCATGCCAGTACATTATGGTATCCTCATCCTCCTTCCAGCAGAGCCATATATAGCGGTTTTTGTAAACAGAGAGAAAATCCACCAGTATGGGGTCCACTCCCTTGATAACACCACCAAGGGCCTCTATCTTCTGAAAGAGCCTCCTTATATCTGTATCCAGGTCCTTTATATGGCTCTCAAGGTATATCTTTTCAAGAGGGTCCGTCTCCTCCTCCAGCCTACTCATGCAGTAGTGAAGCTCCTCACGTTTGGCGTTTATGTCCTCCACTATGGGCTTTATAAGAGTTATGAGCTCCCTAGCAGTTTCAAGGTCAAAAAGCTTCATGGTTTAGACCCTACTCTCCGCCATCCTTCTAGTGTTTCTTTCAATAGAAAAGAGTGCCAAAGCCATGGCAAGCATCACAGTAGAAAAGAACGCAGATACAGAAACGCCAACAAACATTAAGATTTCCTCCCTTTTTGAGGAGGCTTCGTTTTTATTGCCTTCGTATTTGGAGATAAATAGGGTTGTGTAAGTTTGAATAGCGTTGTCCAGTTCTGAAGCATTGGTAGAGTTTATGACCTCTTTCAAACCATCCAAAAAGCTTTCTCTAACGTTAGGCTCTTCTATTTTGACCATTAACTGGGATAAGTAGGCATTTAATTGGGACTCGCTTATTAAAACTCCCTTACTTCTCAGTATTTTAGCTATTTCCTGGATAATCTTTTCTTCTGTGCTTACATTGGGCTTAGCGTATGATCCCTTTTCCTGTATTGCTTGAGTTGAGCCTTTAAAATCCTCATCCTCGTTCATTACTTCCTTGACCTGTTTGTAGTCAATCTTCATATTTTTAACATCAGAAAGCTCTCTGTACTCCATATACACACCCAAAGCCGCCAAGGCCATTAGAATAGAAACTACAAGGGAAATAAGGCTCAGAAACAAGAAAGATACGTAAGATAAGCTAAACAAAACACGCGCAACCTTCTCCATTTACGCCCTCCCTACTGCATTATATCTCTATAAAAACAGTAGAACAGCAATTTGGGGAAACAACGGGCTTTAAGCCTAAGCTCTTTGCGTAGGTGTATATACCTTCCGCTGGGAAAGTTATACCGTTTACGCCTGCATGGAGAGCATAAAGGTCAAACTTTACCCTATCTGGACCTGCGGGCCTTGCACAGCCTATGACCACGGGCCTTTTTGGAAGGGCTTTCCTTGCGTAGAGAACTACCCTAGCACTCTCCTCTGGCTTTGGTGGTGGAAGGAGCTGAAATCTGGCCTTTCCGTAGTAGGGCATAACAACCACAAGCACAAGGGCTGAGGGGTCATACTTGGCAATCATATCAAGAGCCCTGTACTCTCCCCTTATCTCGCCGTAGTGAAGACCTATTATCACGTGAGGAACTATGTTGTGTCCGTACTTTTTAAGAAGATAGAGGGACTCTTCATAGTCCTCTACACTTTTGTGAGGAAGCTTGTAAACCTGCGCTATGGTCTGGTCGTCCCCTATTATGTCCAGAAGGACCGCATCCACTCTGGCATCCTTAAGACCCTCTGAGAGCTCCTCATCCACAAGCCCTACATGACAGCTCACGAACATGGAGAGCTCTTCCTTGAGCCTCTTCATGATGTTTAGAAAGGGCTTAAGCTCTACCACCCCGTCCTTGTTAGAACCTCCGGATATGAGAAGACCGTCCACACCTTTTGCTTTAAGCTGCACACCCACACACCAAAGTTCCTCCGGTGTGGTAGCGGGTATCATGTGCCAGAGTATCTTCGAAGCACAATGGTCGCACATAAGATCACAGTTTTTTCCTGTTATGGACACGTCCACAAACTTGGGACCCGTTTTTATGGAAAAGTCTTCTACTTCGTAGTGCTTAAAGCCTGGGCTATGAAAGTGTACGGTGTTTTCAAAGTTATCCCTTCTTATCCTAAAACCCTCTTGGAGCTCCTCAAGGAGCTCAGGGTCCAGCTCAAGGTCTTCCAAGGGGGGAGCTGAAGCTCCCCCTAGGTTTGATATTATCCGCACTTTATACCCTTTTCGTTGGCAACTTTTGTCAGAGCATCAACTGCTGCCTGACCGGTGAGAAGGCTTTTTATTTCATCGGGGTTGGTAGGCTTTATCTTGGCTATCCATCCCGCACCGTAAGGGTCATCGTTGGCAAGGGCAGGGTTGCCCTTGAGGGCGTCGTTAACCTCCACTATCTCACCCGTCAATGGTGTGGGCACAGGTCCGACCCACTTTCCACTCTCTATTGTTGCCACACTTTTACGCCTCTCTATGACCTTGCCGGCCTTTTTTGGTGTATAGGCTACTAGCCTTCCAGCCATTGCGGCAGCTATAGAGGTCAGCCCCACCGTATAGGTGCCGTCCCCGTTATCCTTTGCCCAGGTGAAGGCGTTTGCCTCCGGGTCCACATCATAGAGAAGGTCCTCGGGTATGTTGCATCCGTTAACTACTGCCATGCTTCTACCTCCCTTTATGAGATTTAAAAAGTTAGCACCTTATCAGCTTCCATAGCCCTGAGGGCAAACTCACTGGCTGGGAAGACCCCATCAAGCTCTGGTATGAGGTCCTCTGGCTTGTAACCCAGTGAGTCTATTGCTTGCTTGCAGGAGTAAAACTTCACTCCAGCCTGCTTGGCATCCTTCATAAAGTCATAGACACTCTTAAGCCTCTTACCGTTTGGAGATAGACAGTTAGGCTCGGCGGGCACTATGCGTTCTGCAACTCCCCTTCTTAAAAGCTTTGTCCCGTCCATGTTGAAGAATACCTCTACATCCGCCTCGTTTGCAGCCATAAGGGCTGCTATGTAAAAGGGAGAGGCACACCTCCAAGGGGTTTTTGGACCGCTTGTCATAAGAATAATCACCCTCATGACTCTATTGCCTTTCTTGCCTCTCCTTCATCGGGTACACCCACAAAGGTAAGCTTGCCATCTATTATGGTTGAAGGCACCGCTCTTACTATGAGCTTCTTTGCCCACATCCTACCTTCGGGCTGTGCCACATCTAAGACCTCGTACTTAAAGCCGTATTCAGCCTGAAGCTTTCTCCAGAGGTTGTCCGCATCGGGACAGGTAGCACACCACTGAGAGACCAAAAGTATCACATGTTTGTCCTTTGCGGCCATGCTATGTACACCTCATGCATATTATATCCCACTCTTCTATGTACTCCCTCATCTTCTCTATGGACTCTTTCCCATAGAGAAGGTCCTTTAGGTCCCTCTGGAGGTCTACAGGCTTCATCTTGACTATCCATCCTTCACCGTACGGGTCGTAGTTTATTATGTCAGGCTGTTCAAGAACCTTCTCGTTACGCTCTAGAACCTCACCTTCCACCAGTGCATTTATGGGTCCTGCCCATTTGCCGCTTTCCAAGGAAGCCACTGGCTTGCCCTTCTGTATGTGCTTGCCAGGATTTTTAATCCTTGCGTGCAGAAGCCTTCCTGCCCTTACTTGACCCACGTCGGTGAGACCCATGGTCACCGAACCATCTTCGTTGACCCTAAGCCAAGTCTGGGTCTCTATATCGTAGTAGAGGTCCAGGGGAACGACGCAGCCGTTATACTCCCATTCGTTCCCCGACTGCAGAATTTCTACTACCCCCATATAAACCCTCAGGCAAGCCCAAGTCTTTTCAGCACCGGCAATGGGTCTGAGAGGTTATCCTTGAGCTTCACATCGCCGGCACTGTAACCAAAGGCAAGACCCAAAAGCTGTGTAAAGTAGGCTGCTGGCACATCCACATCGGGAACACCCTTTAGCATAAGCCTGTGCCTGTACATCTCAAGGGAGGCATGGCACAGAGGACACTCGGTGGCTATTATGTCCGCACCGTTGCGCTTTGCAGTCTGCAGTATCATCATCACAAACTTCTCGGAGACCATTTCGTCCGACAAAGAATGAGGTCCACCGCAGCACTGGGTGTGCATGGGCTCAAACTCCACGTTGGTAGCCCCAGCAGCCTCTAAGAGGGCGTTCATGTAGTATGGGTGCTCGTCGTCATCTGCCGTATCCCTTTTCCTTGGTCTTGCCTCTTCATCTTGACCACCCGCATGGGCATAAGTTCTTGCGTAGAAGTGGGGTCTTGTGTAGAGACAACCATAGTAATTAGCTACCTTGAGACCTCTGAGAGGCTTTCTTGTCTTTTCCCTTACCTTCTGAGGACCAGCCTCGTGGTAGAACCACTCCAGTATGTGGTAAGTATGGGGTATCTGGTCAAGGGCATCCACACCACCTTCCCTAAGGAGGGAGTTAACCTTGTCAAAAACTGCCCTGTCCGTCTCTAGGAAATACTCGGCTCTCTGCAGAGAAAAGGAACATCCATTGCATGGAGCCACTATAACGCTATGCCCCTGCTTCCTTGCTAGGGACATGTTGCGGGCGTTTAGCAGCATGGTGCCCATAAAGGTCACATTTTTTGATTCCATGGCACCACAGCAGTTGTAGTCCTCAAGATAGTCCAGCTCAAGGCCTAGCTCCTTTGCCACTATCTTTGTAGAAACATCGTAAGATCTGGCCGCACCCTCCAAGGAACAGCCAGGATAATATGCAACCCTTTTACCTATCACACCCATGTTAGACCTCCTTAATGTAATGCACCCTCTTCCTGCATCACCTTCCTAAGAACCTGTTTGAACTTACTCCAGTTTTTGGTCTTAGGATGGAAGAGCATATGCTTAGCGTTGAGTACAAGAAAGCCTATGTTCATACTCTTTATAGGCTTCATCACAAGGTCCTTTAGCCATTCTGGAGTTTCACCTACAAAAGGTATGGGCTTTTTGAGTATGGGGTCTTTGACTACGTTGTAGCCCTGCTTCTCTATCCATCCAAAGAGGAGCTCTCCGTCCTCTATCCTTCCGTACTCAAGGACAGACTCGGTGAAGAACTTATCAAACTTCTTGGAAGGGTATTCCTCTATGATTCCCCTTTTTGCCATCACCTTGAGAATAGCTTTTAGCACTTCCTCCACTAGCACACCCTTTGGGCACCTGTGGGTGCACTTGTGGCAGGAGACACACCTCCACATAACGTCCGCACGCTTTTGGAGTTCGTCTATCATTCCAAGCCTTGCAAGGTATATGAAGTGCCTTGGGTTGTATCTTTCGTCCCAGTAGTTGTGAACTGGGCAGGAGGCGGTGCAATAAGAGCACTGGTAGCATTGGTTTATGGTCTTGCCCTCGGGCTGACTCAGGACATCCTTTCCAAAGTCCACATCGTAGTCGTTAATAACCCTGGGCATTATGATAAGGTTCCAGTCTCCGGAGACGTCAACCCCGTCGACAACCAACCTCTCTTTTCTTAATATTCTCTCCGGCTCTACAAGGCTTCTTTCGTGTATAGCCATCTCTTATACCTCCAAAAGATCTTCTTTTCTTAGCACACCCAAAAGCCTCCTGGCGGTAGAACCCGCAGGAGGGAAAAAGCCCTTAGCACTGTGCATGGTAGAGAGGGTCATATAATCTACGTAGGTGGCATATATCATAGCCAAGAAGATGTCCACGAAGAGATAGCCCTTTACCTTTATACCAAAATCTAAGAGCTTCTCCTGGATCTGCTTATATATGGCTTCAAACTCTTCGTAAGTCTCTCCGTACATGCTCCTCTTTGGTGGCTCTTCCTTTAGGAAGACCACAGCTCCGCTCTCGCTTTCCGGGTCCCATATCCAGCTTGTCCAGAGTACGTACTCTTCAGGGAAGGTAAAGTGGAGTATCTCCGAGGCCATATCTCTCGCAGCCTTTTTGTCTACACCTCTTATTTCCCTTACAAACCTTTCTACCCTCTCCTCCCAGCTTCTGGCCTTACCGTAGAGCAGGTCGCTTATTGCCCTCTTAAGTCTGTCCACGCCAGTTTCTTCTATAACCCTTTTCCTCTGCCTTCTTGTTGAAAATATCTTTTCTAGCAGAAGGTCTAGGTCCTCCTCTGTGAGGGAAGGTAGCCTCTCCTTGCTGAAAGCCTGCTGAAAGAGGAGGGACTTGGCGAGGAGGTCCTTGTAAAAATCTTGGACAAAGTCCTCGCCTTCACCCAGTATCTTTATAAGGTAATCCCTCACCAAAAAGTCATCCAAAATCACAGGCTTTTTCATACGGTCACCTTTGCACCTAAGAAGGCTGCAGCTTCTGCTGCGGCAGCTTCCCCTTCGGAGAAGGAAGACTCTATGTCTATAGGACCCTTGCATGCACCAGCTATGAATATGCCTGGCTTGTTGGATACTATGTTAGAACCTGACTCATCAGAAGGCACCAAAAACTGGCTGTCTGGGTCTTGAGCAAGGCCAAGTATCTTAGCTACCTTCTTGGTACCTGGGGATGGCTCCATGCCAAGCACAAGAACCACAAGGTCCATGGGAACCTCCGCAGGCCTTTGAACTATGGTGTCTTCGTGTTTGACCCTGAGCCTACCATCTGCGGGGCTGTAGGTAATTTCTGCTATTCTACCACGTACGTACCTAACGCCGTACTGCTCTTGTGGTGCCCAGTAGAATGGGTACTCCCATGTTCCGTAGGTTCTCACATCCATGTAGTAGCAGAAAACATCCACATCGGGATAATGCTCCCTTATTTCAGAGCCCTGAAGACCAGAAAGAGCGCATCCGTACCTGCAGCAGTGCACGTTGGTCACTCCGAGCTGTCTATCTCTTGATCCCACGCAGAAGACAAAGGCTACCCTTTTGGGAAGCTGCCCGTTGGAAGGCCTATAGAGCTTGCCCTCAACGGAGAACATCCTCTCCAGTTCAAGGTTTGTTATAACGTCTGGGTAGAGCCCATAGCCCAGCTCACCCTTTCTCCTTGGGTCAAAGTGCTCAAAGCCGGTGGCAACAACTATGGCGCCTACGTTGTACTTTTCACCGTTGGAAAGGGTTACCTTAAAGTCTCCAGGTTCACCCTCACAAGCTGTCAGTTCGGTGTTTAGTAGCACCTTTACATTGGGGTTTTGTTCTACGTCCTTTATGTAAGGACCAATCACCTGGGAGGGTTTTAGCTTTCTGGGGATGAGGGTGTGGTAGTTGTTCTTAATAGGGTTCCCACCCAGCTGACCATCCTTCTCCACAAGCACTGTGGAGACACCAAGCCTTCCCAAAGCTCTGGCTGCCGCAATCCCTGCGGGACCACCTCCTACTACAAGCACACTCTTCATATCATACCTCCTAGGTTTTTTCTAAAGGGGGCAAAAGCCCCCATGTTTAGCTTAGGATTTGAACAGCGGCATGTTGGCAGTTGCAGAAGCCTTAGGCTTTCCTGTGGATGTCCTGCTGTAGGGCTCATAAAGGTCATACTCCTTGAAGAACTCCATGAGCTCATCGTACTTGCCGGCTTTCTCAAGGTCCGCTATGTACTTGACTGTGTCTTCCCACTCTTTACGGAGCTCTCTCCAGTTGGTTATACCCATCTTCTCAAGGAGAGGCTCATAGGCAGAGCAGTTCCAATAAAGCTGGATAACCTTAAAGGGATGAGCACCGCACGCAAGGGCTGAGAACATAACATCGGACATAACTGCCACAGGGTAGTACATGCCGTGAGCCTTACCTATCCACTGGTTCTTTTCAAAGGTTGTAGTGCAACCCGTATCATGGGTAACTATGAGGTCTGCCTTTACCTCTTCGTATATGACCTTTAGCTTCCTCTGTATAGCAAAGGAGCGTGTAAACTCCCTCTCGGTGAGTATGTGCCTAAAGCCAAAACCACAGCAATCAAACCAAGTGGAGTAGTCAACCACCTGAGCGCCAAGAGCCTTGACTACAGCGGTGGAAGCTGCGGGCCTTTGGCCGTTGAATACCTCAGGGTCGTAAGGATAGTCGTCCGCTATCATCTTGTAGGTGTGGCAGGCGTTATGTATTGCAACCCTGACGTTGGACACGTCTATACCCTTGGGTTTGCCCTCCTTCTGGTAGAGGTCAGCTATCCTGTACCTCATGGCGTGGACCCACTCGGAATAGTGGACAACCTCTTGGGGCACTACTATTCTTCCGTCTTCTGTAAGCCTTCCGAGCTTTTTGAGTATGGGCTTTACAGCATCGCGGAGCTCCTTGTTCATTATGAGCTGTTCCCTGGTCTCTTTGTAGGAGCCAAAGGAGGTTCCACAGTGTATGAGGGGGTAGTAGCCAGTTTTCCATGCTTGGTGCATGTTTCTGAGCCAGACAGCTGCCAAAGCGACAGGGTTAGATGTGCCAGAGCCGTGGTAATTCCATGCGGTGCAGGAGGTTTGGTGGGGCTCATTAAGATAGTCAAGACCAAACTTGTTCATAAACCAGAAAACCGCAGCTGGATATCCTGGTATATTTCCACACTGACCACAGGACTTGTGATGCCAGAGCTTGTTAGTAGGTATGGTCTTTATCCTTCCGGTCCTCGTGAAGACCTCAACGGGCTGATGTTCCTCCGTAATCCTGTGTATAAGAATCTCACCTTTTGCTTCGAGCTCCTCCATCATCTCGAAGATATGGTCATAATGGGCGCTGTACTCTTTAAGGGCAAAAGGTGGCTCTTCTGGATATCTCAGAAGACCTCCTGGGCTGTTATGTCCAAAGCCGTGCTTGTGTGCCATGATTACACCTCCTTAGTTTTCTTCTGGGGTACAATCCCCCTTGTTAGCTCACTCTTCCTCTTCATAGAGTTCCTCGTAGCGCTCCTCGTTCTCCTCCACTATATCCATTATGACGTTGTATAGGTTGGGGTCGAGCTTTTCAAGCATCTCGAAGATACCCGTCTCTCTCCATATGGTGTACATCTCTATGGCAGTCTCCAGAGAAACTTCCCAAGCGGTCTTTACCGATTTGCCTACATCAAAGGGTATGGCAAGCCTCTTAGCCCTTAGGTTTTCCATATTGTCAGCCATCTTGGGTCCCCAGTCAGGGAAGAAGTCAGGCTGGAGCATGTCCGCAGATAGCTGGTTTCCTGTGGTCATAACCTTGAGCAGAACCCTTCCGTAAGGCTTGAGTAGGTCCTTGGTTGCCTCAAAGGCGTTACGAACTGCCACCTCTCTCATTATGGCCACAAGACCACCCGGGTTGTTTACAAAGGGACACCTTATCCAACAGGTGAAGCACTGGGAGCATGCCCATATGTACTCGTGCATCATATCGTAGAGGACCTCAACGTCCTCTTCTAAGAACCTTTGAACTATCTCCCTTGGGGAATAGTCAAAGAACCTGTTGGAGGGGCAGGAGGCAGTGCATACCCCACAGTTTAAACAGCCAAAGATGTATTCCTTAAAACGAAAGTCAGACTTACCTCCTCCACTATCCTGACCTTTTCTTCCCAAGGCACGACCTTGGTCTTTTCGGATATGGGAAGGTTGTATCCGTATATGTGTCCTTCCATAGCTATACCTCCGAAAGCTTTCTAGTGAAAAATATTATACACATGACCAAAGTCAACTAATTTTTGCTTATGGATATATAAAGATAGGCTTATAAACTGGTAGACAAAAAAAGGGAGGTGGACTTCCTTAGAGAGTAAGGACCGCATACTCACCACTCATAAGCTTGTCAAGGAAGGCAGCACCACCTATTATCCCATCGCAGAGTTCAGGGTTTACATCTTCCTTCTTGTATATCTCCGTAAGGTCTAAGGATGGCACGCATAGGTATATCTTAACCCCTGCATCTTTTGCCATTTTGATAAAGTCGTATATAGTTTGCTCCACACCGGGTCTCACCTTCACTTTTTTAGCGTTGTCCCTCATAAGAAGAAAGCCAGCCTCTGAGGTTATGACCATCTCTACCTCGTAGTCCATGGTGGTTGCAGCGGTGGCAAGAAAGAAGGGAGCTCCAGCCTGTGGGTTTATGAGCTCTCCAGTGGTTGGTTCTGCCCTTTCAAAGAAGGGTACGGTTAGGATGTAAAAGAGCACCTTTTCATAGGCCATATCTATCCTCCTCAAACGAATATTATCATGGGTTTATCAGCTTCTGTTACGTAATTGATAAAGGTTGCTGCACCTGCCGGTGGCTCAAGCCCATCTATCAGGTCTTCATACTTGTAACCAAAGAGTTCCATGGTCATCTGGCAGGGGATGAGCTTTACATCAGCCTCCTTGCATGCCTCTAAGAGCTCGGGTATACTTGCCACACCATGCTCCTTTATAGTCTTCTTCATCATAAAGCTCATAAGGTCCGTCATGCCGGGAATTATACCCATTATCTGCGGCGGGCCTGGCAGCACAGAGGATATAGTGTTGGTTATAGGATTCTGCATGGATGGCGGGAAAGCCATTGGCATGGCAGGGTTTCCAACAGGTGCTATCTTAAGTTCGTTTACCTTCTTCTTGTGTACTATGTTAAGGCCGTAGAAGGTAAAGAATACAGCCGCCTCTATGCCCAAAGATGCAGCGGTGGAAGCCAGTATAAGCGGCGGATAAGCCATATCTAAGGTACCCTTTGTGGCTATTATGGCAAGCCTTTCTGTAGCCATCTTTATCCCTCCTTATTTTTTTCTCAGATAGAAGATTATTTTGCCTCCCTCTTCTACAGTTTCAAGAAGTTGATGTCCAGTCCTGTTGCAAAAGGCAGGTATATCTGCCTTGGCTCCTGGGTCTGTGGTTATAACCTCAAGCACCTGACCAGATTGGAGCTCTTCAAGAGCCTTCTTAGTTTTGAGAACTGGTAGAGGACAATTTAAACCTGATGCGTCAAGGGTTTTGTCTGGTGTTATAGTTGCCATTTTGCCACCTCCTAAAATAAGATTACCAACACATTATAAACCCCCACCATTGGGTTCACAATTAGTATTTATGATAAATATTATAAGGATTTCTTATAGAGTGTCCTCAGTGCTTAACCCACATAACATCTGACATCAGACAAACGCCACCCAGCTTTTTAAGTATGGGTTTTATACTCTCTGCTATCTTATCTGCCATGTCCTCAGAGCATACGGCAAATACGTAGCTGTTTTTGAAAACGTCCGTAAGCTCATCGCCGGCCATAATGCCCCTCTCACCCTTGCCCAGCACATCTCTTATCACAGTGTACCCAGACACACCTACCCTTTCCAAAATCTCAAGAACCTTGTTTAGATGGATGCTCTCCACTACTATCTCCACCTTTTTCATTCTCTCCATTTTCTACCCCCAAAGGTGATTTATGAAAAAGTAGTACAGTGGTATGCCCAGGGATATGTTGAAGGGGAAGGTTATGGCCAGGGACATGGTCACGTAGAGGCTTGGATTTGCCTCTGGCACGGACATCCTCATGGCAGCGGGAACGGCTATGTACGAGGCACTGGCACAGAGTATAGCATACATGAAGGCATCCCCCTTCTGAAGTCCAAAAAACTTAGCAAGAAGTATGGAAAAGAGCGCATTGAAGATGGGAAGTAAAATACCAAAGGCTACCAAAAATATGCCAACTTTCCTTATGTCTCCGAGCCTTCTACCTGCCACTATGCCCATGTCCAAGAGGAAAAAGGCAAGCATGCCCCTAAAGAGATCTCCAAAGACCGGCTGCACCGCAACCCAACCCTTCTCGCCAACCACAAAGCCTACAAGTAAGGTACCAAGAAGCAGATAGACAGATGGGTTTAGAAAAGCTTCCTTAAGGAGCTCCTTCCAATCCAAAGGTGTATTGTTCTCCCTTTTTGCAAAGAGAGAGAGCATTATAAGACCTATTATTATGGCTGGAGACTCCATTAGGGTCATGGCGGCTACCATATAACCCCCATAGCTTTCTCCGAGCTTGTGCAAAAAGTCCCCTGCAGTTATAAAGGTGACCGCACTTATAGAGCCGTAGGTGGCCGATATGGCTACTGCGTTGTAAACATCGAGCTTTAGCCTGAGTATGAAAAAGGCGTATATAGGTACAAGGGTTGCCATAAACATAGCAAGGACGAGGATCTTCAGCACCTCGGGTGTTATGCCACTCTTTGCTAGCTTATGTCCTCCCTGAAGCCCTATGGCTATCAAAAGGTACAGTGAGAAGAGTTTAGGTAAAGGTTGGGGAATATCTAATTCCGTCCTCATAAGTGCAGCAAAGAGCCCAAGTAAGAACATTAGTATGGGGGGGTTTAGTATGTTCTGAAGCACAAGGTCAAAAGCCATATTAAACCTCCTTTTTTATAAACACTAAAAAGGAGGGACCATCGTAATTGTAAACCTCCGAGGATATGTCCACATATCCAAAGGTGTAGTTTACAAGGAGCGGAAAGGGTATGTCTTTAAACCTGACTATGCCCTTCACCCTTATAACTTCCTGCGGGAGACCCTTCAGTTTTTTAACAAGAGCGTCGTAATCCACCGGTTCAATGAGGTTTATCACCTCTTGCCTATGGTTATGACCGTGTGGTGGTTCACCCAAAAACTTCAGTTCATCAACGGTGTAAATACCGGAAAAAACTTCCTGCGGTAGCCTGCCGTAAGATGTCTTGTAGATGCTGACCTTCTTATAGTAAGGCTCTCCTGTAAAAGAGTTGATAGGCCTGTAAAGCTCCCATATGCTCAACACCTCCCTCTCAAGAAGATCAAGCTTAGAACTATCTACAAGGTCGGTCTTGTTAAGCACGAAGACGTTGGACCCACCTATCTGGTACTTGGCAGTACTGTCCTCTTTGTATCTTTCAAAGTTTACGCTGTCTATGAGGCATATAACTGCTTCTACGGAGCATCCTAAGGACTGAAGGCTAACAAGGATGGGAAAGGGAACTGCACCCCCAGAGGTCTCAACAAGAAGCACCTCAGGGTTATACTTTTCCCTTATCTCTCTAAGGGCTTTTTCAAACTCTCCGTGTAAGGAACAACATATACAACCTTCGGGAAGCTCTAAGACCTCCGAATAGGCGTTCTTTAGAACCTTCCCGTCTACGCCAACCTCCCCAAGCTCGTTAACTATAAGGGCTACCCTTTTGTTGAAGAAGTGTTCCCTTGCTGCGTTTATAAGAAGGGTGGTCTTTCCGCTCCCTAAGAACCCTGTTATTACGAAGGCGGGGGTCATGCACTACTCACCCCCGTATTCTACTGAATCAATCTCCTCCATAAACTGCTGTATTTGAAAGGCTACAAAGTTTGCAAGGTCTTTGACGTCCTTCTCCCAATACTCTGGGTTTATGTCAATCTCCTTCTCATAAATGTCGTGCCCTTCAATTACATACTTAACCTTTAGATAGGGGAACTTTTTGACCTCACAGCCCTCGTCCACCTCGCTGGGAAAACACAGCTCAATGTCTAAATCCGGGTTGACCATGTTCTTCTTTACTTCCTCTGCCAGCTGTTTAAACTTTTCTTCCATCATGGCTCAATCCCCCGTAGTTACCATAACCATCTCAATGCAGTTTCTTTTCAGCAGATCTGAGCACACATAAACACATATGGCACAGCCTTTACATCTTGAGTAGTTCACCCAAGCAACATGCTTTGAATCGTGGTACATTAGGGTGTTGGGCTCTGGGCAGAAGAGCACACACTGCTTGCAGTTGTACTTGGCACAATCTGACTCCTTAACGTCCGCCACGTAGTACATATCCGCCTTGCCTCCTAAAGAATTATTTTATGTGGTGAGCGCCTCTTCTTCAACCCAACCCCTTTCCTCTGCTACCTTGAAGGCCTCTCTTATCACCTGCATGTTCTTCTCTAAAAGCTCCATCTTCTTTTTGAACTTCTTTTCTATGGCGCTGTCTAGGGCTGTGGTTCCACCGGAGGCCACAAAGGTATTACCCAGGAAACGCTCCTTAACTGCCTGCTCTATGTGTTCAAAACCCACTATTCTAGTTATACCGAAGAATAGACCTATCATAGCCATGTTTGTTGCCAGCTCTGTGCCCGCTATATCAAGGGCAAGTTTGGTAGCAGGGAACATATAGACCCTTGTGTTCAGTTCTTTTAGCACAACCCAGTCCTCTTCGGGCACTATGTCCACATCCGTGTTTATTATGGCAAGACCGTTTTCCTTAAGGCCCGAGTAAAAGGGCATGGTGTAGGACTTGCCGTGGGTTATAACCTGCGGGTGGTAAATCATTATAACATTGGGATAGACCACCTCTCCCACTTCGTATATGGGCTGGTCAGAAACCCTAACGTAGGCTTCCACCGGTGCCATCCTCTTTTCAGAGCCAAAGAAGGGCACAAGGGTTGCATACTTACCCGCTGCAGACATGGCATTACCGAGGATGTGGGCGGAGGTGACTACCCCCTGCCCACCGACGCCCGCTATCCTTATGTTGTATCTCTTCATGCCTTTACCTCCTCGGGCTTTCTCTCAAGCTCCTCAAAGAACTCCTTTACCTCATCGGTCATCCACTCATAAAAGCCAAAGTCCTGCTTTTCACGCTTGCGAGCATCTTCCAGAACCTTTTCAGTAGGTATGGAGTATTCTATGTTGCAGGACGTATAGGCATGGATGAAGGTGGGCCCAAAGTGTCTTGCAGCTAGAATGGCCCTTCTCACCGTCTTTGCTATCCTTTTGGGGTTTGTAGGTGCGAGCTTTGCCACGTAAACACAGCCAGCAACCTTGGCAAGCTCTACTGCGTTTATCTTGTCAAACTGCTTGCCTTTTGGTGCCATCTTAAGCTGAACACCCCTTGGAGACATACCGCTTTCCTGACCGCCCGTGTTTCCATAAACCTCGTTGTCCACCATGATGGTGGTGAACTTTTCACGCCTGAACCAGGAGTGCATGGTCATACCAAAGCCTATGTCTATTAGACCACCATCTCCAGCTATAACCACAACATCCTTTTCCTTGTCCGGAAACCTTATACTTAGAGCCCTCTTTAGGCCGGAAGCCACCGCGTTGGTGTCACCGTAGTTGCCGTATATGAAGGGTACTGCAGCCTGAGAAAGGGCCAACCTTGCACACCCTGCTGTGCCTATGACTATGGTGTCCTCAGGCTTGGGAAGGGATGCGTAAAAGACCCTTACAAAGTATGCCATAAAGCATCCGGCGCACATGGGGTGCTCTTCCACAAGCTCCTTAAACTGACCTAACTGCTGTACATCTATCTCCTTTCCAAACTGCCCGTATTGGACCAGGTCCACGTAGTCCTTGGGCATATATTTTTCAAAGCCTGGCGATATTCTCACATATTCCAAACCCATTGCACTACCTCCTTTAAGTTTTTATACCACAACCTTCTTTTCCTTCTTTATGCCAAAGGCATCATAAACCTTCTCCATGATAAGCTCCACAGGAAGGGTCATACCACCGTAGACCCTTGGACCACCTATTACAGCATCGCTGTTGGGTATGGCTGCCTTTACCTCCTTGGCTAGCCAACCCACTATGTTATGCTCGGGCACTATGATGGCCTTTGCCTTTGAAAGGACCTGCCGGACCTCGTTTACCGGGAATGGGCATATGGATTTGACCTTTACGAGGCCCACGTTAAGACCTTCAAGCTGAGCGTAGCGCACCGCCTCTCTTCCTTGCGCTGCTGCACACCCAGAGGCTACCACAAAGACCTCCGCATCAGGGTTTACCACCTCTATGGGACCACCTAAGTACTTGTATATGTACTTCATAGCTCTTCTGTTGGAAGCCCATATCTCCTGCTGCCATACTGCGTGTATTAGGTAGCTCATAAAGTTAGACTTTTGCACAGGTGCGTCCCTTTGGATTCTGGCTGGTGGTATCTCACAGTCTGTGGGTGGCACAGGTGCCTTGTAGGGGTCTCTTGGTGGAAGCTTCATATCTTCAGGCGTCATGTTCACATAGCCCTTGGCGTGGGTGACGAAAAAGCCCTCTGTGCACACCGCTATAGGTATGTAGACATCCACCTTTTCGGATATTATAAAGCTTGCAAGGGTGAAGTCGAAAACATCCTGCTGGTTTTCCGCATGAAGTACCACCATACCACAGTTGAGAAGATAAGAAATCTCCACATTATCTGGCTGTATAGAAAGGGGAGCGTTCACTACCCTTGTAAGAACTCCAAGCACGGCAGGTATCCTGTGGCCGGGCCAGGAGGCTATGGCTTCAAGACCTCTCAAAAGCCCAGGTCCAGAAGTAGCAGAGAAAGCCCTTGCACCACCCCTTACCGCTCCAGCTATGGCAGACATGGCACCGTACTCTTCCTCGGCTCTGTAGTAGTCCTTTAAATATCCTTGAGCCCATATGTCTCCCACAAGGTGCATAACCTCAGACTGGGGTGTTATGGGGTAAGCTATAGCTATGTCCACGTTCGCGCGCTTAACCGCTTCGGCCATAGCTTGAGCACCTGTTATAAACTTACGCTCCCTTGGAGCCTCTAAGAGAAGATAGTCTGCATCTACAACCCTCTGTTCTGGCATGTTGTTACCTCCATTTTTTATTCCGTTTCTGTTACGTGCTCGCCCCTTCTGGGGATTAGAAGATAAGAATACTCCCCGTAGTCAAGAACGGAAAGGGTTTGATACTCCTCTTTGGGAAGGGATGGGTTTTCTGGTGGCATCTTTGGCTCCCACTTTATACCAAGCTCATTTCTGACCTGAACCAAAACATCCCTGAATTTTCTGATCTCCTCTGCGTGCACGTCCCTTAAGGAGACCATGGCATCCTCGTGTCCCATCTCCGCACATAGGGCTATGGTGAAGCAGTTGGTTCCTGCTCTTATCATCCTCAAGGAAAGGTTGGCATAGTGGCAGTGAACACCCACAAATATACAGGCCTCTATTTTGTTATGAAGTATGGTAAGGTTTGGATGGTTTGGGTTTATCTCAGCCTCTGGGTCTATCTTGGGATACTTGGGCCTGTAGTCTGGCATGGGTATTATCCTACAGTTGGGAATCTCCATAGAGAGCTCTAAAACTGCCTTCGCCTTCTCCATAGCACCAGCATTCCATCCCCAGAGAACCAGCGGACCTGGAAATATGGTAGGGTTTCTCCTAGTTAGCATGGCCTTTGCGGCTTCTCTCATTGCCAACTCTTCATCTACTATCTTTCCGTGTAAGAGGGCTTTACCTGGAGCTGGTAACTCTACACCCTCAAAGGCTGCGGGTGTGGGTATATAACCAGCTGGTCCTGGCAGAACTTCCATAGGCATGCCTTAACCTCCTGATATAGGTTATCAAAAAATTAGCATGAGCTTAAATGCTGTCAAGGGGAATTACTATGATTTTTATCATACTTTTTCTTGTCCTTCCTTTTATCTTCTGCCTTCTCTTGGAGTTCCCTTATTCTCTTCTCCTTTAACTCCTCATATCTAGGTCCAACCCTCTTGTAGACCTTATCAGCCACAAAGGCTATAACAACAAAAAGGGGTACACCGATAAGCGCCATAAGTAAAAGGAGCTTTCCAAAGAAGAGTAAAAGGCTTATGAGATTCTCCATTTTAGACCACCAGATTAAGAAGCTTGTTCTTTATGTAGATAACCCTCTTGAGCTCCTTGCCATTGAGCCACTGGCTTATTCTGTAGTCCCTCAGGGCTATTTCTTTAACCTTCTCTTCGTCGGCATCCACCGGCACGTTTATAACTGCTCTTAATTTCCCGTTTACCTGCACTGGAAGTTGAATTTCTTCAAGGGTCAGGGCCCCGCCGTCCACCTTAGGGAAGGGGTAGAAGGGCATAAGCTCCTCATATCCTAGTTTTTGCCAGAGTTCCTCACATAGGTGAGGCGTCATAGGGTAGAGCATAAAAAGAATGAGCTCTAGAGCCTCCCTTAAGACCTTATAGTCATCTTCCTTCTGGGGTCTGTAGTCCTGAAGGGTGTTAAGAAGCTCCATTATGCCAGCTATGGCTGTGTTGAAGGAAAGATCCTCTATGTCCGAGAGGTACTTTTTGAGAGTTTGGTGGGCTTTTCTTCTTACCCTTCTTGCCTCTCCTTCCACGCTTGCAAGCTCTTCGGAGCTGTAGAAGGTATTCCTAATGGAATCAAGGTTCTCATGAAAGTAGTTCCAAAGCCTTTTTAAAAAACGGTAAGCACCCAAAAGTCCCTCATCTGTCCACTCAAAGTCCTTTTCTACAGGACCGGCAAAAAGGATATAAAGCCTAACCGTATCCGCGCCGTACTTGTTTATTACCTCTTCCGGATCTACCGTATTGCCCTTGGACTTGGACATTTTGGCAGGCTCGCCTATCCTGGCTTCAACGCTTTTCACATACTCTTCGTCATAGAGCCCTAACCTTTCCAGAAGGAGCCTAAAGTTGTCACCTATGGAAAGCTTGTGTTCTTTGAGAAAATCTCCTAGCTTCATAATCTAAATAAAGTATAAATCAACCTCTTTCAACTACGCACTTTCAACTCCACATGGTAGATTAGCGACTACATTGCATCAAGTCATCAAAACATCAAAAAATCAAAGCCCTATTCAGTTGGCAAGATGGCCTTCAAACCTCAAGATACTCTCTTACCCTCTTGTATATGCTCTCTACACTAAAGCCAAAGTAATCCATGAGCTTCTCTCCGGGTGCGGATTTTCCAAAGGTCTCAAGGCTTATCACAAGTCCATCAAGTCCTACGTACTTGTACCAACACATGCCCCTTCCTGCTTCTACTGCAACCCTTTTTCTTACAGAAGCTGGAATAAGGGAACTTTTGTAGATCTCATCTTGAGCTTCAAAGACCTCAAAGCTTGCCATGTTTATAACCCTGACCTTTATACCTTCCTCTTTCAGCATCTCACCCACCTTGAGCGTAGGATGGACCTCTGAACCGCTTGCCATCAGCAAAACTTCAGGCTCATCACTGTCTAAGAGCATGTATGCACCCTTCTTTATACCCTCTGCAGGTGGGTATTTGCTTCTGTCTATTAATGGGAGTTTCTGTCTTGTGAGTATAAGGGCTGTGGGTCCGCTCTTTCTTTCTATGGCCATCTGCCAGGCTATAGCCGTCTCGTTGGCATCTGCAGGTCTTATGACCCAAAGGTTTGGTATAAGCCTCAGAGAGCTAAGTTGTTCTATGGGCTGGTGTGTTGGTCCATCTTCACCAAGACCTATGGAATCGTGGGTGAGGACGTATATGACCTGAAGGCCAGACATGCTGGCAAGCCTTATGGGGGGTCTCATGTAGTCGGAAAAGACCAGGAAGGTACCCCCATAGGGTAGTATGCCACCGTGATAGGCCATACCGTTTAGTATGGTTCCCATGGCGTGTTCTCTTACACCAAAGTGGATGTTTCTTGCTAAGGGGCTTTCCGCTGAGAAGTCCCCCATGCCATGGAGATAGGTGTTGTTAGACTCAGAGAGGTCAGAAGAGCCACCGAAAAAGGTAGGCATATGCTTGGCTATGGCGTTTATCACCTTACCACTTGCCTGACGTGTAGCCATAGGCTCAGTAAAGACTGGAATGTGTTTCACATACTCCTCTCCCCAGTCCTTACTGAAGACCTTGAGAAAGAGGTCCGCAAGCTCCGGGTAAGCTTCTTTGTAAGAGTTGAATAGCTCCTGCCAGCTTCTTTCAAACTCCTCTCCCTTTCTTATTCTCTCTTCTTTGTATTCATAAACCTCTTCAGGCACATAAAAGTCCTCTTCTGGCCAGCCAAAGCGCCTTTTTGTCTCCAGTACGTTCTCCTTTCCTAAGGGTGCACCGTGCACGCTTGCATCGTCTTGCTTGGGGGAGCCGTAGCCCAAGTGTGTCCTGACCGATATAAAGGACGGTCTTTCTTTTTGCCCTATGGCTTTTTTAATTGCCTCCTCTATAGCCTGAAGGTTGTAGCCCTCCTCCACCTTCTGCACATACCAGCCGAAGGCTTCAAAGCGTTTCAGCACATCCTCAGACCAAGACAGAGAAGTGGGTCCATCTATGGAAACACGGTTATTATCCCATATAACTATAAGTTTGTTTAGTTTCCAGTGGCCAGCAAGCTGTGCCACCTCGCAGGAGACACCCTCCATAAGGTCCCCATCGCTTACAAGGGCAAAGGTGTAGTGGTCTACTATGGGATAGTCATCTCTGTTGAAGTAGGAAGAAAGATACTTCTCCGCTAAAGCCATACCCACTGCATTACCTATGCCCTGACCCAAGGGTCCTGTAGTGGCCTCAACGCCGGGGGTTAAAAAGTTTTCGGGATGTCCTGGAGTTTTGCTGTTGAGCTGGCGGAAGTTCTTTAGGTCCTCAAGGGTTATGTCATAGCCCATGACAAAGAGAAGGGAGTAAAGCATGGCGCTTGCGTGTCCTGCGGAAAGCACAAACCTATCCCTGTTTACCCACTTGGGGTTCTTGGGGTTAAACCTCAGAAAGCGGTCAAATATGAGATAGGCTATATGGGAAGCACCCAAGGGCATACCCGGATGACCCGACTTTGCTTTCTCTACCTGGTCTACGCTTAAAAACCTTATTGTATTTATAAGTAGCTCGTCCCTACTCATGCCCTTACGAGCTCCTCTCTAAGTTCTTTCGCACTATCCACCATGTTTTTTAGGGCAGGCACCACCTCTTCCCACCTTCTTGTCTTTAGTCCACAGTCTGGATTGACCCAGAGAAGCTCCAAGGGCAACACCTTCATGGACCTTTGGAGCACCGCTTTCATCTGCTCCTTGGTTGGTATGGCTGGAGAGTGTATATCGTAAACACCTATACCTATCTGCCTGTCCCAATCTTTGAAGGTCTCAAAGGCGGAGATTATCTCTCCCTTGCTCCTTGAAGCCTCTATGGATATCACGTCAAAATCCATCTGATAGATGTACTCTATGACTTCGTTAAACTCGCTGTAGCACATGTGGCTATGTATCTGCGTCTGAGGTTTGGCTCTGGAACATAGCCTAAAGGCCTTAACTGCCCAGTCAAAGTAGGATGGCCAATCCCTTCTCTTGAGGGGTGCACCCTCCCTGAAGGCTGGTTCGTCAATCTGTATAATCTTTATGCCGGCATTCTCCAAGTCCCTTACCTCATCTAACAAGGCTAAAGCTATCTGATAGGCTATCTCTTTCTTGGGAATATCCTCTCTGTAGTAGCTCCAGTTTAGTATGGTCACGGGTCCTGTGAGCATACCCTTTACCGGCTTGTTGGTAAGAGACTGGGCGTAGGTTATCTCCTCAAGGGTCATGGGCCTGGGCCTGTGTACATCTCCGTATATGATGGGTGGTCTGTAGACCCTTGAACCGTAGGAAAGGACCCACCCGTGTTTGGTGGTGGCTACCCCCTCAAGCCTCTGGGCAAAGAACTCTACCATGTCCGTCCTTTCAAACTCGCCGTGCACCAGCACATCCAGCCCTATCTCCTCCTGAACCCTTATCACATGCTCTATCTGACTTCTTATAAATGCCTTGTATTCCTCTTCCGAAAGCTTGCCCGAGTTGTAAGCTGTCCTTGCCTTCCTTACCTCCTCCGTCTGTGGGAAGGAACCTATGGTTGTAGTGGGAAGAAGGGGAAGGTTTAAAACCTCCTGCTGGAGCCTTATCCTATCCTTGTAGGGCATATCCCTCTGGAAGTCCCTGTCCGATAATATGGCCATCTTTCTTTTTACCTCCTCTTTTGCACCGAAAGCGGTCTTGGAAAGGCTTTCTGAGAGCTCCACCTCTCTAAGGGCTTCTTCATCACCTTCAAAAGCCACCTTTAGGGTCTTTAGCTCCTTTAGCTTCTCCTTTGCAAAGGAGAGCCTATCCCTTAGACCTTCTGGTAGCTCTATCTCGGGCTCCACACTTACTGGAAGGTGAAAGAGTGGGCAGGAGTTGGATATTATAAGCTCTTCCGTGTGTTTGGAAAGCTCCTCGACCAGAAGGAGCTTCTCTTTTAGGTTTGCCCTCCAGACGTTCCTGCCGTTTATTATGCCTGCTATTAGGGTCTTTTCCTTAGGAAAGCCTAACTCCCTTATGTTTTTGAGGTTTTCCTCGTTGGAAACAAGGTCAAGCCCAAGAGCTCTAACTGGAAGCTCCACAAACCTCCTGTAATCCGAAACACTGTCGTAATAGGTAATAAGGTATACGTCCGTATACTTGCTCAGACAGTTATAGGTTTCGTGCACCAGCTCCCACTCCCAATCTTGGAGCTCCAAGCAAAGGGCTGGGTCTTCCATAAGCACGCCTCTGATGCCTTCGTCTGCCAAAACCTTCAACACAGTCTCATAAACCGGAAACAGGGCGTTTAAATATTCCTCAAACTCCCTTTCTTCCTCTAACTTAGACAGCTCATAGACCGGCAATTGCCCCTCTGACCTTTTAAGGACCTTCGAGAGCCTCAGAAAGGTAAAGGGTGATATGAGTCTTGGGAGTGTCTCTATGCCAACGTTTTTAAAGTAAAGATACTCTTCCAAGGGAGAATTTACCAAGAGGTTAAACTCTCTTTTTTCTAGCTCGGGCACGAGGTAATGATAGTTTGTGTTAAAGTATTTGGTCATTTCCAAAGCTTGCGAACCCCTTGCCATATCAAAGTAGGTTTTCAGTCCCTCGTAGGAGCCAAACCTAGATGGAATGGCACCTAACATAACCATCGTATCCAACATAAAGTCGTAGTAAGAGAGCTCTCCCGACGGGAAGAGGTCCACGTGCTCCCTGTA
>RFFP01000019.1 GCA_003696155.1 Acidobacteriota bacterium
ATAGGGAGTAGTAAGCAAGAGTTATCTCTTGCAGGGTGGATGGAAAGATGTGGTTAAATGAATACTTTTGTAAGCTAATACCACATTTTTCTATACCTAAACTCGGAAGTCTTCGATATAAACACCATGCTCAGTCGGCTCTTATCACCCTTACCTGAGACCAGTCTATGGGGTTAAAACCGGTCTTCTCCACGTAGCTTTTAACCGAGGTATAGTTTACACTCTTCTCTATTTGCGCCTTTATCTTAAGGTGTTTGTCCTTTTCCTGCTTTAATTGGGACAGTTTCTTTGCGTAATCTTTTGACACGTGAATGGCATAAGAGGAGTAGATTAGATTGACAATCAAGAGGAAAATACCAGCCACAAGGTATCTCATAGCCTCTCCCCCGCTCTCAGTTTGGCACTCCTACTGGCAGGATTAGCCCTCACTTCTTCCATACTAGGTCTTATCGGCTTTTTTGTCAAGGGTTTTAAGAGCTGATGATGTTCTTTGAAGAAGTTTTTAACTATTCTATCCTCCAAGGAGTGGAAGGATATGACCACAAGCCTCCCACCCTTTCCAAGAAAATTAAGGGTCTTATCTAAGGCTACTTTTAAGGATTGGAGCTCTGCGTTCACCTCTATACGTATAGCCTGAAAGACCCTGGTAGCGGGGTGTATCCTTCCGCCCTTGTGGGGAACTACAGAAAGTATGACATCTACCAGTTCCTTGGTGCTCTCTATGGGTTTTCTTGCCCTTGCTGCAACTATAGCTTTTGCTATTTTAATTGCGTATGGCTCTTCTCCGTATTCCTTAAAGATTCTTGTGAGCTCCTTCTCTGAATAGCGGTTTACCACATGATAGGCTGTCAACTTCTCCCTTGGGTCCATTCTCATGTCAAGGGGTTCGTCTCCTTGAAAGGAAAAGCCCCTTCCCCCTTTAATCTGTAGCATGGAAAGTCCAAGGTCAAAGAGGAAGCCATCCACTTGAGAAAACCCCTCTTGCCTCAGAACTTGGTCAAGGTCTGCATAGTTAGCATGGTATAGGCAATACCTATGCTCAAAATCCTTCAGGTTCTTGCGCGCCTCTTCGAGAGCGTAGGGGTCCCTGTCTATTCCTACTACAAAGGATTGTGGGTTCTTTTCCAGTATTTTACGTGTATGCCCACCGGCACCCACGGTACAGTCTACGTAAACCCTACCACCGTTGCCCAGTAAGAGCTCCGTTGATTTTTCAAGAAGTACGGGCAGGTGCATTCCTGATGGGGGAGAAACTCTTTCTATGTATAAAACTTTCCCTGTATTCCTGCAGTGCCAAAAGGTGCTCTCTGGTGGGATAACCCTTGTGCTTTGCAAAGTTGTAATGGGGAATAAAATGATGATAGTGCTCCATTATCCTATCTCTTATAACCTTTGCCACTATGCTGGCACATGCACAGCTTAAGCTCTTCTCATCACCCTTTACAAGGGGTATGCATGAGTAGTTTTCCAGGTTTAGGTAATCGCTTATAACCACGTGAAAGGGGTGTTTTAGGTCCTCTAAGGCCCTCTGAAAGGCTATCCTGTTTGCTTCAACTATACCAACCCTGTCTATGAGGCTTGGGTCCACCACCGCCGTACCTATGGCAAGAGCCACCGATTTTATCCTATCAAAGGCCTCCTCTCTTTCCCTTGGAGACAGTTTTTTAGAGTCACCCTTTAAGAAGGGCTCCGTAAAGGGTGGTAATATAACAGCGCTGGCAACAAGAGGTCCGGCCAAAGGACCTCTACCCGCCTCGTCCACACCAGCAACCAGAAGACCCTTTTCCCAAGAGGAAGCCTCGTAGTGGGTCATTGTTTTTTCTTTAGCTCCCAGGCCTTTATCTCCCTTATTTTGCCAGCAGCCTCTTTGCCCTTGTACTTGCGTAGGAAGTAAAGCCTTGACCTTCTAACCTTACCGTGTTTGACCACATCTATCTTTTCTATGTTGGGGCTGTAGTAGGCAAAGGTTCTCTCTATGCCCACACCGTAGGATTCCTTCCTCAGGGTGAAGGTTTTGTCCATGCCACCACCCCTTATTCTTATCACCACACCCTCAAAGGGCTGTATCCTTTCTTTGTCCCCCTCCACTATTCTGTAGTGTACCTTTACAGTATCACCAACCTTAAAGTTAGGGTACTCCTTTTTAGGAAGGTAAAGGCTTTCCAACTTATTAGCAAGCCCGCTCATGGTATAACCTCCTTTCTATAAGGGTTAAAGGAAATATTATCCTATATCTTTGCATGAGTTGCAAGAACGCTTTTTGATGGTGTCAAAAAAACCTTTAGGCTATTAAAATATAAACATAATGGCAAAGAAAATAAGATACGAAGATAGAAACCCAGAACCTATGCTAACCCCACAAGAGAGAGTTAAGACCTTTAGAGAATACGCTCATGGTTTCTCTGTGAGCCTTGCCTTGGATGAGGCAAGCAGGTGTCTCTTCTGTAAGGATGCAGAACAAAGATGCATAAAGGGTTGTCCCATAGGGGTGGATGTCCCCGGTTTTATAAAGAAGATAGTAGAGGGTGATCTTATAGGTGCTTACAAAAGGATAGTGGAATCGGACCCTTTTCCTTCCATATGTGGTAGGATATGTCCTCAAGAAAGACAGTGTGAAGGTGCCTGCATACTTTACTACGATACGGTCAGAGGAAAGAGAAACAAAGGACTTCCTGTAAGCATAGGAGCCCTTGAAAAGTTTGTGGGTGACTTTGTGAGGATATCCGGAGTGAGGGTTGAAATAGAAAGGAACAGACCTACGGGGAAGAGGGTTGCTGTGGTCGGTGCGGGTCCTGCTGGGCTTTCCTGCGCCTACGACCTTTCAAGGTTTGGTCATGAGGTTCACGTATACGAAGCCCTTCCAAAGCCTGGCGGTGTTATGAGCTACGGCATACCCACTGCAAGGCTGGACAGAAGCTTAATAGACTGGGAGGTCAAGAGGCTTCAGGAGCTTGGAGTTAAGTTCTTTTTCGGTTACGTCATAGGTAGAACTGTTAGCCTAAGGGAGCTCCTCCGAGAATACGATGCGGTTTTTTTAGGAGTGGGTGCGGGAAGGGGAAGCTTGGGGATTAAGGGTGATAACCTTAAGGGCGTGTACTCGGCCATTGAAGTGCTTATGAGGGTTGGTCTTATGAATGCTAACAGCTTTCCCCAGTCGGGCACTCCAATAAATCTGGGGAAAAGGACAGCTATAATAGGGGGCGGTTTTACTGCGGTTGACTGCGCCATAACAGCCCTAAGGCTTGGTGTGGAGACACACGTGGTCTACAGACGCACGAGGGATACCTCCTCCGCAAGACAGGAGGAGTGGGACCACATAGAGGAAGAAGGTGCCATAATACACTGGCTAACGCAACCTGTGGAGGTCCTGGGAGATGAACAAGGCCAGGTTATAGGGTTAAAATGTATAAGGATGGAACTGGGAGAACCGGATGAGAGCGGTAGGCCCAAACCTATTCCAGTAAAAGGCTCTGAACATGTAATAGAATGCGACTCGGTTATCTTCGCCATAGGTCAGAAGGCAAACCCTATAGCCTACGAGGACCTTCCAGAGCTAGAGCTCACCAGATGGGGTACGGTGATGGTAGATGAGAGCTTTCAAACGAGCGTGATGGGTCTTTTTGCGGGTGGCGATGCGGTAAATGGGGGTGATACGGTGGTAAGAGCTCTTTCAGAAGGAAGGAGGGCAGCGAGCTTTATACACAAATACCTTATGAAGGAGGTAGAATCATGAAAAAAGCTGCGCTAGCCATCGGTGCAGTGCTTCTTGCCTTCTTTGTTTTTAGAGCCTGTGGAGAAGACACAAAAGACAAGGCAAGGGGAACGGTGAAGGAGTTTATAGAAAGGGTGAGAGATGGAGAGGGTAAGGAGGCGGTAAAACTGCTCTACGCTCCTTATAGAGATGCGCTTTCTCAGGACTTTAAACTGCCTATCCAGCTTACCGAGATGAAACCTTCTGAAGTTTTGGCATGTGTCCTATCCTCCATGGGTGAGAATATAAAGAGGGTAAAGTACCTTGATGTAAGGGAGATAGACGACAAGCATGCGGAGGTGCTTGTGAAAGTCATAGATAGAGAAGGTGTGGAAAAGATACTTGCCTTTATAGTAATAAAGGATGAAAAGAACTGGAGGATAGCCAACATATCAGGAATTAGATGAGGATTCTTATATGGCAGACTGCCTACTTAGGGGATGTGGTTCTAACCACGCCCCTAATCCTTACTGTTCAAAGAGTTTTCCCCGAGTCTAAAATAGGTTTTGTTGGTAGGAGCTTCATTAGAGAACTTCTAAAAGGTTATCCCATTGAGCTTATAACTTTTGATAAAAGCATAAGAGAGAGTTTTTCTATAGTGAAAAGAATAGAAGGGTACGATGCGGTGGTAAGCCCCCATATCTCTGCAAGGTCTGCCCTTATGCTTTTCCTTTCTAAAATACCTATAAGGATAGGCTTTGATAGGTCTGAGCTCCCATGGCTCTACACCCATAGAGTAAAACATGTCTGGAGCAAGCATGAAGTGGATAGGAACTTAGACCTCCTTACACCTCTTGGAGTAAGGGATAGAATAAAACAGACCAAACTTTTCGTAGAAGAGGAGGAAAAACAGGCGGTAAAGAGGCTCTTCTCACTTCCCGAAGATTATGTGGTTCTTTCTCCCTTTTCCAACTTCCCTCTAAAGGAATGGAGCCTGCGAAGGTGGAAGGAGCTTACAGAGCTTTTGACCCTTCCCGCCGTAGTTGTGGGCACTGCAAATCAGCAGGAGAAGGCTAAGGCTCTTGAAAGGAAAGGAGTTATAAACCTAGTTGGCAGGACATCCCTTAGAGAGCTCATGGCTATCATAAGCCTGTCTAAAGCCGTAGTTTCCTGCGACTCGGCAGCGGTGCACATAGCTAACGCCCTTGGTGTACCCGCCATAAGCGTTTACACCTCCACATCACCAAGTTACGGTTTTTATCCCCTCTTAGGGGGTTATCTAGCTCCTCAGCTTTCCTGTTCCCCCTGCTCTCCCAACCCGAAGGAATGCAAGAGGGGAGACTATGTATGTCTCAGCGCAGTTAAGGCTGAGGATGTTTTTGGTAAACTCCTAGAGCTCTTGCCTTGATTATTTATGACCGAGTGGGCAACGCCTATAAATAACATAGAGGCAAGAAGATTAGAAGGACCGTAACTCAAAAAGGGAAGGGCTATACCCTTTGGGGGTATAAGGTTGGATACCATGGCAGTATTCCAAAGAAAGGCAAGGGCAAAGTTGATGGCTGTTCCGAAGAGAATAAGCTTACCCATTCTATCTTGGGTCTTAAGGGAGTGATAGAAAAGCCTGCTTATGAGTATTCCATATAGGATGAAAACCGTCAGTATACCCATAAAGCCCAATTCTTCCCCCACAGTGGCCATTATATAGTCCGAATCGGCGGTGGGTAGTGGTCCCATCTTTTGAATCCCCTGTCCCAAACCCACACCTAAAGGACCCCCCCTAGCAAGGGCATATATGGACTGAATTATCTGATAGCCCCCTTCCTCAGGGTCGGCAAAGGGGTCTTTCCATGCTGATAACCTCTCAGCTACGTAACCCCCTGAAGAGAGTATTTGATGGATAAAAAGACCCATCAGGAGGAAAAGTATTATATAAACCCTTTTGGGAACACCTCCAACGTATATGATAGCTGCGGTAAGGAGAAGTACAAAGACTGCACCCCCTTTGTCAGGTTGAAAAAGTAGTAAAAGAGCTATAAGCACAGGGAAAAAGATTGCCCAGAGGAAATACTTCCACTGTTGAAGGCCTCCTTTGTTCAGTATGTATGAAGTAAGAAAGATCACAAGAGCAAGTTTGACAAACTCTAAAGGTTGTAAACTTGTTCCTAGAAGCCATCTATCCACTGGCTTACCTAGAACCAGCTTCTTTACGAGCACCAAAAGGAGACTTAGGACGGATAAAAGAATGAAAACATACGGTAAATGACCCCTCATATAGGACCTGTAATCTACACGCGCTATGACACCTGAAAGGAGGAGCCCAAGTATGAAAACTAACAGTTGGAGCAAGGGCTTTCGGTAAATGCCCATGTTTAAATAGGATTCCCAAAGGGAAGGCACCACATTCACGCTTATAACTATGGATTCGCCTATCGTGAAAAGAACAAAAAGGCTAAAGAGTATCCATTTATCCCATAGGACCACATGGAAAAGTATAGCAAAGTGCTCTAAAGGATGTATAATAATTGATGATCCGGGGTAGCTCAACGGGCAGAGCAGGCGGCTGTTAACCGTCAGGTTGGGGGTTCGAGTCCCTCCCCCGGAGTAGAGAAAAGATATGATTGAAATAAGGGGAATAACACTTCCTGTAGTGCTTATAAAGGTCAAGGAAAGGGATGACCTTGACAAGCTTATAGAAGAAATAAGAGAAAAGGTTTCATCAAAGCTCTTTGAAGGAAGTTATGTTTTGGTAGATGGAAAGGGAGTTCTGAACAAAAGGGAGATAGAAAGCATAGAAAAACTGCTTTCGGAGAGGGGAATAAACAGCATAAAGAGGTTTGAAGTCAAAGAAGAGAAAGAATTAAAAAGGGATAGACTCTTAATAATACAAAAACATCTGCGCTCTGGACAGAGGGTAGAACACAACGGTGATATACTGGTACTAGGAGATGTAAACAAGGATGCTCAGGTTGTGGCAACGGGTAACATAATAATCATGGGAAAGCTAAGGGGTATAGCTATCGCCGGAGCTTTGGGGGATGAGAACTCGGTCGTTATAGCCATGGAAATGGAACCGCAGCAGATAAGGATAGGGAAAAAAGTAGCCATACTGGACGAAGAGGAGAGAAAATCTCCCGGCTATCCTGAGATAGCAAAGGTTGAAGATGGTAATATAGTACTTGAGAGGGTATAGATGACTAGGGTTTTTGTGGTAACTTCAGGTAAGGGTGGTGTAGGAAAGACAACCATAACTGCAAATCTCGGTATAGCACTTGCTAAGATGGGCAGGCGCGTGCTAGCCATGGACGCAGATATAGGGCTTAGAAACCTTGACATGATACTGGGGCTTGAAAACCGTATAGTGTACGATGTTTTGGACGTTCTGGAAGGTAGGGTTGAGTTTCATAAGGCTTTGGTAAAGGACAAGAGAGGCTTAAGCCTTTGGCTTTTGCCTGCAAACCAGACGAAGAATAAGGATGCCATCGATAGAGAAAGGTGGACAAACCTAGTAAAGACCGTAAAGGAATCAGGAGAGTTTGATTACATACTCATAGATTCTCCTGCAGGAATAGAGCAAGGTTTCCAGATAGCCTCAGCCCCTGCGGACGTAGCCTTAGTGATTGTAAATCCGGAAGTATCCTCTATAAGGGATGCGGATAGGATTATAGGGCTTTTGGAAAATATGGGCAAGGGAGAGTACTACCTTGTGGTAAACAGGGTAAGATGGGATAGTGTGAAGAAGGGTGAAATGCTTTCTGTAGAGGATATTGTGGACATACTAAAGGTAAAGCCCATAGGCATAATTCCAGAAGAGCCCAAACTTGTGGACTTTACCAATAGAGGAGAGCCCATAGTGCTTAGGGAAGAATACAATTTATCAAAGGCACTGATAGACATAGCAAAGAGGTTAGAAGGTGAGGATGTGCCCATAGTAAACTACGGGGAAAAGAAGGGACTTTTGGAAAGGTTGTTAAGGAGATAAGGATGATATGGGATATATTCATAAGGAGAAGCAAAAGTAAGGATGATGCAAAGAAGAGGCTTACCTTAGTTCTATCCTATGAAAGGAAGGGGCTACCACCCAATTTTGTTGAACGCTTGAAGGATGACCTTATATACGTCTTTTCCAAATATCCACAGTTTGAGGTGAGGAAGATAGAGGTAGACATAAGAAGAGAAAGGGAGGATTTTGACGAGCTTTGGATAAGCATACCCTTTAAACAATGAAAAGAGCGGTGCTCCTCCTTGACCTTGATGGGGTGCTGGTAAAGGATAAGGCCTTAAACCCCTTCCCAGATACGGTGGATTTTTTGAAAACCCTCAGGGATCGCTCCGTACCTTTTAGGGTTGTGTCCAACAACTCTACGAGACCTCCAGAAAGAATGATTAAAGACTTGAAAGAGAAAGGTGTACAGCTGTCTCAGGATGAGTTTTTATCACCTCTCCTTGTCCTTGGAGATTACCTGAGAGAGCTGGGGGTTAAGAGGTTATTTTTACTTGGCACCGCTGCGGTAAGGGAGTTTCTAACCAAGCAGGGCTTTGAGGTAAGAGAGGATATAGACGTAGAGGCTGTGGTAATAGGGCAGGACAGGGAGATAGACTTTATAAAACTCAAAAGGGCAACATCAGCTGTTTTTCTAAAGGGTGCGAGGATAGTTCCTATAAACTTAAGCAGAATAGTTAAGGATGACGACGGTCTTTACTTTCTGGGTGCTGGCTCCTTATCTATGGCAATAGCCCACGCGTGCAATTACAGGGAGGATATTCCAAACCTTGGCAAGCCATCAAAGAGGTTTATAGATCACGCCCTCAGAGGTCTGTGCGGGGATGAGGTCTATCTTGTAAGCGATGACCTTTACACCGATCTGATGGATGCAAAGAAACTTGGATTGAAAACCGTGTTCATGACTACCGGAAAGTACAAAAGGGAAGAGATAGAAAAATCGGGCTTTTTACCAGACCTAACCTTTGAAAGTCTGTCGCAGCTAATTAACTATCTTGATAAAGCTGTTTTTTCTTAGTCTATCGAGAAGCTCCTTCCTTTTCTCTTCCGCTTTCTTTGCGATTATCTCCTCCCTTAGCTCCTCAACAGACCTTCCTTCATAAACCTCTCTCTGGGATAGAACTTTGGCTATGTACACGTGATCCTTATCATCCGCAAGAGCGAGACCGCCCACGTCCGCTGACCATACGGCTTTATCGAGCACTTCAACTAGGTCACCTCTTTTAATAGACAGTTTTTCCAAGGCAAGCCCCATATCCTTAGCTATCTCCTGTAAGTTTTTTTTAGGGTCAAAATACTTCTCTAGTTTACTCCAATCCTTCCTGTCGGCTACCAGAAGCTCTATGTCTCTCACAAACTCCACCTTTCCACTTTTTAGCCTCTGAAGTTGGAGCTCCACCTCTGAAACCTTAATATCCCTAGCGACAACTGCAAATACCACTTGTGTAGCAAGGATTTCCCTGTCTAAAAACCTTCTAAAGTCCTGCAGGGTAAGGTTTTCTCTGGCTAGTTCCCTTATTAAACCTTCAAGGGTTGTGTTGTTAGACTTTAGCACTTCATCTATGGCAGAGTCTATAAGCTCTTGTGGTGTCTGCATACCCCTGCTTGACATATACTGATACAGAAGCATGGAATCTATAAGCCTGTCTAGTACCTCCTGTTTTCTATCGGTAGCATAGTAGAGCATAGCCATCTTTAGGTCGCTTTCAAGTATGGGATCTGAGTTAACTGAGGCCACCACCCTGTCCACAAGCCTCTGAGAGAAGCTTAAAGTTGCCCAAAGTAGAACTCCAAAGAGTATCGCTTGGAAACCTCTTGAAACCATGTCTTAAAAGCCTCCTGCCTTTTTTCCCTTAGAAGTTTTTCTCTGACCAAGGGCTTTGCATCCTCTAGGGACATTATACCGCTTCCCCTTTTGTCTACAACTCTAAATATAACATAGCTCTCACCAACCTGTATAGGTTTGGTCACCATGCCTATATCGTAAGGATGTAATTGCCTTTTAACAACTTCGGGCAGGGTTTGGATTGAGTACCATATGGGCTGACCTGTTCTTACCCCTTCTTCTTTTAAGGGAATCCCTTTTGAAAGTTGATAGTACAGCTCGTTGGCTTTTTCAAGATCCCCCAGCAAATATCTCTCAAGTAGCACCTGAGCGGGCAGTTTGAAATCCCTCAGGTTTAGATAGTAATAGGCAGTTATCTGCTCATCTCTCACCTCAACTCCCCTAGCTATCCTATCCGTTATTCTTTGGGATAGAACCTCGGTTAGTACAAGATCTCTTGCAACGGAACTGAGCCTTTTGTTGCCTATGTTTTTCTCAATATAGTCCTCCAGCTCCCTCTGAAGGACGTTTATCCCCATTCTTTTAGCTTCCTTCTGTATTATCTTACTTCTCACATACTCAACAAGGAACTCCTGAAGGTCTCTTGACGTGGCCCTTGCTATCGGCAGATGGAGTATCTCCCTCCAATAGGCGTTAAAGGCTTGCCTGAGTTCCTCAGAAGCTATAGTTTCACCATCTATCTTAGCCACAACCTTACCATAAGACGGGGAGAAAAGCATAAAAAGCAATAGGATAAGATACCTCACAGGTTATATTATATCTCCATGAATCTCCTTTAGGCCTATAGGGGACCGGGATGAATGTAGCGCTAGTGTTTTTTTCCCTATTATTCCTTCTATCCTGCAGTGTTACGGTAAGGGACAGAACAAATATAAAAGAGAGTAGTATGGAAGTGAACTGCCCCTCCATTGTATATGCAAGGGGTTATTACTGCAATGAGAGTAAGGCATACAGCGATAAGGTACAAAGTGGTAGCAGGGTAAGGGTTTGGAACGAAAGCACGGGCAAGAGCGTAACGCTGGCAGTCTACAGAAGGGAGGGTATACAGGGCATATGCTTACCCGAGAGCTTTAGGAATTTACTTGGGGATGGTCCCTTTAAAGCAAGGTTAGAGGTGCAGAGATGTGGAGTAGATGATGTAAGAATTTGTCCATCTTACTTTAAAGGGCTTGCAAGTTATTACAAAGAACCTTATGATGGAAGAGAGACACCTTACGGTATAAAGTACGACATGATGGGATATTACGCTGCTCATAGGGAACTTCCCCTTGGAACTACCCTTAGAGTGAAAAACCTTAGAAATGGGAGAGAAACGATTGTAAAGGTTATAGATAGGGGTCCTTTTAGGGAGGGAAGGGTTTTAGACCTATCTTATGCAGCAGCAAGAGACCTTGATATGCTCCTTAGGGGTGTGGAAGAGGTGGAAGCCTGGGTTATGAAATGTGGGGACTGAGCTGTCTTAATCCATTTTTAACATTTGGTGGTTTAAAATTTTAAAAAGGAGGAAAGGATGAAGCTCTTTCAAGAATTGGAAGAAACAAAGGGGCTCGTTTTGAGGATGTCGGGGCTCGTAAAGGAGGCTGTGGACAAGGCTATAGAGTCCTTAAACAGGCAGGATGTAAATCTGGCAGAGGAGATAATAAAGGGAGATGACCAAATAGACCAGTTGGAGTTAGAGATAGAAAGACGCTGTATAAGGATGATAGCCCTGTACCAGCCAGAGGCTGTGGACTTGAGGCTCATAATGGGTATATACAAAATCGTCTCAGATCTAGAAAGGATAGGGGATGAGGCGGAAAACATAGCAGAGCGGGCCATACTCTTAGCTCAGGAGCCTCCATTAAAGCCTTATGTCAACCTGAATCTAATGGCAGCAAATGTAAAAACCATGATAGAGGATTCTGTCCTCTCTTTCTTCCAGAGGGACACAGAACTCGCTAAGAAGGTTATAGAGAGGGACGATATGGTGGATGAGCTCTACCATCAGCTGCAGAGGGAGCTCATAACTTACATGCTAGAAGACCCAAGGAATATAAAAAGGTCTATACACCTTTCCTTTGTAGCAAGACACTTTGAAAGAATGGCAGACCATGCAGAGAACATAGCGGAGATGACCATATACTGGTCCGAGGGTGAGGTAGTAAAGCATAAGCACGCAAAGGAGAAGGAAATGCATTGAGGCTTTATCTTATCTTCTTCCTTTTCCTTCTTTTCTTTGTAGTTATAAATGTTGCCTTTTTGGACAACCTCAGAAGATTATGGAATGTAGGATACCCAGTTGTTCTCCTTGTTATAAACCTTGACCTCCTCATACTCTTCCTTGTTCTTGCGGTCTTCTTCAGAAAGTTCATAAAGACCTACCTCTCTGGAAGCACTAAGCCCCTCAGGCGCAAACTGTCCACAAGCTTACTGCTTTACATAATAACTCCCCTGCTGTTTCTGAACTTGACAACGGCCATGGTTTTGTTGCAGTCAACAAAAACCCTCGTCAGTGGGCAGCTGAAAGAGATAGCCAAAAGCTCCGAGGAGCTTTCAAAACTCCTAAGAGAAGAGGAGAATATAAGGGTAAAAGAGTACAGGGAGCTCATAGGTTCGGTCCTCAAGAGGGGTGGGGATATAAGCGGGGAGCTTAGAACTTTGAGGGTAAAAAGGGTTGAAAGGGTAAACAATTGCCAAGAAGGAAGTAATGAAGAGTTTTACTTTCTCTGCGTAGAGGGATACAGGGTACAGATGGAGAGGGAGAAGAGGGTGCAAGAGCTGACCGCAAGGATAAACAGCACTGCAAAGGATCTGAGGAACATGGTAAAGGGAAGGGATATAATAGGCGGTGTATACGTTTACTTTCTTGTTCTTGCTGGATTTGTGTCCTTCTTGTCCGCAATATGGTTCGGAAACCTCATAGCAAGACACATAAGCCTACCACTGGAAAGGCTCTCACACAGGACCAGGGACATAGCCAGTGGGAACTTTGATATAGGGGTAGAAGTGCCAAAAACAGGCGACGAGGTGGAGGAGCTTGCAAGAAGCTTCCTTCTGATGAAAGAGGAACTAAGAAAGCTATACGAAAGGCTAAAGGAGGAGAGGGACCTCTTTGAGAAGCTTCTGAATGAACTTCCTGTGGGTATAGTTTATATGTCTACAGATGGTACCATCTTTCAAAACCAGGCTTACCATATGTTGAAAGGGAAGAGTAACTTAAGGACTGTAAACTTAGAGCTTGAGAGGGGAAAGGTCTACATATACGAGGACTTAGAGCCCGTCATACTGTCTGAAAGGTTTAAGACCTGGCAGATGGCCGTGAAACGTATAGCCCACGAGATAAAGAATCCGCTTACACCCATAAGCCTGAACCTTGAGAGGCTTCATAGGCTCTTAGAAAGGGGTAGCCTCGACAGAGAAAAGGCTTCTCATATTATTCAGACCCTTCTCTCCGAGCTTGAAAGGGTAAAGAGGGTGGTAAACCAGTTCAGAGACCTTTCCCTTGAGGTAGAGCCAAACTTTGAAAACATAAACCTCAGAGAACTGCTCTTAGAAATGGTTAAACTGTACTCGGACATGAACATAGAGGTACAAGGGAACCTGCAGATACTCGGGGACAGAAGGCTCCTAAGGGATATGTTTTTTAACTTACTCAACAATAGTCTGGAATGGGGAGCAAGAGAGGTGCTTATAAAACTTGGAGAGGAGCGCATAGAGTACAGGGACAACGGTAAGGGCATAGAGGAGGGGAAGGAAGAGCTCCTGTTTTTACCCTATTACACAGAAAGCCCGCAGGGGATGGGTTTGGGATTGGCCATAGTTAAACACATAGCAGAACTGCATGGGTGGGATGTAAAAGCTCTGCCAAGTAAGGAGGGCTTTCATTTACTCATAGAGCCAAGTCCAAGAAAGGGGAGCACCTGAAGCATCCTTATAAGGTGATTCTCCCAGAGGATGTTAAGCTCGTCTCTAACTGCTCTCTCTTGCTCCTCCTTTGATAGTTTTTTGAAGCTTTCAGACTTAACACCCCTCTCGTGCAAAAGTAGGGGCACAAAGAGCTTCCCAAGACCGTAGAAGAGAAAAGCTAGCTCTATGTCTGAGAGATTAGGGAAAGCATTAAAGACCCTGAAGGTTTCCACAGCTGCCCAGTTTGTCCAGTACCTTATTTCCGGGTCCTCTACCCTTCTTTCGTATCCACCCACGTACATGGAGAGGAGAGCTCTAAGAAACCTCTCATCCGCTTTATGATATAAAGTATAGATCTCTTCCCTTATGCTTTCCACATCCTTGGCTTCTATGGAACTGTATGCCTCCACAAACCTATCCTTCCATGAGCTGTACCTTATAAACTCCTGATGGGGTAGTTTCAACCTGTTTCCTCCGACCTTTCATAGCCAGGACACTCTAGGGTTGAAAGATCTACCTCCGGTAGAACTTCCTTTATATCGTTGCGATAACCGCAGACAAAACACTCTATGGCAACTGCATACGTCAGGTGCATGTGTCCTATGTCCCATCCACAGAGAGGACACTCACCCTCAGCTGCTTTGAGCATGTCCATAAGCCTGTTGCCGTTCTTTACTCCTTCCTGCACCTTTTTTACCCTGTCTATAGACCTCTGCACCTCATCGCTGTTCCACTCCGCACCGCACTCAAGACACCTGTACTCTGCGTAACTTCCCTCCTTTATAAGCCTTATGACCTTATTGGAAGCACACCTATCGTCTATACAAACCTCGCCTATTAGCTTTTTACCCAACTTATCAAGTATTTGCCTGTAGTCCTCCTTTCCAAGCTTCATGGGCACGTCGTAAGCCTTGTATCCACAACATTCACATTCTGCCTCAACCCTTGGATAGGGTTCATCGTATTCACATACCTTGAGGGCTACCCTTTTACAGTGTGGACAAAGCTCAAGATGCGCTATGCAAATCATCTTTTACCTCCTTCAGATGTTTAAAACTAACTACCCTTGGCGTTCTCTGCAAGCCTCCTTATCTTCTCCATTATATCCTCAGCCACCATTCTGTAGCCCTTAAGGCTATCCTCATCCGTATAGAGATGTGCCTTACCTATGTAGACCCTTATGGGTGGGCCAGGTTTTGGAAAGGAGGAGCCCCTTGGCATGACCCTATCCGTACCCTCTATATAAAGGGGCAAGACGGGCTTTTTACTCTTTATAGCGAGAAGCCCAACGCCGAGCTTTGGTCTTAGAAACTTCCCAGGGTCAGCCCTTGTCCCCTCTGGGAATATGCCTACCTTGCAGCCCATGTGCATTAGCTCCATTGCCAAGTGGAGCACATCAACATCACCCGCTCCCCTCTTTACAGGTATGGCACCCATATGTGGTAGGAGCCTGCCAAGGATGGGTACCTTAAAGAGCTCCTCCTTTGCCAAAAAGCGGAGAGGTTCCGGAAATATAGAATTGAGCACTGGGGGGTCAAGATGGCTTCTGTGGTTGCTTGCCACTATGCAGGGACCTTCCGGGATGTTTTCAAGCCCGTAAACTTCAACCCTAAAAAAGATCTTAAAAAGCCCCTTTGCCGTTGGACAAAGGGGTGCAAGAAAGAACCTTGCAAAACTGCTCACAGGACAATTAGGGGACATCGGACATTCCTTACCATGTAAAGTGAAACACTGCCCATCCTTTCCCTCATTCCCTTCCCCCTCTTTCCTATGATAACCATGTCGTAGTCTGAGGAGTTTATATACTCAGCCATATACTTGTACGGATTTCCCTCAAGGACTATGAGCTTTACGTCTTTACTACCGAACATGTCCGAGTACATGTGCCTTACTTCCTCCTCCTTGTCTGAGAGGGTTTTGCTGTAGTCTTTTCTGCTAAGCTTTCCCTTAAATCTATCCGTGTTAAGGGAATATACAAGGTGGTACTCAATATTGAAGAAGCTCTTAAGATAGTCCGCCATACTCACCTGTCTGAGGGACCTTTCGGAAAAATCCAAAGGTATGCACACCTTCTTTAAGCTGGCCGAACAGGGCTCCTTATATATCCACAAACTGAGCTTATCCGTATCCAAAAGAAGCCTTTCTGGAATGGACTTATGCAAAAATTGCCTTTTGTGCTGTACGAAAAGTAAGTCATAGTTATCCTGCAACGTATTAAAAAACTCCTTGATTGAGCCCCTTAGAGTGTGAAAGGAAAAATCTTCGAAGAACTCCTCTACGTGTCTTCTAAGGAAGTTTTCCTTCTCTCCACTTTTAAACCTGAATATACCCATAATACCCTTAAGTATGGGGTCCTCTTCCAGATAGAGAAAGTCTGCCCTCTTTGCGATTTTTGAAAGCACCCAGCTTACATAAAAAAGGAAGGGCTGGCTTTCTTCCGATAGGTATACACCCACACGACCTATCATTCTTTTCTTCTTATCTTATCAAGGAGAAGCTCCAGAAAGGATTGAAGGCTCATGGTTCCCAGGCTGCCCTCTTTCTTGCTCCTTATGGACAGCGTTCTTTCCTGCACCTCCCTGTCTCCTACAACCGCTATGTAGGGGAACTTTTGGAGCTCCGCATCCCTTATCTTTGCGTTAAGCCGTTCATCTCTGCTGTCCACCTCAACCCTTATACCCCTCTCTTTCATGTAATTTTCAACCTCAAGGACATATTGCATGTGCTTATCTGGGGATATGGGTATGAGCCTTACCTGTACAGGTGATATCCATAAGGGTAAAAGTCCTGCGTAATGTTCTAAGAGTATGCCGGTGAACCTCTCTATAGAGCCAAATATGGCCCTGTGTACCATGTATGGTCTGTGCCTTCTGTTGTCTGGACCCACGTACTCCATGTCAAAACGCTCTGGAAGGTTAAAGTCAAACTGTATGGTGGAGCACTGCCACAGTCTACCTATGGCATCCCTGATCTTTACATCTATCTTTGGTCCGTAGAAGGCCCCGCCGCCTTCATCTATCTCATAAGAAAGACCCAAGGACTCTACAGCCTTCTTTAGGGAGCTCTCCGCAAGCTGCCACTGCTCCAAAGAGCCTATGGCATCGGAGGGTCTGGTGGATATATAGACCTTAAAGTCCTCAAAGCCAAAGTCTTTGAGCATGCCTATGGCAAAGTCCAGGGTCTCGTGTATGACCTCTTCCACCTGCTCTGGTGTGCATACAATGTGCGCGTCGTCCTGGGTAAAACCCCTTACCCTCATAAGACCGTGAAGCACGCCGGACATCTCATAGCGGTAAACGGTGCCAAGCTCTGCAAGCTTAATGGGGAGCTCTTTATAGCTCCTTACTTTGCTCTTGTATATGGCCACATGGAATGGGCAGTTCATGGGCTTTACAAAGTACTCTTCGTGCTCTATGTCCATTGGAGAGAACATGTTGCTTTTGTAGTAGCTAAGGTGACCGCTCCTTTCCCAGAGCTTGGCATTGCCCACATGGGGAGTGTATATGAGCTGATAGCCCCTCTTTAGGTGTTCCTCCTTCCAATAGTCCTCAAGGATCTTCCTGAATATGCCACCCTTGGGAAGCCAAAGCACAAGCCCTGCACCTATGTCCTCGTCTATTAGAAAGAGCTCCAACTCTCTGCCAAGCCTTCTGTGGTCTCTTTTTTTAGCCTCTTCGTAAAACCTTAGCCTCTCCTCAAGCTCCTTTTTATCCCAAAAGGCTATGCCGTATATCCTCTGAAGCATGGGTTTTGATGAATCGCCCATCCAGTAGGCACCAGCCACATGTGTAAGCTTAAACTCCCCCACCATGCCTGTAGACGTAACGTGCGGACCCCTGCATAGGTCGGTAAAGCCATTCTGCTCGTAAACAGATATGGTGTCCTTTTCGTCGATCCTCTCTATTATCTCCATCTTGTACTTTTCCCCGTATCCTGAAAACAGCTCTAGCGCCTTTTCCCTTTCAAGCTCCTTCCTGATGATAGGATAGTTGCGGGCTATTATTTCCCTCATCTTTTCCTCTATCTTTGGGAGATCCTCCTGACCTATGGCGTGCCCTTCTACCTCCACATCGTAATAGAAGCCTTCTTCAGTGGTGGGTCCTACACCAAGGTGTACCTTCTCGTAGCCGTAGAGCTCCTTTAGAGCCTGAGCCATTATATGGGATAGGGTGTGCCTCATTATCTCAAGGCTTTCAGGGTCGTCCTTGAAGATGGGGGTTATCTCTATGTCTTCCCTTATGGGTGTTTGCAGGTCTATTAGTTTTGAACCCGCCTTGCCCCCTAGTGCACCATCTATATTTAAAAGCCTGAATATGTCCTTAAGGTTTGCGCCCTTTTCAACCTCAAGCTCTTTCCCATTTACCCTTATTCTTACCTTCTCCATAAGTCATAATTATATTCTTCTAGACGCCAAGAGCGGACCTAACAATTTTAATCCTCTCTTTCAGCTTGTCCTGTTCTTTCTCCTCCTTGAAAAATTCCAGTACGCCTTTCTCATCCAATGAGACCTTGCCCTCCTTCTTTATGTTCTCCGCCACATAGTCCGCCACCGCAAGGAGCTTTTTACACCTCTTGGTAGCTTTAAACTTAATGTCTTCCAATCCGTCGCCGGCTTTTTTGACGAAAAAGGCTACCGAATGGCAACCGCTGGTGCACTTGCCCAGCTCTTCATAGCCTTGAGGTTTTTCTTCCACTAGGTTTTTGAGTCCTTGATCCACGTAGTCGGACACCTTCATCCTTCTTACCTCCTTTCCTTTTTTCCGGGAGAGTGAGGGAATCGAACCCTCCGGAGACCTCCTGAAGAGACCCCCACGGGATTTGAAGTCCCGGGGTGGCACCAGCCTACCACACTCTCCCTCTTGCTTTGATTATACTACCCTTGAGTTAAGATATGAGGAAAGGACAGCCTTAAAGAGCTTTCCATGGTTTGGATACCTCAGATGCATAAGCTCGTGGACTACTATATAGTCAAGCTCCTTCATGTCCTTGCTGAGTATGGAAGGATCAAAGGTGAGCCTGCCCTTTGTAGAACAACTGGCTATCTTTCTCTTCATCGGTCTTAGGTGTATCTCCTTGACCTTGTGGGCGACACCTATCCTCTTTGCCCATGCCAAAACGTAGGTGTTAAAGGACTCTCTATCCATCGGTGCTACCTCTTAGGTGGTTGATAATCTTATTAACTAAGCCTAAAACTTTATCTGTGTTCAATCCGCTTTTGACGAGAAGCTCAGTAATCTTTTGCCTTAACTTTATGCTCTGTTCTTCGCTCCTTCTCCAGTGGGGATAATCTCTCATATGTTTAGTTATTTCCCTTGCCAGTTTTTATGGTTCCCCTTGCTCTGTCCAAGAATTCTGTTAGGGTCTCCCTGACCTGAGTATCCCCTGTCCTCATCAACTCCACCATACTCACTTCCTACATCATACCAGCTCTGATAAGCGGTG
>RFFP01000002.1 GCA_003696155.1 Acidobacteriota bacterium
CAGCCATTATAAAGCCCTTCGTAAGCAATGAATGCCAGTATTACTATGGGGATCCAAAATAACTTTACGAAATGAGAAAAACTAAAAGTGAAATCTGGAAGATGTATGAACACATAATCCATTAATTTTCTAATATTGAAGGCAAAATATAGACTAAGATAATAAGATATAACATCAAAAAACATAATAAAAGCAAGATATATAAGCTTATTATACCTCATAGAATTTCTTTGTAGATTTTCATAAGTTTGTTTGTGACGTTATCTACATCAAAAAACTTTGCCCTTTCTCTTGCCCTTTCACTAAAATACTTGTAAAGTTCCTTATTATCTATTATCTTGAGAAGGGCCTCTGCTAAAGCAGTAGGCTCATCTGGCTTAACACATAAGCCCGTTTCTTTATCTATATTAACCTCGCATGTGCCTGATGCTTGCAATTTCGTGCTAACTATCGGTTTACCGAATACCATTGCTTCCACTTGTACCAAGCCGAAAGCCTCAGTTTTGTACTTAGAAGGCAGGCAAAATACATCACAAAGTTTATAGCAAGTTACAAGTTGGTTAATGTTTAATTTTCCAAGCATAAAAACTTTATTTTCCAGGTTATATTTGACTATCATATCTGAAAGCTGCTTTTTCATAGGACCATCACCAACTATAAAAACAACGCAGTATGACGGCAAATATCTAGCTGATTTTATCAGAGTATCAAATCCCTTATAGTAGACTAATCTTCCAACAGATAGTATAATTTTTCTATCATTAGAAATTTTTTTTAAATAACTTGCATATTCCATATCCTCCTGTGTTTCCATAAGCTCTTTCCTATTTATAGGAAGTGGCAATATTCTAGCTTTGCCTTCCATGTATTTAGAAAATTCAGACTCTTCTCTTAGCGACTTTGACGATACTATAACTACATCTGCACGTCTAAATAGCCATATAAGGAAAGGTTTATATAGATGCAGCAAACCTCTGTATCTTGCTATATCCATGTGCCAGTGCATAACTATTCTCCCCTTTGGTTTTGTTAAGAAAGTAGCCACATTTGCCATAGGATCTGGCATGTGTATATGGATTATGTCATAATTATTTTGAATTTCCTTAAGTTTCAGCACCATGCCTGGGGAAACTGTTGTGGATAATATCCTGAAGTAAGAAGGTATCTTCATGACCTTATAATTCCCATAGGATTTTTCTTCATAGTAAGGTTTATCGTTGGAACAGAGCACGTCACACCTCACGCCCATATAGTTTAACTTTTCGGTGAATAGCTTTATAACCTTTTCTGTACCACCTATGAATGGAGGGTAATGTTTCCCAAGTTGAAGCACTCTATACATCTTCATCTCCATAAGTGTAGAAAAAATGGCCTGAAAGTTCACCTGCACATGGGCCTGTCACTGCGTTGGTCACTAAGGTTACTTTTTCTATTCTTTCAACTCTTAAAGTTTTTAACCTTTCTGAGACCCATGGTGGAAGCCTGGTCTTAACTCTATTGTATAAACTTGCTACTACCATTAAGGATTTATCCAGGTAATCTAAAGAACCCACATAATCATAAACCTTTTTTTCATACGTATCTTCCCTAACTATTACCATAGAAACGAGCTTGTACAGCTTAAAGATACATAAAAAAGAAAACTTAGCGTTGGGTTGAGAATACCTCCATTTGAGGGTCTGATAGTCCCTAAAGTTCACAATCTTATCCCTCAATTCGTCTTTCATAATTTGCCAAAGTTTTTCTATTTTTATCCTATCTAAATTACATGGCCTTGCATAGTAAAGGGTAGGTTTTCTGCTAGGTAGTATAGACATATCAAGTGCGTCTTCTACTTCTTCGTATAACCCAAGCTTTACACCTATTTTTTTTGCTCTCTCCTGCGGAAAACCGTAACCAAGGAGGACCCTTCTGCTTTCTTCCAAAGGTGTGAACCTATCAATAGAAAACTTCACGAGCCTGTAAAACAAGCCTCGTTTTGAAAAGATGTGTCTTACCCCTGGATGTACGATAACATCTGCAACTACAGCAGAAATATGTTCCGTTCCCTTGAAGTTAACCCGCCTTGGTACAAGCCCATAGTGGCCGACGATCTTCCCCTTTTGCTCGGCTACGCTTATGAATGGCCCTATCCCGCTTTCTATATACTTCCACTTCCATGCTTTTATATCCATATGAGTTCCGAAAACTTCCCTGAAGAGCTCAACTATTCCGTACTCGTCACCTTTCTTATACTCCCTCAATACAATATTTTCGTTAGCCATGATTGTCTAACTCTGCTTCTATAGTACATCGTAAAAACCTATGTTCAGCCTTCTATAAACAAGGACACCCATGAGAAAAAAGACTAGGGATATAGTGTAGCATATAAAAATGGCCCTTGGATCAATGAAGCCTGAGGCTTGAAGATATACTGCTTCTATCATATAAAAGAGTGGATTGATGCCTACTAACATTTTCAATCCTTCAGGGATCAGGGAGTATGGGTATACTATGGGTACGGTGTAAAATAAAAAGTTGAATAAGGGACCTAGCATCTGGGATAGGTCTCTCAGATATACCGTCAGCGATGCTAGTAGCAAAGCTATTCCTAAGGCTAATATATACCAGGCAAATATCACAGGTAGAAGGCTAACTATAACTCTTACGGATTCAAACTTTAGCAGGGGTATTGAATAAAGTAGAACCATAGGTGTGTATAGAAAACCGACTGTGCATGAAGATAGTATATAGATATATGGGGGAATGGGTACCTTTTTAATAAGATTTCTATTATCTAAGAGGGAGTTAGCACCTCTGTATATAGCTTGTACAAAGCCAGTCCAAAAGGCAATTCCTATTATAAGGTAAGCAGAATAGGGCATATTTGCCGTTACTTCCTTTGGGAAACGTACTTTTATTATGTGTTCGAATATGTAGTAAAACACTAAAGTTTGAAAAAGAGGTGATAGAAACAACCATATGGTGCCAAAAGCAGAGCCTGCAAAGCTATACTTAAAATCCCTCTTTATAGACTGAAGTATGAGTTTTAGCATGGTTGAAAGTATAATATTAAACCATGCCTTGGAGTTATCCCAGTCATATAAGTACGGTGATGCAGATAGTTTTGAGGGAGAATCCCATGAGCCTCTTGGATGTGGGTTGTGGTATGGGAATATATGGGTTTCTGTGTAGGATATATCTTGAACAGACAGACCTTTTTAACTTTAAGGAAAAAAAATAGACAGAAGGGTATGGAAAAGAAGGATAGATTGTATAGAAGGATTTGGGAAGTATATCATACCTGTTCATGAGTGGGCTTACAATGAAATAATAACTGAGAAAATAGAAAGAGTTATTCCCCTTTTGAAAAGTAGCTCTTACGATTTGGCATTGTTCTTGGATGTGATAGAGCATTTTGAAAAAGAGGAAGGTTTTTTAGTTCTTAAAGAGCTTAGAAGGACATCAAAAAAGGTTTTGATAACTACACCGAAGGATTTTTATGAGCAAGTTGTCGAGGAAAACCCTCTAGAAAACCATAGGTCCTATTGGACCGCAGATGATTTTGTAAGTTTTGGTAAGGTTGAATTCTTTGAACATCCAGATAGCTTAATAGTTATGATAGAATAGCAAACTATGAGGCTCCTTATTCTAGCCCTCACCTTGTTAAGCTGTTCCTACGCATCTTCTGTGGACACAATAATTAAAAACTACCCTTTCTCTCCAGACAGGAAGTACGCTCCTATGAGGCAGGAGAAGGTTAAACTGGAGGATGTACCTATATTGGGATATATTATAAATGGAAAGAAAACTTACCTTCTTGTAAGGAATGAGGGTAGGGTTAGAAAGTTAAATTTGGGCGAAGAGTTGAGCGGTATGAAAGTAATAGGTGTGGGTAAGGGAGGAATGGTTCTAAGACGGGGCGATGAGGTGGTGAAAGTTAAGATAAAGTGGGAGCGTTCTCAAAGCCCTATTAGGTCAAGGAATGAGGAAGCAGGCCAGAAGCCTGATACACAACAGGCACCACCAAAGGGGCTAATGGATTTGTTGCAAGAAAGAAGGTAATGTATAATTTTTTTAAAGAAAAGGTTCGTTAAGAGGAGGGATGCATGAAGAGATTTGCAATGTTTTGTACGCTTATGTTACTTGGTCTGTTTGGATGTGGGGGTGGAAGCGGTGCAGGTATAGGGGGAGTTTTCGGGAGCACGCTCGTCTATATCACTGAACTTATAACAAGGAGCGGTTCTTCCATCCAAAGCGACGTCTTCTACCTTACATGTAATGACTACAACTTTCAGGATGACATGGTTCTCATAAAGTTCAAGGCGGAGACCATAAAGGATGCTGCTGGCAGACCTGTAACTGAAAATCCTTCACCCGTATTCTTCTCAAGGTATAAAGTTTCTTTCTTTTCTGGTTCTCCCACAAACAACTGTGAAAGATTTCCGGACTGTAGACAGCTTATGTCCAGTGGATATGAGGGGCTTGTGGGTTTTAGCGTAAATCCAAAGTCGCCTGAAGGGAGATTTGAAAGGAGATACGCGAACGGTGACGATGTTAGCTTTGACCTTAAAGAGGGGGAATTTATACAGGAAGTCTTAGTTGTGCCTTCTTCGTGGAAGATAAACACTTTACTTAACTACTGTCTAACAGCCCTGGATAACTGCATATACAACGGTGTTATTGAGTTCTATGGAAGGGAGCTCTTTAGTGGCAAAGAGAAAGTAGTAAGAGCCTCTTTTACAATCCAGTTTGCAAACTATCCAAAAGGTAGTCCTTACGGTTCCTTTACAGATACACCATGTCCATAAAGGAGGGGTATGATATGAAAAAGAAAGTTAAAAACGTCCTTTTGTTTTCCTTTCTTCTAAGCTCTACCGTTTTATCCGCACCCCAGATAAGGATATTTCCATCCAGCCCTTATGACTTTAGAGCTGTCACTTTAGATTCCACAAACCAGACGGAGTTTGCTATAACAAACGTTGGGGATACGGTTTTGAGGGTCTGCTCAGTCGGTGTATCTTCTGGCTATCCCGATTTTCAGATAGTGTCCAACTCTTGCAATAGCACCAGCCTTAATTATGGGCAAGACTGTAGGTTTAGTGTGACCTTTATCCCAAGGTTTAAGCAAAACTACAGCGGAAGCATAAGCGTAGTTTATGACGATGACGGCGATAGTTCTGTATGTAATACGGCAAAAACTCTGAGCCATCAGCTTATAGGTAAGGGGACAGCGATAAGGGTAGTAAGGATTGACACCGCACCTTACCAGACGGGTTTTGGCTTTGACTTTCCCCCAACCGCATACTACGAGCAAAGGAGCATGACCCTGAGGATATGTAATGCAAGCGGTGACCCTCTGAGGTTTTCAAATCCAGGTGTTCTTCTTCTTCAAGAGAGCCCCGATTACTCCTCATTCGGGATAACCGCTAGCACCTGCAACCATTCCATACTTCAGTACGCTACGGATAACGATGACTGTTCTAAGAACTACTGCCAGTTTACCGTTTCCTTCTCACCTCAAGGTGGTATAGGTGGGCCGGAAAAGGAGCTCTTCTATGGGTACGTGAAGGTAAACGACCTTAACGGGGGGCCTGGGGGAGCACCTTCTGAAGCCATAGTTTACGTTAACGGAAGGTCCCAGCTTGGAGAGTATATCTATGCACCTGTGGGTGGTGAGGCCCAAACTGCAGTCAGGGTTAACTTTACATGTCCGGATGATCCAACCACTACACCCCCAAACGAAAACTCAACCTTTATAATAGGCACCCCTTCTGTTGTTGGAACCTACTTTGAGCTTATAAGCTATTCCTGTCCTGAGGTATGTAGAGAAAATAATCCCGTGGACTGTACCGCGGTAGTTAGCTTTGCTCCTCAAACTCCGGGTGTTTTCCCAGGTAGTGTGATAGTGCCGGTAATAGGTGCGGAGCCTATAAGGAGGTCCTTCATAGGTGTGGCTGGTTCTCTAACCGGTAACTATCTGCATGTAAACCCCCAATCTATAGATTTCGGAAACGTACGCAGACTTGTAAGCTACGGTCAGACCCTTGTGGTGAGGAATACAAGCGGTTCAGACCTTGAGTTTAGCGTATCCATGGCTAGTCCTGGCCTAACACTAAGCTCCGCAAACTGCACCTGCAACCGAGGTTACATAGGAGATCAAAGGGGTTTATGCGTTCCAAGCCCACAAAATCCGCCGACTTCTACAAGGGCATACAGACTAAGACCGGGTGAGGTATGCAGTGTGGTTATAAACTTTAGTCCGCCCCTCTTTTCTGGTGCTGGTAATATAAACGGTGCGGTTATCTTTGACACCCAAGCTCAGGTTGTAACCGTTCCTTTGTCAGCCCGTATAGATGTACCGCCGCCCCCTGTATCCAATCCACCACCCACCTTGGGTTCTGGTAGTGGAGGTGGTTGCTCAACAGGTGGTAATTCCCTCTGGCTTGCACTCATACCAGCCTTAGCCCTCATAAGGAGGCTGATAAGGAGATGAGGTTTAACATCCCTTACAACTTTCTAAAGAGCAACGGGCTTGCCCTGTTGGAGGAGGGGGAAGACTACATAAGGGTAGGGCTCACAAGGGAAGATCCTTACCTTGTCGAGCTTGTTGAACGTCTTTCCGGTAAGACGGTTCAGTGGGAACTCTTGCCTAAGGAAAGGATAGATGAGCTACTCAAAGATCCAATTCACACAATAGAGTTAGAGAAAGAGCTCTTTGAATCGGATACTCTTGATGAGAAGACCCTTGAGAATATAGCTTCCGAGGCTCCCATAGTCAAGTTTGTTAACGACACCCTAGTAGATGCCATAAGGCACAGGGCAACGGATATACACGTAGAACAGTTTGCCGAGGATACGGAAGTAAGATACAGGATAGATGGGGTCCTACACACCATAAGAAGGCTTCCCAAGTATGCAGCACCACCTATAGTTTCAAGGGTAAAGATTATGGCAAAACTGAATATAGCAGAAAAGAGGCTTCCGCAGGATGGTAAGTTTTCCTTTTCTTACGGTGGTCAGGATTACGATGTTAGGGTTTCTACTTTGCCCTCTGTGCACGGTGAAAGTGTGGTTATGAGGCTTCTAACCAGGGGCGAGGTGTCCTTGAACCTTGAGAACTTGGGGTTTGCGGAGGGAGATATAAAGAAGATAAGAAGCTTTTTCAGAAAACCCTATGGTATGGTGTTGGTAACTGGTCCAACTGGCTCAGGTAAAACAACCACCCTATACGCAGGTATTAAGGAGATAAACACGGGGGATAAGAAGATAATAACTGTAGAGGACCCAGTGGAGTATAACCTAAAGGGTCTGGTTCAGGTTCAGGTAAATCCCAAAGTTGGGCTTACCTTTGCCCATGCCCTTAGAAGCATACTCAGGCAGGACCCAGACGTTATAATGATAGGCGAGATAAGGGATAGAGAAACGGCGGAGATAGGAGTCCAAGCTTCCTTAACTGGACACCTTGTCCTTGCAACCCTCCATACCAACGATTCGGCCAGCGCCTTTGCAAGGCTTATAGATATGGAGGTGGAGGAGTTCCTAATAGCCTCTTCCGTTATAGGCGTTATATCCCAGAGGCTAGTGAGGAAGATATGTCCAAGCTGTAAGGAGGAACACAGACCAAATCCCGCAGAGGTGTCCATATACCTTAAAAACGGTATGGAACCCCCTTATAGGCTTTTTAGAGGTTTAGGCTGTTCGGAGTGCAACCATACGGGATACAAAGGAAGAACAGTCATAGGTGAGGTTCTAGAGGTTAGTGATGGCATAAGGGAGCTGATAGTAAGGAAGGCCGATGCCTTAAGCATAAAGGAAAGAGCGGTAAGGGAAGGCATGGTTCCCCTACTTATGGATGGTCTTGTAAAGGCAAGGGAGGGTATAACCTCCCTTGAAGAGGTTCTTAGGGTATATAAGGATTAAGCAGGCACAGATAGATTCCTACTCATGGATGCTAGGGCCTGATTCAACAGCTCCTCAAATAGGGTCGCTCTGTTTGCATCGTTAAAAGATATGAGAAGTCCTTTTGAAATAGGTAGACCATCTCCGAACCTCTGAACCGATGACCTGTCCTCTTTTACAAGCCTCTCCGCACTAGAGTAAAGCTCGGGAAGATTTTCCTTTGCCCAAAACCTTAGGTCATCGGTTATAAAGAAGGATCTAACGCTGTTCTGGGGCGGTGTGGGTACTTTTGGAGGATTTTTTGATAGGGATTGAAGATATAGCATGTTTATCTTTTCCATAACCTGCTGAAACTGGAAGGCTTTAATAGGGTCTGTGAAAGTTAAGACTGTACCATCGGGCAATGGGTCATTCTCACCGTACCTGCTAACTGTAGAGTACTTTGAAAGGTTTAGAGCCTCGTAGTATAGTTCTGAAAAATTGGTGTGCACCCAAGACTTTAGGTCATCGCTTACGAAGAAGCTGTAGTTTGTGTTGACAGTGCTCATGTTTCACCCTCCTCTAATATATCATGTCAATAAATATAATCAAACAAATAATAAATGTCAAGTTTAATTGTTTATCCATACTACGTTGGGATTTTCTTGAAAGATTTCCTATAATGTATAAACATGAGGGGGTTTACCCTTGTGGAGCTAATAGTGGTCCTTACCATAATGGCCCTTGCCATAGGGGTGGTTATACCTTACGTGGGCAAAAGTCTCTTTGGGGATGAGGATGCCCTCCGAGCCTTTCTTATAAAGAACATGCAAGTTTCCATGAAGTCTGGAAAGGTGGTGCGTATATTGGGGGACGGGAAAAGTTTAAAGTCTTCTGAGGGTGCAGAGCTTGACCTTCCACTAAGGGGAAGCTGTTACCTATACCCTAGCGGTGATATAAGGTACTGCTGGTTTGAAAAAAATGGTAAGAAAAGATACTACACAAACCTGGATTTATAACCTTGAACTTAAATAGAACCATTAAACACTTACTTTAAGGAAGGTGCTAAAATCTTCTCCATGAGGGAAGAGGAGATAATAGCACAGATAGCTGAGGGGAGAGAAGAAGCCCTGAAAAAACTCATACTTATGTACAATTCAAGACTTTTCTCCTATGCCTACGGCTTACTCCAGAATTATGAGGATGCGGAGGAGGCGGTGGCGGAAACCTTCTTTCAGGTTTGGAGGTCCGCAAGAAACTTTAAGGGTGGCTCTAAGGTAAGCACCTGGCTCTTCGGTGTCTGTAGAAATGTGATAAGGAACATGCTAAGAAAGAAGATGAAAGAGCTGAAGACCCTTGAGCTTATGGAAAGGGATGCGGTGAGCGAGGAGCTACCAATACCGGAAGATGTTCATATGGTAAGGAGGGCCCTTGAAGCCTTGCCACCAACTCATAGGGAAGTCCTTCATCTCGTGTTCTATGAGGAACTGCCCTACGAGGAGGTAGCCAAGGTTTTGGGCATACCCCTAAATACGGTAAAGACCAGGGTGTTCTATGCAAAGAGAAGGCTTTTGGAGGCCATAAAGGAGGTAAGCGGTGAAGGCTATAAAGGAGGCCTTTGAGGACTATTACAAGGGCATAAGGACCCCACAAGGCATGGACTACAGGGTCCTTCTAAAGATAGAGAGGAGTAGAAGGAAAAGGTTAATCCTGTTTGCTGGTTTGGAGTCTACCCTTCTTTTGCTTCTCTTTTCTATCCTCATCTATGAAAGGGTCAAGCCCGCCGAGTATGAACCTTTTTCTCTGAGGGGTGTGCCAGTGAGCATATCCAAAGACCTTAGGGTAGGGGATATGTCGAAGATGCTAAGGGATAGGGGTATAACCTTAGAAGGACCTTACGATGAGGGCCTGTTCTACCTGAAGGGGGATGAAGAGGAGATTGAAAGGCTAATTAGAGAGGGGAAGGTATTCAAGAGGCTTGATGGACGATAGTTTAACATAGCTCTCTCCATCCTCTGTAAAGCAGGTGAGCGTGTAGTCGGGTAATCTATCCTCTGATATATTCCTGAGCCTTATGTAGCTTCTCCATGGTGGCATCCTGTCTACGTAAACCTCGTCATTTTCCCACTTTAGCCTTAGGGAACACCAGCCGTTAAAACCAACCCTTTCAAACCTGAAAGACAGGGTTCCTTCCCTGAGGTTGTAGTCCCTAAGTTCCAAACTTATGTTAGGCATGCTGAGGCTTTCAGCACCTTTGCCTATTTTCCTCCCAACCGAGAGTCCCTTAGGATAATTAGCCTCGACCCATAGGTCCTCCCTTTCATAAAAGGGGATATAAAGCTCTTCCTTTGCAGAGCTTTCACACTGCCCTTCCATGCTTAGGTTATCTGAATATACCCTTATGTGCGCCTGCGGTTTTATCCCTTCAACCCTTACCTTCCTTACATCCAAGCTTAGCTTACCCTCACCAGAAAACCTAGCTCCAAGGGGCACAAATAGGGTATAGTCCATAATGCAGGGCTCCTTCATACCACCCCTTAACCTAAGTAGGTAGCTTCCACCGTCCACCAGTGGGAACCTTTCGCCCTCCTGAGCTGGCACTCTCAAACCCAGATACTCTAAAAAGAGCAATGTATCCCTTATACCAGGCCCCTGTGCCTCCAGTTTTAGAACACCACACCTGAATAGCTCGCAGGCAGGCCTAAAGTCCGTCCTTACAGAGCTAAGGGAGTAGTAAAGCCTATCTCCATATCCTGCCAGCAGAGCCCTACCATCGGAGAGGGTAAGGTTGGAAGCCAGGGATAAAACCTTTACCCCTTCATCCACCCATCCTTCAAAGGAGCCGTAAAGGTAAAGACCCTTCTCTCCAGGGGGTAGGGTGAGTTCTATGTTTTTGGGAAAAATCCCACCAAATACCCTTTCCATGGGTCCCTCTAGGTAATGAAGGATAAGGCCCCTTTGGTCTTTAAAGGCAAGGTAAGAACCAAGCCAGAGGTGTGGACCCTTCAGGTCATAGTTACTGTTCAAGCTGTAGAGGTCCTCCGAAATAAGGTAAAGCTCAAGGGACGGGAGGGGCATCTGAGCATCTAAGAACTGTTCCCTCACCCCGTAGCTTGTTGAAGTTGGTAGCATCTCCATCACCACCGTTTGGTTCCTTTTGAGGTCCAGCGTCTTCCTTCCGTAGTAGGCAGGCTTGCCCTCGTGGTCAAATATAACGGCCTCTATGTGCCTCTCCTTACCCTCTGGAAGGTCAAGCTCAAAGCTTACCCTATCCCCCGGATAAAACCTCCCATCCTTGCTTTTTTCTATAGGTTCAAACTCAAAGCCAGAAACCCTTACAGAAACCTTGGTGTAATAGGGAGCACCGGCCGGTGAAAGGAGCCTGAACTCCACCCTTAAGCTCCCATCTCCCCCACCGCAAGAGAAGAGCAGGGCGATAAGCAGCATTAGAAGTACCACCATCACAAAACATTCTATATTATCCTTTTAACATGTTAAGGCTTCTGGCGGTGTTCTCCCTGTGCTTTTCCCTTCTTTATGCTCAGACGGTGGTGGTTCCCATACCGGGGGAAAGAAACCAGCCTCAACAGCCACAAGGTGGGGGTGGTGGCTCGGGCGTGGGTGCCCTTTTGGGCGTTGCTGTTGGCTTTGGTATAATGCTCCTGCTTTCAAAGGTCCTTTCGGCAAAGCCCTCAAGACCCAAAGCCTTAAACTTTATACCCTTTCAGTTTATAGCCCTTTATGAGGGTGAGCTTCCCGAGGGTTTAGAGGTTATAGAGGAAGAGAGCTTAGAAAGGCTTAGGCTATCCCTTATAAAATGGGAGAAGGAAGAAATGGAGTTGGAGGAAAAACTTAGGGGGAGGGTGATAGCCCTTGAGAGGAACCTCGTTTACGAGGTTTACGGACAGGTGGAGACTGTAAGCGCCGGTGAGGTAAAAGGAGGGGAAAGGTCTTTGGTTGCCGTCCTAGACACGGGTGCGGACACAGAGAGGCTAAGGGACATACTGGTCTTTTCAAAGAACATGAGGAGGGACCCATACACTCCTGAGCCTCACGGTAGTGCGGTCTCTTACCTGGTAAACCTTCAAAAAGGTGCTGGTGTTGGCCTATATAGGGTATGCTCCCAGAGCTTATGCGACGGGTGGAGCATAGCAAAGGCACTAGTGGACCTAAGGAGGGAGGGTATAAGACTGGCCAACCTATCCTTTGGAACCCATAGGGAGGACAGGGTGGTGGGCTATCTTATAAGGCTCCTTTCCTCCCTTGGTCATACCTTTGTGGCACCCGTTGGCAACGAGCCTATGGATGACCTTCCCTTCCCCGCAAGATTGCCACAGGTTCTCTCTGTGGCTGGCTCTCCTTGCTTTCCAAAGCCCCAGTGTAGAAGGGCAAAGGAGAGGGAAAGGTACATAACAGAAACACCCTTTGGAAGGGTCTTTGGAACCTCCTTCTCCTCGGCCATAGTGGCTGGTAGGTTGGCAGATTGAACCAAAGAACATGGTTAATACACATACATAGTAGAAAGGAGTAAAAAGTGCTTGACACTGAAAAATCTTTATGCTATACTTTAAAGCAGCTAAAAATCCTTAAAAGGAGGGTAGAACCATGAGCAAAAGGAAGGCTTTAGCAGCAGGAACGCTGGCAGCTGCTGCACTTTTTGGAGCCAGCAAGCAGGCAGAGGCATCTGCAGTCCTCATCCCATCTATCAAATCTGGAGGAGGATGGGTAAGCGTTATATCTTACATCAACACAGCAAGTAGCAATGTACCAGGCGATGTACCAGGGGTGCATATAACCTATCAGTACAAGTCCAGCCTTGCCCCTGCGATGACCACTTGCAATGAGAGGAACCTTCTGGTTCCCACATCCCGAAACGACCTTACAACCTACATAGTTGACGCCACTGTCTCTCCCATACCCAAGCCACCCATCTTTGAAGGTGGTCTTATAGGGACGGTAGGTGGGGGTTATGATCCAGGCATACCCATGCAAGGCTTTGTTGTTCTTGAAAATGTGATAGACATGGAACCACCAACTGTAGAGACCTGTCAAGAGGGTACCTCTAACTGCCAAACCCTTGCTGCAGAGGCTATTGTTTTCAACCTCTCCTCAAGATTTATTTACTCTCAAAGGGCTTTGGAGATGCACCATGCTGGCTTTTCAGACGTTAGAGAGCTTATGGTGGCAGCTCCTGGAAACCACAATACTATAGTTGCTACAACGAGAGCAGATAATGCTGTTAACCATGCATATGCTCCTGGTAGCACACCTAACGTAGGCTACTTTGCCTTCTTGCCCACAGACATAGCGGATACGGTGGTATACGCAATAGCTGTTAATAGGCCTCGGGGAACCCTCAATCCAAGTGGTGCCGCAAATGATGTTGGCGCGACTACTAACTTTGTTGGTGTGAACTACGGAGCGGCCATAAGGCTAACTGCAATAACAGAAGACCCCATACAGGGATATTACCTGCGTGATGAGCAGAGACTTTCCGCCGTAAGAACCGTAGACTTTAGGTGTGTGGCTGAAATACCCGCCGCAAGCCCAGATGGTCAGCCAGGTCTTGTGCCTACAGACCCTGTGATAAGGAGGCACGGTGCTTGGTTTAATCTAAGACCACTTGCCATGTGTGCTGATAATACCGGTGCTATTGTGCCTTGTACTGCTCCAGGAATAGCAGCCGAGGCTGGTGATGGTGTGATAGCCTTTAAGGTGGAACTGAACCCAAGCTATGGCTTTGTTATAACACCGCTCCATCAGCTGTTCTACATAAGGTAAAAACCAAGGGGGCATGGCCCCCCCTTCTTTTTATAAGGGCGCTTTCTTTATAGGGGTTTGCTATGAGAACTTTGGGTCTTTTTCTGTTTTTTATAGTATTTTTTCTATCCTGTCAGAAGAAGACAGATTTTATACTTCAGCAAAAGGATATAAAAACTATAGAGATTCCTCTGGTCTTTGACGATAGCCAATACGAACCAGTGGCTGAGTTGAACACAGGGGATAAGATAGTTTTCTTGTACTACGACCCTACCGGTAGGGTTCACCTGTGGATGGATGGGAAGGATATAGTTATAAATGAAGATGTGGTAAAGGAACATCCCAGGGCTTTATACGGAAGACTTGCCTACCTTTACGATGGAAAATATCTTTATGTATCTTACTGGATAAAGGAAGCCAACGACAAGCAAGTGGTCTTTACCAGGTTTGATCCTTCCAGCGGGGATATAAAGACGCAATACCTATCAACAACCAAGCAAGCATTGACTCCTGGATACATGGCAACAGACTATAAGGGTAATATACTCATCACTTGGTTTGATGAAAGCGTAAAGGGTTATGCCTTAGCTTACGTGGTGGCTTCAAATTATGGGGAGAAGGTTCCAGAAAAGGAAAACTTAATCAAATATGAAGGTTATACCATATACGAAAAGTTTTTTCCAAGATACGCAGAGGGCGTAGGCTTTTATATACTGCACGCAGTTGCAGGATCTGGAGAGGATTTTATAAAGTCTTATTTTATCAATGAAAATAAATCGCAAAACCTTTTAAACAGAGAAAACAGAACCCTCTACCAACCTATGAAAATTGGCACCGAGGATTATGTCCTTACGGGTTGGTATGACCCTGCAGTAGGAGGAAGCATAGAGGTCTATAAGGTGAATCTGCCCAAGGGTATAGAATTGGTAAGAAAGTACTCTCCTCTGGAGGTGGGTAAGTACTTTTACGGAATTTCGTACTATCCAATACCGGTAGAAAACCAATTTATCCTTGCTTTCCACAGGTCCAGCAAAGAAAATCTTAATGTGGAGGGATATCCTATTAGCTCCAGAGCTAACATATTTCTCAGCCCAGAAAAGGATAAGACGGTTAGATTTATAGAAGACACAGAAGCTTACTTATTCACCGAACAGATTTTGGGCGCTAGCACCTCCGATAAGGAGACCCTATTGGTCTATAAAGATAACAGATACATCTATCCGTCTCTTATGGTAGCTTCCATAAGTAGGGAAGGTAAGATCAGGATGAATGGGCTTATTGAGGGTCCATCTGAAAAGCTTGGTATCCCCAAGATTGTAGCCCTTAAGGATAAGTCCTTTAGGGTGTTCTTTCAGAGCTTTGACCCCACAAAAAACCGCTGGTCTATGAAGGTGGTAGACGTTGCCGCAGATAGGATAGCTAAAAACCATGGGATAAAGGATAGCAAGGACATGGAAAAAAGATTAAAGGAGGCAACGGAGAAGTTTGCCGAATGCCAAGTTAACAACGATATAGAATGTATATACAGCTACTTCGATCCAAGATATAAAACTTTTGTCTCTTTAGAAAGGCAAAAAGAAATGGCTAGGCATATAAATATACAGGTTAAATCATTTAAGTATGACAGTGTTAAAATATACAAGAATACGCCCTTAGCTGTAGCAAAAGGAGAGATGATCGCTAAGTTACCAGAACAGATAATGGGTAAAGAATTGCCAAAGGATCAGTCTGGTCTTGAAAGAAAATACAAGATAACCCATATATGGCTATATATAAACGGAAATTGGTACAATGCTGTGGAGTCTCCAATGGGTGAGTTTTTTATAAAGTGGTAAGCTACATCAATATAGATGAAAAGGGGTATGTACCTCGCGTACGAGTAGGGGTATTTCCCCTTCTTGGGTTTTTATGATTAACTTACTCGCTTGGTATTCCACATCCTGTATATTAATATCCACCTCCTTGGAATAATTTAAAATATCCCCTTTGGGGATGTATTCCTTATACAGCAGTTTTCCTTTGTAGAAGTATAGCTCTACCTTTGCAAAGGGCAACGTATATCCACCAGCGGTGCTGTAGCTTATTCTAATAGAGTCGCTCAGTCTCTCAAGTTTAAAATCTTTACAAAAAAGGAGTTGATTTTGAAGATCTATGACTATGCGTTTAGATGTGTCCATCCTTTTAAACTCCCACCATTTGCTTTGTACGTCCATCAGAGTTCTATAGCCTACATAGATCATAAGAACTATAATCGTGCTTAGCACTGTAGATATTAAAAGCTCAATAAGGGTGAATCCCTTTTTCATAGCTTAAACCTCAAAACCTTTCCACTACTCTTAGGTCTGGAGAGAGTACAAAAGTAGATTCCAATTGAATTGGTTCTATCATGAGGATCTTCACCCTATAGTAAGTTGGTCTTGGGGTTAAGACCACATAGTTTTGGATTCTTTCCCACAGGTCTTTATTATAATTTCTAAACCAGTTAATATCCAGTATGGCCTGTTTCCTTTGAACCTCTACAGCCTCTACTTCCGATTTAGAAAAACCTAAGGAGTAAAGAACTTCTCTATGTGCATAGTTTAGGTTTGTTCGGGAAATGTATGTAGATATGTAATCTTTTAGTCTTCTAAATTTATCTTCACCTAATATGTAGTATATCTCATTTATGGAATCTAAACCCTTATTGTTGTGAACTCTTTCAGCTATCAACTTTAGCGCTAAATCTTTATGCATGTTTCCATCTTTGAGCAGTATCTTTAACAGATTTTCTACTGCTTTATTATCCACCCGATTTATAGGTAATTTAGCATCTTCAGCCTCGATTAGGACCTTATATTTTCTCTCAAGGATGGTAAGTTCTTGAGAGCTTGGAATTGAAAGAATGCCAGTGTATGTAGGTTCATAGCTGTTCAGAAGCTTCCACAAGGCCACCTTTGCAACTGCAGGAGATTCATGAATAAAGGCAAGTTTATGTTTTGCAGTACTTTCACGTATGTAGACCTCTCTCAGAGACGCTAACAAAGTAAAAACTGTTAAAGACATAAAACTTATCATCCATAGAGTAAATAGCAGTACATAACCTCTCTTATTGTTCATTTGTTCACAAGCATCCTAAAGCCACTGTTGAAAACCATAACATAGACACCAGGAATATGAACCTCTATATTGGGATTTAGAGGTGAGATATCCTTATATGGACATAGGTAGTACCTCGTGCTGTATGTTTTTTCCTCACATTCTACCTCACCCTTTCCGAAGTCCACATTCCTAACCTGTATTAAACTACTTGCTCCTGATAACTCCCCTACAACTGAAGTATTATAGTCCTCGATATAGACTATGTCTCTTGAAACTTTAATAAGGTAAATGTACTTGGAAGTAAAAAGATTTATGGACTGATATATAAAAGCTAAGGAAATTACAAATATTGTAAAAGCTATGATTGTCTCAATTAATGTAAACCCCTTTGAAGGCTCCATATAATAGTGCATTATATCATACAATTATGTTCAAGCTACCGTTGGAAAGCATTTTGCTCGCCCAGTCTAGCCAGTTTAAAGTAGCATTGTGTATAACTATTTCAAAGTTTTTCTTGTCTTCTGGGTTTTCATGAAAGATAAAAAGACCTTTGATTATAGGTAGGTTTCTCTCATTTATATTTTGTATATTTGTAGCTTTCTCTTTTATGTGCTTGGTAACCTTTGAAGCATTTTCAGGGTCATTTTGTAATAACCATCTGTAGAAGCTTTCTGTCAAAAAGACAGTATCTTTTCTATATTTCTCATCAGGTAAGCTTGGTAATCCTAAGTTGTTTTCTGAGTTTACAAAAGATAAGGTCGCATCATGTAAAAAATTGCCAAACTCTGAACCAAGAGATTCATCAAGAAAGCTAATCTTTATACCCGATTGAAGTCCTGTTCCATCACCATATCTCTTCGTTGTAGCTTTCTCGTAATAAGAGGTTAACCTCGAGTATTTATCAGGATAGTATGTCTTTAACCATTCTACAAACTCATCGTTTAAATAGTACGTATTCATTGCTCTCCTCCTTTTTAGGGAAAATTTAAATAGATCCTTTAAAAAGTCAAGTATTCTGTTTATAATAGTACTCTATGATAAAAGTGCTTGTGATTGAGGGGATAAGGGATGATAGGTATATAAGAGTTGGATATTACAAGCCTGGTAAGGTAAGGTTTACTTTGGATGGTGTAAGCGAGGCTCTGAATGATGTATTAAAAAATGACCTATTTGAAATACATACATTATTACTTCCCTTCATAGTTGAGAAGAAGGAAGAAATAGAAAGTCTCGCAATTAAATATGATGAGTTCAACATTATATATAACTCTATATGTGAGCCTGATATATGCAGGAATGCTCTGATTGCCCTTCTACAACTTTTAAAATATAACAAGAATGTACCTGTAATAAACCATCCTTCTAAGGTTTTAGAGATATCCCGCGATATGGTTTATCAAAAATTAAAGGATATAAAAGGTCTGTACGTTCCTAAGGTTGTAAGGATAAAGCCAACTTCTCTAAATTCAATTAAGGAAGTTGCAGATGGAGAGAACTTCTATCCTTTCATTTTTAGGGAAGCTGGTAAACATACGAACTCGGAGGCTGTGCTTATTAGAAGTCCGAAGGAGATAGATCTTTTAGAACCTTACCCTTTTATGGGTAAAAACTATTACATGGTGGAGTTTGTTAACTATGCATCAGAGGATGGATTATACAGAAAGTATAGAGTAGTGTCTATTGATGGTAACTTTTATCCCAGACACATGATTGTATCGGATCATTGGAATGTGCACGGGAAGGACAGGAAAAGATTAATGGATAAGGACGCACGTTATAGAACAGAAGAAAAGGATTGGTTAAAAAATTTTTCTATCAGGAATTACCCACAGCTCAAAGAAATACACAAAAAAATAGGTTTGGATATCTATATAATAGATTTTAGTATATTAAAAGACGGTAAGATGGTTATTTTTGAGGTTTCACCGTGCTTTACATATGGAAAAACCCTTACTGATAATAAAGAGCTTTATGATTATTATTTACCGTATATAGATGTTATCGATAAAGCAGTTATTTCTTTA
>RFFP01000020.1 GCA_003696155.1 Acidobacteriota bacterium
CTCTCCTCTACCACGTTAAGAGCCTTTCCTCCATAGGTGGAGTGCAAAGACCGGGCATAGTCCACAGGTTGGATAAAAACACCTCTGGCCTCATGGTGGTGGCAAAGACAGACCAGGCCCACAGGGTTCTTGTGGAGCAGTTCAAGGAGCGAAGGGTGGAAAAGCTCTACAGAGCTCTTGTGAAGGGCATTTTAGAAAAGGACTACTACAACATAGACATACCCATAGGAAGGCATGCCTTCGATAGAAAGAAGTTTGCGGTTATAGAAAATGGAAAGCCTGCAAGGACAGAGGTTTGGGTGCTTAAAAAATACGAAAAGCTTGGTATAAGCCTTTTGAATATAAAGATACATACGGGAAGGACCCATCAGATAAGGGTGCACCTCTCCTCCATGGGCTGTCCCATACTGGGCGATACAACCTACGGCTTTAAGAGAAGCTCTGTAGACAGGAGGATTTTAGAGATCATGGGGGACTGTCATATGCTTGTAAGCTACAGGCTTGGTTTTGAACATCCGGCTACTAGAAGGTGGCTAAGCTTTGAGATAGAAGACCCCCAGCCCTTCAGAAGTACCCTAAGCATCATAGAGGAGCTCCAGAAAGAGCTCCCTTAGTCTGTCTATGGCACCGTAGCCCCCAAGCTTGTCTTTTAACTCCCCAAAGCCCTTTACCATAGATAGCCTTAAGTCCTCCCCTTGCAGGTAGCTCCTAAGGTTCTTGCAGAGAAGCTCTGGAGGTTTTTGAACAAACTCGGGCACAAGGTAGCAATCCATAATAAGGTTGGTAAGGGCCACATGCCTTACCTTTACCAGGAGTTTGCCCACTAGATAGGTCATGGGGCTGACCCTGTAGAAGACAAGATGAGGACTGCCCAGTAGGCTTGCCTCCAGCTCTGCGGTTCCGCTGGCAAGTAAGGTAAGATGTGCGTGGGCCATTGTATTGTAAGAGGGTTTTTCTATGTCCAAAGGGGTCAGCAAAAGGGGGGAGAAGGGACGGAGCTCTTCTTGTATGTAATTTTTATAGCTTTCAAAGGTTGGTATGACCAGAGGAAGGTCGGGAGAAAGGCATCTGAGAACTTTTTTCAGGTAGGGCACGTGCCTTCTTATCTCGCTCCAGCGACTTCCCGGCAGGAGAGCCATGTACCTCTCAACACCTAAAAGGTTTAGAAACTCCTCCCTTTTTATCGTAGGCTTGGCAAGGTCCACAAGGGGATGACCCACAAAGTGAACACTAAAGCCTTGCCTTGAATAACCTCTGTAAAGGTCCAGCTCAAAGGGCAGGATTACTATGAGATGGTCCACGTACTCGGATATAAGCCTTGCCCTGCCCTCCTTCCAAGCCCAAACCTGTGGTGAGATAAAGTAGATGACCTTCTTTACCTTATCTCTTACCCTTTTAAGAAGGGGAAGGTTAAAGGCAGGTGCGTCGCAGAGGATAAGGCTGTCCATCTTAGGAAGTAGCTCTTCTATCCTCTTCCAAAGCTTGAGCACGAAGGGAACTTTAGGGAGAGCCTCCCAAAGCCCCACGACGGACAGGTCCTCTATCCTCGCTATGCTTTTAAAACCTATAGACTCTAAGGCTTCGTCCGTTATGCCGTAAAACTCTAAACCCTTTACGTCCTTGAAGATATGATAAATGTAATTGCTTGCAGACCTCTCCCCTAAGGACACAAAGACCTTCATTGAGCTTTTACAAAGGCTCTGTATCTAGCTTCTCCGACCCTTTCAATCCTTGCACTCTTGCCCTCAAAAAGTAAAAAGAAGGCATGGCCTAGCTCTACTCTTCCTGAACTCCTCACACTTACGTACCTCTCCTCCCAAAAGTTATCCGTTGCATTCCTAAAGGTTGCTTTTAGGTATGCCCCATCGTGGTGCTCCGTTATCTCCGTATAGACCACTTCCATGTAGTTGTTTTCCTCCACGCAATCCCTCCAGAGCTCCTCCGCCTCCTGAGATGTTATGTCAAGGTTTATCCCAAACTCCAGGTCTTCGGGGTCTACCTCCTCAATGGCGAGCTTTAGGATTTCTTCAAAGACCTTCCCTAACCTTTCAACCCTTGACAGCGATTCCCTTTTGTAACTTTCCTGAATGGGCATATAAGAGATTATACCCTCAGCTTCTCCCTTGCGTATTCCATAAGACCGCCGGATTTTAATATGGCCATAAGCGTTTCAGGAAACTTTGTAGCCTTGTACTCCTTGCCCGTGCTTAGGTTCTTTACCGTCCCCTTCTCCAGGTCTACCTCTACCTCATCTCCGTGGTTTATCTCCTCCACCGCCTCCGGTGCCTCAACTATGGGAAGGCCTATGTTTATAGCATTTCTAAAGAATATCCTTGCAAAGCTCTTTGCAATTACAAGGGGCACACCCGAGTACTTAATAGCTATGGGTGCATGTTCCCTAGAGGAGCCAGAACCGAAGTTCCTACCCGCCACTATTATCTCTCCTTGCTTGTGCTCTTTAGCAAAGTTGGGATGCTCCGAGTCTTCCATTACATGCTGGGCAAGTTCGTAAGGGTCAGAGGTATTTAGGTACCTTGCAGGTATTATCTGGTCCGTATCCACGTTGTCTCCAAACTTCCAGACCTTCCCTCTAATAACCATAAGGAGATTATAACATAGAGAGCACCAGACCTTCTTACATACGGGCCTTTAGCACAACCCTTACCAGTCTATCTCCCTTCAGGTCCCACCTTTTATTTACCCTCTGGTCTCTCCTACTAAGGGGTATGCCTTTACCCTCTATCCTATCGTAGAAGACCTTACCCTCTTCTGTGCTTAGCATGAGGTCCACGCTTTCCATTATGGGCACAAGGTCCACCAGTTCTCCCTTGGATCTACCCAACATCTCAACTCCCTTTGTTCCTCTTCCCCTTTGGGGTATCTCTTCAATGGCTATCTTCTTTATACCTCCATCTTCCGTTATAAGGAGGAGATACCTTGCATCCCCTAAGGCTCTTATACCTCTAACGCTGTCCTTCTCTTCCACCTTTATACCCATAACTCCCTTTGAGCCCGGGGTTGCAGGGGGAACCTCACTGACGGGAAAGCGTAGGCTCCTCCCCTTCCTTGTAAATATGAGGAGGTCCCCTTCTTCTGGTGCCTGTATTACTCTTACAACCCTATCATCCTCTTCGGAAAACTTTATTATAGACATTCCCTGCGCCCTGTACTCAAAGTCCACGAGGGGAATTTTCTTCACATAACCCCTTTCTGTGATAAGTATTACCCTGCCTTCCATAGAAGACCTAACGAAAGCACCTATTATCCTCTCATCCTCTTCCTTAAAGGATACGCTGCTACCCTTCAGGGCCTGTGAGCCCGCTATCCAATATACCCTACCCCTATCGGACACCATAAAAAGGCCATCGGTAAAGGGCACATCAAGTATGTTGACCACCTCTTCTCCCTCCTCCATCTCCTCTACTGGAGCTACCCTACCCTTTGAGTAAACAACCACCGTAAGGGAGCCCTCCTCAGCAGTCTCTATACCTTCTATTAGGGTTTTCCTAGGTGCATTAAAGGTCTTTATAAGCTCCTCCATCTCCTCACGGAACACCCTTAGTCTTTCCTCCTCCTCGCTTACAAGCCTTTTGTAGTAATCTATCTTCTCCCTTAGCTCTCTAGCCTCTTCCTGTAGTCTTTCCCTTTCCAGAGATGTGAGCCTTTGGAGCTTCATATCTAGGACGGCGTTTGCCTGCACTTCTGTAAGGCTATACTTCCTGACCAGCCTCTCCCTTGCCTCTTGGACATCGGAAGCTTTCCTTATATCATCTATTACACCATCAAGATTACCAAGCGCCATCAGAAGCCCTTCAACTATGTGAAGCCTATCCTGGGCCTTTTTCAAGAAGAACTCAGACCTACGCAATATTACGGTTATCCTGTGCTTTATGAACTCTTGAAGTAGGGTCTTTATACCCACCAGTTTAGGCTCCCCGTCTATAAGCACCACAAAGTTAAGGGGAAAGTTCTTTCTAAGGGGGGTAAGCCTGTACAGCTTTTCAAGGACCTTCTGCCCGTTGGCTTCCCTTTTGAGCTCCACCACTATCCTCACACCTTCCTTATCCGACTCATCCCTTATGTCCGATATCTCCCTTAGCTTGCCTTCCCTTGCCAGCTCCGCAATCCTTTTTATGAGCTCTGCCTTGTTTACCTGGTATGGGAGCTCGCTTATCACTATCTGCTCCTTACCACCTGAAACCTTTTCCACATGGGCTTTTGCCCTCATCCTTACTTGCCCCTTTCCCCTCTCGTAATACTCCAATAGCTCTGCGTAGTTTTCTACGATGGCACCGGTGGGAAAGTCCGGACCCTTTACAATGTTGATAATCTCCTGTGTTGACATGTTTGGGTTCTTTGTAAGCTCTATAAGAGCCTGGCATACCTCTCGGAGGTTGTGGGGTGGTATGGAGGTTACTAGCCCTACCGCTATACCACTGACACCGTTGCACAGAAGGTTGGGAAACTTGGAGGGCAAAACGGAGGGCTCAAGGGTGGAGCCATCAAAGTTGGGAAGAAAACTAACCGTGTCCTTATCTATATCCTCAAGGAGCTTTAGAGCAAACCTTGAAAGCTTTGCCTCCGTGTACCTCATAGCGGCGGGTGGGTCTCCATCCATAGAGCCAAAATTCCCCTGCCCTATGACCAGAGGATAGTTCATGTTAAAGTCCTGAGCCATACGCACAAGCGCCTCATAAACTGCTTGGTCACCGTGGGGATGGTAATATCCAAGAACTGCACCCACTATCCTGGCACTTTTCACAAAGCCCTTATCGGGCAAAAGCCCCATCTCATACATGGCATAGAGTATCCTTCTCTGGACGGGCTTTAGACCATCCCTTACATCGGGAATGGCCCTCCCCACTATGACAGACATGGCATAGTCTATGTAAGCCTGTTTTACCTCTTCTTCTATAAGAACGTCAACGATTTCCATGGAGTTTTAAAATTATAACATATGCTTGAAGGTTGGCTTAAAAGGCTGAGAGAAGCCTCAAAAAGGAGTGCAGTCCTGGTTGAAGGTAAGAGGGATAGAAGGGCTCTTCAGTGTTTGGGCGTAAAAAACATCTTCACACTCGAAGGCAAGAGGTTTTCTGACCTCCCAGACCTTCTGGAAGGCTTTAAAGAGGTTGTATTACTTTTTGACCTTGACAAGCATGGAGAGAGGATAAACTCAAAAGTGAAGGAAATTCTCACCTCTCAGGGATATATTTTAATAGAAGACTTCAGAGAAGAACTGAAAGAGCTTGGAATCCTTTTTGTGGAGGACATATATGGAGAAGGCTCAAGTCTTAAGTGCACTCCTTGTACAGGACAGGTTGATAAGGCTGAACTTAGACATGCTGGAAGGGCTACTGAAGGAGATAAAGGCGGATGTGGAGGAGATGAACCTTCTGGCTGAATCCTGTCTATCTGAAGAGGAGCTAAAACTTTACAGGGAGGTTATACTAAAGGCCGAAGGGGACCTTCTCGTGAAGCTTTCTGAGATAATAGACCACGTATACGACATATACGAGGTGTTCAACTTTGACGTTACCTTCCTCTCCAACATACCGGAGGAACTCCAAAGGGAGCTGGAGAGGCTCAACGCGGTCAGTTCAATAAACTCAAAGCTGGAACTTCTTATGGCCATATTGGAGGAAATCCTACTTGCGGAAAGAGAGAGTGAGAGGCTCAAGGCTATAATAACCCCTTTTAGGGTCTACAGGGAAGTGTTAGAGCAGGGTATAAGCTTTAACAGAAAGCTTGAAGAGCTCAGCTTTCAGAAAGCATCATAAGCTCTAAGACCTTTTTAGCTGCCATTTGCTGTGCGGATTTTTTACTTCTGCCCTTTGCCGTCGCTCTGAATTCCCTTATGCTGCACTCCACCTCAAAAACCCTGCTGTGCTGTGGCCCCTCAACGCTGACAACCCTATAGACGGGTCTTTCCTTCCACCTTCTCTGCGTTTCCTCCTGTAGCAGAGTCTTGTAGTCCTTTTTATACTCTTCCCTCCTTACAGAGCTCACTATACGCTCCCTGTAAAGGTTCTCAAAGATCCTCTTTGTAGCATCGGCGGACCTTTCGCAGTCTATGTAGAGGCTTGCCCAGAGGGCTTCAAAGGCATCTGAAAGAAGGGATGGACTTATCCTCCTGTTTGAACCTTTCCCACTTACAAGTATGTACCTATCCAAGCCCATTTCCTCAGCAAGTTCGTAAAGGAACTCCTCACTCACAAAATAGGACTTCATGTTAGCCAGGTCTCCCTCTGAAAAGCTTGGAAACTCAGAAAGTAGTATGTCAACAACGAAGAAGTTTATCAATGAATCTCCTAAAAACTCCAAGGTCTCATAACTTCTAAGTCCGTGCTCCCCGGCGTAAGATTTATGAGTTAGGGCTTGAAGAAGAAGGTTCTTATCTCTAAAGCTGTAGCCTAGGAAACGCTCAAGCTCTTCTAAAGAGGAGACAGGCATTGGTTCCACCGAAACCAAAGGAGTTGGATAGGGCATACTCTACCTCGTACTTTATAGCCTTGTTTGGCAAGTAGTCTAAGTCACACTCTGGGTCTGGGTTTTCGAGGTTTATGGTTGGGGGTATAACCCCGGTTTCAATGGTCTTTACAGTAGCCACAGCCTCCACAGCACCCGCAGCACCCAACAGGTGTCCTATCATAGATTTATTAGAGCTAACCTTCAGCCTGTAGGCGTGCTCACCAAAGAGCCTTTTAATGGCGAGGGTTTCTGACCTATCGTTAAGGGGTGTAGATGTACCGTGGGCGTTTATATACTGCACCATCTGTGGCTTTATGCCAGCATCCTCTATGGCTAACTTCATGCACATGTAGGCACCCTCACCGTCTGCACAGGGTGCAGTTATGTGGTAGGCATCGTCAGTGGCACCGTAGCCCACAAGCTCGGCGTATATCTTAGCCCCCCTTGCCTTTGCATGCTCGTACTCCTCAAGGATAAGGATGCCCGCACCCTCACCCATAACAAAACCATCCCTGTCCCTGTCAAAGGGTCTTGAAGCCTTCTGAGGCTCATCGTTCCTAGTAGAGAGTGCCTTCATAGATGCAAAGCCTGCAATACCTAGGGGGGTTATGGCGCTCTCGGTTCCCCCTGCCACTGCAACGTCTATGTCCCCCCTCTGTATGAGCCTCATGGCATCTCCTATGGAATGGTTTCCAGTAGCACAGGCAGACACCACGCAGTAGTTTGGTCCCTTAAAGCCAAACCTTATGGCCACAAGACCGCTCGCCATGTTGGATATGCCATAGGGTATAAAGAAGGGAGAAACCCTTCTAGGCCCCTTTTCCATCAACACAGCCTGCTGTTCCTCTATGTCTCTCAGCCCACCTATACCCGTCCCTATTATCACACCTACCCTGTATGGGTCAAAACCGCTATCCAGCAATCCACTATCCCTTACCGCTTCCTCGGAGGCTGCAACTGCAAACTTTATGAAGTCAGACACCCTTTGAGCATCCTTTTTATCGAAGTACCTCTCGGGCTCAAAGTCCTTCACTTCCCCCGCTATATGGACAGAAAGACCTATCTCTACAGGATTAAACCTTTTTATTATATCTATACCGCTTACACCTGCGGTGAGACTTTCCCAAAACCTTTTTACACCGGTTCCTATAGGAGAAACTACCCCAAGACCGGTAACTACCACACGGCGCATTAGCTTCCAACTCTTGCCTTTATGTAGTTCATAACATCTCCGACTGTCCTTATCTTCTCCGCGTCCTCATCTGGTATTTCAATACCAAACTCCTCTTCAAAAGCCATTATTAACTCCACTACGTCCAAAGAGTCCGCTCCGAGGTCCTCAACGAATTTAGCATCAGCATTAAGCTTGTCCACTTCAACGCCCAGCTGGTCTGCAATTATCTCCCTTATCCTCTGCTCAAGCTCCATTTTTTGAACCTCCTTGCTGTTTATGTTCTCTATTATAGCATAACTGCGGACATTAAGCTCACAGCTCAAATGGTAGCGGAGTAAGGTTATAATATACACTTATGGCAGGCCACAGTCATTGGGCACAGATTAAGCACAAGAAGGCAAAGGTTGACGCTCAGAGGGGGAAGGTATTCACCAAGATAATAAGGGAGATAACTGTGGCGGTTAGAGAGGGTGGGCCTAGCCCTGAGACTAACCCAAGGCTTAGGACCGCCATAGAGAACGCAAGAAAGGTAAACATGCCCTCTGAAACCATAGAGAGGGCAATAAAAAAGGGAACGGGGGAACTGGGTGGTGATAACTACGAAGAGATTCTGTACGAGGGGTACGCACCAAGCGGCGTTGCCCTGATGATAATTACTCTGACGGACAACAGAAACAGAACGACCTCTGAGATAAGACACCTGCTGACAAAGCACGGGGGTAACTTAGGCTCTTCGGGGTGTGTGTCCTACCTTTTTGATAGGGTTGGCGTACTGGAGGTACCAAGAGAAAATATATCCGAAGAAGAGATGTACGAAAAGGCCATAGAGGCCGGCGTAGAGGATGTGGAGGTAGGTGAGATCAGCTATACCCTGTATACGAAGCCTGAGGACCTCTACTCTGTGAAAGAAGCCCTGCAGTCAATGGGATTGCCTATAGAAAAGGCTGAACTGGCATACAAACCCAATACCTTGGTACAGGTCCTGGATGTTGAAACCGCAAAGAAGATACTGAAACTTCTCGACGCTTTGGAAGACCTGGATGATGTGAAGGAGGTCATAGCCAACTTTGACATACCAAAGGAGCTTATGGAAGAGGTAAGCGTCTAAAGGAACCTGTCTATAAGGGTGAAAAAGAAGAACAGGACGCTGATATAACCATTTACGGTAAAAAAGGCCTTATTGAGCTTTGAAAGATCGTAGGGTTTTATAAGCTTGTGCTCGTAATAGAGAAACATCCCTACTGCTAAGAGTCCTAAGAGGTAAACCGCACCTAAAAAATCAACCCTAAAGACCAACAGAAGAAGCAAGGTAAAGGTCAGAAGGTGAAAAGCTCTAGAAAAGAGAAGAGCCTTCTCTATTCCATACCTCGCGGGTATGGACTTAAGACCGTGCTCTTTGTCAAACTCATAGTCCTGAAGGGCATAGAGTATATCAAAGCCTGCAACCCAAAAACCCATGGCAAGACCCAAAATAACCGCCTCCAAAGAGACCCTTTCATTAAAGGCCACGTCTATGGCTAAGGGTATTAAAAAATATACACAGCCAAGCACGAGGTGAGGATAATAAGTGATCCTCTTGGCGTAGGGATAGAGCCAGAGGAGGAAAAGGACAAGGGGAGAGAGGAGAAGGGCATATAAGTTTATAAAAAGACAGGAGAGGACAAAGGCACCGGAAGAAAGCAGAACAAGCCTCCTTATCTGTGATTCTGAGACCTCACCCCTTGCATGTACCCATTCTCTGGTCCTTGGGTTTAATCTGTCTATGGGAAGGTCTATAAGCCTGTTGAGAGCCATGCCTGCAGTCCTAGCACTTACAAAGGCGGTAAGCACCCAGAAGAGTTTCCATAGAGAGGGCATATGCTGGTAGAGCATGAGTATGGATGCGAGGGCAAAGGGTAGGGCAAACAGTGTGTGTTCAAACCTTGTGAGTTCAAGGAACCTTTTCATATGTCAAATATGACCTGTGCAACCCATCTGTCCCCCACCTTTTCCACCTTCAGGTCGTGGTATGTGGCAGCCTTTATTAGGAGCTTGGACTCATGCACCGATGGGTCATAGAAGCCACCCAAAAATTCCAGTCTTGCGTATTTATCCCGTAGCTCCAACACATGGCATCTGCAGGGCACAAAACCCTCACTTTCAAAGACTGTGAGGGCTCTGTTTATGAGGTCTGCCAGCAAAAAGGGGAGCTCCGAGCTTACCTCAATCTGCCTGCTCTCTATGGGCTCAATCTCCTCTATGTTGGTTATCTCACTAAACGTTGCCAGAACTGCCCTGCATAGAAGCTCCCCCTGGTCTTCAGCCCATACCCTTATGCCTGCATCTGCGGTAATCCTATCTATGGTCTCGTAGAAACTCATATGCCCAGTACGTCAAACATGGAATAAAAGCCAGGTGCTTTATCCTTGATCCACCTTGCAGCCTCTATAGCACCCCTTGCGAATATATCTCTAGACGTGGCTCTGTGGGTAAGCTCAAGCCTCTCTCCAAAGCCTAAGAAGTAAACCGTATGCTCTCCAACCACATCACCGCCCCTTAGGGCCATGGTTCCTACCTCCTGGCCTCTGCCTGCTATACCATCTCTGCCATGCACCGCTTTGGTAATGCCCAGGTTTTTAAGGAGAATCTCCTCAAGTTTCAGAGCTGTTCCGCTGGGAGCATCCTTTTTAAACCTGTGGTGTATTTCCAACACCTCCACATCAAAGTCCTTATCCTTTAGAGCTTTAGCCGCCACCTCTGCAAGTCTAAAGAGGAGGTTTACTCCAAGGCTCATGTTGGGCGAAAGAAGCACGGGAGCCTTCTCCGAAAGAGCCCTCAGCTCCTCTACCTCTTCTTTGCTAAAGCCCGTAGTCCCAATCACCACGCCCTTACCTTCAAGCGCGGCAAGCTTAGCATGGGAAAGGGCTCCAATTGTGCTTCCGGAGAACTCTATAACCACATGGCAAAGGGGTAGCACCTCCTCAAGTCTTGAGGTAAGCGGTGTGCCTCTTAGCTCTTCAATCGCAGAAGCCTCACCAAGGTCTGTGGACCTCACGCAATCTGGATGCTCCACTCCTGCCACGACTTGGAAGTCTGAGTACTGTAGGGACAGTTTTAAGATGGCCCTACCCATCCTCCCAAGGGTACCGCAGAGGACAGCCTTGGTCATTCTCCCTCCTCTTCCCCGAATATCATATCTTCAAGCTCTTCCACAGCATCCTCTGCCTGGTCCGGGGGCACTACAGAAGGGTAGATAGCAACCTGTACGTTCTCCGTGAAAAGGAATTTGCAGATTATTTCTTGAAGCTTCTCAAGCTCTTCGGGGCTTAGGTCTCCCCTAATGCTCTCCTCGACGGACTTACTCGTGAAGAAAAACCCCACAAGACTGAAGGGAACTGCATAAACCTGTTCTTCCATGATGCTCTCCTTTCTTCTTTTGCTTACAATTATAATCCATGGAGTACAGACCGCAAGAAGTAGAAAAAAAGTGGCAAAGAATATGGGAGGAGAAGGGTGTTTTTAAAGCCCAAGAAGAGGGGAAAAAGTTTTACCTCTTGGAGATGTTCCCCTATCCCTCCGGTAGGATTCACATGGGACATGTGAGAAACTACACCATAGGGGATGCCCTGGCCCGCCTCCTAAGTTTCAAGGGCTATACACTCCTTCACCCCATGGGGTGGGATGCCTTTGGGCTACCGGCGGAGAACGCTGCCATAAAGCAGGGTGTACACCCCGCAGATTGGACCTATGAGAACATAGCCTACATGAAAAAACAGGTTCAAAGTTTGGGCCTTTCCTACGATTGGAGCAGAGAGATAGCCACATGTGACCCGGAGTATTACAGGTGGAACCAGTGGCTCTTTTTGAAGTTTTTAGAGCATGGCCTTGCGTACAAAAGTAGCGCAGAGGTTAACTGGTGCCCCAATGATCAGACTGTACTGGCTAATGAGCAGGTCATAGAGGGTAGGTGCTGGAGATGTGGAACGCCCATAGAGAGAAAGGAGGTGCCATCCTGGTACCTTAGGATAACCGCCTACGCGGAGAGGCTTCTTGAGGACCTTAGGGAGCTTGAAGGCAGATGGCCAGAGAGGGTAATAGCTCAGCAGAGAAACTGGATAGGGAAGTCTGAGGGTGCAGTGCTAAAGTTTCAAGTGGGAGAGCGGTATATAGATGTTTTTACTACAAGACCGGATACGGTCTTTGGTGCGACCTTCGTGGTGCTTGCACCCGAACACCCTCTGACCCTAGAGCTTGCAAAGCTCGGTGGAAGGTATGGGGAGGTCCGAGGTTTTGTAAACAGAATGAAGCAAAGGTCCACGAGGGAAAGGGGAACAGAGGAGGAAAAAGAGGGGGTCTTTCTTGGAGTGTATGCGGTAAACCCAGCCACAGGGGAGAAGGTTCCAGTCTGGAGCGGGAGTTATGTGCTTTACGAGTACGGGACAGGTGCCATAATGTGCGTGCCAGCCCACGACCAGAGGGATTACGAGTTTGCCAAAAAGTACGGGCTAAAGATGAAACAGGTCATAGAGCCTTACAGTGGAGAGGCTCCAAAGGATGGGGCTTACGAGGGTCCGGGTACGCTTGTGAACTCGGGAAGCTTTAGTGGAAGGGACTGGGAGGAAGCTAAAAGTCTAATAACCCAGTGGTTGTCAAGTAAGGGGTTGGGAGAGAGAAGGGTCGCCTACAGGCTAAGGGATTGGAACATATCCCGTCAAAGGTACTGGGGCACACCCATACCAGTTGTTTACTGCGACCATTGCGGGACAGTCCCAGTGCCAGAGGAAAACCTTCCTGTACTGCTCCCAAGGGATGTAAAGATAACAGGACATGGAAACCCTTTAGAAGGGGTGGAAGACTTTGTTAACACAACCTGTCCCAGATGTGGCAGACCAGCAAGAAGAGAGACGGACACCATGGACACCTTTTTTGACTCAAGTTGGTACTTCCTAAGGTTCTGCGACCCTAAAAACTCTCAGGCACCCTTTTCCATAGAGAAGGCTGAGTTCTGGATGCCCGTGGACCTATACATAGGTGGTATAGAGCATGCTGTCCTACATCTCCTTTATGCGAGGTTTTTCCAAAAGTTTTTGTACGACCTTGGACTCGTTAAAGACAGAGAGCCTTTCCTAAAGCTGGTCACCCAGGGCATGGTGTTGAAAAGATGGGTAAGCATAGAGAGCTTTTTAAAATACCTGAATCTTTCAGAGGAGGATGAGCTTGAAAAACTTGTTAAAATTTTAAAAACCAAGGAGGAGCCTTATGACCAAGGAGTTTGAGATAGGCATAGGTCTGCTAAAAAAGGTCCAAGGAGAGCTCGAGGAGCTCCTAAGAACTGAGGATAAGCTTTCCGCAAGAAGGTTAGTTAATGCCATAGTGAACCCAATAACCGCCGCAGCCTATCAGATAAGGGTGGGCGAAGGTCCCATGAAGGATGAGCTTTTAGGATTGCTACTGAGAGTTGTTAAAGATATGCGTGAGCTGTCCGATATAAACTCCTTAAAGGAGGATGTGGGAAAACTCCTATTGCTTGTGGCAAAAAGTGAGCAAGAAGCTCTTCAAAGAAAAGAAGGTTAATGGAGAGTATAACCATAAGAACGCTATTTAAGAAAAGGGCGGAAGGCAAAAAGATAACTATGGTCTCAACTTATGACTACATTTCTGCCAAACTTTGCGATCAGGCAGGCATAGACTGTATACTTGTGGGGGATTCGCTGGGAATGGTCTTTCAAGGGCTTGATTCTACCCTTCCCGTAACCTTAGAGGAGATGATATACCATGCAAAGGCTGTAAGAAGGGGTGCAAGAAGAGCCTTCCTTATAGTAGACATGCCCTTTATGAGCTATCAGGTAAGCCTAGAAGAGGCCCTGAGGAACTGTGGCAGGGTAATGAAGGAGACCGGTGCCAGCGCAGTTAAGCTGGAGGGTGGCGAAGAGATAGCCGAACTTATACACCGTCTTGTGCGTATTGGTATTCCAGTGGTGGGTCATGTGGGCTTCACACCCCAGAGCGTGCACGCCTTAGGTGGCTATAGGGTTGTGGGGAAGGGTGAGGAAGCTGAGAGGGTAAGAAGGGACTTCAGAACCCTTGAAGATGCGGGGGCATTTATGATAGTATTGGAAAGTGTGCCAAGGGAGCTAACAAGGGAGCTCAGCACTGGTTCAAAGTCTATAACCATAGGTATAGGTGCAGGTCCCCATTGTGATGGTCAGGTGCTTGTATTCCATGACCTTGTGGGTTTGGTAGAGGATATAAGGCCTAAGTTTGTAAGAAGGTATGCCCAAGGCGCCAATACCTTTAGGGAGGCGCTCATAAAATTCAAGGAGGACGTAGAAAAGGGCCTATTCCCAGGAGAGGAAGAAAGCTATGGATGAAACCAAGCTTCTAGAGCTTCTGGTAAGGCTCGGATATGTAAAAAGGGAGGAGGCGCTCCAAGCCCAGAGGGAGAGGGGTAAGGAAGAGGATATAATAAGTACGCTTCTCAGGCTTGGCTTTATAAACGATACAAAGCTCATGGACTTTTATCAAAAGTATATGCCCAACAAGCTCTGGAGGGGAAAGATAGAAGAGGTAAACCTTCCGGAAAACATAAGGGAAAAACTCCCAGAGGAGCTCCTCAAAAAACATATCATAGCACCCATAAAGTATGAAGACGATAAGCTTTACGTGCTTACCATAAACCCCTTTAACCAATCGGCCATAAACGAACTCAGGTTCAGGAGCAAGATAAACACGATAGTCCCCTACTTAGCAACTAAGAAGTCTATAGAAGATGTGCTCGCCAAGCTGTACCCTGCTGTTGAAAGGATAGTAGAATCCATGGAAATAGGAGAGGAAGTGGAGATAGAAATGGAAGAGCTGGACATCTCGCCTCAGGTAATAGAGGCGGAAGCTGGAGAAGCGCCTATAGTAAAGCTTGCCAACTTCCTCATGGCTGAGGCGGTCAACCTGGGAGCCTCTGATATACATGTGGAGCCCCAAGAGAAGAAACTATCA
>RFFP01000021.1 GCA_003696155.1 Acidobacteriota bacterium
AATTTTCATAATTTTCAACCGCCTTTAGAGCTCTCTCTTTTGACCAAAGCCACTGTCCCTTTTCTATTTTTATTCCTAAAAGTTCGTATCTCATCGTAGGTCTATCATAGAATAAGCCACTTTTATAAAAATTAGCCCAATGCCCTTTCTTAATTTCTTCCAATGTTCTATAAGGTATTTTAAATTTTACTTGCGTTTTGGAAAACCATAAAAGATTATCATATGTAATTCCAAGCTTATCTAGTTCCCCAAATTGTTTAAATAGCAAAGAAATTGGAGCACCACCTCTCTTTACAACTATCTCATTCCTAAAATTCTCCTCTCCAAAAACCTCATTCATTAAAAGCCTAACATACATATTGCCGTTGTAATCACACCTTACAAAAATGCTTCCTTTGTCATTTAATAAGTCTCTTGCCAATCTCAATCTATTTTCAAGCATAGTAATCCAAGTAGCATCTTTATACTTCACAGAATAAAAGTAATCCGCTTCTTGCTCTTTATTAAAAGGCGGGTCTATATAAATAGTCTGCACTTTCTCTTTAAACTTTGGCAAAATTGTAATCAATGCTTGATAATTCTCACTCTTTATAAGCCAGCCATCTAAAGCGGAATCTAAATCATCAAAAAGGGAAAGTATCTCAAGCTCTAAATCTTTGAAGTATTTCGTATCAATGGGAAGATGCTTGTATTTTGTCACCAAATACTTACCAGTTAAATCCTTCTTAAAAACATCGCTTATCTTAAAGTTTTCATCCACTAGTCCTAATTCCCGCCACTCTTTTATCTGCTCCTTGATATTTTCGTAATTCAGAATTTTTTCAATAACACTATTCCCATTTTCTTTATCTGCAATCCTATCCAGTGTAATTACATAGTTTGAATTTTTAACAAACTTTGGCTTATTCCAAATCTTTACAAGCTCATCCTCAAACTGTGAGATAAAGTCAATTATTTTAAAAGCAATATCCTTCAGTATCTGTAGCTGATTTACTCTATCCGCACTCCATTCTTTTGCACCATCCCAGAAATACTGATAACTCCAAAGTTTGAATTGCTCCTGTAAGAATACCTTTGCGTTCTTGTTAATAAAGAAGTCTACCTCACTTTGCTTTTCAAAAATCTTAAAAGCCCTTTCCAATTGCTCTTCTGTAATTTTAATGCCTTCTTTCTTTATCTTTCTTAATATCCCATCGGTATCTGTCTTTATACCCTTTTCAGAATATAGCACATTGAAAACAATGGTCTTTTCTTCCCTTATCTTATCTAACTCAAAAACAAGTTTTCGTTTTTCATTCGCTTTTTTATTTTCAAGTTTTGATGCGTCAAAGTAAAACTTCAGCCCATCAATTTCTACATCCATACTTCTAAAAATCCTATCAGTCTTAACATAATAAAGCGAATAAGTCTTCCAGAAGAGAATTACATCTTTGTTATCAGTATAAACCTTCTCATACACATTGTTGTGAAAAGGTGTTGAGTTGAAATAAACCGAACCACTTTCGCTAAAGTATCTGCTAAAGAAAGAATAAAGCTTATCAAAAAGCTCATCTCTAAAATGGGGATATTTCTCTAAAGCCTTTTCAATATCCTCCTTGAGAAGGCTCTCAATCTTACTGTAGTAATTGGATTTTATTTTCATCAAGTTTACAAATCCTCCAACACCCTCAATCTTAGCTCCGATAAAAATATCTTGTAGTGCTTTGTAAAATTTTTGTTCCTTTGTCATGGGTTATAATTATATACAAAGCGGGCGTAGCTCAGGGGTAGAGCGTCTGCTTCCCAAGCAGAAGGTCGCGGGTTCGAATCCCGTCGCCCGCTTAGGGCTTCTTAACAAGGGCTTTCACCTTTTCCTTTATCTCTGACAGCTTCAGAAGAGCCTGAAGGGGTGTAAGGTTCAGAAGGTCAAGCTCTAAAATCTCCTCAAGTAGTGCCCTTTCCTCTTCTTTTACGCTTTCTTGATAGGTCTTTTCAAGAATGGGTAGCTGGTGGTTCAACTCAAGAGTTTTTAGAACCTCTTCCGCTCTCCTTATTATCTCCTCGGGAAGGCCTACCTTCTGGGCCACCCTTATGCCAAAGCTACCCTCCGCAGGACCAGGTTTTAGAGTGTACAGAAAGTTTATATCCTTGCCCTCCTTTGAGACAGCCATATGGTAGGTCCTTATCTGGCTATAGTGGTTAGAAAGGTCGGTGAGCTCTAAGTAATGGGTTGCTATGAGGGTTCTTGCCCTTAACTTCTTTACTATGTACTCCACTATGGCTTTACTTATAGCTATACCATCGTAGGTGGATGTGCCCCTACCCACCTCGTCAAGGACTATAAGGCTTCCCTCGTCGGCGTTGTTCAGTATGGCGCTGACCTCAAGCATCTCGTTCATAAAGGTGGAGATACCAAGAGCCAGTATGTCTCCAGATCCTACCCTTGCGTGTATAGAGGATACAAGTCCAATGGTTGCCCTTTTGCAGGGAAGAAAAGAGCCCATATGTGCAAGAAGGGTAAGCAAGGCCACCTGTCTTATGTAGCTGGACTTTCCAGCCATGTTGGGTCCAGTTATTATGAGCAGTAAGTTCTCCTCGTCCATGTGGGTAGGGTTGGGAGCGTAGGTCTTCACAAACTCCTCTATTGTAGGATGTCTACCCTCCTCCACATAGAGCAATTTATCTTCCACGATTTCCGGCTTTGTCCAGCCCTTTTCAGAGGCTATCTGAGCCAAAGACTGAAGGTAGTCCAAAAAACCTATGAGCCTTGCATTTTCTGCCACGTCCGCAAGGGCATCTACTACCTTCCCCCTCAGGGAAAGAAAAATTTCGTACTCTATGTTGTTTATCTTCGTCTGGGATGAGAGAATCCTGTCTTCAAGGTTTTGCAGTTCATCGGTTATGAACCTCTCGGCGTTGCTCAGGGTCTGCCTTCTTCTAAAGTGGGGGGGCACGTGCTTGAGGTTTGCCTTGGTTACTTCTATGTAGTAGCCCATGACCTTGTTGTAGCCAACCTTTAAGCTCTGTATGCCCGTCTCCCTCCTAATCTTCTCTTCGTAGTCTTGCAAGAGCTGTTGAGCTTTGTCTCTGTATGCGCGGAGCTCATCCAAAAGTGGGTCCACACCATCCCTTATAAGCCCACCGTCCTTTACACTTATAGGTGGCTCCTCCACCAAAACCCTGTCTATTTCCTCGTATAGCTCCCTCAGGTTCCTTAGTTGGCTACCTATGCCTTTGAGGGCATCCGCTGAGGCTACATCCAAAACCTTCTTTAGGTTTTGAATGCGTAAAAGAGCATGCTTTAAGAGTATAAAGTCCCTGGGTGTGGAAAGACTGCCACTTATCCTACTTACCAACCTATCAAGGTCTGCTATGTGTTTTAACTCCTCCCTTATGGCTTCCAACAGTCTTTGTCTGTTCTTGAGCTCCTCCACAGCAAGCTGAACTTTCAGTATGGTAGCCTTGTCTCTAAAGGGATGGAGTAGATGAAACCTAAGCCTCCTTCTTCCCATACCCGTGCACGTCCTGTCTATGACCTTAAAGAGGGAGAGATCTTCCCTACCATCGTAGGACTCAAGGAGCTCTAAACCCCTCCTTGTTCTGTAGTCTATCCTGAGGTAACCCTCGTGGCTGTAAGGTTTGGGTCTTCTTACAAAAGGTGTAAAGGATTTCTGGGTTCTCTTCAGATACAGATACAGCCCTCCAAAGACCAGAAGGTCCTTATCCTCAAAGCCCAAGGCTATAGGGTTGTATATGTTCATGTCATACATGAGCTCTTTTGCGCCTTCCTCAAAGAACTCCCAGTTTAGCCCACTTACGTATGCGTTCAACTCTTTAAGATCAAGGTCTAAATCTTTGGGAATTAGTATCTCTTTAGGTGAAAACCTAAGGAGAAACTCCTTAGCACCTTGCAGGTCAAACCTACCACCTACAAGCTCGCCCGTTGCAGGGTTCAGATAGGCACACAGATATTGGCTTTTTATTCTTAGCACACCACCCAGACCGCAGAGTTCCTTTTCAAAGTATGTACCTGGCGTTATAACCCTTACGACCTCCCTCCTTACCAATCCCTTAGCCTGGCTTGGGTCCTCCACCTGCTCGCATATGGCTACCTTGTAACCCTTGGATACAAGCTTGCTTATGTAGGAGCTTGCCGAATGGTATGGCACACCGCACATGGGTATGCGCTCCCTATCCTTGCCAGCAGGCCTTGAGGTCAGGACAAGTCCAAGCTCTTTGGAACCTATATGGGCATCCTCGTAAAAAAGCTCGTAAAAGTCCCCAAGCCTAAAGAAGAGAAGGCTATCCGCATACTCCCTCTTAAAGTGGTGGTACTGGGCGAGCATGGGCGTAAGGTCTTCATTTGGCGTATTCCACATGCCTCGTCTCCCTGATGACCACCACCTTTATCTGACCTGGAAACTGCATCTCCTCCTCTATCTTTCTGGCTATGTTCTTAGACAGCATATAAGCCTCTTCGTCGCTCATCTCCTCTGGGTTCACTATGACCCTTACCTCCCTACCTGCCTGCACTGCGTAGGCGTTTTGCACCCCCTTAAAGGACTTGACTATCTCCTCAAGCTTCTCAAGCCTCTTGAGGTAAGCTTCCAGGGTCTCCCTTCTTGCTCCCGGCCTTGCCGCTGATAGCGCATCCGCTGCACACACAAGGGCAACCTCTGCATATCTGACCGGCTCTTCGTTGTGGTGCGCCCTTATGGCATTGAGCACAGGGTCAGGCTCTCCGTAGCGCTTGCAGAGTTCAATGCCTATGTCCGTGTGTGAACCGCCCAGCTCGTGGGATATGGCTTTACCTATATCGTGCAAAAGCCCTGCCCTACGTGCCATTTTAGCATCAAGCCCAAGCTCTTCAGCCATGAGACCAGCCAGATAAGCCACCTCCTTTGAGTGTAGAAGTACGTTCTGAGAGTAGCTAGTTCTGTAGTAAAGCTTACCAATGTAGTAATAAAGCGAGGGGTTTATATCATAAAGGCTTAGTTCTATGCAGGCTTCTTCACCCGTCTTCCTGACCTTTTCATCCATCTCCTTCTTAACCTCTGAAACAACTTCCTCTATCCTCGCTGGGTGTATCCTCCCATCCTCTATAAGCCTTTCAAGAGCCTCTTTTGCAAGCTCCCTTCTCATGGGGTCAAAAGAGGATATGGTGACCACATCGGGGGTGTCATCTATTATCAGGTCCACACCAGTTAGGAGTTCAAAGGTCCTTATGTTTCTTCCCTCCCTACCTATTATCCTACCCTTGAACTCGTTGCTGGGAAGCTCTACCGTGGTGGTGGTGTAGTTTATGGCTATCTCCGGGGATAGTCTTTGGACCGCTGTGGTTATTATCTTCTTAGCTTCAAACTCCGCCCTTTCTTTTGCCTCCTCCTCTATTCTCTTCATTATCTTTAACCCTTCCAGCCTTGCCTCCTCTTCAGCCCTTCTTAAAACCTCAAGCCTTGCCTCCTCCATTGTCAAGCTTGCTATTCTCTGCAGTTCTAAGATTTCTCTATGCCTTAGACTTTCTATCTCCTTCTCCTTATCCTCAAGGTTTCTTATCCTGCTCTGAAGTTCCCTCTGAATCTGCTCCAGTTCCTTCTCCCTCTCTCTTATGTCCCTCTCTCTCCTGTAAAGCTCCTCTTCTCTCCTTTCAAGGGCTTCGAGCCTTCTTTCTACCATTAACTCCTTCTGTTGAAGTGAATTTTCCAGCTTTTGCACCTCTTGCTTTCTCTCCGCAAGATAGGACTCGGTTTCTCTCCTCTTTATCTCAAGGTCCTGTCTTAGCTTTTCCGCCTCTTCCTTTATAGTGTTCCTTATCCTGTCAGCCTCTTCCTGTGCAAGCTTTATAATTCGCTCGGCCTCCTTCTCCGCAGTAGACTTTATCTCTTTTCCCTCCTCTAGGGCTTTTCCAACTATTTCCTGCGCATCTCTCAGGGCTTGAGCCCTTATCTCTTCCAGGTCCACCGCAGGTTGGGTGGGAACCCCTTGGACCTTTTTCCTAGTAAGAAGTAGATAGCCTACAACAAAAAGCAGTGCTACTACGCTTATCCCTAAAAGGAGCTCCAAGTTCATGACACCTTACCTCCATATATGTTTTCTTCTGTTACCACCATGTCTACAGGTCTGTCCCAGCTATCCCTTGGCACCTCGTCCACCACCTGAAATTCGTAAGCTACGCCCACCTTTAGGCCACCGAGCCTATCCATGAGCCTGTCATAATAGCCCCTGCCAAAGCCAAGGCGATAGCCTTTCTTATCAAAGACAACCCCGGGTATGAGGGAGAGCTCAACGCTCTCCGGGTTTACCTCTTCACCTTCTGTGGGTTCGAGAATGCAGAAGGACCCAGGCTCAAGCCCTTGGGTATCAATGACCTTTATAAGCCTGAGCTCTTCTCCTTCCACCCTTGGAAGGATAACGTCCTTTCCCTCACCTATGGCCCATTTAAAGAGGGGTGTTATGTCCGGTTCGCCCTTATGGGGACAGAAAAGTAGGATCCTTTTTGCCCTTCTTAGAGCCTTCAAGGATAGAAGCCTATTTACTATAAGCTCTGAAAGCTTCTCCCTTTTCCCTTCCTCTAAACCCTCCCTTGTCTTAAGGTAGGACCTCCTTAGCTTTTCTTTTAACCTCATCTTCCACCTCCTTTGTAAGTAAGGAGGGGAAGGCAAGACACCCGCCCATGCCGTGGTAGGAAGAAGCCTCCGGTGGGCCCCAAAGACTAAAGGTGGGTGTCCTCCCGGAACGCCTATCAGACAGCCCCGGAGACCGGACTCCCTATCGCCTCACCATGTGGACCCCAATTTAAGCTCCTTCTCCACGTACAGGGCAGGTTCTATCTAAGCTTTGCGTAAAACCTGTCTTCTAGCTCCGCTATCAACTCTTCCATAGTCTGATTAACCACTTGGTCTGATAGCGTAGCCTCTTTACTTCTAAAACTTATCCTCAAGCTTACACTCTTCTTGCCTTCCCCAAGTTTTGGATCTGTAAAAAGGCTAAAAACCCTAACCTCTTCAACCATTTCCTTGCCCTTGATATGGGATATTAATTTATCCACCCATAGACTTTTGTCTACAACCAAGGTCAGGTCCCTTATAACCGGTGGATAGTTAGATATGGGGGTGTATGTCTTCTTTACCCTTTTGAGAGTATGTAGCTTAACCTCTCCCAATATAACCCTTCCCCTAAGCTGGAGCCTGCTCTGTATGGATGGATGTAACAGGCCCACGAAAGCGATGGACTCTCCACCAGACCTGAAGGCTCTCTGTATATGCGGATGTAAAAAGCCCAGCTTGGACTTTTCCTCCTCCCACTCCTCACAGTAAAGCCTTAGTATATCCAAGACTATGGAAAGACCATCGTAGGGGCTGTAAAGTTCTTCAGGATAGAGACTTTTCTCCCCGGTCAGCAAAAATCCAAGCCTCTTCTCCTCTCCAGTAGGGCTGTAGACCTTCCCAAGTTCAAAGACACCCATGCTGTAGTTATGCCTGCGTTGGTTTTCAACGCATACTCTTAGGAGCGAAGGAACCAAGGAAGACCTCAAAAACCTCTGAGACTTTGTAAGTGGGTTTAGAATTTCCAAGGTAGGCCTCTCAAGACCCAAAATCCCATATAGCTCCTCATCCTCAAAGGAGAAGGTTATAACCTCGCTCAGACCCCTACCTATGAGGAGCCCTCTTATCTGCTCCTCTAGGCTTTCCTGGGCTTCAGCTCTCGAAGGTACAGGCAAGACCTCACTCTTAAAGCTGTCAAGGCCCTTGACCCTCATTATCTCCTCTATAAGGTCTACGTCTTCTGACATGTCAAAACTTCTGTGACTTGGTATGTAAGCTTCCACGCCACACCTTAGCATTTTGTGGGGTATATCCAAGGCAGAAAGGGTCTTACTGACCGACTCCCTGTCAAAGTCCTCTCCCGAGTATCTTCTGAACTTCTCAAGGCTGAGAAAGACCTTCTTGGGCAAGTAGGGCTGTGGGTAGCTGTCCCTGAGTGCGGTAAGTCTGCCTCCGGCAAGTTCCATTATGAGCTCTATGGCCAGATCCTGAGCTAACCTTACCCCCTCTATATCCACACCCCTTTCAAACCTGTAGGAGCTGTCCGTCTGGATGGAGAGAGACCTTGCAGACCTTCTTATCCTGTAAGGTTCAAAGTAGGCAGACTCTAAAAGCACCCTCTTGGTACTTTCCAAGACACCACTTTCCAAACCTCCTATTAAACCCGCCACCGCTATGGGGCCCCTTGAGTCCGCAATGAGGAGGTTCTTCTCTATGAGCTCCCTTTCCGAACCCATGAGGGTAAGTAGCCTCTCTCCCTCTCTTGCATCCCTTACAACTATGGGAGGTTCTATCCTATCTAGGTCAAAGGCATGAAGAGGTTGGCCCTCTTGTAGCATTATGTAGTTGGTTATGTCCACCAAGTTGTTTATAGACCTCAATCCGCACTGCCAAAGTCTCAACCTGAGCCATAGGGGAGAGTTTTTTACCTGAACATCTTCTATTATGGCTCCTCTGTATCGCTTACAGTCAAAGGACTCTATCCTTATGTTTAAGTGTCCAAGCTCCTCGAACTTTGGATAGCTCCTTTCCCTTCTTCTTAAACCCATAATGGCCGAGAGCTCCCTTGCAAGCCCCTTAACAGAGAGAAGGTCCCCCCTGTTGGGTGTGGGCTCTATCTCAAGAAGAAGCTCACCAAAGCCCAAGAGGTCATAAGCGGAAGTCCCCAGCTTTATATCCTCGTGGAGCACCAGCACACCCTCTGAATGGCTCTCTAAACCGAGCTCCTTTGCAGAAAGGAGCATGCCCTCAGAGATAACGCCGTCAAACTCCCTCTTGGTTATGCACATGTTCCCAACCCTTGCGTTGGGTAGGGCAAGAAGCAAACCATCACCTACATTGAGGCTTTTGTCTGCGGAAACCACCTGCAAGTAAAGACCTTCTCCTACTTGAACTCTATAGATGCTGAGCTCAAGCCTTGGATGGGGCTTCTTTTCTACTAACCTTCCAAAGACAACACCGTCTATATCCCTATCCCACCTTTTGAGGCTCGCCTCTACGCTCTTGAGGGTAAGCTCCTCCGCTATAAGCTCTGGGCTTACATCTTCAAGGTATAAAAACTCAGAAAGCCAGGAGAGGGGAACTATCATGAAGATATTTTATCATGCAGTGCTGTAAGGCGCAGTTGTCAGATACTTCTCACCTCCATCGGGGAATATAACCACTATAATGCCCTCCTCCAGCTCCCTTGCAAGGATCAAAGATGCATAAAGTGCAGCACCGCATGACTGACCGGCTAGTATACCCTCCTCTCTTGCAAGCCTTAAGGTCATCTCGTAGGCTGGCTCCGTCTCCACAAAGATGGTCCTATCTAGAAAGGTTTCATCAAATATGCCCGGCTTTATAGAGCTCTCTATATGCTTTAGCCCCTCTATTCCATGAAAGGGGTAGGCTGGCTGGACGCCTACTACCTGTATCTCTGGGTTGAAGACCTTTAGCCTTCTACCCGTTCCCATTATGGTTCCGCCCGTGCCAATACCTGCCACCAGATGGGTTATCCTTTTACCCGTCTGATTCCAAAGCTCTATGCCCGTAGAGTAAAAGTGAGCCTTCCAGTTGGCTGGGTTGTTGTACTGGTCCAGGTATAGGTATCTATCTGGTTCCTTTCTGACCTTTTCCCTCACAAAGAGTATGGCACCGTCTGTGCCTTCCAAAGGGTCTGTTAGGTATACCCTGGCACCGAAGGCTTTTATTATTCTCTTCCTCTCCTCGCTAACGTTAGCAGGCATGGCAAGCTCCACAGGCACACCAAGGCAGGCACCCACCATAGCCAGAGCTATACCCGTGTTTCCAGATGTTGCATCTATTACCACCTTACCCTCTTTTAAAAGACCCTTTTCCATGGCGTCTAAGAACATGCTCAAAGCTGGCCTGTCCTTTACCGAGCCACCAGGGTTGAAGCTCTCAAGCTTTGCGTATATCTCCACCTTTGGGGATATATCTTTGGGTATTATTCTTTTTAGCCTCACGAGGGGTGTGTTTCCCACAAGGTTTAGGATGGAGTTTCTCAGCTTTCTGTAGGGCTCGTCATGCTGGCCAAGTATCCACATCTATGAGAATTATACAAGGCTTTGGAAGAGCTCTACAAACCTACGGTAAAGCCCTACAACCTCTAAACATCCCCTCTCTTCGCAAACCTTTGGAAAGCAGGGGCTGCAAGGCATGTTTAGGGATATTTGAAAAACCCTTCTACCTATAGGCTTCCAGACCAATGGGTCTGTTGGTCCGTAGAATACAAAGGTGGGAAGTCCGCAGTAGCTAGCAAGGTGGGAAAGCCCACTGTCAAGCCCAATAAAGAGCTTAGCACCTTTTAAAGCCCTTCCTATCTCAAGAGGTCTGAAGCTTTCCCAATACTCCCTCAAGTGAGCCTTCAGGTGGCCGTCCGCCTCACCTAAGAGGTAAATAGTCTTAAAGCCCTTCCTTTTTAAAAAATCCTCAACCATAAGGAAGAGCTCCAAGGGTGGGTTTTTCTTCCTTGAACCGCTCGAGGGGTGTAGCACCGCAGTGCCCACTAGGGGACTATCCTTGAGAGGTTTCAGAGGAAGCTCTTCTGAAAACCTACCTTCTAGCCCTGCAGACCTTAGGTAGTGCTCTACTACCCATACCCTACCTTTGGGAAAGGGCTCTACGTTGCCATCGTAGGATATGATGGTCATGCCTTCAAAGTCCATGTTTGGCAACTCAGAGCTCACAACGTCAGCCCAACCTACCTCCTTAGCTATTTCAAAGTAGTCCGTGTTTCCAACAGCCCAGGCTCTTTTCCCATATCTCTTGTACAGCTCCAAGAGGGGAAAGGTCAGCAGGGTATCACCCAGTCCACCCCGCCTGTAAAGAAGCCACATGATATAATTAAAAAGCCTTGGCATGACAAACCACAACGTCTTTATAGCCCTGCTCCACTATCCGGCCATGGATAGAGAGGGAAGGACCATAATAACATCCTTCACCACCATGGACCTTCACGACATTGCAAGACCAGCAAGAGCATATGAGATAAACACCTACTATATAGTACAGCCTGTGGACGGTCAGAGGCTCATAATAAAAAAGCAGATAGACTACTGGCTTTCGGAGGAAGGTTTAAGCACCAATCCAACACGGAACGAGATTGTGAAACTTGTAAAACTCTGCTACACCTTTGATGAGGTTGTTGACGATATTCAAAAGAGCAGGGGTGAAAGGCCCATAATCGTAGGAACGGATGCAAGGAGCTATCCAAACACCGTACCCTACCGGTGGTTGAGTGAACATATTCAAAAGAGGGAAAGGGACTTTCTTATAGTCTTTGGCACGGGTTATGGCATCCCTCCATCTCTTATGAAAACCTTTGATTACATCTTGGAGCCCATCTACGGTGCGGGCCACTGGAACCACCTTTCGGTCAGGAACGCAGTTGCCATAATTTTGGATAGACTCCTAAGCAGGAACAGGTGCTAAGATGCTTTACCACATAGCCTTCTATCTCAAAGACTACCTTTTTGTCTTTAACGTTTTTAAGTACATAACCTTTAGGTCCTTCCTTGCCATCTTTATAGCCTTTGCTCTCACCCTTTTACTCACGCCCCTATTCATGAAGAAGATGAAAGCCCTTCAGAGGTTAATGGGTGGATATATAAGGGAATACACGCCGGAGGGGCATGAGGTCAAGAAGTACGTACCAACAATGGGTGGGCTTATAGTAGTGCTTTCCGTTTTGGTTTCTTCCCTCTTTCTTATGAGACTCGACCTGACATATTTCTGGATAATAACCTTCTGCGTCCTTGGATTTGCCCTCATAGGCTTTTGGGACGACTTTACGAAGCTAAAGAACAAAAAGGGTATATCTGGGAGGGTCAAGTTCTCTGCCCAGGTTATAACCGCTACCTTGACTGCTCTATTTATATACCTTTTTACAGACGTGGGAACAAGGATCTACTTTCCCCTGTTTAAAAACCTTCAGATAGACTTGGGGCTTCTCTATATACCCTTTGCTGTGCTAGTGATAGTTGGGGCGTCTAATGCGGTGAACCTCACCGATGGTCTTGACGGTCTTGCGGTCGGACCCATTATGACAACAGCCGCATCTCTTGGCATTATTGCCTACGTAGTAGGGCATGGACCACTATCAAGGTACCTGAACATACCTTACGTTCCCTACGCAGGCGACCTTACGGTGCTCTGCTTTGCTATAGTGGGTGCTGGTCTTGGTTTTCTCTGGTTTAACGCCTTCCCTGCCCAGCTCTTCATGGGTGATGTGGGAGCTCTATCCCTGGGTGCATGTCTTGGTGTGACGGCCCTCATATCAAAGTCAGAGCTCCTTCTTCCCATCGCCGGTGGTATATTCGTCTTTGAAACCCTTTCTGTCATACTTCAGGTGCTTTACTTTAGGCTTACCAAAGGCAAAAGGCTGTTCAGAATGGCACCCTTTCATCACCATCTTGAGCTTTCTGGTCTGCCAGAACCCAAGATAGTTGTAAGAATGTGGATAGTCTCCATTCTGCTCGGCGTTTTAGCCCTTGCCATGCTAAAGCTAAGGTAAGCCAAGGACCTTACCCATGTATATGCATCTTCTTCCCCTTATTAGCTCCACCACCTTATCTACAGGCTCTGGGGAGCTAACCACCATCAGCCCAGCCCTCTCTACGGAGGGTAAGAAGGATCTGCCCACTAATCTATCACCACTGAACCAGTATACCTCTAAGTCTAAGTAGGTGTTCTTGTTCCAGAAGTGTCTCATCTGTTTATCCCCATATAAGAAGACCATACCGTCAAAATCCTTCAAGTCTCTGACAAACATAAGCCCCTTTTCCCAATTGGGTGGGCTTTTAGCAAACAAAAGTTTACAGCTCTCAAGTGCCTGAGCTAAGCTAATCAGAATCAGAATCAGAATCGTATTGAAAATCATTAGCATATGGTCTATATTATATGAACATGAACAAGGAAGCAAGGGTACAAGAGTTTATAGATGTGTGTAAGAGGATAGGGTTAAAGATAACACCCCAGAGGATAGCAGTCTATGAGGTGCTCCTGAGCAGGGAAGACCATCCCACAGTGGAGGAGGTCTACAACGAGATAAAGAAGAAATACCCCTTCGTATCCCTTGCCACTGTGTACAGAACGGTTGAAACTTTGGAGGAGCTTGGCTTTGTCAAAAAGGTTGCTTACTGGGGTGGTTCGGTTCGTTACGATGCAAACACAAGCGACCACCACCACCTTATATGCACCAGATGCGGTGCTATAAGGGATGTGGAGTTTTGCATAAATTGGGAGCCGCCAGCCTATATGGAAGGCTACAGAGTTAACAAGTACTCGCTCCACATATACGGCACATGTCCCAAATGCCTTGCGGAGGAGAATTGAGGTCTATATAGACTTGCAAAAGCTCTCCCATAGCTTTGAACTTAGTAGATTGAGACCTGAGCTTTTTCTGTATTCGGGACCCATGGTGTTTTTTTACTGGGGGAACTCAGAAGGTTGGCCTGTGAGGTTTGTTTCCCCCAACGTGTTAAACCCCTTTGGCTATAACGCAGAGGAGTTTATTTCCAGGCATGTGAACTATGCAGAGCTAAGGTATAGAAAAATGTGGTATTAGCTTACAAAAGTATTCATTTAACCACATCTTTCCATCCACCCTGCAAGAGATAACTCTTGCTTACTACTCCCTATCCCAAGTAGAGACTCGGGAGATACTTTGTAAAGGAAGTCTATAAGTTTTAGTTTGATGGGATTGCAGAGCTTAGTAAACAAAACTTTTAAGTTATTGTAGCAATCAAGTTTAAGGAGCTTAGCTCCTACTCTTAAGATATTCAAAGCACCAACTAAATCTGCATGAAAAACTTTGTTAACGACGAAATCTTTGAAAATATTACCGCTTCTCTCTCCCTGACATATATACTTATCTTTCTTCTCCCGGACCTCAAAAATATCTGCAAAAGGTGAAGTCTTTGAAGTGTAGCTCTCATCAACTTCTATTACTTCCATCTGCTCTGTCCAAGAATTCTATCAGAGTCCCCCTAACCTGAATATCTCCATGTCCTCATCAACTCCACCATACTCACCTCCTACACCATCCCAGCTCTGGTAAACGGTGGTGCTATTACCAACTCCTTGTTATACTGACTCCAGTCCATACTCATGGGTAGGCATTTTATCTCTAAAACCCTTTCTGGACAAAGCAAGACGATTTTAAGCGTATAAACTATACATACGGACATCATGTGGGGGACAGGGTTTTAAAGGAGATTGTAAGAAAAGTTAAAAAAAAGGCTCAGGAAAAGCGACATCCTTGGTAGGTGGGGGGTGAAGAGTTTATAGTCCTTATGCCCATGACCTCAGAGCCCTATGCGGTTGCAGAGAAGATAAGGAAAGCTGTGGAGAGCTCCTGTTTTATTGAGGGTTTAAGAATAACCATATCCTTAGGGGCTACAGCCTATAAGAAGGGAGATAGCATAGACAGTCTAATTGCTAGGGCAGATAACGCCCTCTATATGGCAAAGAAGGAGGGAAAGAACAGAATAGTGGTTTTTAAGGAAGAGCCCTCTGTAGCTCTTCATCCATCTGTTTGACCTTTTCCTTCAGCCTTTCTCTGTAGCTTTTGAGCTTTTCCCTTATCTCTTGGTGTTTTATAGAGAGAATCCTTAGAGCCAAAAGTCCCGCATTTACTCCATTTCCGATGCCCACAGTGGCAACTGGAACGCCGGCGGGCATCTGAACTATAGAATGCAAAGAATCAACGCCGTTTAGATGTTTGGAAGGTATTGGTATACCTATTACTGGTAGGTTTGTCATGCTTGCAGTCATCCCCGGTAGATGTGCCGAACCACCTGCGCCTGCTAATATAACCTCTAAACCTCTTTCTTCTGCCGAGCTTGCATACTCGTACATAAGCTCTGGCGTACGATGTGCAGAGACCACCCTTACCTCGCAGGGTACTCCAAACTCTTTAAGAAGGTCGTAAGCTGGCTTTAGCCACTCCCAATCGGAGATACTCCCCATTATTATGCCTACAATAGGCCTTTCCATGCATATAATTTTATAACCATGCCCTGCGGTAAAAGTCCATCCAAAGAGGAACTTCTAAACTTTCTGGAAGATATGGAGCAGAACCTGTGGAAAAGGAGGATGAGGCTGTTGGACCAGTACGCGCGTTTACAAGGAATATGGGAAAGGCTCAGAAGGTTTCCAGACCCTGACCTCTTCAGGGATGCTTTGAACATTGAGAGGGATCTCCAAGACATGGACAGGGAGATAGACACGGTTATGCTTGATGTAGAGCGCATCAGAAGGAGGGTTGAAAAGCTTTGAAAAGACCTATCATGATTATAGACCTTGACCGTTGTATTGGTTGTCTCTCTTGTGAGGTGGCCTGCAAGCAGGAAAAGGGTATACAGCACATGGGGATAAGCCCAATGAAGGTCTTCAGGTTGGGTGGCTTTGGAGAAAAGCCAGACTCCTTTTTCTTGCCCATGAACTGCTTTCATTGTGAACCGGCCCCCTGCGTTTACGCCTGCCCCACCTCGGCTATGAGGAAAAGGGACTTGGACGGCATTGTTTACTTAGAAGAGCTAAGGTGCATAGGCTGTAAGGCTTGCATAATAGCCTGTCCCTACGGTGCTATAACCTTCAACCCTAAGACTATGAAGGTGGAAAAGTGTGATTACTGCTACAAAAGGTTGGAGAAGGGCCTTCTACCCTCATGCGTTTCCAAGTGTGTCACCAATTGCCTGTACTTCGTTGAGCTGGATGACGTGCCCAAGGAGAGACATATTGCTAAAAGGATAGATTCGGAGCTCTACAGGGAGCTCTTCAACTGGAAAGGATGAATCTTTTCAGGTCAAAGATTAAACCAAGAAAGCATCCAAGGGATAGAAAGGGCCCATAGGGAACTGCAAACTGAAAACTCCTATTCTTTATAACAAGAGGTAAGGCATACAAAAGTCCAAGCACAGAACCTATAAAAACGCCGTATGCTACAGCCCACACGCCACCCACAGAACCTATGAAAGCCATAAGCTTTACGTCCCCAAAACCAAGACCTTCAAACCTTCTAAGCTTTACGTAGTAGAGGTATATGAGCAAAAAGGGTACAGCTCCAGACAAACTTCCAACAAGGCTATCCACAAAGCTAAAATCCTCTCTAAAAAGGGAGCTGATAAGACCGAAAGCCAGCCCACCTAAGGTGAGACTATCGGGCAATGTAAAGGTGTCCCAGTCTATCAGGCTTGCGACCAAAAGTATGGAGAAGAACACGTAAAACACAAGAGCACTAATAGGCTCCTGCCATTTTAAAGCACATAGAACCGCAAGAGAGCCACTTGATAGCTCCACCAAAGGATACCTTAGGGGGATGCTTGCACCACAGTAGGCGCATCTTCCCCTTAGTAGCAGGTAAGAGACTATGGGTATGTTGTTATACCATCTTATGGGTGTACCACACGCCGGACAGTGGGATGAGGGCTTTACAATGGACATTCCCCTAGGAAGTCTGTAGATGATTACATTGTAAAAACTTCCCAATACAGCTCCTATGACAAAATACACTATATGTTGAAAATACTCCACGTCCGTCTAAAATTATAAGGCATGAGAAAGCTCCCGGTTTTAGTGCTAACTCTTTTCCTTTTCCTCTCATGCAAAAAGGGGGAAGTTTCCCGCTCTTCTGAAGTGAAGGATATCACACCCAAGGGCAACTATGCCATGCTGATAGTTGAGAGCGAGAGCTGTATATACTGTAAACAGCTAAAAAAAGACCTCCAGCAAGATGAGAGGCTAAGGCAGGCAACAACTGGCATCGATATATACAGTATACTGTACGAAAGCAATGCAAAGGTAAACTATAAGCTGGACGGAGTTTCATCCATATCTACGGAAGAGGAACTGGCAAGGAGGTTAAAGGTTAGCTATTTCCCTCAAATTTTCTTCTACGATAAGGAGGGCAAAGTAATACTCCATCTGCCCGGTTATCAGCCGCCGGAAATCCTTGCGTGCAGTGTCAAGTTTGTAAAAGAAGAAGTTTACAAGATAAAGAGCTATATGGAATATGTAAGGTCTCAATGCGGTTAAGAGCTGTACTCTTCGACCTAGATGGAACTCTAATAGATTCTTACAGGGACATAGCCCTTCACCTTAACAGGACACTAAGGGACTTTTCCATGGAGGAGGTGGATGTAGAGAGTGTGAGACACATGGTCGGGGGTGGTGCAAAGAACCTCCTTAAGAGGTTTTTTAGCGATGGTACCCTTGAGGAGGCCATAGGGGTTTTCATGGAGTACTACATGCAAGAGCCCGTTATACATACAAGGACTTTTGAAGGGATAAAAGAGCTCCTTGCCTGCTTAAAAGAAGAGGGTATTTGTATGGCTGTGGTGACCAACAAGATGGAGAAGCTTTCAAGAGAGATACTTAATAGGCTCTCCCTAACGAATTACTTTTCTTTTATAGTGGGTGGTGACACCTACGCTGAAAAGAAGCCATCCTCTATTCCCGTGCTTAAAACCCTTGATGTTTTGGGTATAAAGAGCAATGAGGCTATTATGCTGGGTGATACGGAGGCGGATATAACTGCAGGCAAGCTTGCGGGTACTTGGACAGGTCTTGCCAAATGGGGTTATATAAAAAGCATGGGAGAAAAGCCCCACTTTGAGTTTGATAGACCTTTGGACCTCTGCTTACTCCTCAGGCAGGGGACGGGGTGAGCGGTACTTTACCGTGTAGAGAACGACGAAGCCATCTATTCCGTGCTCCCTTGCGAGGCTTGTTTCTACGTCCAGTATCTGCCCTCCTTCCTCTTCTATGCCTGAGAGAACCTCGTTTAGCCTTTCTGTTATCTCGTTGTCCTTTCCTTCCAAGGATAGGACTATGCATCTGTAGACCATGACTATTAGTATAACTCCTCAAGGCTTGATAGCCCCATATAGACCATGAAGAGCCTCTCCAATCCTATGGAACAGCCAGCACAGGGTGGAAAGTTCTCATAACACTGCAGAAGGTCTTCATCTACGGGCAGGTCCCTACTCTGACGGTACACCTCTATGCGTCTTTTTATCTCTTCCATGTTTGTCTCTTCTGTCCAGCCGTTGGCTATTTCAACCCCCTTTATGTAGAGCTCAAACCTCTCCGCGTAGCCGTCTTTAACCTTGGCGTAGGCACTCAGCCTGGCGGGAAAGTGAGTCAGGAAGGTGGGCCTTTCAAAGCCGAGCTTACGCTCTATATCCACGTATATCCTATAGAAGAGCTCCTCCCAGCTTTCCTTATCGTCAAACTGGTAACCGTAAGCTAAGAGGTTGTTTTTAAATATCTCCTCATCTTCGGAGAGTATTATGCCCGCATATTCTTCAAAAGCATGCTCAAGCCTGAGCTCTTCGTAGTCTCCTGCAATCCCTAAGAATCCTAGTAAATCTCCTATCTCTTCCATGAGCTGTCTGTAATCGGCGCCCATTCTGTACCATTCGAGCATGTTGAACTCCACTCTGTGTAACTTCCCACACTCCCTGTTCCTAAAAACCCTCGCTATCTGGAAGACGTTCCTAGGGGTCCTGCTTATGAACTTTTTCATGGAAAACTCCGGTGAGGTATGTAGCCATACCCTTTTCCTCTTACCGCAGCTCTCTACATCCAAGCTTATGGGTTCCACATTGGGGTCTATATTGGGAAAGTCCTGAAGTATGGGGGTGTGTATCTCCGTATAACCCCTTGCCTTAAAGAAGTTTCTAACCCTATCTATAAAGTTGGACCATTCTACGAGCATTTAAGGATTATAAGCTATGGGGAGAGCGACGGGAGTCGAACCCGCGACCCGTGGATCCACAGTCCACTGCTCTGCCAACTGAGCTACGCTCTCCTGCACAAGGATATAAATTATAAACCCTTCCCTTCTAGCAAGCAAGGTTGATTACTAAGGCAACCGCCACCGTGCCTGCGATTTCAGACCTCATTATGTAAGGTCTTATAAAGACAGGTAAAAAGCCCTTTCCCTCTAAACCCTTAACTTCTTCCACACTTAGACCGCCCTCAGGACCTACCAGCACGCCGTAGCTATCCCTTCCAAGGGGTATGTCCCTTATACCTCTTTCGATGGAGAAACTATCAAGGAAGAGTCCTACCTCTTCCCTCTTTTCAAGGTCTTCCAAACTTATGGGTTCATCTACGATTAGGGGGCTAGGTCTCTTGCATTGCTTCATAGAGGAGAGGGCTAGCCTTTCCCATCTATCCCTCCTTTCCCTTATAACCCTTTCATTTTGAAAACTTCTACTACTTATAACTGGGACAAGTCTTTCCGCCCCTACCTGGCTTACACTGTCTACTATATCGTCCATCTTTCTTATATCTACTGGTACGCACTGATAGAGGATGACTGTGGGTTTCAAAGGTGTTGGTACTATCTCCTCTTCTATTTGGCACAGGGCTTGACTCCGGTCTAGGCTCCTTATGGTGCAAAGAAATACTCTACCCTCGCAGAAGACCTCTAAGGCATCTCCTGGTTTCAACCTCAAAGCCCTTAAGTGCTTCAGTTCCTGACCTGATAGTATAAACAAATTACCCTTTCTATGGGAGCATATAAGCCTTTCCATAAAAGGGTGGGGCCGTCCTAGCGGCCCCTATTGTGGTGTTACTTTATGGAATCTCTGAGGTTCTTAGCAGGTCTGAAGGAGACCACCTTCCTAGCGGGTATGTTGATTACTGCGCCTGTCCTTGGGTTCCTTCCCTTCCTCTCTGCCCTTTTCCTCACCGCAAAGATGCCAAAGGCTGGTATGGCCACCCTTTCGCCCTTCTTGAGCGCATTTGAGACAGCTTCTATGGCTGACTTCAGGGCAGCATCTGCCTGCTTCTTGGTTATACCTGCCCCTTTGGCTATAGCTGAGACAAGCTCTGCCTTTGTCATGGCGTTCCCTCCTTAAGGTTTTTTAGCTTTTAAAATAATATAGCAACTCAACACAGTATGCAAGCGGAATTGAAGGAAAATGGGGTTTTGAAAATGTATTTTTTTAAGGAAGTAGAGTAGGAACTGATTGTATTCTATTAAGGTTATGATTGGTGTAGTATTTGCTTTACTGGCAAGCCTTGTTTGGGGAACAGCGCCCCTACTCTTTAAGCTGGGACTAAGGGGAGAGGTACCACCCATACTGGCACTAATGGTTCATAACCTATCCGCTTTCTTGCTTGCCTTTTTACTCACACTAGCTTTCGGATACAAGCTCGACTATCCCCTTAAAGAGCTTCTTTTGATTGCCCTTGGGGGCATTATGTCTGGTTTTTTGGGTCTTTTCTTTTTTTTCCTTGCAGTGAAAAGGGGTGATGTGTCCGTCGTATCTCCCATAGCCTCCACATCACCCCTCTGGGCTTCCCTAATGGCTTTCTTGTTGCTAGGTGAACCCCTCGGCCCTCTAAGGCTGTTGGGTATAGTGTTGGTAGTCTTGGGCACTGTTCTCATATCCCTCTCGTCAGGAAGATGAAAAAACTTCTGCTTGTATTCCTGGCTGGCCTTATGCTCTATCTACCCTTCTCAAAGTATGCTATCTGGTTTGCGGGCTTACCTGCTTTGTACATCCTTATGCGATACAGGGACTCAAGGTTTTGGCTCTTGGGGGGGGTTGTTTTCTTCTTCCTCTCCCTGAGATGTGTAAACATAGCCAGTGTAAAGTACGGTGGTATAAACCCTATGCTTTCTTACGGCATGTTTACCCTGTTTACCCTCTTTCTAAGCCTCTATCAGTTTTACCTGCCGGTCAAGCTGTTGAATAGGTATTTTAGAGGTATTACCTTAGCTTTACCCCCTCTTTACGTCCTTTTTGAAGTTCTTAGGTCCTACTTCCCTTATGGTGGCTTCCCATGGTTGATCCTTGGTTCTATCCTTGTTGACGTACCCTTCATAAAAAATAGCTTTCTCTACTCTAACGTGTACCTTCATAGCCTGTTTATTCTCTATGCTGTTCTCTTTGTGGCAGAAAGGAGGATTGTACCTCTTACACTTATGGGCCTTCTGGTCTTTACTCTGAGTTTTTACAGTCTTTATGAGAAAGAGAGAAGAATGCAAGTAGCCCCTGCTTTAAAGGTTGCCCTAGTGCAGACGGCCGTACCCCAAGAGGACAAACTGGACAAGGATAAATTCAGGAAACATACGGATGAGATACTGGACCTTACCGAGCAGGCTCTGCAGGAAGGTGTGGGTTTGGTTGTCCTCCCCGAGTCGGCCCTGCCCTTTTTCTACTCTCATGAGTACGAAGAGGGATACCAGAGGCTCATGTTCATGAGCTTTAAGGCCCCTATCCTTGTTGGGCTCGTGGATGTGAGAGAGGGTTTAAGACCCTATAACTCTGCCTATCTGTTGAGCGCTGGCATGTCTGTGGATCACTATGACAAGGTTAGGCTCTTACCCATCGGGGAGTACATGCCCCGGCCTTTCGGTTTTCTCAAGGAGGTCTTTTCAGCCATAGGTGGCGTTGATTACCTGCCCGGAGAAAGTCTAAAACCCCTTTACCATAAAAACCTCAAGCTTGCCACCCCCATATGCTTTGAAATAGCTTACTACGACCTTGTGAAGAAGCTTTCCAAGGATGCAAACCTTATAGTGGTCCTCACCAACGACGGATGGTTTGACGACTCTGATTGTACTGCACAGCACCTGAGGTGGGCGAGGGTAAGAGCCTTAGAGAGTGGGAAGTTTGTTCTGTGGGTCAACAACTCGGGCTATACGGGTATAATAGACCCTTACGGTAGTGTGTCTCAGCTGCTATCCTATGGAAAGAGGGCGGTGCTCTTTGGGGAGGTACGTCTTATTGAGTAAACTACCCAACCTCATATCCTTGGCTCGTGTAGTCTTAAGTCCCTTCCTTCTCCTCGTGCCAGAGGCTCACCTGTTTAGCTTCTTTTTGGTGCTTGCCCTTTCCGATGCCCTAGATGGCTTTTTTGCAAGGCTCTTTAAGGCGCAAAGTGAGCTTGGTAAGATATTGGACCCTCTGGGGGATAAGGTAATGTTACTGTGTGGTCTGTACGTATGCACCTTCAGGCTAGGTATGCTCCCTTCCTACCTTCTCTACCTTCTGCTTGTCAGAGACCTCTTCCTTCTTGTGGGTGGTGCGTTGCTCCTTATAAAAAAAGGAAGAGTACCCTCCGCAAGGACCTTTGGAAAGCTTACCACCTTTGGAGTTTCTCTTTTAATAATTCTTTCCCTTTTGGGTTATCACAGCCAGTTTTTGCTTTTGTTTGTACTACTTACTGCTGCTCTTTCTTGGCTTGACTATGGCCTTTTGGGTTATAGAAGGCTCAGAAGTCAAACTTTCTCCTGAGCCGTACCCTTATCTCTTGGGACCTGTCCGAATACACCCTTCCACCTAGGGATGTGTTTGGAGTGAGCTTGAGCTCCCCTCCCGTATAGGTGTCCCTTGGATTTCTGCTGGTGCTCAGCTGATGCTCCAGTTCAAGCCTCTCCGTTACCTCTTTAGAAACCTTTACGTTTACACCCGCTTCACCAGTAGGAGCTAGGGAAGGTGAAGCCTGAAACTTCAGGTCCAATCCTGCAGCCCTTTGGGCACCCCTCACCACATTGCTTATTTCTGGCACTGCGCTAACCAGAGCACCGCTTAGGGATAGGAGTCCCTCTCCTGTACCACCGCCCAAAACCAAGGTAGAAAGTACCTCTCTTGTGTCCCTGGGCGGTTCTGACCTGACAAGGGCTTTCGGAAACTGGGGATTCCCCTTTAGGTCTATGATGATGCTGTAATCGGGCGCTGGTGCTATAAGTGTTAGGTCAAGGTTACTTTCCTTGTTTGATACGCTAATGCTACCCCTCCTTATGTAGAACTGCCTTTCGTAATAGGTCAGGTTTCCACCTTTGAGAGTGGCAAGGAGGGAATATTGGGGATCGTAGAGATTTCCCCTTATCCTTGCCCACAGGTCTGTATAAATAAAGCCCTCTGGTATGTTCAACCTTATGGGTTCCCTTGAATCTATGACAAGGTCAACTCCCACCCTTTTAAAGATCTCCGATTTTCCCCCCTCCGCCTTTGGCAACTTCTGGAGGTTTGCCACACCCCATACCTGAACCTTTCCCCTTAGATTAAGGCTTCTATAGTCTGAGAAGGCTTCCACAGCTCCTGAAAGGAGTAAGTTTGCCCTCATATTCTCCTTTTTGTAGAGTATGGGGATCTCCGAACCATCAACGGTAGCCTTAGCCTCCTTTAGATTGCCAGTTAGAACAGCGTTAAAACTTGCCCTGTTGTTTCCCCTCAATGACAGCTTGCCCGCTATATAATTCCCATCAAGCCTGAGGTTTAGACTGCCGGTCATAGGAAAGGCTATGTACCTTGAGCGAAGGTACAGGTCTTGGGACTGTGCTGAGAGGTTTACCTTCCCCCCTCTGTAGGATAGGGTGTATTTAAGGCTACCCTCTCCGTCTGCCAACATCCTGCTTCTTACGAGGGAAAAGAGCCTGCTTAGGTCAAGGGTGCCGTTAGAGTTAACCGTAAGGCCAATCTTTTCCTGAAAGCTCAGCGCTACAACACCTTCTGCCAGACCAGAAACCTTACCCTCCTTCAGATAAAGGGACCTTTCCTTAAGGTTGAAGCTTCCCTCCTTAAGGTCGAGCCTCATCTCTTCCCTGTCCCCCACATAGAGAAGAATAGGAAGGACCCTTATCCTGCCCTCATCCAACGTCCCTTCCACTGTGCCACCATCGAGGCTTATCCTTACTATCCCCTCCCTCAAAGAAAAGCCCTTTAGATAACCTTCGAGCTTTCGCCCTGTTATGGACAGGCTTCCATCCACTGGGAAGGAAAGCTTTTTATAGGTTCCCCTTCCGCTAAACTGCACGCTTGTTTTATCCCCTTTTCCCCTTATGCTATAACTGGTGCTAAGGACAAGGTCCTTATAAGTTTCCTTCAATGAGCCTTCAAAGACGTAAAGCTTTTCCCTAAGGTCGTAGTAACCCGCAAGGGTAAGCCTATCGTCTAAGTCCACAGATAACCCAAGTTTTTCCTTCTCAAGGCTACCCTTAAAACTGCCCCTTTCAAAAAGTTGGTTGAAAGCCCTCAGGTCTCTAAGCTTGCCTTCAAAGCTGCCCTCCCATTCTTTCTCTTTTAAAGTCGTCCTCAACTCTGAGCTAAAGTGGGAACTTATCCCCCCCTTAAGCACCTGTCCGTCTATACTTCCCAAGAGGGTTAACCTTTCAGGACTTGCATCGATCCATAGCATTCCCCCAACCCCCCTAAGGTCAAAGCCGCCGTAGCTAAGGTTAAATCCAGAGAGGTGGAGGTTTCCTTTAAAGGTTTTATACTCTAAACTGCCCTCGCCTAAAAGGTTAAAGCCCTGACCTGCTATGTTAAGGCTGTACTTGTTTAATCTGTCAACCCTGATGCTGTATGAGGAATCCCCAAGCATAACATCTCTGTAGCCAAGATTGTGTAACTTCCCACCGCCCTCCAAACTCAGTGTTCCATCGGTAAATGTAAATCTGCCCATGTAGGAAAGCTCGGAAGAGACTTCTCTGGCTCGTAGAGGATAGCCACTTAGAACCGCATGCCCCGATAGCAAGCCGCCCGCATAGCTACCTTTAACAAATAGCTGGAAGGGATGGTACGAGCTCAGCTCAAAACTGCCCATGAGCCCCCTAAGATAGCTTAAACTCAACCTAAGGTTTACCATCCTCAGGCTGTGTTCCATAAACTGCATCGGGTCTAAGAAGGCTTCTAAGCTTAGCTCCTTCTTCTTGAGCTCTAGGCTTAGCCTACCGCTGGCCAGACCGTAAACTTTCCTGTCCGTACGGAGGAGCCTGCTGTCCACCTCTAAGTTCTTAAAATCCATCCTAAGGGATTTGTCTCTAAGGGAGTAGTCCAAAGTGGCCGCAGTCATACCACTTTGCAGGTGGGACTTTACAAAATGCTCCCCTCTCCACTTCCAAAGATAGGTGCCCTTTATTTCAATATCCCTAAAGCTCTTCCTATCCTTCATTTCAAGGTACGGACTTTCGCCGGTAAAGTCTGTGTTTATCCTCGTGTAGCTGATGCTTCCACCAAAGCTAAGCCTTATGGTATCAAGGTGGTAGTCCTTTCCCTGAAAAGGTCCTATGAGGGCCTTCCCTTTAAAGCTCCCTCTTTTACCCTCCCACCTGCCCGAGAGTTCTAACCTGTAGTGTCCCCCATCTACGAGAGCCCTATCCACCACAAAGTTGGAACCCTCCACATGAGCCCTTTCCAAATATACCCTGAGAGGGCGGACGTCCGCACCCTTAATCCAGTATACCTCAGCCCAGTCCTTAGAGCTTAATACACCACCTCTAAGCTCCGCACCCCTTATAAAAAGGGTAAGGCTTTCCTCATAGGGTACATAATTGGAGGATACGTAGATACTTTCCGTTTTAAGGTTCAGTCTGCCTGCTAACCTTACGAGGGGAGAAAAGTCGTAGTCAAAAGGCTTGTCTGTGGGTGGTCTTTGAGAGACCTCTACAAGGCTCAGCTCCTCCACACTAAACTCCCATGGCTTTAGGCTTGCCCCCTTCACGTAGAGGGAAAGGGTCAGCTCTCTTAGTGGGATTAGGAGAAGAAAGCCCTTAAAGCTTAGCCCCTTTCTAAAGCTCAGCTCAAGCCCCTCCACATCCCATTCTACCCTCTTGAGCATAAGGTAGGGTTTTACGAAGATAAAGTAGAGTGTGAGGATAAGAAGCACGAGATAGCCCAGTACACGCACAACAGGGTATTATAATTTTTTCTGTGGATACCTTCCTCCTTGTTCTCTTCGCCTACCTCTACGGCTCGGTGCTCTTTGGCGAGCACATTGCCAGGTTAAAGGGTGTGGACATAAGGTCTGTGGGCAGTGGTAACGTAGGTGCCACAAATGTGGCAAGAGCTCTGGGCAAAAGGTATGCTCTTATAGTCTTCTTCCTTGACTTTTCAAAGGGTTTAATTCCCATGCTTCTTTCAAAGCTTTACTTTGGGCTTGAAAGCTGGGCTACCTTCTTTGTTGGCATGGCTAGCCTCCTTGGGCATATGTATCCCATATTTCACAACTTTGGAGGTGGAAAGGGTGTGGCCACAGCCTTCGGAACTTTAACCGCCCTTTCTCCCCTTACCGCCCTTCTATCCATAACCTTTTGGGGTCTAATGTTCAGGTGGAAGAAAATAGTGTCCCTCGCATCCCTGAGTAGCTCCCTCTTTGCCACCTTCTTGCTCCTCTTGCAGGGCTATCCTAAAAACGTCTTGCTTCTGTCCCTTCTTATGACTGTCCTTATCTTTTACTCCCATAGAGAAAACATAGTTAGGCTCCTTGAAGGCAAAGAGTACCGCTTTAGATGATGCTCTACCTTCTTGCTCTTAACCTACTTCTTCTTGTTCTTCGTATACTCTACGTTGTATACCACCCCTTAGACCTTACGCCCGAGGAATCCCAGTACTGGGACTGGTCCAGACATCCTGATCTTAGCTATTACTCCAAGCCCCCTATGGTAGCCTATGTGAACCTTCTAAGCAGGGAGCTCTTTGGCGTGTCCGAGCTGTCTGTGAGGATTACACCCATAGTCCTGTCCTTACTACTCTCGGTGCTGTTGTATCTCTTTCTGAGGGACCTTTTTGGTACAAGAGTTGCCCTTATATCTAGCACCCTTCCACACTTTACCGTAGGCTATGCCATAAACTCCCTTCTGATGACCACCGATGCCCTTCTGATCTTTTTCTGGTCTTTGGCTGTCATGAGCCTGTTTTATGCCTTTGAGAAGAATAGGCTCTACCTTTGGCTTCTATCGGGTTTTTTCGCAGGGCTTGCCTTTTTGAGCAAATACACCGCCCTTTTTCTGCTACCTTGCGCTCTTGTCTATGGATTGCTTTACAAAAGGGAAGTACTCAGAAGCTACAAGCCCTACCTTAGCCTTCTGCCTGCCTTCCTTCTCGGTCTTCCTGTTCTTTATTGGAATTACAAAAAGGACTTTGTCTCCTTTAGGCACGTATCCACCCTTGCCAGTAAGTCTGCAAGCCTCTTTAACCTAGACAGTCTCTTTGAGTTCTTGGGTGGTCAGGTTATTTTGCTATCAACCATACCCTTCCTTGTACTTCTCTATGGATGGTTTAAGGGCTGGAGTGATAGAAGGCTCGCCTTTTTCTGCTCCTTTTCCTTGCCCGTCTTTCTCTTCTTTCTTCTTCTGTCCCTCTTCAAGGATGTGGAGGCCAATTGGTCGGGTTTTGGCTACTTTGGGGGTTTTGTCCTTGTAGGATATTATCTTTCCAGGAGCTCCCTTCTCCTCCCTTCTTACCTTTTTGGCTTTTTCCTAACCCTGCTATTACACTTTACCCCTATTCTGGATAGCATGGGACTTTCTGGTCTTCTTCCACCCAAGAGGGACCCGACCAAGGCAGGCATAGGCTGGTCAGAGCTCGGAGCTGTTGTGTCTCAGATGAGAAGGGAGGGAGAGAGGATCATAAGCCCCCACTATCAGATAGCAGCAGAGCTTGCCTTTTATGTGAGTGGAAATCCCAGGACATACTGCATAAACCTCGGAAGACGCATGAACCAATATGACCTCTGGGAGAAGAACTACGAGGGTAATGCCATATTTGTGGACTATGTGCCCATAAACCCAAAGGTCCTCTCCTCCAGCGATGGTATAATAGATCAGAGAGAACTTTCCATACGCTGGAGAGGTCAGGAGATAAGAAGGTTTTATATATACAGGCTAAAAAACTTAAGGAAAGTGGAGGAAGACATGCCGGGGAGTTATTAGGCTTTCCCTAAGTCTCTATCTGGTGGGCTTTTTACTTTACCATGCTTTGCCCGTTTACTTTGTACAACATATTAGCCAGCCCCTGCAAGAGCCCGCACCCATACCCTTTCAGAAGCAGTGCGCCTATGCACTGAACGTGAAAACCGTTTTCAACAGCCCCCTAGGGAACCCCAAAAAGCTTCAGAGGCTCCTAAAGTATAAGGGATTAGACCTTACATACCTTGAGGAGCCTACGTATGGATATATGGACATCCCCCCTTACCTTTGGTTTTCCTACCTGCTTTTTGAGTATATACCTTTACGCCTTTTGGGAAAAGAGCCTTCTGACCCCTATTCACTGCTTTCCATGCGTAGGTGTCTCCCTCTTAGCTCCGATATGCCTATAGTACTATCCCTTTGGAGTTTAGACCTTCCGGGATACGGTTTTATACTGGGAAGGAGGAAAAACCTGCAGTATTCGGATTCGTGCGAAAAACCCAAGGCAGATAAGCTTGTCCCTTACGTGGGTTCCAGTAGGGTGGATATTTATGCCTACTCGAGTAAAGGTTTTTATTTTGCGGGTGATAGCTTCCAAGCACCCGCTAGCTTGGTGTTTAATAGCTTTGATAAAAAGGTGCTCATCTTCCTTTTCAAGGATGGAAGGGTTTATCGGGTTTTTGACCAGAACTTGGTAGGGGTAGAGCTCCAAGGTGGGAGCTACAGCGTGCTGGCCTACCGCTACAGGTTCAAACTCTGGAAGTTCTACTTCGGGATGCGCTCCCTTTTGTGTACACCAGCCTTTCACGCTATGTAGGACAGATCCATTCTGTCGCCGTACCTATGATGGAGAAGATTTTTAAGATACTTAAAAGAGTCAAGCTTTGGGGAGATGCTTAGAAGCTTCTTTGCGCCTTCCTGAGCCAGCTCTAAAAGCCTTCTGTCCTGAGCCCTTGCGAGGTTTGCCACCATAAAGCCGAAGTATCCTGACTGAGATTCTCCTAAGAGCTCTCCCGGACCCCTTAGCTTTAGGTCCTCTTCCGCTATTTCAAAGCCATCTGTGGAGCGCACAAGTACCTTCAGCCTTTCCATGGTCTCTCTGTCCCTCTTTAACTCCTCGGGCACCACAAGGTAGCAATAGCTCTGCCTTTCAGACCTTCCTACCCTACCTCTTAGCTGATGTATCTGGGAAAGACCAAAGCGATGGGCAGACTCTACTATCATAAGGGTAGCCTCGGGCACGTCCACACCCACCTCAACCACCGTAGTAGAAACGAGAATATGACCTTCCCTCCTAAGCTCCTCCATAACCTTCCTCTTTTCCTCATCTTTGAGCCTTCCATGGAGCAGAAGGACCCTTCTGTTTGGAAAGAGCTTTTGCCATCTTTTGTATTCCTCCACTGCGGACTTGAGCTGTAGCCTCTCTGACTCCTCTATAAGCGGGTATATCACGTAGACCTTGTTTCCTGCCGAGATCTCCCTTTCCACTGCGCCCAGCACCATATCCATGTCCTTTTCAAATACCAGATGGGTTATTACGGGCTTTCTACCTACTGGCATCTGGTCAATGGTGGATAAATCTAAATCTCCGTACAGAGATAGGGCAAGGGTCCTTGGTATGGGTGTGGCGCTCATAACCAGGCAGTGGGGGTAAAAGCCCTTACCCTTCTCTAAAAGGAGCTTTCTTTGCATCACACCGAAGCGGTGTTGTTCATCTATAACCACAAAGGCAAGCCTATTGAACTGCACACCTTCCTGAAAGAGGGCGTGGGTTCCCACGAGAATATGCAGGTTTCCCCTCTCCGTATGCAGAAGGAGGCTGTCCCTTAGGGCACCCTTAACGCTACCGGTCAGAAGCCCCACCCTTATACCCAAGGGTTCAAGAAACCTCTTAAAGTTTTCATAGTGCTGGCTTGCCAGTATCTCCGTAGGTACCATGATGGCGCTTTGGTAGCCCTCCATAGCAAAGGCATAAGCTACGGCCATGGCAACTACAGTTTTACCGCTTCCCACATCACCCTGTAGGAGTCTGTTCATAGGTCTTGGCTGGCTTATGTCTTTACATATCTCCTCAAGAACCCTCCTCTGTGCCTGGGTTAGCTTGAAGGGAAGGCTCTTTGTAAACTCCTCAATGCTCGCTGGGGCAGACTCTAAAGCCACCGCAGGCTGGGAAATGACTTCCCTTTTTCTTATCTGCAATGCAAGATGAAAAAGCAAGAGCTCTTCGTATATAAGCCTTTTTTGAAAGGGTGTGCTAAAGCTGTTTAGGGCATCCTCAGAAAAACCAGCAGGTTTGTGAAGAAGGTAGAGGCTTTCAGCGATGGGAGGGAAGGATTGCTCCTTAAGAAGCTCCTCAGGAAGATACTCGGGCATGTACTTGGAAAGCTCTGCAAGTTTGGAGAGTACAGTCCTTATCCTTTCATGCCTACTCTTGGCGGAGAGCCTTTTAAGCTCCCCATCCACCCTTATGTAGTAAAAGGGTAAAATCCTTCCTGCTTCACCTTCCTTAAGTATCTGTGGGTGTACCATGTACTTCTCTCCCTTAAACTCCTTCAGCCTGCCATAGGCAACAATTTCCTGCCCCTTTCTAAAGGAGTAGAGGGGTCTTTGGTCCTTGTACCTGAATCTGAGAAAGAGCCTGTCCGTGCCATCCTCACACTCAATGAAGGCTGGATACTTCTCCTCTGGGTTAAAGCCGGTGTTTACAACCCTCAGCTTTAATGCTACCTTTTCACCGGGTTTTGTGGTCTTTATGCAACTGTTAAGCCTTCTGTCCTCGTACCTAAGGGGTGCAAACCATAGAGCATCGTAGAGGGTCTTTATACCCCATGCCTTTAAAAGCTTCTTCTCCTTCTCATCAAGAACCCTTAGGTTTTCTATGGATGAAAAGAAGGCGCTTAGTGGCTTTTTCTCAACCTTCGAGAAGTCCACATCTAAGCTGGCTGTAGGTTTCTCAAGTCTATCCTTGATGAGTTTAAGAATCCCCTTCTTCTTTTCAAAGGTTAAGCGATCAAAGTCTTTGAGTAGCTCCAAGTAAGAGGGCTCAATGGAATCCCTCAGCAAGTTGAAGAGATATAACCCGACACCCAAGCTTCTCCTGAGCTTGAGAAAATCCTTCTCAGAAAGTTCTTCTATAAGAGCGTTTGCCTTTTTTATCCTTTCCTCACTGGCCTGTTGCATCCCTTATCTAATTTTATGTCTCAAACCTCTGAAAAAGCTCCTCAGCATTTCTCTTGCTTCTTCTACCGGCACGTATTCCCACCTTACCCTATGGTTAAAGGCTGGCTCCTCCAAAAGGTTAAACTTGCTCATAACCGCACCGCATAGCTCATCCTGAGCCAGAAATACGACCCTCTCCACCCTTGCAAGCACCAGAGCATAGGCACACATGGGGCAGGGCTCGAGGCTCACGTATACCTCACATCCATAAAGGTACTTCTCCCCACTGTTCTTAAGGGCCTTCTTAAGGGCAAGAAGCTCCGCATGGGCTGTGGGGTCCCTAAGCTCCTCCACCCTGTTGTAAGCCTTTGATAGAACCTTACCCTCTCTAACCACTATACATCCTATAGGTACTTCGCCCTTCTTATAGGCCTCCCGTGCAAGCTTTAGGGTGAGGTTTATAAAGGGTTCCTCCATTGCTAACCTTCAAGCCTATAATATAAACTATGCTACTTTTTGCCATGGTTACCCTATGTCAGGTCCTTCTCTTTGAACAGCCGGGCTGTGCATCTTGCAAACAGTCTTATAGAGAGCTCTCTCAGCATCCAAGCATAAGCTTGCAAGTTTACGATGTCACAAAGGAGAGGTCCTTGGCCAACTCCTATGGGGTTTTTGGTGCACCTGTGGCCATATTTCTCAGGGAGGGCAAGGAGATAGGGAGAGTTTACGGCTACAACCCATCCTTACTGCGGTCTCTTGTGGACAGGTGCTTGTGATGTCCTATCTTTTAAAAACCGAACCCTCTGAATACTCCTTTGAAGACCTGCAAAGAGAAGGTAGAACACGCTGGGATGGTGTAAGGAATCCATTGGCCCAGAGGTACATCTCCTGTATGAGGGTTGGAGACCTGTGCTTTATATACCACACGGGCAGGGTGAGGGCTGTTGTTGGCACTGCCAAAGTCGCATCAGAACCCTACAGGGATGAAAAAGGTCTATGGGTGGTGGACATAACTCCAGAGCAAAGACTAAAGAAGCCTGTAGTATTGGATATACTGAAGAAGGAGCCAAGCTTTGAAGACTCACTCCTTCTTAGAATGGGCAGGCTTTCCGTGGTACCTCTCACGAGGGAGCAGGTCAAGAGAATCTTAGAGCTCTCCCAGTAGCTCCTTTGCCTGAACAACCCTGCTGTTGGGCACCACAAGGTCTGCACCCATCTCCCCCGCCCTCTGCATTAGCTCAAGGTTCTTGTGCCCACAGTAGGCTACCACCTTTGCCCCCGCAGACTTGTACTCCTTGATTTTCTCTACTGGGTAAGCCTCTAGGTTTATAAAAACCACATCCTCACCGCCGTAGTCTTCACCTGCCTTAACTTCATACTCCCCAAGGGAAGACCTTATCCTGCTAAGCATTAGGAGGTTTTTCTCCAAGATTAACACCTTCATGTTTGAGCTCCTCCAAAGAACTTATAAAACTCCTTCTAAACTCCTCTTTGAACTTGTGGGACCAAAAGGCTACCTTTAGATCTTCACCTTCTATCCTCAGCCACACTTTACGATGAACGGTGTAGAAGGCTAGGACCATGCCTCCCACAACGAGTATGGAGCCAAGCCATATTATGGGGGTGCCTGGCTGGCGTGATACCTGAAGACCACTGAAGAACTGAGGTTCAAAATCCACAAGGAAGAAGGTGTAGGGAAAGTCTCTAAGCTGTGGTATCTGGCTCTGGGCAATTATGGATAGCTCTGGGGAGTAGACCACGGGCACGTCGTAAGCCTTACCCTTTATAAGCACCTTTACAAGCAGGGCTGGCTTTAGCTCACCCTCAAAGCCCTTCCTCTCATCCTCCAAGTTGAGTGTAGAGCGTTCAATGGAAAGGAGCAGGTCTTTAAACTCCGAAACCTTACCCGCTTTTAGTTCTACTTCACCCAGAAAGGCCCTCTGTGGGTCTTTCGGAGCTAAAGCCTTGTCAAAGATGGCTATCCTTGCCCTGCCAGCTTCGCCTGTCAGCCCATAGGTTGCCTGAAATATCCTGTAGGTACCAAAATCAAAGGGTGAGTTTACCGCTGTCATACCTTTGGCCACAACCTTACCATCCTGAATGACCCTTATGTCGCTCTCAAAGCTCGCTATGGCATCTTTGAAGGGTGTATTTGCCTGCTTCCCCTTTTTCCTAGCTTCCTCCTCATAGCTGACAATTCTAAAATCCTCCAGTTCTATCTGGAAGGGCAGTTTTATGACCTTCTCCTTGGCGGGAATAACAAGATTGTCGCTCTTTGAGCCCTCAGGAACTATGACTGAGCCTCTCACGCCCAAAAGGGCGTCTATCAGAGCCCCGGCCATTATAACGAGAAGACCTATGTGTACCACGTATACACCAAGCCTTGAGTATCTTCCCTTCTCTGCATACAGATAGGTTCTATTCGCCTCCTCCTCTACGTAAACCTTAAAACCAAGCCTGCCCAGTAGTTTAATCACACTCTCCTTTGTAGCCCCTGTCCTAAGGCTCAGAGGCTTTAGATGCCTCTCTAGGTTTTCATCCAGCTTTTGAAACCTCTCCTTTGTAAAGGTATGAACCCATACCCTTGGTAGCCTTTTGAAAGAACAGGCTGTTAGGTTTATGGCAAGAAGTACTATAAAACCTATGTAATACCAGGAGTGAAAAACATCGGTTATCCAAAGCTTCCAGAGCCAAAGGCCAAGGTCTGCGCCAAACCTATCCAAATAGAACTCTATACTTTGGTTTTGTTGGACATATGTGGATCCAAGCATAGAAAGTATGCCGATAAATAGCATGATGAATATGGCAAGCCTTAGGTCCGCAAGGAAATCAAAGAGAAAGGACCAAAGACTACTTCGTTTTTTGTATTCTTGTCTTAGAAAGTTCAGAACTTCCCAAAGGTACGACAGGAGAGAAAAGCTAAAGAGCGCACCACTACCACCAAGAAGGGCAAAAAAGACCAAGCCCCTTTTCTCCATATGAAAGAGACCAGTAATCAGCACGCCCGTAAAGAGAAGGAAGGAGATTACAAGAAAAGCATAACCTTTAACCATGCGCAGTAAAGTATATAATATACCCATGAGAATAGAAGACCTAAGAAACTCCGCATGGCGTTTCAACCAGAGGCTTAACTATCTGGCGGGCAGAGGACAGGTTCTTACCTCCGAGTATGAGCCTACGGTTAGGGATATAATCCAAAGGGTACAGAGGGAGGGAGATAAAGCTATACTGGAATACACCAAGCAGTTTGATAAGGTGGAGCTAACTCCAGAAAGTATGGAGGTGCCCTACGAAGAGCTTGAAAACGCCTACAACGAGATAGAGGAGGAAGTTCGCTCCGCCCTCGAGATAGCCCATGAGAGGATAAGGAGGTTTCATCAAAAGCAGCTTGAAAATAGCTTTTTTATGGAAGAGGAGGGCATACTACTAGGCACCAAAGTCATGCCAATAGAAAGGGTTGGGGTCTACGTGCCCGGGGGTAAGGCCGCCTATCCTTCAACGGTTCTTATGAATGTGGTTCCCGCGGTTGTTGCCGGGGTGGAAGAGGTTATCATGGTCTCTCCAAAACCCAACCCTTATACCCTTGCGGCAGCCTTCATAGCGGGGGTCAGCAGGGTCTATCAAATAGGTGGAGCTCAGGCTGTAGCTGGGCTTGCCTTTGGTACAGAAAACATACCAAAGGTGGACAAGATAGTGGGTCCGGGCAACATATACGTGGCCCTAGCTAAGAAACTTCTTTATGGCGTTGTAGACATAGATATGGTAGCCGGTCCTTCGGAGATACTTATAATAGCGGACGGTAGCGTAGACCCACAATGGACAGCGGCAGACCTGCTTTCTCAAGCGGAGCATGACGAGCTTGCCGGTGCTTTCATGGTCACCACAGACCAGGATTATGCGAAGGAGGTATCCCATTGGGTAGATAAGCTCCTGAGGGACTTTCCAAGGGAAGAGATAGCCCGCAAGTCTATAGAAAGGTTTGGAACCATATTTATAGTGGAGGACCTATACAAGGCTTGTGAAGTTGCTAATCAGATAGCACCCGAACATCTTGAGGTTCTTACAGAAGATCCCTTCTCCCTTCTGCCTTACATAAGACACGCTGGAGCTATCTTTTTGGGTAGGTATGCCACCGAGCCCCTGGGTGATTACGTGCTGGGACCAAACCATACCCTGCCCACAGGTGGAACCGCAAGGTTCTTCTCGCCATTGGGAGTATATCACTTTCTAAAGCGCTCATCGGTTATATACCTATCAAAGGAAGGCTTTGAAAGGGTCTCAGAGCCTGCAGAAAGCATATCCAAGGCCGAAGGGCTTTATGCCCATTACTATGCGGTAAGGGTAAGGAGGGAGCTATGAAGAGGCTACTCTTTCTACTCTTTCTCCTCATGTCCTGTGCCCCCCTACTCTGTCCGGATGAGGATGGGGTAAGGAGGGACTTTTCTCAGTTTGGAGCACCCCAGGAGTACAGAGCCCAACTTTCTGTAAGGTATGGACTGCTGCGTATGCCTATAAGGCTTGAAAAGACGGGAGGAAGGTTTATAATAGGCGACGGTGAGAGGAGCATAGAACTCCAGAATCTATGCATAAACTCCGTGTGTTTTGACCTTCCCATAACCCCAGATGGTCTTATATTCGGAAAGCTACTCAGGGGTGATGAAAAGGCCAGCTGTGGTAGGGAGGGTTTTCTGTTCACAAGGGACGAAGGTCCCTTTGAAAGTAGATACGTGTTCAAAGATGGAAAGCCTGCCCTTGCAGAGTTTTACGACAAAAAGAAGGAGAGGCGCATAACCCTTGAGTACCTTGATTGGGCGCCGCAAGGCTATGCGAGAGCTTTAAGGTTAAAGCAGGGTGGTATTAGCCTTCTTCTTACGGTAGATGACTTAAAATTTTAGCCATGTTCCCCGTGCTTTTTGAGTTCTTTGGCTTTAAGATATACACCTATGGGGTGTTGGTTGCCCTAGGTGCCATATTGGCTTACTACCTCTCTCTAAGGCTTGCAAAGAGAGAGGGCATAAACCCAAACCACGTGGAGAATACCCTTCTCCTTGCCCTACTCCTTGGCATAGTGGTAAGCAGGCTTTCATACATCGTTGAACATCCTGAGCAGGTAGAAGGGCTTATGGATATAGTAGCTATATGGAACGGGGGTATGAACTTTTTTGGGGGGCTTGCCGGTGGCATAGTGGGTGCGCTTATAGGTATATACAGGTATAGGCTCCCCATCTGGAAGAGCGCAGATATGGCGGTGGTTGCTCTGAGCATAGCCCATGCCATAGGCAGGCTGGGATGTACCTCTGCCGGATGCTGTTATGGAAAGCCCTTTCCCATAGACGGTTCTATAAGTCCTGGTCTGCACCTGGCGGACAGGTTTCCCTTCTTCTATGTGGTCTTTCCGCAAGGGGGTGTTGCACCCCCCTACATGCCCCTATATCCAACCCAGCTCATGGAGTTTCTGGGTCTATCTTTTCTATTTCTTATCCTCTTAGTCTTTTACAGGAAAAAGCCCTTTGACGGTAGCGTCTTTGCCCTTTACATGTTCCTTTATGGACTCCTGAGGTTTTCCCTCGAGTTCTTTAGGGGTGTCACACCACCCATAGAAGGCTTGGGTCTCACTTGGAATCAGCTAGTCTCTTTGGGTATGGTCCTTGTATCCCTTGCGCTGTTTTTAAGCCTTAGTAGGTTAAAATCCCATGAGAAAGTGGCTTAAGAGGTTTATATTTGTTGGCATAATAGTTTTACTCATGGTCACCCTAGGATCTATACTTTCAAGAATACCCCTAGGTGAGAGGGTTGCGGTCATAAAGGTAAGCGGTCCTATAGTAGACCCAACTTCAACGGTAAGGAGGATAGAGCACGCAAAGGAAGACAGGAGCACAAAGGCCCTAGTCTTAAGGGTTGACAGCCCAGGGGGTTCTGTGGGTGCCTCCCAGGAGATATACAGAGCTTTAGAGGACTTTAAAAGCTCTGGCAAGCCCCTTGTGGTTTCCATGGGGAACGTGGCAGCTTCAGGGGGCTACTACATATCCGCACCGGCGGACCTAATATACGCAAACCCCGGAACCATAACGGGGAGCATAGGCGTCATAGTCCAGCACACAGAGCTCAGAGCTCTTCTTGAGAAGTTTGGAATAAGGATAACATCTATAAAGACGGGCAAGTTCAAGGATACCCTTTCACCCTTTAGAGAGCTTAGCCCTGAGGAAAAGGAGTACATCAACCAAACTATAGAGGATGCCTACGAGCAGTTCCTTCAGGCTATTCTAAAGCACAGGTCAAAGAAGATATCTGAGGAAAAGCTAAGAGAGGTTGCGGACGGGAGGGTCTTCACAGGAAAGGTTGCCAAGGAGCTTGGTCTTGTGGACGAGCTTGGAAACCTTCAGGACGCCATAAAGAAGGCCAGGGAGCTTTCAAGATCACCCGAAGCAAGGGTCTACTACATGGAGGAGAAAAGAGGACTTATAAGGAGGCTGATGGATGGAGAAATGGGGGCAATACCGGGGGTAGGAGACTCACCCCTCATGTTGTACTATATGATGAGATAAAAGCATATCCCCCGTATCCCACAACCCTTTCCTTTCCCCCACCACTATCTCCCGAGGTCCTATAGTCTACAAGGGTTGCCCTAAGGCCCTTTGAACCTGCGTAGATAAGAGCCCCTTCTATGCCTATCTTCCCGCAGGCTTCGCACCTGAGTTTAGCCTGCCTTTCTCCCTTGGTTATCCAAAGGTGGCAATAGCCGTCTAGAGTTTTCGCAGTCGCATAGTCGTAGTAGTGGCTTAGGTCTGAGCTTATCACAAAAAGGGTCCTGCCATCGCAAAAGTTCTCCAAAAGCTTGGCTATTTCCTCAGAGCTGACCCTTCCGTAGACTACGGGTACGAGAGAAAAGTCTCCCAAAACCACCTGGAGGAAAGGGAGCTGAACCTCTAAGGAGTGCTCGTAAAGGTGGGGAAGGCCATCAAAGTACTTTCTGTCTTCTGTGAAGCTAAAGATAGCCTCCCTGTCAACCTTAACTGCTCCGAGGGGTGTCTCAAAGAGGTCAAAGTCTCCAAAGGAATAGCCCTCGAAGTCCACAAAATGGGAGGGTCCTATGAGGAGCACTCTCCTGTAGTCCTTCCCCATTAGAAGACCGTAAACTCTACCGGCTGTATAGCCCGAGTACATATAACCTGCGTGTGGTGAGATAAGACCCTTCATGCTCCCTTCCAAGTTGGGTGGGTCCTCCATAAGCTTTTCTACGTAAGTTCTCAGCCTTTCCGGGTCAGAGGGATAGAAGCTGCCTGCAACCACTGGCTTTCTTACCTTCATACCTTTAAATTTAAACTTATGAAGTCAGTAGCGTGGCTAAGTGAGGCTAAGAATGGCAGGGTTCTCTGCAAAGCTTGCAAGCAGAGGTGCACCCTTAAGGAGGGGGAGTACGGCAAGTGCGGCGTGAGGATAAACGAAGGTGGAAAGCTCTACCTTACAGTTTATGGACTTGTTTCAGCTATAAACCTAGACCCCATAGAGAAAAAGCCACTTTTCCACTTTTTGCCCTCAACGCAGAGCCTTTCTATAGGCACTGTGGGATGTAATTTCTCCTGTCAGTTCTGCCAAAACTGGGAGATATCCCAGCATCCGCAAACTCACAACTACGAGGTTTTTGGCGAGGAGATAAGTCCCGAGGAAATCGTGAGGCTTGCCAAGCTCCACGGGGCGCAATCCATCTCTTACACTTACAACGAGCCCGTTATATTCTTCGAGTTTGCCTACGACACCATGAAGCTTGCAAAGGAGAAAGGCTTGAGAAACGTCTTTGTAACGAGCGGATACGAGACGGAGGAGGCTATAAATATAGCCCTTCCATACCTTGACGCCATGAACATAGACCTAAAGTCCTTCTCCGACGAGTTTTATAAGAGAATATGCGGTGCAAGGCTAAAGCCAGTTCTGGAAACCATAGAGTACGCATACAAGAAGGGCATATGGATAGAGATAACGACCCTGCTTATACCCGGTTATAACGACTCGGAAGAGGAGATAAGGTCCATAGCACGCTTTGTAGCAAGCCTTTCAAGGGATATACCTTGGCATATATCAAGGTTCTTCCCAGCCTATAGGATGCTCGATTTAAAGCCTACACCCGTGGATACTCTGAGAAGAGCTTACGAAATTGGAAAGGAAGAAGGGCTTAACTTTGTTTATGTGGGAAATTACTTGGATGAGAGCTTAGAGTCTACCTATTGCCCAGCTTGTGGTTCTAAGGTTATAGAAAGGAGGGTTTATAAGACTTTAAACCATCTTAAAGATAGCCATTGTCCTAACTGTTCCTATTCAATCCCCGGTGTTTGGTCCTGAGCGTGCCCGGGGGGACTTGAACCCCCGACCTTGGGTTCCGGAGACCCACGCTCTGTCCAGCTGAGCTACGGGCACTCAGGATTATAATATAGCAATGTTCAGAGAGAGGGTAAAAAGGTTTCATTTTGTGGGCATTGGCGGTATAGGTATGAGCGGCATAGCCCAGATACTTCTGGATATGGGTTATGAGGTAAGCGGTTCAGACCTCAAGGAGAACAAAAATACACAGCTCCTAAGGAGGAAGGGTGCAAAGGTCTACATAGGTCACTCGGAGGAAAACCTTGGGGACGCTCAAGTTGTGGTTTATTCCTCAGCTGTTGGAGAGGGAAACCCGGAGATAAGGAGGGCAAGGGAAAGGTCCATACCCGTCATATCGAGGGGTGAGATGCTTGCAGAGCTGTTCAGGCTGGGCGAGGGTATAGCAGTTTGCGGTTCTCATGGCAAGACCACAACCACCTCCATGATAGCCCATGTCTTCCACGAGGCTGGATACGACCCGACGGTTCTGATAGGGGGTGTTCTTCAGAGGTTTGGAAGCAATGCAAAGCTTGGAAGGGACGGGCTTATAATCTCCGAGGCTGACGAGAGCGACGGCTCTTTTCTAAAGCTCCTGCCCACGGTAGCGGTCATAACCAACATAGACAGAGAGCATCTTGGCTTTTACAGTGGTATAGAACAGATAAAGGAGGCCTTTTTAAATTTTGCTAACTTAGTACCCTTTTACGGCTTTGTGGTGCTGAACGCAGATGACGAGAACTGCCGATGGGTCATGGAAAGGACAAAAAAGAGGGTTCTAACCTTAGGTATGGAGAGGGAGGCTTATCTCAGAGCACAGAAGCTGAGGCTTGAGGGGGGAAGGTACAGGTTTGAAGTCCTTAAAGATGGAAGGGTCTTAGGAGAGGTTCATCTGGGAGTGCCCGGTAGGCACAACGTCTATAACGCCCTTGCCTGCTCTTTGGTATGTCTAGAGGCAGGCATAGACTTTAGAACCATAAGCTCAGCCCTTGGGAGCTTTCGCAACGCAGAAAGAAGGATGGAGCTTAAGGGGTATTATAGGGGGGCACCACTCTACGACGACTATGGACACCATCCTACGGAGATAGAAGCGGTACTTAGGGCTCTAAGGGATGTGCATCCAGAAAGAAAGCTTATCCTTGTCTTTCAACCCCATAGGTATTCTAGGACATACTATCTTTTTGATGACTTTGTAAGGGTCTTAAAAAACGCGGATGTGGGCTTTCTTACGGACGTGTATCCGGCGGGTGAGGAGAACCTGTACGGTGTGAGTGCAGAGGTGCTTGCACAGCTGGCCGGTTATACCTTCTGCCCCACAAAGGAGGAGCTCTTTAATATTCTTGAGGACACTATCTCCAGTAAGGATATGGTGGTGTTTATGGGTGCGGGCAATATATCCAAGTGGTGTGAGGAGTTTTTAAGCAGCTATGAGAGGCATATCGGGTAGGGATTGGGTTCTTCTAAGCCAGTTTATAAAACCCAATGAGGAGCTCCTTTCCAAGTTTGGAGAAGTTAAAGCTCAGATAATCTCTAACAGAAACCTGGATGAGAACCTCCTTGAGAGCAAGCTAAAGGACCTAATACCTCCGAGCAATCTACCTGCCATGGATGAAGCGGTGGAAAGGATAAAGGACAGTGTGCTCAAGGGTAAGAGGATAGTCCTCTTTGGGGATTACGATGTGGATGGAATAACCGGAACGGCCATACTCTACGACTTTCTTAAGTCTGCAGGGGCAAGGGTTGTACCCCTCCTACCCTCAAGGAGGAGGGGTTACGGACTCACCAAGGAGCTTGCACGTAAACTAAGCAGGTATGCAGACCTACTTATAACTGTGGACAACGGCACCAACGCTACCGAGGAGCTAAGAGAATTAGACTTGCCCGTTATCATCCTTGACCATCACAATCCAAGGGGAGAACTACCCAAGGCTACTATGGTAAACCCAAAGCTCAGCGGTGAGGTGCCCCGTGAGTTTAGGGAGATATCTTCATCTGGTCTTGCCTTCTATATGTCCGCTCTGCTAAGAAGAGAGCTCCAGCTAGACAAGGACGTAAGGGAGTACCTCTGGCTGGCCTGTATGGGCACTGTGGCAGATGTCATGCCCTTAAACCGTCTAAACAGGATAATAGTCTCTAAGGGTATACAACTTCTTAACTACATTCTCAAGGGCGGTGGTAAGGCGGAGGGTATAAGAGCCCTGATGGAAAGAATAGGAATAAGAAACAGCGTGAGCTCTAAGGACATAGCCTTTTCTATTGCGCCAAGGCTAAACGCACCGGGTAGGGTTTCCAAACCTTACCTGTCTCTAAAACTACTGCTTACAGAGGATGCGGTAAAGGCAAGGCTGTTTGTGGAGGCTGTGGACAGGCTTAACGAACTTAGAAAGAGGCTTACCCAGCAGGCCTTGGAGGAGGCCATGCATCAGGCAACCTCCCAAACAGACAAAAACCTCATCCTAGTAACCCTTGACCAGTGGGCGGGTGGTGTGGCTGGGATAGTGGCCGGAAGGTTGGCTTCCCAGTTTTCAAGGCCGGCCATCGTCTTTTCCATAGCCAAGGAATACTCTACCGCCTCGGTCAGAGGTTTGGAGGGCATGGATGTTTACACACCGCTTGAAAGTATATCCCATCTCTTCTTAAAGTGGGGAGGCCACTCCAGTGCGGTTGGACTTACCATAAGGACCGAAGACCTCCCCATCTTTCAGAGGCTCGTGAGGGATGCCTTTTCCCATGTGGAAAGACTGCAACCCTCAGTTTACGTAGACATGGAGTTGCCCACAACGAAGATAAACGATAGGTTGATAGAGGACTTGAGGAGCCTTGAACCCTACGGAGAGGGTTTCCCAGAGCCCGTATTTCTATCCGAGCCACTCAGGCTTGAACCAGTTTATGTGAACAGGGATAGGGTTATACTGAAGGCTGGCAAACATCGTCTCGTTTCGTGGAACGAGTCTCTAAACAGCGTCCTTCCAAGTCTAAAGGGGCTAGTGAGAAAGCTTCTGTATCAGGTAGATGGGAGAAACAGGGACCTTATCTTGGTGGATGCGGAGGCCTAAATGGCCCTGGGCAGAAGGCACGACCTTTTTAACCTTCTGGCGCTCCCGCCATGCCTTTACCTCTTGCCTAAGGAGGTGTACCTTCCCTTTACCGCAGGATACCTAATAGGCACTTTCTTTCTCTCCCCAGACCTGGACCTGAGGCATTCAAAACCTTCCAGAAGATGGAAGGTCTTCCGTTATATCTGGAGGCCCTATCAGGCTTTTTCAAGACACAGGGGTATTTCCCACGTTCCCCTTTTAGGCGTATTTATAAAGCTTCTTTATCTTTTTATCTTTCTTCTTTTCCTCTACTTTTTCCTTTTAGGCCTATCATCAACCCATATGCCAGAGTTTACAGAAGGCTTGCTTAACTTTGACCCTTTTAAACTTCTATCTTACCTTTCTCAAAGGGAGTGGGCTTTTTACCTTATTTTAGGTATATTTACGTCGGAGGTCTTTCATATAGTCTTAGATATCTTGTCATCCTCCCTAAAAAAACTGTTAAAATAAGAGACGGCAATGAAGCTTCTCATCCTTGCCTCTGAATCCAAAAGAAGGGTTCAGATACTCAGCATGTTGGGTTTTAAGTTCTTTGTAATACCCTCTTACGTGGA
>RFFP01000022.1 GCA_003696155.1 Acidobacteriota bacterium
AATGCTGATGTGAATGCGTCAAGAAATCTCCTTGTGCGTCATAAGGAGAAAATGCATTTACACAGCATTGAGAAAGCCCTCAGGTGGCAGGTTGAAAGGCTCATAAGCCTGTTATCTGAGCGGTATAAGTGTCTTTGGAGTAAGGCACGGGGCTTACTGGCTGTAAATCCATATTATAGCCACAGTCCCTTAACCCGAAGTATAGATGAGCATAAAGGGAATACTTGTCTATGCTAAGGGATACTCTTACAAACCTACTACCCAGAAGGATACAGTAGAAGGAGAGGTTAATCCATATAAGAAAGCTAAGGAAGGAACCAAGCACAGCATAAAGAGGGTTGGAAAGCAAGAGCTTAACCATAAAAGCGGAGAAGAGCTTATTCAGAAAAAAGAGCAGTAGGGAGGCAAAAAGGCTCCCATGTAGCAGATGGACAAGCCCCAACCTCTCCGGTAAGAAAAGCCTATAAAGGAGGATAAGGCTAAGAAGAAGGTAAAGCCAGTTTAGAAGTGTGGTTATGTAAATATAGAAACTGCTTAGGTATAACCTGCTTATGGACATGAGAAAGAGTAGGGAAGGGGTAAGCACCGTATAAAAGAGGAGTAAAAGGGGTACGGCAAGCCAGAAAACAAGTTCCTTCCTTTCGGTCAGAGAGCCATAGGCATAGCTGAGAGCCTTTGAGAGGACCTTGGCAAAGGATACGGAGAAAAAATAAGATAGAGCAACCGACAGAATATAGCCTGCGGTCCTGTGCTTGTAAATATCCAAAATTTTAGCTGTTAGCTTATCCCCATAAGGTATGGCGAGGGTACTAAGATAGTTCAAAAGGTCCCTTTCGTTCACAAAGGGCAGGTAGGAGGCTAGGAAGCCCACGAGCATTAGAAAGGAGCTAAAAACCATAAGAAAGCTGTAGGTAAGAGACGCGCTATGATAGGAAAAGCCAAGGCGTAAAGAGTCATAAAAGGCGAAAAAACAAGCCCTAATAACACTCCTTAATCTCATAATCTACAAAACCCTTAAGGGGGCTTCTAAAGACTAACCTGCTACCTTCTCTGTTTACTATGTAGTTGGGACTAAGGGGAACCTTCCCCTTACCACCCGGCAGGTCCACTGCATAGGTGGGGATGCCCATGCCTGATATTTTGCCCCTCAGGTACTCAACTATCTGGATACCCTTATCTATGCTTGTCCTGAAGTGCATTGCACCCTTCACAGGGTCGCAGTGAAAGAGATAGATGGGCCTGACCTTTATCCTTAGGAGTTTTCTAAAAAGCTCCAGCATGACATCGGGGCTGTCGTTGACGCCCTTTAAAAGTACCGTTTGGTTGTTAACGGGCACTCCTCGCCTCAAAAGCCTTTCTACGGCTTCTGCAGACTCTTCCGTTATCTCCTTTGGATGGTTAAAGTGGGTATTTATCCATATGGGAGAGTATCTTTCAAGAATGTCCAAAAATCTATCATCAAAAAACCTCTGGGGTGCAAGCACGGGAAGGCGTGTACCAAAGCGGATAATCTCCACATGGGGAATCTTTCTAAGGTTAGAAAGGACATATTCCAGCTTCTCCTCGCTTACCGACAGGGGCTCACCCCCCGAAAGGAGCACATCTCTTATCTCTTCGTGCCTTCTCACATAGTCTAAAAAGCTGTCTATCTCTTCCTTCGTTCTCACTCTCTCTCCGTTTTGGAATATCCTCTTCCTCATACAGTGCCTGCAGTAAACCGCGCAGAAGGTGGTGAGGGTAAAGAGGACCCTATCGGGGTATCTATGGGTAAGCCCGGGTATCTCTCCCTCTTCTCTAAAGGGGTCTGGTTCACCGAGGGACTGTACCCCCTCGTCCACCTCTTCCACCCTTGGAATAGCCTGCAGTCTTATGGGGTCCAGCGGATCCTCTGGGTCCATTAGGGACAGGTAGTACGGTGTTATAGCCATGGGGTAAAGGCCTTCGGTCATGTCTATGCCCCTCTCCTCCTCTGGAGTTAGCTCTATGAACCTTTTTAACCCTTCCTTTGTCTTTATCCTGTTTTGCACTTGCCAGCGATAGCTTCGCCAGAGTTCCATTGGAACATCCCTGAAAAAGCTTCTCATGCTATATATTCTATTATGGCCCTAAAAGCGGGAGTGATACGGCTGGAGAAGGTGAACCCAACGGTGCCCATATTACAACTCAGAATGTGAACGGACTTTATCAAAGAGGGGGCTCTAAAAGGGTTTTGGAGCTTCTATCAGGATGTAGAAGATACGGAGGTCTCCTAAGGCCAGATGTGGTCTGGTTCGGTAAAGCATTCCCGGATGAAACCTATATGTAACTAATACTAAGTGCCCAGCTCCCATGAGCTTAGATACCTTACCTGTTCCTGTGTAAGCTCGTCTATTTCAACGCCCATGCTCCTTAGCTTCAGAGAGGCTACCATACTGTCTATTTCTATAGGCACTGTGTGAACATCCCTTTTGAGGTTTTCGTGGTTCTTCAGTATGTACTCCGCAGACAAGGCTTGATTGGCAAAGCTCATATCCATTACGGAAGCAGGATGCCCTTCTGCAGCGGCAAGGTTTACAAGCCTGCCCTGGGCAAGAAGATAGATTCTTCTTCCATCCTTTAGGACGTACTCCTCGATGAAAGGTCTTACCTCTCTTTTGCTCAAGCTCATGCTTTCAAGAGCATCTATGTCTATCTCCACATTAAAATGTCCTGCGTTGGATACTATGGCTCCGTCCTTCATCCTTTGTAAGTGCTCCTCCCTTATTACAGAGGTGTTTCCCGTAACGGTTACATAGAAGTCCCCAAGCTCGCATGCTTTGCTCATGGGCATTACTAAAAAGCCGTCCATCCTAGCCTCAAGGGCTTTTATGGGGTCTACCTCTGTCACTATAACCGTTGCTCCCATACCCCTTGCCCTCTGAGCTACTCCCTTACCACACCAGCCGTAGCCTGCCACCACAAAGTAAGAACCTGCTATAAGTCTGTTGGTAGCTCTCATTATGGCATCTACGGTGGACTGGCCGGTGCCGTAGCGGTTGTCAAACATATGCTTTGTGTAAGCGTCGTTGACGGCGATTATGGGGAAGAGTAGGACGCCCTGCTGTGCCATGGCGCGCAGTCTTATAACGCCCGTGGTTGTCTCCTCCATACCACCGAGAACCTTCTTAGCAAGCTGTGGAAACTCCCTGTGGAGGGTGGATATGAGGTCTGCACCATCGTCTATGACTATGTGGGGCTCTCTCTTTATGACCTCCCTCAGGTGCATATAGTAGGTGTCCGTGTCCTCTCCCTTTAGGGCAAAGACGGGCACGTCAAAGTGCTTGACTAGGGCAGAAGCCACATCATCCTGAGTAGACAGTGGGTTGGAAGCGGTCAGGTATACATCCGCACCCCCATCCTTTAGGGTTAGTACCAAGTTTGCAGTCTCGGTGGTAACGTGAAGACAGGCGGATATACGAATACCCTTAAAAGGCTTTTCCTTTGAAAACCTTTCCCTTATGCTACGCAAGACGGGCATATCCCTTTCTGCCCATTCAATCCTGCTCTTTCCAAGGTCTGCAATGGAAAGGTCTTTGACATGGTAATCCATATTATCCTCCTCTTTATGTTATTTTGAGCCTTATATAGCTTATGTTGTCTCTTCCACCCATCTTTAAGGCAAGCTTTATAAGTTTATCACAGTCTAGGGAGAGCTCCTCCTCTTCCAAACACTCCCACAGTCCATCGGAGCATATGAGGAACTCTCTGTATTTCTTTACTGGCTTTGCAAAGAGTTCAAACTCTCCGTGATTTGGACTGCCTACCAGAGCCGAGGTCAGTATGTGCCTCTGAGGGTGGTTTTTTGCCGACCTTTGGTCTATCAGGCCTCTTCTTACAAGCCTTTCCACCTCGGTGTGGTCAACGGTGAGCCTGTGCGCAGAACCATCCTTCAGACCGTATACACGGCAGTCGCCCACGTTGAAGACTACAAGGGAGCCACTCACATACACAAGACCAGCCACAGCACAACCAAGACCATAGTAGAAGGGATTTTCCTTTGCAAAATCTTCTAGCCTATCCCTGGCTCTGTGCAGTGTGTGGTTTATCTCCTGTGGGCTTTTGGGCTTTTCCATGGATAGAACCTCAAGGACCAACCTACTGGCTATCTCACCACCTCTATGTCCACCCATGCCGTCCGCAACTGCAAACAATGCATAGTCTCCGTCAAAGACAACAAACTCTGGTCTCTCCATGCTATCTGTGCATAAAACAATATCTTGCAAGAGGAGAGCATCCTCGTTGTTCTCCCTGACGTACCCTCTGTGAGTTAGGTAGCAAGCTTCGAACCTTGCCATCACGCAGCAGTAAGGGGTTTCCCAACCTTGACAATACCAAGCTCATCTATCTCCATAAAGTGGGTTCTTGTATCGTGACCACACATCCTGCACCCGTCTATGCGTATAAGCCTTACTATGTCTCCCAAGGGTTTTTTGTAAAGCTTGGATTGAGCTTGTGTTAGTATTAAATCCTTTGACAGGACTATGGAACAGTCCACTATGTGGCTTACCGCGTATCCGCCCGCAGCCTCCGCTGTTAGCTCCTCATGTCCGCTTCTCTTTTGGGAGACAAAAAGCGCCGTTTGATTTCTCCTTTTCATAAAGTTAAAGAGTTGTCTTACAACAGCTCTGGCATACATCTCCTTAGCCTCATAGAGGCCAGTTATGGAGTCAATTATTACATGTCTTATACCATAGTTTTTTATGGTATAGTCCAAGGTTGCAAACAGATCGGGAAGGTTCTCTCTAAGTTTTGAATATGTGGCAGCGTCTATTATGACCACGTGATCTTTAATAGTATCAAAGTCAAAACCCATAGCCTTTGCCCTCTCCCTTAGACCTATTGCCGTAAAAGGTGCTGGAGCTTCCACTGTCACGAATGCAACCCCCTCTCCCCTGCTTGCCTGTTTAACCGTATACTGCTCCACCATTAACGTCTTTCCCGTATCCGAAACGCCAGTTATGTTGGTTACGGAATAGGAAGGTATACCACCCAAGGGTCTTTTTTCAACCTTACCCTTGTGAACTTCCGCCAAAAAAAACAGTTCATCAAGACCCTCTATCCCCGTTGGTATACCGTAAAGTTTGGGAGCCTTCTTTATGGCCTCGCCCGCTACCCATATACTCTCTTCCAAAACCTCTGGCTTTCTCTCTTCCACACACTAAATTTTATCATCATGAAGTATTACATAAAGACCTTTGGCTGTCAGATGAACTTTAACGACTCCGAGCGCTTGGGTGGCATACTGCAGAGCATGGGTTATGAACCTGCCCAGAGCTACGAGGATGCGGACCTGATACTTTTAAACACCTGCACCATAAGGGAAAAGCCCGATCAGAAGGTTTACTCACATCTTGGAGAGTACAAAAAGGTAAAAGAAAAAAATCCAAGAGCTTTAATAGGTGTATGCGGATGCCTTGCCCAGAGGATGGGGCAGGAACTGGTGCAGAAAGCTCCAATGGTGGACATCATGTTTTCCAGCTTTAACATGCATCAGCTTCCAGAGCTTATACAGCAGGCGCAAGCAGGCTACAGGGCAACAGCCATTTTGGAAGAGCCCCCACAGGACGAGGACAAGCTTTGGGATTACCCTACTGTTAGGGACAACCAGTTTTGTGCATACGTGACGGTGATGAAGGGCTGTGATAAAAACTGTACCTACTGCGTTGTCCCAAAGACAAGAGGAAGGCAAAGGTCAAGAAGCCTTGAGAGCATACTTAGCGAGGTTGAATCCCTTGTAAAGGACGGTGTGAAAGAGGTGCATCTTTTAGGTCAAAACGTGACCGCATGGGGACAGGATATAGGCATGTCCTTTGCCGAGCTTATCTACAGGGTTGCACAGGTGGACGGTGTGGAGAGGATAAGGTTTACCACGGGGCATCCGAAAGATTTGACGGAAGAGATGGTAAGGGCTATGGCCGAAATTCCTCAGGTCTGCGAGCACATTCACCTTCCCGTGCAGGCTGGATCAAACAGAGTGCTAAAGCTCATGGACAGGGGCTACACAAAAGAAGAGTATCTGGAGAAAATACAGATGCTCAGAGAATACATACCAAACATGACCTTCTCAACGGACATAATAGTGGGCTTTCCCACGGAGACGGAGGAAGACTTTGAGCATACCTTAGATGTCCTCAAGAGGGTGGAGTTTGAGCAGGTCTTTTCCTTCAAGTACTCTCCAAGGCCGGACACTCCAGCCTACTCCATGGAGGGTCAAGTACCGGACGAAGTAAAAACCGAGAGGATGAGAAGGCTTTTAGAGCTTCAGAAGAGCATAATCTCCAAGAAAGCAAGGCTTTACCAAGGGACTGTCCAGGAGGTTCTGTTTGAATCCTACCAGGAGGGAAAGCTCTTGGGAAGGACAAGAACCAACCGTTGGGTCTCAGTGGAGGGTGGTGAGGAGCTCCTTGGCAAGCTGGTGAGGGTGAAGATCACAAAGCCCCATCTCTACAGCATGGAAGGAGAGCTTATATTTTAAATAGAGGAGGATATGGCTATGATAGAGATGCTGGTGCATGGAGTTACCCTCGACCCCGTATCCCAAATGCCCATAGTGGTGTTAAGAGCGAAAGACAACGAAGAAATCCTTTTACCCATATGGATAGGTATCTTTGAAGCGGACAGCATAGTCCGTCAGCTTCAAAATGTTGAACCGCCCAGACCTATGACCTACGAGCTGTCCAAGAGTATAATTGAAAACCTCGGCGGTAGGCTTGAAAAGGTTATAATCAACGACCTAAGGGACAGCACCTACTATGCAGAGCTCTATATACTTCAAGGTGGAAACGTAGTTGTGATAGATTCCCGTCCAAGCGATGCTATAAACCTGGCTCTGAGGTTTGATGCGCCAATCTTTGTGGAAGAGACGGTGCTTGAGAAGTCAAAGGTGCCCAAACCAGAGGAGGAGGAAGAGAAGGAAAAACTCAAAGAATGGCTTGAAAACATAAAGCCCGAGGATTTTGAAAAGGGGCTAAGCTGAAAGTGCCCTCTTTAGAGATTTATACATAACCTCCTTTGAAGGGGCACCCACATCTATAACAGGTTCCACGTACACCTCGCCCTTGTCCACTCTATCAAGGATTATCCTGTAAACCCTAAAGAGACCCTCCTCAAAGTCGAGGCCTTCTTCAAATACGTATAGCTCAAGGTCTTCTCTAAAGCCCTTTATTCCGTACTCTTCAGGGTTTTTTAGCTCCCAGTCAACACCCACCGCGTAAGCCTTCCCATGAGAAAGGGCTAAGTTCTGAGGGAGATATTCAGAGGCGTAGCACTCCATGTCTACCCTCTGTAGTTCCTGCTCTTCTGGTAGCGCGACCACGTAGACCGCAGATATATTTTGAATGCTTTTGTCTTTGTGATGCACCCTGACCTCAATCAAATAAACCCAAGACCTCATCTACCTAATAAGGTATTCCAAAAAAAGAGTATGGGTGGGAAAAGAAGCCTTCCCAATATACCTGTGAAAAGGAGAAGGGTTATAACCAAAAAGCCGTACATTTCAAACCTGTAGAAGAGTTCCCAGTATCTGAGGGAGAAGAAGCTCATAAGAACTCTGCTTCCATCCAATGGTGGTATGGGGATGGCGTTGAAAAAGGCAAGTACTAAATTTATCAACACCGCCTTTCCTGCAAAAAGGGCTAAAGGAACAAGAACAGGGTCTCCGAGAAAGTCCAGATAACCACCGTATATGATCCTAAAGAGCATAGCAAAGAGGAGAGCCAGCGCTAGGTTCATACCTATGCCCGCTATGGACACCAAAAAGGTACCAAGACGTAAGTCCCTAAAGCGGAGTGGATTTATGGGTACTGGCTTTGCCCACCCAAAGAGTATGGGAGAACCCACGAGCATGAGAAGACCGGGAAGTATGACCGTTCCAAGGGGGTCTATGTGTGGTATGGGGTTTAGGGTTAGTCTTCCATGCTCCTTTGCGGTCGTATCTCCCATCTTGTAAGCCATCCATCCGTGGGCGTACTCGTGGAGTATAACAGCCATCATTATGGCTGGCACGGAAACTATAGCTTCCTGGAGGTCCATCAGTATTTCCTCTCAGCAGGCTGGTAGCTTGTAATCCTAACGGGTATGTACTCTATCCTTAAGCTGTCCCCTTCCTGCCATAGAAGACTGTGTTTTAAGAAGTTTTCGTCGTCCCTCTCTTGATAATCTTCCCTATAGTGCCCACCCCTTGATTCCTTTCTGTGCAGTGCAGAGTAAGCCACAGCCCTTGCAAGCTCGAGCATGTTCCTAAGTTCCAATAGCTCCACAAGGTTTGTGTTAAACACCCTACTTTTATCAACCACGGGAATGTTTTCCCACCTTTGCAATAGCTCCGTAAGCTCTTGGTATGCCTCCCATAGGGACTTTTCGTCCCTGAATATGCCCATCTTCTCCCAAGTTATTTCGCCCATCCTTCTGCGGACCTCCGCCAGTTTCTCCCTGCCTTCCCTTTTCATGAGCCCTTCTATGAGCTCCTGACCCTTCCTTTCCTCACCTGGGCTGAGGGTTAGAAAGTCTACCTGTTTGGCGTATTCCCTTGCAGACATACCGCAGAACTTACCAAACACTAGAAGTTCTATAAGGGAATTTCCTCCCAGCCTGTTGGCACCATGAACTGAGACACAAGCACACTCCCCCACAGCATAAAGGCCTTCCATCAGTGTGGAAGAGGTCATGTAGTTTTCAACATGCACACCTCCCATGCAGTAATGAGCGGTCGGCCTTATGGGTACTGGGTCGTAAACTGGGTCCACACCTTCAAAGTCTATGGCAAGCTGTCTTACCTGTGGGAGCCTTTCCCTAATCTTTGCCTCTCCAAGGTGTCTGAGGTCTAAAAGCACGTAAGCTGAAGTACCCTCGCCTAAGCCTCTTCCTTCCCTTATCTCATACTCTATGGCTCTGGAGACCATGTCCCTTGGTGCAAGTTCCATCTTCTCAGGGGCATACCTTGCCATAAAGCGCTCACCCAGTTTGTTTATGAGGTACCCACCCTCACCACGGCAGGCCTCCGAAAGGAGTATGCCCGTCTTTGCAAGACCTGTAGGATGGAACTGTATGAACTCCATGTCCTTCAATGGCAGACCATTTCTCAGGGCTACCGCCACACCATCACCCGTATTGCCTATGGCGTTGGTGCTCCTCTGCCAGTATATGCGGGCAAAGCCACCCGTTGCTAGCACCACAGCCTTTGCCCTGAGGTTTACCACCTCACCGTTTTTTATGTCATAGAGGCATACACCCTTTACCCTCTGTCCGTCATGAAGGAGGTCAAGGAGGAAAAACTCGTTGAAAAAATCTATGTTGTCCCTTGCCAAGGCTTGTTCAAAAAGGGTATGCAGAAGGACGTGCCCTGTTCTGTCTGCGGAGAAGACAGTCCTCGGAAAAGAGGCACCACCGAAGGGTCTTTGGGCAATCCTACCATCGTTAAGCCTTGAGAAGGGCACACCCCATCGGTCAAGCTCGTAAACCACCTCCGGCGCGTGTTTACACATAAACTGGACCGCATCCTGATCTGCAAGAAAGTCCGAACCTTTTATGGTGTCAAAGGCGTGCACCTCAGGGTTGTCCTCTGGCACTGTGTTTCCAAGGGCTGCGTTCAGACCTCCCTGTGCAGCACCCGTATGGGACCTTGTGGGGTATACCTTGGAGACAACTGCTACCCTAACCCTTTCGTCTCTTGCACACTCTATGGCAGTGCGTAGACCAGCACCACCTGCACCAATAACCACCACATGGTAATCTTTCATAGCATCATAATTTTATATGATTTTTAGAGGGTAGAAGCTTAGAACCAAAAAAGGACAGATACCACTAAGCCATAAATTTTGTACAGACACAGATGAGTTCTGTAATGACCTCTGTCCACCTGTCTTATAGTTAAGGAAGATGTTTCCATATCAGCATTCTTACCTCTTTATTCTCAACTTCCTAGGGGTTTTGACACTTGCCTCCCTAAGACTTTCAAAGTCTATGGGTGGTAGCTCTTCAGAAAGGCTAAGAGCTCTTAGGCTTTCTTCAAAAGCCCTTTCAAAGTTGAAGAGCTTTAGATTTTTCACGTAATCGGGTAGAAGGTGGTAGTTTCCATCCTTTATTGCCTGCAAAAGCTCCAAAGCTTGTGGTGATAGCCTGAGGCTTTCCGTCTGTAAACTCTCAAAACCAAATCTAAAAACGCCTGCAAGAAAAACTGCCTCATGATAGCTTAGCTCTTCTTTTTCCTTCTTTGTCTTGAGCTCAACCTTTGGGAGCCTATCCTCAAGAAGGCTCAGGGGCATGTTGGTCAGGCTTGAGAGCTCCTTCAGTAGCTCGTACCTCTTTATGCCATCGCTGATAAAACTGCAGTAGTAGAGAAGCTCCTCAAAGGCCTCCTTCTCTCCCTTTCTTACTTTATTTAAAAGCTCCTCGTGCAGAGGCTTTGCCTTTGAAAGAAGTTCCCTGAGTGCTCTGACATCCTTTTTTATAAAGCTGTCTGGGTCTTCACCCTCTGGCAAATATACCACCTTCACCTCTAAGCCTACCCTAAGAAGGTTGGGCACTGAGCTCTTTACAGCCCTCCTTCCTGCACTGTCCCCATCATAGAGGAGTACCGCACTTTTTACAAGCTTGGAGAGGAGCTCCCCCTGTTCTAAGGTCAAGGATGTACCAAGGGGTGCAACGCAGTTTCTAAAGTCCTCCTGATGCATGCTTATGACGTCAAAGTATCCCTCCACTATTATGGCTTCGGCGCTCTCTCTTAGGTATTCCTTTGCCTCGTAAAGGCCAAAGAGGTTATACCTTTTCTTGAAGACCTCCGACTCTGGAGAGTTTACGTACTTGGGATGCTCATCTCCTAAGGACCTACCACCAAAGGCAATAAACCTACCCCCAAGGTCTCTGATGGGTATGACGAGCCTGTTTTTAAAGAGGTCTCTGTAGCTTTCCTCGTCCAGCCTGTTTAGGTTTGAGGTCTTTTCGTATACTTCAAGAAGACCCTCCCCACGAAGGATCTTTACAAGCTTGGAGGTTTCCCCACCATAACCAAGGAAAAACCTGTTTACCGCCCACGAGCTTATTCGTCTCTCCTTCAAATATTCAAAGGCCCTTTTGCTTAACTTTAGCTCCTCATGGTAAAAGTCTGCTACCCTCTGGAGGGCAACGTAAACCCTTTGGTCTTCCTTGGAGCTCTTCAGTTTTAAGGGTATTTTGTACTTTTGTGCAAGTTTGAGAAGGGCTTCTTTGTAGTCTACGTTTTCGTACATGGACACGAACTTTATTGCATCTCCCCCTACACCACAACCGAAGCACTTAAATATTCCCCTAGAAGGTGACACATAAAAGGAGGGTGTATCATCTTGGTGGAATGGGCACCTTGCCACGTAGTTGTTTCCCACCTGTCGGAGCTCTATGTAAGAAGATATGACGTCCACTATGTCTACCTTTTTAAGAAGTTCCCTAAGGGAGGGCATAGGGTTTAAGTATAATTCATATTCCATGAGGGTAGCCCTCACCAGAGCGGAGGAGGATATAAGGAAGGACAAGCCCATCTTTGAAAGGGCATCCCTCAAGGTGGTAGAACTCCCCCTTATAGAGGAGGTGCCTTTAGACTTTGAGGTTCCTGATGAGGAGTTTGACTATCTTGTCTTTTTGAGCCCTAGGGCAGTTAGGTCTTTCCTGTCAAGGCACTCACCAAAGGGTTCTAAAATAGTGGCTGTGGGTGAAAAGACAAAGAGGGCTGTTGAGGAGTTTGGCTATGAGGTCTGGGCTATGCCAGAGAACTACTACGGCGAGTCTATCCTCAAGCTTATGGCGGGTAAGGGGGGGAAGGTCCTCCTACCGCGATCCGATGTGGGAAGAGAGGAGGTTATAGAGGGCTTGAGAGCTCTGGGCTTTGAGGTCCATACCCTTAGCGTTTATACGGTAAGACCTATGATTTACCACAGGGATACGCTTATAGAAAGGCTGAACCTCGCAGATGCCATCTTCTTTGCAAGCCCCTCCGCGGTTGAGGGTCTTTTGGCAAACTTGCCAAAGGAAGAGGCATCAAGCCTATTAGCCGGAAAGATAATCCTCTGCATTGGCAAAACTACAAAAGAACACCTTTACAGCAAACTCTCCCTTCAATGTCTGACTCCAGAAAAACCTACGGTGGAGGGTGTGGTCAGTCTTCTGAAGAGTTTGGCACGGAGTTTGCACTAATACAGGTTGACCATGATGCAGGCAACTTTGAAGGATACGCTGGTCTTTGAAGGCATAGGTGTACACTCGGGGGAGGTCTCCAAGGCTTTGGTGCATCCTGAGAAGGAAAACACGGGCATAAGGTTTTTAGTGAAAGGTGTTTACATACCCGCAAGCTACAGGTATGTGGTGAGCACAGACCATTCTACCGTCTTGGGTTTTGAAGGTGCAAGGGTCTCCACAGTAGAACACCTTATGGCGGTCCTCTACATGATGGGCATAGATAACCTTACCATAGAGCTTATAAAGGGCTATGAGGTTCCCATACTTGACGGTAGTGGATACTACTTTTACAAGGAGTTAAAGGACAGGGTTTACACCCTCTCTGAACCTGCAAGGATCCTGAGCATTGAGGATAGGTTTGAGGTCAAAAACTGCAAAGCCTACATAAGTGCCGAGCCGGCAGATGCTTTTGAGGTGATCTATACAGGATACGTAAAGGGACTTATAGAGCTCTCCTCTGTAAACTACAGTGGGAACATAAGGGATGTGGTCTTTGCAAGGACCTTCTGCTACGACTACGAGGTGGAGTATCTCATGGAAAGGGGGCTTGCTAAGGGGGGAAGTCTCAAAAATGCCTTGGTCATAGGGAATGGTTTTGTTTACAATCCAGAAGGTATGAGGTCCAAGGACGAACCTCTAAGGCACAAGCTTTTAGACCTGATAGGGGACCTAAGCCTCATAGGTTGTAGGTTGAAGGGCAAGGTCAGCTCCCACTTGGGCGGTCACAGCCTTAACTATGAGCTTGTAAAGACCCTGGCGGAGAGTTCCCTCTCCACAATTTCCACATCCTCCTGTGTGTCCACTCCATGGTAATAGTTTGAGGTAATAAGTACCCTTATCCTGTAGCCACGCTCGAGGAGTCTGAGCTGTTCTAAGGACTCTAAGGTTTCCAAAGTGCTCCTCTTCATTCTGGTAAATTCTTTAAGCACCTCCACCCTGTAGCCGTATATCCCCACGTGTTTGAGAGGATATAACCCTGAGCTCTCCTTCATGTAAGGTATGGGTGACCTTGAGAAGTAAAGGGCAGTTTGGTCTTCTGCAAGGACAACCTTCACACTTGATGGGTCTGTGTACGCTTCTGCGTCCCTTATCGCAAGGGTGACCACTGGGTGGCTTTCAAGGGCTTTGAAGATTTTTTCAATGTCTTCCTTGTAAACAAAGGGCTCGTCCCCTTGGTAGTTTATAACGTACCTTAGCCCCTCTCCTTCTACCGCAAGGGATACCCTGTCAGTGCCCGAAGGAAGCTCGGAGGGTGTAAACCTTATCTCTACGGGTAGGCCTTCTACCACGCTTGCTATCTTTTTGCTGTCCGTTGCAAGGATCACTCTCTCTCCGCTCCTTAGACATCCCTCAACCACCCACCTTATAAGAGGTTTGCCCAGTATGGGCACCAGGGGTTTTTCCTTGAGCCTCGTGGAGGAAAGCCTTGCAGGTATGACTATAGCCCTCACCCTTTTAACTCTCTCCTTTTTAAAAGCTTGAGGTACTCTTCCGTCGCCTGCCTTTCCTGCTCTTTATAAATGTTCTCTCTGCTTATGAGGTCTCTCCAGTCCACCTTATGAGCTTCAAACCAAGGACCTTCAGAACAGGCAAGCCTGTATTCGCCATCAACCCTGACCCTGCACACAAGGCAAAGACCCACAGCATCCAACATATGGACGTTCACCATGGATAGAATGGGCTTATTGGGGTACAGTTGGGTGAGTTTCTCTGAGAGGTGGTTGCTACCTGCGCTCACCACAAGGTCGCATTCCTCCGGGAGGGGGTCTGAGGATACATCCCAAAGGTGGAACACCCTCTCTACCTGGTCCATCAGGTAAAGCTCCTCCGAAGTGTGGACAAGCTTGAGGAAGTTCCCTTCAATTTTAAGCGCTCTTGCCACGTTTAGTATGGGTGCTATGCCCCAGTCGTGGCTGTAGAAAAGGACCCTTCCGTACCTTCCCACAGGGAAGGGCACACCAAGAGGGCCGGCAATGTAGAGGAGCTCTTCACCCTCCTCTAAGAGCTCCATAGTACTCCTACCTACGACCTTAAGAAGGCAGGAAAAGCCATATTCGTGACTCTCAAGTATGCTAAGAGGTATGCGCTCCGATAGCTCATCTCTCTGGACTATTACAAACTGTCCTGGCTTGGACCTTTTCACCTGGGACGCTTGTATCTTGAGAAGATATGCCTTTTCTCCTACACGTAGCTTTTCGATTATCCTGAACACGGTAAAAATTATAGTACGCTTCATATGAAGGTACTTGACAAATGCTTTAACAATATTAGAATATCCTTATTTTATAAAGGAGGTGTAAAAAGATGACTATGGAGAGAGCTCTAAGGCTTACCTCTGGGTTGGTACTTCTTTTGGTCTTTCTGATAGCTATTTTGCCCTCGGACATTCATTGGTTTTGGAAGGCTTTTATAGTTTTTATGTCCATTAACCAGATACAGTCTTCCTTCAGTGGCTGGTGTCCAGTGGTGAGCCTCTACAGAAGGCTTGGTATAAAGGAGTGTAGCTCTTAGTCCGTTTCTAACTCTATAGTGCAGTTCTCCCTCTCTATAACCAGCTGGCAGGTGAGCCTTCTGTTCTCCTCGTATTCACCTATTCTCCAGAGGGTCTCCTCCTCCTGTTCGGAGGGTTCCGCAAGGCACTCAAGACCGCTCTTTACCGTGCACACGCAAACGCCACACTGACCGTCGGTGCACCCAAATTCAACACCCGCCTTCTCTATATCGTGATGAAGGTCTCCAAACTTTACGCCTGCAGGTATATCAAAGAGTTTGCCGTTTATCTTAACCTTAGCCATGAGAATATTTTAGCTCTATAAGCCCTATGAGCCCTGATTTATCTCAAAAACTTTACAAAACCTACCTGATAGCCTTCCGATGGGCTTTAGGTCTTGATCCCTTAGCCTTATGTTCACAACCCTACCTAAGATAAGATCGTAGCCAAAGAGCTCCTCGTGTCTGAAAAGGGTGCACTCCATCCATGCCCTTGCCTCCTTTACCGATGGAACCTTCACAAGTTCTGAGTTCATAGGTGTAAGCCCTGCTATGTCAAACTCGTCCACCTCCGGTGGAAAGTCTCCTGAGGTAAGCTCCACCTCCTTTATGAGCTCTTCGGACACGAAGTTTATGACAAACTCTCCAACCCTTATTATGTTTTCTGCGGTATCCTTCCTCCTTCCGTCATCCCTTTTGCTTATGGAGAGGAACACCAGAGGAGGGCTATCGCATACCACGTTGAAAAAGCTAAAGGGTGCCAAGTTTCTCACACCCTCTGGGCTTATGCTTGAAACCCATGCAATAGGCCTTGGTGCCACAAGGCTTGTAAGGAGTTTGTAGCACAAGTCCTCTGGGATGCTGTCTGTGTGGAAGGAAAGCATATGTAAAATTTTATGCCATGAGGCTTTTCTCTTTGGATACCTCTTTTTCCTTTTTGAACTTCAGCGTAATCGAAGATGGCAAAGTAGTTCTGTGCCACTATGTGGACAACGACAGAAAGACCTTAGAGCATCTGCCCTTAGAACTAAGGAGATATGGCATAGAGCCCGAAACTTTTGACGCATATGCAGTTTCCTTAGGTGTGGGCTATGCTACCTCTCTGAGAATTGGTATAACCTTTCTAAAGACCCTTGCCTACCTTCAGAAAAAGCCCATTGTGGGTTATGAAAACCTCAAATTGATGTGCCTGTATACACCTAGGATTGAAGAGAAGGTCTGTGCCCTAAAGGTAAGCAGTAGCGTATTTTACAGAGAGTGCAAAGGGAAGAGTGCTGGAGATATAGGGAAAGGAGAATTACCAGAGGATAAAACTATCATCTCCTTAAAAGGGCAGGGCTTGGGTGGGATTGAGCTTGAGTTTTTCCCCTTTTCCCTTTATGGGGGTCTTTGGGCTTATGAGAGGCTAAAGGAAGGCTACGCAGGGGATAACCCCTTTAGCCTTGAACCCATCTACCTTAGACCAGGAGTTTAGTTAAGCCCCCAAAGGGGGCTTTAAAGCTCTAAGCCTTTCTGAGCCTTCTTAGAAGTACCAAAGCAGGCAGGAGTAGATATACCAAAGCATTCACAGGGCGTGCACAGCTCCCACATGACAACCACCATCGCCACTGGGTTGCTGCTGAGACACAACCATAACCACTGGGTCCGTTATAACTCCTGTAGCTGGATTGATGTCAAACTGACCGTTGTCTAACACAGTAAAGCTTATGGTATTGCCGTTTATCTGAAGAGTGAAAGGCACATACTGGTTGTTTATAAGCTTGTAAAACTGAGCTCCCTGTGGAATGCTTGGCAAGGTTATGTTAACTGTTATGCTCGTCTGCCCTTGAACAAGGTTCACGCTAAAGGTAATAGCTCCGTGGGGTGCAGTGCTGTTGTTTGGAGGTGTGGGTATGTTTGTAGTTATTACAACCTGCATTTATAGCTGGAGAGCCTAGTTGTAGCCTTAGGTTATTGGGTGGGCTTACAAAAAGTGGGTCTCCTTGGATGTTGCCATAAGGTGTCTGCGCTGTGCATGGTGGGTTTTGAGGATTGTTGTAGTTGTCCGTGTCATTGATAAACAGGTCTTCAGACTGTGCGGTGGTAAAGTTCGCATTGCCAGAAAAGAGATTATGATAGAGCTCCACAGGAGATCCTGTATTGTTACCGTCAAAATCACTATCCAAATAGAGGTCATCCCCATCGTTTCCACCTGCGTTTGCTGTGTTGTTCCAAAAGATTTTGGGCTTTGGCATCACTAGTTTGAGCGTTCCCGTCTGTGCTTATTGACATTATCCGCACATTATCACCACCATTCAAAACCACCTGTCCGCCTACTGCCTTAATAGTTGTAGTGTGTCCGTTGTCTCCGTTTGGTGTGGAATATGTCAGGGTAGAGGTCACCGTATAGGTTCCTGCCTGAATGCATATGACATCGTTTTGGTTGTTTGATTGGGCAGTAGTTAGGGCATTCTGTAGCTCGCTTGTTATGTTGCCGTCGTTGTTGCTGTCAGATACAGGCGTAGTGCACGTCTGCATAAGCTAACTCATAAAAGTGTCAACCTCTTTTGCCAGCCCAGTAAAGCAAAGCTCCCACAAGGGGAAAGAAAACCATAAGAAGTGCGGAAAGCTTGTAGTTATCATGCGTTATAAAAAGGAAGGCTGACCAGCTTAAAAGACCTGCGGTAGAGGATATCCTTTCGCTCAAAGATAGAAAGGACATCCTGAGGGCTATGTCCTCCTTTGTAAACCTCTCAAGGACTAAAACCCTTGAGGTGGTCCAAAGATGTGAAAGGCTAAGACCTGCAAAAAAGCCAAGGACTAAAAGCGTGTCCCTGGGTGTGAAGTAAAGCAAGAGGATAAAGAAGCTCCAGAGGAAAAAGCCTAGGGGAAAGAGCTTTTTTGCGGATAGCTTATCCGTTAGCCTTCCAAAGACCACACCACCCAAAACCCCACCTAAGGCTGATATGCCTATAACCCTGTATATTTCTATGTTTTGAAGACCGTAAACCTTTTTAAGGTATACACCCATCATGGCTATTAGTGTGTGGGCAACCTCAGATAGGCAAAGAAAGGACAGGATGGTAAGCATAAAAGCTCTGTCGTGGAAGACCTTTTTAAGGCTTACCTCTCCCAAAGGCACGGGCTCCTTAAGGCTTAGAAGGGCGGGCAAGGACAGGAGCATAAAGAGTAAACCTATCCACAGAAAGGCATTGGGCAGGCTGAGCTTGGGTGCAAGCAATATCAAGGAAAGGGCAGAACCTACGTAGCCGAAGGCAACACCCAAACCCGATGCGGCCCCTCTTATCTCAAAGTTGTAGAGCAATGAGTTGTAAAAGACCATAGCCTGCTGGTGGACTACCGCAAGGAGAAGGTAAAGGGTGAAGTTAGCCCCTGGAAGAGCATAGGTAAGCCAAAGAAGGGGACACAGGAGAACAACCCAGAGGCTAAAGAGAGAAAAAAACAGCTTCCTTTTGCCCCTTTGGTCTGCCCACTTTCCAAGGTAGAGTGCAACACCAAAGGACAAAAGAAAGGAAAATCCATAGAAAAAGGAGTAGAGCTTGGGGTCTATGTGCTCCGTTATGTAGAGCGGGTAGAGGGTAGAAAAGAGGAGGGCACCCAAGAGGGTCTCACCCGCATCGTATAGGGAAAAGGACAGAAGGCTACTTTTTGACCTCAAGGACGCACTCGTCGGACATACCCATGGGGTCACGCTTGCACTGTTCAATAGGTATGACCTTGTAAAACCTCTCTTTGAAATCTGACCAGCTTTCCATTATATGTTTAGCAAAGGTGCTTGAGGTGTAGCTATAGTGTCTGCTTATAAGCTCATAGAGCTCCTTTTCCTCTTCCTCTCTTAGCCTTCTGACTATCACATAGCTAGGGTTTATCTTTCTCTCTATATCTTCATCCAGCACATAAGCGTATCCTCCAGTCATGCCCGCACCAAGGTTTACACCCACAGGACCCAATACGACAACTACGCCCCCCGTCATGTACTCACAGCAGTGCATACCCGCACCTTCTATGACCGCCACCGCACCGCTGTTTCTAACCGCAAAGCGCTCACCCGACCTTCCCGCAGCGTAGAGCTCTCCACCCGTCGCACCGTAAAGGCATGTATTACCCATTATCACGTGGTTTTGAGAATCTTCTATGTGGCAAGGCTTTATAACTATCCTTCCCCCGTGCATGCCCTTGCCCACGTAGTCGTTGGCGTCCCCTATGAGAGTAAGGCTCATACCTTTGTGGTTAAAGGCTCCAAAGCTCTGTCCTGCGGTACCCTTAAAGACTAAGTTTATGGTGTCCTCTGGGAGCCCTTCGTCCCTGTACCGAACAGCTATATGGTAGGCAAGCCTTGTGGGTATGCTTCTGTCCACGTTTCTTATGGGGTACTCTTTGTAGAACTTCTCACCCCTTTCTATGTAAGGGAGGACCTCCTCCTCAAGAAGCTTGGCAAGGTCGCTCCTTCTTGGATTGTCGTTGCGCTCCTGAAGGCGCCTTTTGGGTTTGTCCGCTGGATAGCCTTCCTTTAGAAACTCCTCAAGCTTTACTCTTTTAGAGCCGGGTATATGGTCGTAGGTTTTCACTTCAAGGAGGTCCCTCCTTCCCACTATGTCTTCAAACTTTCTAAAGCCCATCTGAGCCAGTATCTCCCTGACCTCCTGAGCCACAGCCATAAAGTAGGCCATCACATCCTCTACCTTACCTTTGAACTTCTTCCTGTACTCAGGATCTTGGGTCGCCACGCCCGTTGGGCATTGGTTTGTATGGCATAGCCTTGCCATAACGCACCCTTCCGCTATCATGGCAGCGGTACCAAAGCCAAACTCCTCCGCACCTAAGAGGGCTGCTACGATGACATCTTTGCCCGTCCTTAGACCCCCATCTACCCTTAGCCTTACCTTATCCCTTAGGTTGTTTTCCATTAAAACCCTTTGGGTCTCAGAAAGTCCAATCTCCCAGTAGTTGCCCGCATTCTTTATAGAAGAGTAAGGGCTTGCACCAGTGCCACCCTCCGCACCACTGACCTGAATTATGTCCGCATAAGCCTTTGCCACCCCTGCTGCTACCGTACCTACTCCCGTTTCCGCCACAAGCTTTACACAGACCTTAGCCTTTGGGTTTGCCTCCTTTAGGTCGTTTATAAGCTGGGCAAGGTCCTCTATGGAGTATATGTCATGGTGGGGTGGTGGAGATATGAGGGTGACCCCTGGCTGGGCATACCTGAGCTTGGCTATGTACTCGTTTACCTTCTTACCCGGTAGCTGTCCACCCTCCCCAGGCTTTGCACCCTGGGCTATCTTTATCTCTATATCTTGTGCAGATGCCAGGTAAGTTGGCGTAACCCCAAACCTGCCAGAGGCTACCTGCTTTATGGCTGAGTTCTTTAAGGTCCAGTACCTTGCTGGGTCTTCTCCACCCTCTCCCGAGTTGCTCTTCATGCCGAGCCTGTTGCAGGCTTCTGCGAGCACCTCGTGGGCTTCTGGTGAGAGAGCCCCCAAAGACATGCCACCGGTTACAAACCTCTTGAGGATGCTCTCCACAGGCTCCACATCTTCTACATCCAGAGGCTTTTCCGCCCTCTTGTAGTCCAAAAGGTGCCTTATGAAGGTGGGATGCTCCTCGTTGGCTATGCGTGAAAACTCCTTGTAATCCTGGTAATCCTTGGTCTGCACAAACTTGTGTAGTGCTCTTACCAGAAAGGGCGACCATGCATGCCACTGCCCACCCTTTCTAAACTTCATATCACCACCGTAGTCAAGCTCGGGCTTTTCTGTTTCAAAGCCCGCATCGTGCCTTGCAAGAAGGCTCTCCTGAACTTCAAATATACCGTCAGACTCAAGGGTTACCGTCGTGCCGGAGAAGTACTCTTCCACAAAGTCCCTATTCAAACATACAGTATCAAATATCTTTGCCCCTTGGTAGGAGTTAAGGGTGGATATGCCCATCTTGGACATGATCTTTAAAAGGCCATCCTCAAGAGCCTTTTTGTAGTTAAAGAGTGCCTTCTCGTAAGGGACCTTTAACTCTCCCTTCTGAATAAGCTCGTACAGAAGTTCATAGACAAGGTAGGGGTAAACCGCCGAGGCACCGTAACCTATGAGGCATGCTACATGGTGGGTGTCCCTTGCCTCGCCTGTCTCCACAATCAGCGAGACTTTTGTAGAAAGACCCCGTTCGGAGAGCCACTTATGAACTGCAGACACCGCGAGCAAGCTAGGAACAGCAAGTCTGTGACGCGAGATATTCCTGTCAGAAAGGATTACTATCTGAGCGCCCCCTCTAACTACCTCCTCCACCCTTCTGCAGACTATCTCCACTCCGAGCCTAAGGTCGCATATGGTTAAACCCTCGTACATGGCATCATAGAGTATGTCCGTAATCCTGCGCTCGCCCGCAAGGTCCTGGAGCTCCACCACACAGTAGCTCCTCTCTTTGGGGTAGGTCATGGGCACCCAAGCGACTTTAAAGCTCTCTTGCTCCATAAGCGCCTTGAACTGATAGGGCAGTAGTATGGGGCTGTCTATCTGAAGCCTTTTTGCGTAATCTTCCTTTTCTATAAGAAAGTTCCTTTTGTGCCCTAAGTTCATCCTTAGGGACATGACAGCCTTCTCCCTTATGGGGTCTATGGGTGGGTTTGTAACCTGGGCAAAACGCTGTTTGAAGTATCTAAAGAGAAGCACAGGCTTTTCTGAAAGGGGTGGTATGGGTGTGTCATCACCCATGGAGAAGGTTATCTCTTTGCCCTCCTCAGCCATGGGAAGGAGTACGTTCTTTATCTCCTCCTGAGCGTATCCAAAGGCTACAAGTTTCCTAAGCCTATCTTGGTCCTCTTTTGGTGGTGGTATGCTGTAGTCCTTTATGATGTTTGAAAGTCTGACCAGATGCCTTTCTAGCCACTGGCCGTAGGGCTTTTTAAGGGCTAAGCTTTTCAGTATCTCCTCACCCTCTAAAAGCTCCCCCCTTTGTAGGTCCACCATCAGGGTATCTCCAGGTCCCAGCCTTCCCTTCCTTAGAACCTTCCTGTTTCCAAGGTCAACCATGCCCACCTCAGAACCTAGCACCAGAATGCCATCCTCGGTAAGCACATAGCGTGCAGGTCTTAAGCCATTCCTGTCAAGGTGAGCCCCTATCTTCACACCGTCTGTAAAGGCTATGCTTGCAGGACCATCCCAGGGTTTCATAAGAAGGGACTGGTATTCAAAGAAGTCCTTTATCTCCTTAGGGAGCCATGGCACACCCTCCCAAGCGGGTGGTATGAGCATGTTTATGGCATGCTCTGGCTCGTAGCCAACAAGAAGAAGAAGCTCAAAGACCCTGTCTAGGGATGCGGAATCGCTCTCTTCATAAGAGACTAAGGGTCTTATGAGTCTTATGTCTTCTCCAAAAACCTCGTGCTCCAGCTCGTTTTGCAGAGCCAACATCCAGTTCCTGTTCCCAAGTATAGTGTTTATCTCACCGTTGTGAGCAAGACGCCTAAAGGGTTGGGCGAGCTTCCAATTGGGGAAGGTGTTGGTGGAGTACCTCTGATGGAAAAGACAAAGGGCAGACTCCACACGCTCATCGGTAAGGTCTGGATAGAATACATCCAGCTGGGGCGCCACCAGCATACCCTTGTAGACAAGCGTCCTTCTAGAAAGGGAAGCAAAGTAGACCTTGTCTTTGAGTTTTCTGTCCGTTTCTATCCTTCTCCTCAACAGATAGAGCTCTATATCCGCCCTATCTGGGTTTACATCCGCGCAATCCAGTAGAAGATGGAATATCCTGGGCATGACCTTAAGGGCAGACTCCCCAACTGCGGACTTGTTTATGGGCACCTCTCGCCATCCGGACAACCTAAAGGGGCTCTTTCTTATGTACTCCTCTATCTGAGCTCTTAAGTCCTCGTAAAGAAATAAACAGCCAACCGCTAAGCTTTCGGGTGAAGAGAGCCTTAGACCCTCCTTCTCCACGTAATCTATAAAAAGCTTTCTAGGTATCTCTATGAGAACGCCCGCACCGTCTCCCGTCTTTCCATCGCCACCTATAGCTCCCCTATGGGTTAAGTTTCTAACCGCCTCTATACCCCAGCTTACTATCTGATGGCTCCTTTCCCCCCTTATGCTACATACAAACCCTACACCGCAGGAATCATGTTCTAAGAGCTCCATCTCTTTCACCTCTATAAAGGGTAAATGGGCTAATATTTTAATATAAGACAGTAAAAATAATCGGGATGCTGAGTCATGGAACTTATAAAGGTGCACCCACCCGTAGTACACTTTGCCTTAGCCATTCCCATAGCCCTGTTTATTATAGACATCTACTACAGAATAAGAAAGATACTACCGAACGGCTTATATCTCATTTTTAGCCTTTTAGCTACCCTTTCTGTCCTCTCTGCTACCCTTAGTGGCATGATAGCCTACGAGCCAATAGAGGAAAGGCTTCACGCCGAGGTAAGCATATTCAAACCCCACAAATTCCTTGGGCTATTTCTTGCGGTCTACTTTGTCCTGCTACTTGTCGTAAGGCTTTATATGAATAGAGTTGGCACACTTCGTTTTATCTTTACCCTAATGCTCCTACTTGGAGTGGCTCTCGTCCTCCTTCAGGGCTACATGGGTGGTTCTGTGTGGTTTATGACCACATGGTAAAACCTTGGGTGGAGGGTAGGTAAGGACTTTAAAATCCCCATAGCCCCCTTCTCTCCTCCCTGGCCCTTCTTTGAGCCTGTAGGAACCTCTCCTGATACTTTACGTTGGGTGGTATGGTATAAACCTGAGCGTAACCCTCAAGAAGGAGCACCTCGTTAAGCATCCTCCCATCCTTTAGCCATACGTAGGCTAAGGTCCTTCCATACCTGTCCGTTGGTTGTACATCCTGCTCAAGGTATACCAGCTCACCTTTGGGAAGTAGTTTTTTTGTAAGCTCTTTGGAGAGCTTCCCCATCCTGACTATCTCCTCTACGGAAATTCCTGTTTTCTCCGCATCCTTCCTTGCCTTTGGGTTATCTGAGCTCTCCGGCGTGTCCACACCTATAAGCCTTACCTTAAGCTCTTGTCCCGAGCTCAATTTACACTCAAAGGTGTCTCCATCCACTACGTGGACCACAGTGCAGGGCGTACCAGTGGGCTTGCTTTTTTCTACCTTTTCTGGTTTACATGCAGGCAAAAGCATGAAGACTAGGCATAAGAGGGCTACCTTGAGCATGCTAAAAATTATATGGTTTATATTTTTTCCTATGATTAAAAACCTCTGGGAAGAAGCTCTAGTGGAAGAAGTGGTCTACCTTATAGCCCATCTAGCTCATGCGGAACAGCACCTAATGGAGGTGGAGGGTGAAACCAAGCTAGAGGACCTTGTGCCTTATATTGATGAGCTAAGAGAGAGGCGTAAAAAGGTGGGACAGCTCCTCTTTTCCATACTTGAGGTTTCTGAAGAGGGTGGCGGTGGTGAGTTTAGGACAAAGGTTGAAAGTCTGTGGTGCACCCTAAAGCATCTTGCCATGGCTTTGGTGCACTGCGACGAGTCTGCGGAGAAGGTGATAAGAAGGATGGACTGTTACATAGCCCAGGGGGAAAAGCAAAAGGCTGAAGAACTCTCAAAGAGGTTAAGGGAACTTTACGAGCTAAGACAGGCCATAAGGGGGTTTATAACAGACTTGCTCTTTGACATATCAAAAAAGCTTAAAAAGGTTTCCAGTGTGAGATGCAGGGAAGACCTTTGTATAGTAGAAGGAGACAAGGATGCCGTACAGAGACCTGAGAGAATTCCTCAAGAGACTTGAAAAAGAGGGAGAGCTCCTACGTATAAGGGAGAGCCTATCACCCATACTTGAGATAACGGAGGTTACAGACAGAGTAAGCAAGATGCCAAAAGGAGGGAAGGCTCTACTCTTTGAGAGGGTTGAGGGCTGTTCTATACCCGTTCTCACCAACTTGCTGGGTTCAGAAAGGAGGATAAAGCTCGCCCTAGGTTATGAAAACCTTGAAGACATAGGCTGGAAGCTTTATAAGCTCCTAAGGCCAGAGATTCCCCACACCTTCCTTGACAAGCTCAAAAGACTGCCAGAGCTTAAAAAGCTAAACGACTCTCTGCCCCGTACTGTAAAGGATGGACCCATCAGAAGCAGCATAAGGACAGATAGAATTGATGTGCTTGAGCTTCCCATACTCCAGTGCTGGCCTGAGGACGGTGGAAGGTATATAACCTTTGGACAGGTGATAACCAAGGATCCAGAAAGCGGAATAAGGAACGTAGGTCTCTATAGGGTTCAGGTCCTTTCTCCCACCGAACTTGCCCTGCACTGGCAGATACACAAGGATGGCAACCACCACTATTGGAAGGCGAAAAGGCTAGGCAGAAAGCTTGACGTAGCCATAGCTATAGGGGGTGACCCCGTCCTTTCCTATGTGGCTTCCGCACCCTTACCGCCGGAAGTGGATGAATACCTTTTTGCTGGCTTGATAAGGGAAGAGGGTGTGGAACTCATAAAGGGTATAACGGTTGACCTGGAATATCCAGCCCATGCGGAGATAGTTATAGAAGGATACGTAGACCCATCTGAGCCCTTGGTGGATGAAGGTCCCTTTGGAGACCATACGGGCTTTTATACACCCGTAGATAAGTATCCCAAGATGTACATAAGCGCCATACTTTACCGTAAAGAGCCTATATATCTGGCTACCATAGTGGGCAGACCTCCGCAAGAGGACAAGTACATAGGTTGGGCAACTGAGAGGATATTTCTACCCCTCATAAAGTTTAACCTTCCTGAAGTGGTGGACTACCATCTGCCTGCGGAAGGTTGTTTCCATAACTTCTGCTTTGTCTCCATAAAGAAGCGCTACCCTGGACATGCCTTCAAGGTTGCCTATGCCCTCTTGGGTCTTGGTCTTATGTCTCTTACCAAGCATGTGGTGGTCTTTGACGAAGATATAAAGGTCCATGACATTGGTGAGGTGCTCTGGGCTTGGGGTAACAACGTAGACCCATCCAGAGATGTGCAGATTTTAAAAGGACCCATAGATGTGCTTGACCACAGCACAAACCAAATAGGCTTTGGTGGAAAGATGGTCATAGACGCTACAACAAAATGGAAAGAGGAGGGCCACGCCCGAGAGTGGCCTAAGGTCATAAGCATGTCTAAGGAGGTAAAGGAGAAGATAGACAGGCTTTGGGATAGACTGGGCATATATTATTAGCCCTATGGATGTTTGGACCATCAAAAAGTCAATTTTTCTTTGGGAAGGCAAGAGTTTTTGGTTTGCCTTGATAGGTGTGCTCGTTTTGGTTCTTTACGGCATCATACCTACACTTCAGCCTGCGCATTTTGGGAGGGTTTATGCCGCTTACGGGGGTGTTTTCATAGTACTTTCTTTCCTTTAGGGATGGAAGGTTGATAGTGTGAATCCAGATAGGTATGATCTACTAGGAGCCTTTGTATGCATATTAGGGGTTTCTATGATAATGTATTGGCCTAGGGAGTGATGAATGAGTATAAAGCTCTTTTCAAACACAGAATTCCTTGACCCTCAACAACACCGCACGTTGAGATGGGAGTGTTTGAAGTCCTCGTGCCCTAACAGCTGTTGCCTCATTCCAGACAGGACCTTCGTGGTATTGGAAGAGATTATAGGGCTCTCTAGGTATTTTCCAGTAGTTATAACAGTGGAGGTGGATGAAGAAGGAAAGGAGGAGAGGTTTTTATGTGCCTACTTTAGATTAAAAGAGGATAGTAGGGGCTGTGTATACCTGAAGGATGGTATGGGGTGTCTGTTAGGAGAGGAGAAGCCATACACCTGCAAACAATATCCTTTCTTTATAAAAGGTAATTATTTAGCCATGGACCTGACCTGTCCGGGCTTTTCTCAGGAAAAGGGTGAGCCTCTTTGGGATGGCCAACATATAAACCAGAGGTTTGAAAGGCAGTTTTTCGCCTATTCTTTAAGACTCCAGGAACAGAGGAGGGAAACGGAAGACTTTGTAAATACGCTCTTTGAACTAAACCTAGTAGTGGGCGGAAAGATGGTTTACGAAGGTTTAGAGGTAACCTTTAACATGGTGGACGAGGAAAGACTGTATAACCTGCCAGAGGCTGTAAAAGAGGAGCTTTTTAAGAGTGGATACATGAGGCTTATCTACGCACACCTCAACTCTTTACAAAACTGGGAAAGGCTTATAAAGAAGTACCTCAGCGGTTAGCCAGTATATGTATTAGATCCGCTATCTCATCCCTTGTGTGAACGGGCGCCTGTGGTTGTGTTTGTGGGAGAACCCTTTTTGCTAAAAGGAACCTGCCACGCCAGTAAGGTTCATCTATCCTGCTTACTGTTACGCCTGTACTTTCGCTGGCGTGCACCATTTTACCGTTGCCTATGTATATGCCCACATGGGAAGGTCCCTTTTTGTACGTGCTAAAAAAGAGGAGATCCCCTTCCCTAAGCTCAGCCAAGCTGACAACCTTACCCACTTTGTACTGTTCTTCTGTCGTTCTTGGCATCCTTATCCCGTTTGCCATAAAGACCCTTTGTACAAAAGCGGAGCAGTCAAGACGGTAAAGTTCGTTTGCACCAAATTGATAAGGCCTTTCCATGTAGGAGAGAGCAGTCAAAACCAAGTTCCCAGGGTTTGCATAGGCTGTGGAATACACGAGGAAAAAAACCAAAAACCTACCCCTCATCCTGTACCCTCCATCTAATACTATAACCGGGTAAAAGGTAATTTTTCAAGCAACAGATCCTTTAGAAAGCTAAAAAGTCCACCCTTGTATAGCTCCTTATAGCTTTTCCTTCCTAGGAGAAGTTCATAAAAACTCTTTAAAGCAAAGCTTTTGCCCATATTGTAAGCTATTCCCTGAAAAGAATAGGCAAGCCTTGCAATCTTTCCTGCATAATGGAGCTCCTCAGCTAAGGGCTTGAGAAGTTTTTTGTAGCCTACAGTAGGATTTGATGGCTCCTTCTCTATGGAGCTTGCTAGAAGGCTTCCTGCCCAAAGGGCGTAGTATATACCCTCACCCAAAAGTGGGTCGGTCATGTTTGCGGCGTCTCCCACAAGAAGAACCCTCTCCTTTCCTATGTGTATATCCTTCTCCCCTTCCGCATAAGGTATGTGCCATCCAAGGGGATGTTTAAACCTTATGCCCTTAGCCTTTGAGTATTCAAAAAGGATTTTAAAAAGGTCCTCCCTGTGTGTTGAGGCTAAACCCATGCTAACGCCATCTCCATGAGGGAAAAGCCAAAGGTAGCCATTCCTTATAAGACCCAGCTCTATAAGTACCTCATACCTTAGGTCCCCCTCTGTAAAGAACTCAAGGCTTTTGAAAAGCTTCTTCTTTTTGTAGCCCAAGAGCCTTGCAACCCTTGAGCGCATACCGTCCGCACCCACCAAGTAGTCCACCAAAAAACTACCATGTGTGGTGTAAACCCTGTAGCGTGCCCCTTCCTTTTGAAAAGCTAAGAACTCACCCCTCAGGAGCTCAGCCCCTGACTCAAGAGCTTTTAGGACTAAAAAGTGGTCAAAGTCCTTCCTGTCAACTATGTAGGCTATTTCTTCCTTAGCCTCAAGCCTGTGCTCCTCCCCACGGAAGGCCAGCCTTCCCACCCTTATACGGTTGAGAAGGAGATCCTCGTAGCCGCTTGGGAGCAACCTTAGAGTTCTTGCAGAAAGGCATCCTGCACACAGTTTGAAGCGTGGTAAAGGCTTTTTCTCCAGAAGGAGCACCCTAAAACCCAACCTTGATAGGTGGTAAGCGCTGGAGGAACCGGCAGGCCCCCCACCCACTACCAAGGCATCCCAGTTCACCCTAAAACCTCAGGAGGGTGGCTCCCCAGGTAAGACCACCGCCCATGGCCGTAAGGAGCACAAGGTCACCCCTTTTTAACCTGCCTTCATTGTAAGCCTCGCATAGGGCTATAGGTATGGAGGCTGCGCTTGTGTTTCCGTATTTGTGTATGTTGGAGTAAACCTTTTCCATGCCTATCCCAAGCCTTTCCGCAAGTGCCTCCATTATCCTTATGTTTGCCTGATGAGGAATGACAAGGTTTATATCACTTACGGATAGGCCTGCTATGGAGAGCACCTCCTCGCAGACCTCTGCCATGCTACGCACAGCCAATTTGAATAGCTCCTTCCCTTTCATGTTTATGTAACCACATCTTTCCGCAAAGAGTATCTCCCAGTGGTTTCCATCGGAATACATGCGGGATGCTAAAATCTCACCATTGCCCTCTGAGCTCAAAAGCACCGCACCGGCACCATCCCCAAAGAGTACGCATGTACTCCTGTCCTCCCAGTTGACTATCTGCGATAGCTTCTCCGCACCGACTAAAAGTACCCTCTTTGCCCTACCAGCCAGAAGCAGTGAGCCGGCTATTTCAAGCCCATAGAGAAATCCACTGCATGCAGCGGATATGTCAAAGGCGTAAGCCTTTCTGCATCCAAGGTTTGTTTGAAGAAGGCAAGCACTGGCGGGAAAGCCAAGCTCGGGTGTGAGGGTTGCAAGTACTATAACTTCAACATCCTCTGGATTAACGCAGGCCATATTCAGAGCGTCAAGGCTTGCTCTATAGGCAAGCTCCACTAGGCTCTCCTTCTTGGCTATTCTCCTCTCCTTTATGCCCGTGCGCGTGGTAATCCAATCGTCGGAGGTGTCCACCATCTTCTCAAGGTCAAAGTTGGTCAGCACGTGGGAGGGTAAGGCATAACCCAAACCTTCTATAGATATGCCCATCAGACCTTTACCTCCTGAGGCATAAGCCTTCTCAGGTTTTCCCCAAGACGCTCATTAAAGTGATGAGCCAAAAACTCGTTGGCTACCCTTATGGCGTTCTTTATAGCCCTTGCGTTTGCCCTGCCGTGGGTGATTATAACAGGTTTTTTAGCACCCAATAGTGGAATTCCTCCGTACTCTGCAAAGTCTGCCTTCTTTTTGAAGTTATTAAGGGCTGGTTTCATCAATAAGGCGCCCAGCTTCGCAAAAAAGCTTTTTTCTACCTCTTCCCTTATCATCTGCAGGACCGCAAAGCCTAGGCTCTCGCTCGCCTTAAGTATGACGTTACCCACAAAGCCATCGCACACTATCACGTCGAAGGTGCCTGCGTATATGTCCCTACCCTCTGCGTTTCCCAAAAAGTTGAGCTTGCTTACCTTAAGGAGGGGGTAGGTATCCTTTACAAGCTCGTTCCCTTTTCCTTCCTCCTCTCCTATGCTCAGTATACCTACCCTCGGGTTTTTTATGTTCAGTATCTCCTCCGCATAGGTATGTCCAACGACGGCAAACTGCAAGAGGTGTTTGGGCTTGCAATCTACATTTGCCCCTACATCTAATAGAACGGTCTTACCCTTAGGGTTGGGGAGAGCAACCCCTATGGGTGGCCTTTCCAGTTCATCTATAGAGCCGACCACAAACTTACCCACCGTAAGCACCGCCCCCGTGTTGCCGGCGGACACAAGACCGTCAGCCAGTCCCTCCCTTACAAGCTTTCCCGCAATATACAAGGAAGAGTCCTTCTTTCTGAGAACGTTAGAGGGGGGCTCGTGCATCTGTATAATTCCTTCCGCGTGCACAACAGAAAGGTTTTCCGCACCCTCCCTTTTCAGTATTTTGCCTATCTTCTCCTCATCCCCCACAAGTATACTTTCTAGCCCCAGCTCTCTGTAGGCTAATATGCAGCCTTTTACTATCTCCTCGGGGGCGTAATCGCCCCCCATACAGTCAACTGCTATCCTTGTCATGAAGTTTCCAGCACAGACCTTCCCCTGTAGTGACCGCAGTAAGGACATACCCTATGGGGCATGGCTAGCTCACCGCAGTTGGGACAGGTGGAAAGGGAAAGGGAGCTCAGTTTTGAAAAAAAGTTCTGAGCCCTTCTCTGGTCTCTTCTCCATTTGGAAGTTTTCCTCTTTGGGACAGCCATACTAATCCTCCGTTCTCTTTAGTGGAGTTACCTATTATAACAGATTAACCGCTTTCTTTTCTCTTTAGTACGCTACCGAGGGTTATTCTCTCGCTTTCTTTACCAAGCTCTGCGGCCATGCAATCGGGACTGCATAGGGGTTTGGTTGGTATACTCAGGATTATCTGTTCTCTTACTAGGTTTCCCAGGTCAAAGGCGCTCTCGTCTTCGTAGAAGGATACGTCAAGCTCCGAGGGTTTTAGGTACATCACATCCTTTGTAGGGTAGGGCTCTATCCTGATGTTCTCCGTTTTCCCTATATCCTTGTGATATAAAGTTAGACATCTGCTACATTCCAAGATTACCTCACCTTCTATCTCCATATGAACCCTGTATCCACCCTTTTCTTTGGTTATTTCAACGTACACCTTTACAGGCTGTTTTATCTCACCCAGGTCGGGAGATAGCTCTATCTCCTTCGGGCTAAGGGTGTAGTAGCCCGTGAACCTACTTTTCGTTTTAAATATCTCTTTAAGGTTAAGGATTAACATAATGTTTTAAAATAATACGAGCCTTAAGAAATTCAAGGAGGATAAGGATGAGAATAGTAGTCATAGGCGGGGGAACAGGGCTCTCAACCCTTCTCAGGGGTCTTAAGGAAAGGGTAAACGGTGAAATAAAGGACCTTTCAGCCGTAGTTACTGTAGCGGACAGCGGTGGGAGCACAGGAAGGCTTAGGAAGGTTTATAATTTCCCTGCTCCTGGTGATATAAGAAACTGCATAGTTGCCCTCTCCGAGAGTGAGGATATAATGCAAAAGCTGTTCCAATACAGGTTTAAGGGGGGTGAGCTTGAAGGGCATGCCTTTGGCAATCTGCTCATAGTTGCACTGGCGGATATAACGGGTAGCTTTCTTTCCGCCATAAACATAGCCTCTCAGATACTCAGAACAAAGGGTGAGATAATCCCAGCCACTGTGGAGGACATACAGCTATGCGCTAGGTTCAATGACAATAGTGTGGTATGTGGAGAGGAGGACATAACGGAGTACGGCAAAAAGTGTATAGCAAGGGTTGAAGAGATCTGGATTGAGCCTAGGGATGTGCGCGCGCCCATAGATGCCATCGCTAAGATAGAGTCTGCGGATGTGATAGTGTTCGGTCCTGGTAGCCTGTACACTAGCATAATACCCAACCTGCTCATAAGGGATATAAAGGAGGCTGTTGAGTCCTCCCATGCCATCAGGGTCTTTGTAGTTAACGCCATGACCCAGCCCGGTGAGACCGACGGTTTTTCAGCCTACGACCATATAAGCACCTTTTTAAAGCTCACAGGCTTGAGCAAAGTTGATATAGCTCTGGTAAACACGAGAATGCCCTCTGACCAGGTTCTGAGGAGGTACTTAGAACAGAGGCAGGAACCAGTTATACCGGACGTGGCAAAGATAGCCAAGGATGGTATAGAAGTCTACGCTGAGGACCTTATAGGAGAGAAGGAGGATTTTGTGAGGCATGACCCGTACCGTCTTGCGGAGCTCATAATAAACGTCTACAAAAGGCATGGGATACTTTCTTAATTTTGACACCCACTTTCTGCCCTCGGAGAAGGTTGATGTGGTTGTGTGCGGAAGCGGTATAGCTGGTCTCACAACGGCCATAGTCTTAAAGGAGCTGGGAACAGATGTGCTCTTACTTACACGGGGGATAGGAAATACCTACTATTCCCAGGGTGGTATAGCCTGCGCACTGCATCCTCAGGACAGCGCATACCTTCATATGGTTGATACTCAGAGGGCTGGTCGGGGACTATGTAGGGATGAGGCTCTAAGGGTGCTTATAGAGGAGGGTGTTCAAAGAATGGCTGACCTTGAGCGCTGGGGTGTGCGCTTTGACCCAGAAACTACCATAGAGGGCGGTCACTCCTACCCGAGGGTCTTCAAGGTGGAGGACTACACAGGCAAAGCCATATATCAAGCCCTGTGGAGAAGGGCAGAAGAGCTCGGCATTAAAGTTCTCATGGGGGAACTCCAAGAGGTGCTAGGGAAAGACCAAGTACAAGGCATTCTGACCTACGGTGATGGGCTGAGGTTTATAAGAAGCAAGTGCCTGGTGCTTGCTACGGGCGGTGCTGCCAGCATGTTTTTATACACCTCAAACCCGGTAAATGTTAGGGGAGATGCTCTTGGCATAGTAATGAGGAAGGGGGTAGCCATTGAAAACCCCGAGTTTGTTCAGTTCCATCCTACTGTGGTCCACAACACGAGCATACTCGTATCCGAGGCAGTAAGGGGAGAGGGTGCACTCCTCGTAGACCAAAAGGGCGAGCGCTTCGTTGACGAGCTTCAGCCAAGGGACGTGGTAGCAAGGGCTATATACAAAAAGATAAAGGAAGGACATAGGGTGTTTTTGGACATGAGACATCTGAAGGAGAAGGGTGTGGACCTGCAGAGGCGCTTCCCAACTGTCTACAGAATGTTAAGAGAGAGGGGATATGACCCTGAGAGGGAGCCCATACCTGTAAGCCCAGCGGCTCACTACTTTATAGGTGGTATAAAGGTGGATCTATGGGGCAGGACCTCCATGGAGAGTCTCTATGCGGTGGGTGAATGCGCCTGCACGGGGGTTCATGGTGCCAACAGGCTTGCCTCCAACTCTCTCCTTGAGGGGCTCGTATTTGGATACAGAACTGCTGTGAGAGTCTATCATGACCTTAAGTTTTTAAGGTTTTCAGACGCTGAGTTTAAACACCAAAGGGAGGGGAGCCTTGAGCCTACATACGACTTTGAAAGCCTAAAAAGGCTCATGTGGGAGTACTGCGGGCTTGAAAGGGAAGAGTCAGGGCTTACTCATGCAATAGAAACCCTAAGGGGCTGGCTTTCAGAGTGGGAAAGGTGGAAGGCGACCGTGGAAAACAGACAGCTTTTAGATATAAGCCTTACCGCACTGGCCACCCTATCTTGTGCCCTCTGGAGGAGAGAAAGCAGGGGCGTACACTACAGAAGGGACTACACTTACGAGAGGGAAAACTACAGGAGGGACAGCCTCTTTCTGATATAATGTAAGACCTATGGAAGAGAAGCTCAGAAAGTTCTACAGGGATATGGAGCCAAAGGAGCTAAGAGCGGCCGTAGAGGAGAAGCTCAGAAGTGTACCACCAACTATGGAATACGTAAGAAACCTCATTCTTGATGTGAAGCTTTTACTTAGAGTGCTGAGCGATGAGGACTTTGACCTTACAGAGGATGCGAGAAGGGACTTTACCGCAGCCCTCCTCTACTTTGTAGAAAAGAAGGATGCTTGGCCAGATTATCTGCCCCTAATAGGATACTGGGATGACTATAAGCTCCTGCGCTCTGTTAAGGAAAAGCACAAGGGGGAGATAGATCGCTACTTTTCCCAAGTAAAGCATTTCATAGCTAACTACTTCTGATGCTGTGGTTTTTGGCCTACAGGTTTTTTCAAGCTTTTATCACCCTTTTGGGGGTCACCTTCCTTTCCTTTCTAATAATAAAGCTTGCCCCCGGCGATTACCTTGACCAGCTAAAGCTCAACCCCCAGATATCTCCAGAGACCATAGAAGCCCTGAAAAGACAGTACGGTCTTGACCAGAACCTCTTTGTTCAGTACGTAAGATGGCTAAAGTCCGCTCTACTTTTTGACCTTGGGCAAAGCTTCCAGTACCATGCACCCGTGTCTGACCTCATAAGGGAGAGGATTGGGAACACCCTTCTTCTCACTGTGAGTTCTACCATCCTATCCTGGCTTTTAGCGGTTCCCTTAGGGCTTATATCCGGTTTAAAGGAAGGTACTTTAACCGACCGTCTTATAAGGTCATACAGCTATGTTTTCATGTCCTTCCCCTCCTTTTTCCTTGCCTTTATCTTCCTCGTCCTCGTCTCAAAGACGGGTTATCTTCCAGTTGGTGGTGTCCATAGCCCAGACTTTGAAAAGCTCAGCCTTCTTGGAAAAGCCCTTGACTTACTTGCCCACATGCTTGTGCCCGTTTTGACCTTAACCCTTGTCTCCTCCGCCGGACTCATAAGGCTCATGAGAAGTAGCGTCATAGAAATAAAGAACAGCCCTATGGTGGTTATGCTAAAGGCCAAGGGCGTATCAGACCGGACTATAACAAAGCACATTCTTAAAAACGCCATGAACCCCTTTACTACCCTCATAGGATACGAGATAGCCGGTTTGCTCTCTGGTGCAGCCCTTATTGAGATAATAGTTGGCTGGCCAGGTCTTGGAACTCTCATGCTAGATGCAGTGCTATCTCAGGACCTCTTTCTTGTGATGGGTGGTCTCTACATAGGTACCATAATGCTACTTGTGGGAAACCTACTGGCAGACCTTCTCCTTGCCCTAATAGACCCAAGGGTAAGGGAGAAGGAGGTGTTAAGATGATAGATAAAACTCTAAGGAGGTAAGACCATGGCAAAGGTTGCTATAGTGCTTGCGGAAGGATTTGAAGAGGTTGAGGCGGTGGCACCCATCGATGTGCTTAGGCGTGCGGGTGTGGAGGTGCTTATAGCCGGGCTCACAAAAGACCCAGTACCCAGCGCAAGGAATCTAAGGATAGTACCGGACACAACCGTAGATGAGCTAAAAGCAGAAGAGCTTGACATGGTCATATTGCCAGGGGGTGCGGGCGGTGTGGAAAGGATAAAAAAGGACCCAAGGGTAGAGATGCTTCTTAAACAGATGGAAGAGAAGAAAAAACTCATAGGTGCCATATGCGCTGCACCCACCGCCCTTGCTAGCTTTGGGCTCCTTAAGGGTAGAAAAGCCACCGTTTATCCCTCTTTGGTAGAGGATATAAAGCCTGCGGAGTTTGTTAATCAAGCGGTGGTGGAGGACCAGAACATAATAACCAGTCAAGGTCCTGGAACAGCGCTTGAGTTTTCTCTAAAACTTGTGGAGAAGCTTATCGGAAAGGAGAAGGCTAAGGAAGTAGCCGGGAGAATGCTCGTAAAGTATGGATGATACAGGTTAGGGTAAGGCCCGGCGTAGAGAAAAAGATAAGGGGCTTTTTTCCTTGGGTTTACAGGCCTGAGATAGCAGGGTTTTCAAAAGAGCCAAAGAAGGGTGATTTTGTGGTTGTTAGGGACTATTCTGGAAAGTTCTTGGGGTACGGCTACGTAAATCCGGAGGCAAACATAAGCATAAGGATAGTCTCCTTCAAAAAGGAAGAGCCCATAAGCAAGGAGCTTATAGTTAAGAGGATAGAGGAGGCCTTAAACTATAGGAAAAGGTTAAACCTTGATAGCAACGCCTACAGACTGGTGCACTCCGAGGGAGACCTTCTCCCCGGTCTTATTGTGGATATCTACGATAGGTATGCGGTAGTGGAGTTTACCACCTACGGCATGAACAAAATGAGGGAATGGGTCATAGAGGCGCTCATAGAATTGCTAAAACCAGCGGGCATATGGGAGAAGACAAATCCCTACATTTCAAGTGTTGAGGGTTTTGATGTTGGTGGGGGCTTGCTTTACGGAGAGGTTCCAGAGGAGGTACTCATATGGGAGCACGACCTTAGGTTTCTTGTGAACATACCCCAAGGACAGAAAACGGGCTTCTTCCTTGACCAAAGAAGAGCAAGGAAGATAATAAGAGAGTTTGTGAAGCCGGGTGATGAGTGCCTGGACTTCTTTTGTCATAGTGGTGGCTTTGCCCTAAACATGAAGAGGAAGGGTGCAAGTAAGGTTATCGCCGTGGACATATCCCCCTCCGCTCTTCAGATGGGCAGAAGGTGCGAGAAGCTGAACGGGCTTGATGGAATTGAATGGGTGGAGGAGAACGCCTTTGACTTCCTGAGGGCTCTTCACAAGCAAGGGAAGAGTTTTGACGTGGTGGTTATAGACCCACCCTCCTTTGCCAAGAACAGGGCAGCGGTTCCTAATGCTTTAAGGGGGTACAAGGAGCTCTGCCTTAGGGGCATACACCTTACTAAACCAGGAGGATATCTTGCGGTCTTTTCCTGTTCCTTTCACATAGGAAGGGAAGAGCTTCTGCAGGTTATAAGCTCCGCTGCTTACGATGCGAGAAGGGAGCTACGGGTTGTTGCGGAAAGCTATCAGGACCTTGACCATCCTTGGATACTCCAAATACCCAACACCCTGTACCTAAAGGGCATATACCTGGAGGTGCTCTAATGGACGGTTTAAAGGCCTTTTTAATGGGTGCGGTGGAAGGTATTACCGAGTTTCTCCCCGTATCATCCACAGGCCACCTAATCCTGACTGCCCATATTATGGGCATTCCACACACGGAGTTTACCAAGAGCTTCGAAATATCCATACAGCTCGGTTCCATACTTGCCATAGTCTTTCTCTATTGGAGGCGGTTTTTGGTGGACATGGAGCTCTGGAAGAGGATAGCCGTAGCCTTTCTACCTACGGGACTTCTCGGTTTTACCCTCTACAGGTATATAAAGGGATACCTAATAGGTAATGACCTTCTAGTGGTGATTGCCCTTTCCTTAGGTGGTCTCCTTCTCATAGTGGCTGATAGGTTATGCCAGAGGTTTGCCACACTGGAGGATGGGAGGGAGCTGAGTTACCTTAGGGCTTTTGTGGTGGGCCTCTTCCAGAGCCTTGCCATGGTGCCGGGTGTTTCCCGTTCTGGCTCTACCATAGTGGGTGGCATGCTAATGGGACTTTCCAGAAGGGCATCGGCGGAGTTTTCCTTCCTCTTGGCAGTTCCCACCATGTTAATAGCCACAACCTACGACTTTTTTAAATCCTACGAGCAATTTCAACCCCATGAGTGGCAGAGCTTGGCAATAGGTTTTCTCACCGCTTTTGTCTTTGCTCTCCTAAGCGTTAAGGCGCTTCTCAGCTTTGTCTCAAAACACTCCTTCCTTCCCTTTGGTATTTACAGAATCCTTTTAGCCCTGCTCTACTCTTACCTTTTCCTGCTAAAATAGTATGTCATGATAAAGCTCATATCAGCCAACTGGAAGATGAACCTAACCCCTTCTCAGACAGAGTCCTACCTGGAGAGGTTCTTACCGCTGGTCAAGGATGTGACTGATAGGGAAGTGCTACTGTGCCCACCCTTTCCATCCCTTTGCGTAGCTCAGAGGATGTTAGAGGGTAGCAATGTAAGGCTGGGAGCTCAGAACTGTTTCTACGAGAAGAAGGGAGCCTTTACCGGTGAGGTCTCCATAGATATGCTTAAGGAGCTTGGCGTGTTTTACGTTATAGTCGGACACTCGGAAAGAAGATGGATCTTTGGAGAGTCTGACGAGCTTATAAACAAAAAACTGACAGCCTGCATAGAGACAGGGCTACGCCCCATACTCTGCGTCGGAGAGAGAATAGAGGAGAGAGAGGCAGGGCTTACCCTAAAGGTGGTAGAGACCCAGCTGAGGATAGCCCTTTCGGGTTTAGAGGCCTACACAGACAGCATAGACATAGCTTACGAGCCCGTATGGGCAATAGGCACTGGAAATCCTGCAACGCCAGAGGATGCCCAATTTGTGCACGCCTTCATAAAGGACCTTCTGTCCCAGATAAACCCTGAAAGAAAGGGGAACACAAGGATTCTCTACGGTGGAAGTGTTAACCCAAGCAACGCAGGTCAGTTTATGTCCATGGGTGACGTGGATGGTCTGCTCGTGGGCTCTTCCAGCCTAGACCCTGATTCCTTTGCTCATATAGTAAAGTCCTTTTAGCGATATAAGGGGTAAGGGTATATAGAGAAGAAGGGAATACATAAGGCTAAGGTCCGTATTTTCTACAATAGACCTTAAGATGTTGAGCAAGAACCAGTGAGCGGAAAAGTAAGAGATAACAGACAGAATACCCAAGAGGAAGCTTTTTTTCCTGAGGTACAACCAAGAGAGCAACAGCACAAGGTTCAGAGGAAGTAGGGAGGTTAGCACTCTCCTTATCAGCTCGTACCAGTAGTATCTATGGTTTATACCCACCTCCTTTCCAAGCAGGCTGAGTAAGACTACGTCTTTGAGGTGCAGGTGCTCTGGTTTTTCTGCAAGAGGCTTGACCTGAGATAGGTCTATAAACTTAAAGCTGTATTCACGAACCTGCTCTTTATCCAACCTTGGGTCCCATATCTGCGCCGGCTTTACTGTTATCACATCCCCCTTCCATAGACCCCTCTCCCCCTCTATAACCATCTGTATGGAACCACCCCTAACCATGAGGATAAAAGGGTTTAATATTTTCCCAGAGCTTAGATCTACAAGCTGGAAGCCATAGAAATAGACCGTATCCTCTTTCTTCTCTGTGAGCCAAAGGTTTCTAACCACACCCGACTCTGATTCCTTAGCCTTCTTATACTCCCTCTCCATCCTATAGAGCTTCTTCTGGCTGTTAGGGTAAAAGGAGTAGCTCATAGATAGGTTAAGAAGGGAGAGGAAGGCGGTAAAGAGAACAGCATTTCTTAAAAAATCAAAGGGTGAAAGCCCAAAACTCTGACTTACCAAATCAAGCTTTCTCTGAACAAAGCGTCTAAGTGTTATAAGTAAGGCGAGGGAACTTATAAAGGCACCTGTGTAGAATACTATAACTGGAAAAAAGTTTAAGCTGTATTCTAGGAATATTGAAATGTGCTTTTCTTTGAAAAGAATGAACACTTCACCAAATATATAGGCGTATACTACGCCTATGAACACAGTTAGGACTATAAGAAAGTTCTTTATATAGCTGAGCAGGATATAGTTTCTTAACATCTGCTAAGATTTTAATATGAACACTCCCCTTTATGATTATCATGTAAAACTCCACGCAAGGTTCACCGAGTTTGCAAATTGGATTATGCCCCTTGAGTATTCTTCTATAAAAGAGGAAGTATTCTCTGTCAGAAGCTCCTGTGGCATCTTTGACCTATGCCATATGGGTAGGATCCTTGTAAAGGACGGCGAGGAGAAACTTCAATGGCTTACATCAAGGAGCATAAGAAACTTGCCCGTGGGAAGAGTTCAGTACAACCTGTTGCTCAACGAAAGGGGAGGTGTAAAGGATGACATAACCCTTTATAAACTTTCGGAAGGAGAGTTCCTCTTATGTGTGAACGCGGTAAATAGAGAAAAGGTGCTTCTGTGGCTTTCGGAACACGGTCTTGAGGTGAGGGATTTGAGCCATAACTATGTCCAGATTGCACTTCAAGGTCCAAAGGCAAGGGAGAGAATGGAGAGGTTTTTCTCTGTGGGAGATCTGAAGTATTACCACTTTGCTGTCTTTAAGGATGTGATAGTTTCAAGAACGGGATACACAGGAGAGGATGGTTTTGAGGTCTATGCACCAAAAGACGTTGGTTTAGAGCTCTTCAAGGAACTCGTAGAGGTATGCGCTCCCTGTGGTCTTGGTGCTAGGGATGTTCTGAGGATAGAGGCAGGAATGCCCCTTTATGGGCATGAGCTTTCCGAAGAGATAACCCCCATAGAGGCGGGGCTTGATAGGTACGTGAGCTTGAACAAGGACTTCATAGGAAAGGAAGCACTGCTGAATAAGGAAGTGAAAAGGAGGCTTTACGGTCTTGAGCTTTTGGTGAGGGGTGTACCAAGAGAAGGTTATAAAATAGTGCTTGGAGACAGGCACGTAGGCTATGTGAGCAGTGGAACCTTTTCACCGACCTTAAAGAGAGGTATAGCCCTATGCTTTGTAGATAGAGAGTCCACGCTTGAGGGTCTAAGGGTGGAACTCTTAATAAGGGGTAAAAGGTTTCCCGCAGTTTTGAAGAGTTTGCCCTTCATTAAAAAGCCTAAGGTATAGGAGCTTAAGCTCTTCAAAACACCCTTCAAAGTCTGAACAATCTATCGTGTAGCTTGGCTTCTTCTCAAGCCTATACCTTTTATCGTAATACTCCACCATTAAGAGGGTGGCAAGCTCTTCAACCCTCCCAAGTTTTAGAAGCTCCTTTGCCTGCTTGTACTGTGCGGTAGATAGATACTTCCTTATTCTCTCTAGGGAAAGGTTTGCCTGCATTTCCCAGCCTGGCTTGGCTGTGTATTCCTCTATTATGTTCTTAACCCTTGTACGCAAGTCTGCGGTTATCTCAACAAATGTACCCTTCTCCTTACTATCCCAGAAGGCCTGAGGCAGATGAACCCTACCTATACATCTGCTCTCATCCTCTGTTATTAACAGTTTTTGTTGTAAACTTCTAAGCTCCTCGTATAGGAGGGCATCAAACATCTTCTGGCTTATCAATTTATCATCCATACCCATCTTTCCAAATACGGAGCCCCTGTTTTGAGCCAAATGCTCCAGGTCCACTGCCGGAAAGCCTTCCTGCTTTAACCTCCTTATAAGTTTGGTTTTGCCAACACCCGTCTTCCCTGTAAGCACAAGAAGGCTTCTGTCCTCCAAAATTCTCCCCATGTCACTAAGAATATAGTTTCTGTATGCCCTGTAGCCACCGATAAGCCTATAAACGTCAATACCGTAGGATTTAAGAACCTTACAAAGCTCCTTACTTCTTAGTCCGCCTCGCCAACAGTAAACCACCACATGCTTGTATTGTCTTCTTAGCTGTTCAAATCTCTCTATAAACCTGCCCACCTTCCCTCCCGCTATCTTATAGCCCGCTTCCTTTGCTTCCTCCAGGCCCCTTTCTCTGTATAGAAGGCCTATTATTCTCTTTTCGTAGTCATCAAACAGCGGAAGGTTTACGGCACCCGGTATGTGAAAGTCTTTGAACTCTTCTGGACTTCTTATGTCCACGAGAATTCTATCTTCAAGCTCGTAAATCTGCCAGGCTTCTATTTCCATCTGTATATCTATTTTAGGCTCTCAAGCCTTGCCCTGTCCCCCCTTCTAAGTTCATACTCACCAATCACTCTACCTACAGGTCCTTCTTGGCAGTTTATCACATAATCGGCCCCCCTTTCGAGCGCGAGCCTTTTCAAAGGCTTCCCATTCCAGATGCCCAGATAAAGACATATATCCTTTCTGTGTGGACACTCACAGGCTATAACCCCCTTACCAGCCATGTCAGACAATATACTCTGAGCTACTGATTGTTCTCTATCTTTCTGCTGGATATATGGGAAATATACGAATGCATAAGCTATTCTGAGGATTATAGTTATGGTCAAAGCTGAATAAAACAACTTCCTAAAAGAGTCATGCTCCATAACCCTGTTTACGTAGTATCCAGCAATTATGGCAAGGATGGGATAGAGTGGTAGGACGTATCTGCCCGCGGAGTTGGACAGCCAATAGGGTATGTAGTTTAAGGCAAGAAGTAAAAGAAAAGGCCTTAACTCCGCTGGGACATGAAGTCCCTTCCTACCTAGGTACAAAGATAGCAAGAAAAGCACACTTCCCGGAAGCAAGTCCTTAAAGTTTTCAACAGGGTAGGTAAGCATATGCCATAGCCTCGAAAAGCCCTTGCCCTCAACCCTCCTAAAGCTTTCTTCCCATAGGGTTTTTATATAGATTAGGGGCTCTTGAGTGTTTAAAAGCCAAAGCAAGGGAATTAAGAGACATAAGGAGTATATTAAAAAGGCAAGTTTCGAAAAAGTGGGCCTCAGCCTTCTGTAGTATAGAACCATAGCAAGCATGGAAAGGGCTAAAAAGCCATAGGCAGGAAGTCCCTTAAGTAAAACCGCTACACCAAAGAGCACACCAGACAGAAAGCCTAAAAACTTGTAATCTTTGTCCCACCAGAGGTATAGGCAGACTACAGCAGAGAAGATAAAGAAGGTTAAGGTTGCCTCTATCTCCCCTAAGTAGCCATAGAAGAAGAGCACATTACCAGAGGTTAGAAATAGGAGGGAGGAAATTAATGATTGTCTAATACTTTTGAAGAGATAGAGACTAAACAGAAAAATAGTAAAGGTGCTTAGAAACAAAAATGCTAAACTCACAAGCCTAGCCGTTAGTTCATTCCATCCAACAAAAGAGGATGAGACTATTATGAACCAGTTAAAAGCTGGCGGTTTGTTGTAGTAGAGTTCTCCAAACAGCGTTGGTTGGAAGAGGTTTTTGTTGAAGTACATTTCGTAGGCTACTATTGTCCGCAAGGACTCTTCATTTTTAAAAGGGTATACATGTAAGTTGATTAATAGGCTAATAAAAGCTATGAGGAGTAAAAACGCAAGCAATAACACAGTTGATTATAATTATAGAACCATGGGCTACAGGATTGCAGTTGTCGGAGCAACAGGAGAGGTAGGAAGGACTTTCCTGAAGGTTTTAGAGGAGAGAAACTTTCCTATAGATGACTTGGAGCTTTTTGCCTCTGAACGCTCAGAAGGGATGGTGCTTGACTTTAAGGGAGAAAAGATAAAGGTACATGCCTTAAACAAGAGACCAGACTTTAAGGGTATAGATATAGCTCTTTTCTCTGCGGGTAGCTCTATAAGCAAGGAGTATGCTCCTAGGTTTGCCAAGGATGGTGCTGTGGTTATAGACAACTCTTCCGCCTGGAGGCTTGAGCCTGACGTCCCCCTAGTGGTGCCAGAGGTAAACCCCGAAGACGTAAAGGAGCATAGGGGCATAATAGCCAATCCCAACTGCTCCACCATACAGATGGTTGTGGCACTAAAGCCCATCTACGATGCGGTGGGAATAGAGGCCATTGTGGTCTCCACCTATCAGTCCGTTTCTGGTGCTGGTGCTAAGGCAATAAGGGAGCTGGAAGAGCAGGTAAGGGCGTGGTGCAAGAAGGAAGAGATTCCCCCTCCCAAAGTCCTGCCCAAAAGGATAGCCTTCAACGTAATACCTCAGATTGACGTCTTTACAGAAAACGGCTACACCAAAGAAGAGCTAAAGATGTTAAACGAGACGCGCAAGATTATGCACGACCCAAATATAAAGGTTTCCGCCACGACGGTCAGAGTCCCCGTTTTCTATGGCCACTCGGAAGCTGTGAGCGTAAAGCTAAAGGGTGAGCTGTCTTCTCAGGAGGCAAGGATGCTCCTTAGAAAGGCTCAGGGTGTGGTGCTGATAGATGAGTCCTCCCAAGGCTTGTATCCCCTTGCGGTGGATGTGGTAGGTAAGGACGAGGTCTTCGTGGGAAGAGTTAGGGAAGACCTGGTCTTTGAGCCTGGACTTTCCATGTGGATAGTGGCAGACAACATACGGAAGGGTGCGGCAACCAATGCAGTCCAGATAGCGGAGCTTCTGACTCAGTATGCTATGGTTTGAGACATGTTAAGGATAAAGGCTTCAGCCGTAGAAAAGATAAAGGCGCAGGCAGAGAAGGACTATCCTTACGAAACTTGCGGTCTCCTTCTTGGAAAGACACAAGGGGACATAAGGACCGTATTCGGAGCCTACGAAACACCCAACGCAAACCCCGAGCGAAAGCACGACAGGTATGAGATAGACCCCAAAGACTACCTTAAAGCCGAGGAGAAGGCTCGCCAATTTGGACTTGAGATTGTGGGTGTCTATCACTCCCATCCTGACCATCCTGACAGGCCATCAAGCTTTGACGAGGAGAGGGCTTTTGAAGGTCTTTCATACATTATACTGTCCGTTAGCAAGGGGAAGGTAGTCTCCTACAGAAGTTGGCATCTCGTGGATGGCAAGTTTAGGGAAGAGGAAGTGCTCCTATTTGGATGAAGCCCAAGGTAAGGTTTTTAACTCTTAAGCCTTTGGATGGCTCCTTCTTGGTAAGCGACCCCCTTGGTGTATCTCCCGAGCTTGTGCTCTCGTGGGAAGCTGCCCTTCTCCTCTCCCTGATGGACGGAGAAAGGGAGCTGGTAGATATAAAGGCTGAGTTTTTCAAAAGGACGCTGAGGCTCATATCCGACGAGGAGCTAAAGGGCTTCATATGGGAGCTGCATAGGCTTCTACTCCTTGACAACCATAGGTTTAGGGAGCATTTAAAGAGGTTGAAGGAGGAACTTCTAAGTGCGGGCGTAAGAAGGGCTTACCACGCTGGCCTTGCCTACCCATCCGATAGGGTAGAAGCCTTAGGCTTTCTCAAGCTTGAGGAGAGGGAAAAAAGGGACATGCTTGGGCTTATAGTTCCCCATATGGACCTTAGGGTCGCAAGGGAAACATACTGGGAGGGATATGGAAGGATCAAAGAGCACAAGGAGCTTATAATCATACTTGGAGTCTCCCACTACTGGCACGAGATGCCCTTCTCTGCCCTGCCCTTGGATATGGAAACACCCTTCGGGATATTGAAAACAGACACGGAGCTATTTAGAAAACTCCAAGAGCTTTACAGCTTTGACCTTGCCCACGATATCCTCTCCTACAGAAAGGAGCATTCCATAGAGTTTGCAAGCCTCTATGCCAAGATGCTCTTTCCGGAGGCAAAGGCTTTAGCTCTAATAGTCTCCTACGGAAGCCTCGATTTTCTTAAAGAGCTTGCGGAGAACCTGCTAAGGCTTATAGATAGAAAGCTCCATAGGACATTTGTCATATCCAGTATAGACCTCAGCCACGTGGGCAAGAAGTTTGGGGACCTGTGCAGCTACGACCCATCCTTTAGAGACAGGGAGTATTTAAATCTTATAGGTGAGCTAAAAACGGAAGAAGCCTTTAGACTACTTGAAAGTGATCAAAACTCCACAAGGATAGACGGTCAGTACACCAATGTGGTCTTTAGCCACATACTTAGGTGCGCAGGCATTAAGAGTGGTGAGCTCTTTGATTACAAGGTCTATCACGAGGAGCCAACAGACTCTAAGGTCTCTTACGCGAGCATGGGCTTTTAGAGCTTCAGGTAGTTAGTCTGCATACCTATTATAAACTCTGGATAGTGTCTATCAAGGAGCTTTATGGCCTTTTGGATGGTATCTTCGGCAATGGCCTTCTCCACCGCAACACATGCAAAGGCAAGCTGAGCCCTCTGCCAGAGCTCATGGTGGTCTATCTCAGCCACAGACACGTTTAGAGAGCTTCTGACCCTGTCCTTGATGGACCTGAGGTACTGCCTTTTCTCCTTTAAGGAGCCGTTTTCTGGAAAGAACAACTCTACGCTGAGGATTCCTAAGACCATGTTATATAATTATAGGCTTCAGGCTTATTTCTGTTGTATTATTATATTCTTAATCTTTAAAGTCTTAACAAGGAGGAAGACCATGGAACAAAAGGCCCCCGACCTAGTGATAATACTACTCACCGGTAAGGAAAATCCCAAAAGGTTGCCCTCAGCCTTCTTTCTGGCATCCACCGCTGCCGCCGAGGATATGAACGTGGTGGTATACTTTACGGGACCTGCAACGGAGCTGCTAAAGAAAGGCGTGGCGGACAGCATATACCCTATGGAAGGCGGACAGCCCCTCTCCTACTTCATAAAGCTTGCCCTTGATAACGGCGTTCAGATGGTGGCATGCAAGCAGTCCCTGGACCTCAACGGCATGACGGAAGGGGACCTGGCTTACAGCTTTCCAGTTCTCACACCAACCCAAGCCCTACCAACCCTGGGTATGGCCGGCAGGGTCCTAACCTGGTAAAAAAGACAGCGCCTCCCTGAAGACTTCTGAGGGTTCTATCTGAAGGCAGGGGAAGTTCCCAAACTTACAGCTTCCCCTGCCGTGTATATGACAGGGTTGGCATTGAAGACCCTTTATTATAACCTTCCCCTCCCCTTCGCTGAGAGAAAAGCCTAGGGTTGGATGGGTCCCACCGTAGACCTGGATAGCTTTGATTCCCGCAGCCCTCGCCATATGGAGGAGTCCAGAGTCGTTACCTATAAAGAGGCTTGAGTTTTTTAGAACCGCCATGACGTCCAGAAGCTCAAGCTCACCGCATAGGTTTACGCCCTTCCAACCTTCCGTGTAAGCCCTGTCCCTACTGTCACCAAGAAGAACAACGCTATAGCCATGCTCCGTAAGGAGCTCTACAACCCTTTTAAAGTATGGATAGCGCTTCTTCTCATACCTTGCACCCGGCCCTATGCATACGTAGCCCTTTCCCAGACGTTCTTCCCAGAGCTCTAGCCTTTCCTGAGAGATAAGGATTTTAGGCCTTCCACTGGAAACTCCTATGCTTTGCATATAGGCATCTACAACGCTGTAAGGCTTTCTAAAGGACTTAAGGTAAACCGCAAGGCGCCTCCTTAGGCTCTCCTTTCTGTAGGAGACCCATACTCCACCTAGCATAAGCCTAAGAAGGAAACTCTTAAGGTTCTTATGAAGGTCAATGTACAGATCAAAGCCTCTGAGTTTGTCTATGGTTTGTACTTTGAAAAGCTCTTCTTTGCTTACCTGAAGGACCTCCAGCCTTGGGTCCTCGAGGAAGGGCTCTCCATAGGGTGTAAAGGTAAGGAGGACGGGCCTGTAGCCCATCTTTATGAGGGGGTCTATGAGGCATGAGGTGAGGACTACATCACCCAGGGAGGAGAACCTTACTATTAGAGCTCTCTTATCCACCGCTCACTGGGGGTATGATGGCCACTCTTTCCTTGCCGAAGAGCTCAAAGTCCTCAGAGACGTACTCCTCGTTTACCGCAAACCTTACCACATCCCAGAGGGATTGGAGCTCTGGATATTTATCCTTTAAAAACCTCCTCAGCTGTTTCACACTTCCGCTAAATTCTACCTCTTCCTGGGCCTTTCCAAGCCTTTCTCTTACTATGGAAAAGTACAGCAGTACCATGTCAGTGTCTGAAGTGCCTAGTGCCAGTGAAAACCATTGCCATGTGGTGCTCGTTGACCGCTTGTATGACTTCCTTGTCCCTTATGGATCCACCCGGCTGGATTATGGCAGTTATACCTGCACTGTGGGCAAGGTCTACGCTGTCTCTAAAGGGGAAGAAGGCCTCTGAGGCAAGCACACTGCCCCTTAGGTCAAATCCATACATCTGAGCCCTGTTTATGGCGCATCGAAGGCTGTCAACCCTTGATACGTTCCCCGACCCTATTGCCAAAGTCCTACCATCCTTGGCTATGACCACGCTGTTAGACCTCACAAACTTGCACACCTTCCAGGCAAAGAGCATATCTTCCATTTCCCTCTCAGTAGGTTGTTTCTCGGATACTACATCGAGCTTATCGTAGTCTAAGTTATCCTCTTCCTGCACAAGGTATCCACCGCTTACCTTCTTTATATCAAAGGATTTAGAAAATCCCAAAGCTTGCACAACCCTTAGGTTTTTCTTCTTAGCCAATACCTCAAGGGCTTCCTCTGAAAAGTCGGGAGCAACCACCACCTCAAGGAAAACCTCCTTTAGTCTTTCTGCAAGCTCCTTCTCCACCCTGTAGTTTAAGGCTACTATTCCCCCAAAGGCAGACTCGGGATCTGAGGAGAAAGCCTTCTCAAAGGCTTGTGTGTGGTCTTTGTCAAGAGCCACACCGCAAGGGTTTGTATGCTTTACAATTACGCAGGCTGGCTTTGAAAACTCACTTACGAGCCTGAAGGCACAGTCCGCATCAAGGTAGTTGTTGTAGGACATTTCCTTACCCTGAAGAACCTTAGCCTGGGCTATACCTAGAGTCTCCAAAGGGTTCAGATAGAGCCAGCCCTTCTGGTGAGGATTCTCACCGTATCTTAGGGTTCTGTACAGCTTCATAGGTAAAGCGGAAAGCTCCAACCGCTCCTCTACTTCAAAGAGGTTGGAGAAGTATGAAGATATAAGGCCATCGTAGTAGGCGGTATAGGAAAAGGCTTTAATGGCTAGCCTTCTTCTCTCCCTTAAGCTTAAACCACCCTCTTCAAGCCTTTTTGCTACCCATCCGTAGTCCCTTGGGTCTACCACCACAACAACCCTGTAAAAGTTCTTGGCAGATGCCCTTATAAGGGCCGGACCACCTATATCTATAAATTCCAAAAGCTCCCTCTCTTCTAAACCTTCCCCCATCTTCTCCTCAAACGGGTACAGGTTTACCACCACAAGGTCTATGGGTACTATCCCCAACCTCCTTATGTCCTCCTTATCTTCTTCTACCCAATCTCTGTAGAGTATGCCCCCGTGCACCGCAGGATGGAGCGTCTTTACCCTACCATCTAGTATTTCAGGAAAGCCAGTAAGCTCTTCTATCCTCTTAACCCTATAGCCCCTATCTTCTATAAACCTTGCAGTCCCACCCGTCGAAAGCAATTCCCAGCCGAGCTTTTCCAAGGCTTTTAGAAGATCCTCTAAGCCTTCCTTGTAGTAAACGGATATAAGGGCCCTCATGGAAGGTTTATATTTTAACCCAAGGATGGACGATAAGCAAAAGCTCAGGATACTTTCAAGGTTGGCCGCCTTTGAAAGGGATGAGAGCCTGGACCTGGAGAGTTGCATATATATGGCATCTACTCCAAAGGGCAGGTTGCCCATACTGAAAGTCATGCAGAGTACCATGTGCGATAAAAACTGCCTCTACTGTGCTTTCAGGAGGGACAGGGAAGAGACGCCAAGGCTCTACATATCCCCAGAAGCTCTTGCAAAGGGTTTTATGGAGCTTTATAAGTCTGGAAAGGTAAAAGGTATATTTCTGTCTTCGGGCATCTTTGGTCATCCCGAGTTTACCATGGAAAAACTCGTAGATACAGCCAAGATACTCAGAGAAAAGTATAAGTACAGGGATTATATACACCTTAAGCTTATGCCCGGCGTATCCTTGCAAACTGTAGAAGAGGCCATAAAGGTTGCAAATAGGGTATCTATAAACATTGAAACAAGCAAGGAGGAAAGACTTCAAAGGATAGCTAAGGGCAAGAGCATACTAAGGGACATGCTTCCTAAGATGGAGCACATAAGTAGGCTGTTAGAGAACTACAGGGGCAAAAGCCAGATAACCCAGATGATGGTGGGCCTTGAGGACGAAAAGGACGAGGAGATAATAAAGGTTGTAGACTTTCTCAACAGACGTTTTAAGGTTAGCAGGGTATACTTCAGCGCCTTTTTCCCCATAAAAGGCACACCCCTTGAAAACAGACCTGCCGAATCACCAAAAAGAGAGCACAGGCTCTATCAGGTGGACTTTCTGATAAGAGAATATGGCTTTGACTTCGAGGAGCTAAGGCCCATACTCAAGGATGGAAACCTGCCCTTGGATGTGGACCCAAAAACCGCCTGGGCTGAGGCAAACTTCCACATCTTCCCCGTGGAGCTCAACACTGCGGATTACTGGACGCTTATAAGGGTGCCCGGTATAGGCAAAGAAACAGCTAAGGAGATAATAAGGAGAAGAAAAGAGAAGAAGCTCACATCACCCGAAGACCTGAAGGGCATAAAAAATCTCAGAAAAATACTTAGATACTCAACCCTTCAAGGGAGGTACTACGTCAAAGATGTGTGAGTACTCCTCTCTCTCCCTTATGACCCTATGGTAACCCTTCTCGACGAGCACCTCGCAGGCTCTGGGTCTTAGGTTGTACTGGGAAGACATGGCAAATCCATAAGCACCTACGGACAGCACTGCCAGATAATCCCCTCTTTCCATTATGGGCAGTTCTCTGTCCAAGGCAAGAAAGTCTCCCGTTTCACATATGGGTCCTACCAAGTCTACCTTCACATGGGCCCTATCACTCTTTATTACAGGCAATACGTGGTGATAGGCCTGATACATGGCAGGTCTTACCAAGTCGTTCATACCAGCGTCCACTATGACAAAGTGCTTGTGCCCCTTATCCTTGAGAAATTGCACCTGTGTAAGAAGTACTCCGGCATTGCCCACTATGGACCTTCCAGGCTCCAGCACGAGCCTTGCGTTAACACCTTTTAGCTCTGGAAGTATGGCTTCCGCGAGGTCCTTGGGCTCTGGGTTGGATTGGTCTGGCTTGTACTTTATACCCAGCCCACCACCGAGGTTTATATACTCTATGTTGAACCCCTCTTTTATAAGTTGGTTGTAAAGGTCCACCACTTTCTGAGTTGCCTCTATGTATGGGGAAACGTCCAGTATCTGAGAACCTATATGACAGTGGATGCCTACCACTTTAAGGTTTTTTAGGCTTCCAGCATATCGGTATTCCCTCATTGCCTCCTTTATATCCACACCGAACTTGCTCTTTTTCATACCAGTGGATATGTATGGATGGGTCTTTGGGTCCACATCGGGGTTTACCCTTATGGCTACCCTTGCCTTCTTTCCCAGCTTTCCAGCCACCTGGTTGAGCACATCAAGCTCCATGTAAGACTCTACGTTAAACATGAGTATGTCAGATTCAAGGGCGTACTCGACTTCCCTTAACGTTTTTCCCACACCTGCGTACACTATCTTTGAAGGCTCAATTCCAGCAAGAAGACTTGCGTAAAGCTCTCCCCCAGAGACTATATCCGCACCGGCTCCCTCCTCCTTAGCTAGGGCTATAATATGTGGGTTGAAGTTTGCCTTGACCGCGTAGCAGATAAGCGCCCCTGGAAAGGCCTCCTTGTATGCTCTTATCCTATCCCTTATGTAGCTTGAGCTGTATACGTACAGGGGAGTTCCCAACTCTTCTGCAAGCCCCTTTAGAGGTAAACCCTCAAGGTAAAGCTCCCCTTCTCTATACTCAAGGTAGGGATTGTATTCGGAAAGCATGCTTACCTCCTTTCAAAGGTTAGATATTTTAGCATATAGTCATAAAGGGAAAGGTAGGCAAAGGCAACAGATAACCATAGAAGGGTGGACGAGAGCCCAAGACCTAAGCACAGGGACAGGAGGGTAAGGAACTCAAAAAAAGCCTTTGCCTTGCCAAGGTAGGAAGCTTTCATTACATACCCCTTCTCCACTGCCAAGCTCCTTAAGAAGGAAAGGAAGAGCTCCCTAAGAAGTAGTAAAACAAAGGCGAGCAGCTGTACATCCTTCACATAGAGGAAAAAGGATAGCACAGACAAGACAAAGGCCTTGTCCACCATGGGGTCAAGTAAAGCTCCTACCCTGCTTGTATTGTTCGTTTTCCTCGCGACCTCACCGTCCAGCCAGTCGGAAAGACCAGCAAACAAAACCAAGAAGAAAGCTAAAAGCCTGCTGTCCCTCTCAAGAAAGTATAGGGTGGGGAATATCAGAAAAAACCTGATAAGGGTTATGAGTAAGGGCATAGTTCTTCCTTCACCTTATAAAGGACCCTTAAGACCTCACCTTCCTCTATGTTTAGCTCTTCCAAACTTACTATCCTGTCCTTTAACTTCCTTTCCCCAACCCCCGTAAGCTTTTCAAGGAGTTGGTAATCTAAGCTGAGGAATAGACTCCCATGTATAAGGAAAGCGTTTTTCATAAGCCTCATGGCACAGGCAACCACCTTTTTACCCTCTATGGTAAGCTCCCCAAAGGTAGGATAGAAGTAGCAGAAGTATGAGCTGTATCCACCTCTGAAGGAACTCATATCAAGTTTAGGAAGAAGACCCTTAAGAACATCCAAGAGAACTCCCATAAAGTTCCTGTATATTTTACTAAAGCTCCCTCCCCAATGGGACCTAAGCCCTACATAGGAAAAGGAGATATCGCTTCCATGAAGGAGAGCACCGCCACCTGTGGGTCTTCTTACCGTAGGTAGGGGAAAGCTAAGGAGCTCCTGGGAATAGCCTATGCTTAAAGTCGGTCTACTCCAACGATAAAGCCTAAGAGCTGGACTTTGTCCACCTTCTACCTTCATAAGGTTTTCATAATCCCTCCTCATATTCTCCTCACCCTCTAGCACTTCCATATGGAGAGCTATATCATAGAAACCCTTACTTTCCACAGCCTATTATTTTATATTCATGAAGTTTTTAGAAAGGCTTTTTTCAGGAAAGGAAAGAGAGGAGAAAGGCAGAATAGAGCTCCAAACTCCTAAGGGTACTCTCCAGATCAACCCAGAGGACCTTTTTGAAAAGGACCCAGATGCACGTATAGAGGAGTTCTGGGTGGATGCTATGGACGTGTCCGAAGATGGATACTGGCTACTTGTAGGTAGAAGGTACGGCATAGTCCAGCTTTACGATTGGAGTGGAAAGCTCCACAGGCTACCCTCCAGACCACCAGCTCAGGTTATAACCAACGTGCTCTTTAGGGGCAAGTATCTTGGTCTTATCACTCCACCCTACCTTGTAGTTTACCTTATGGAAGACCCGAGAAACCCCCAGAGTTGGAAGAGCTTTAGAACGACCCAAGAGGGAATTAGGGCTTCCGTAGGTCTTGACATAAAAGGGAATCTATTGGCCTACGGTGTGGTAGGTGAGCGTGTCTACGTTATAGACATATCAGGGGGCTTTGCCTCTCAGGGTCTTGATTTCAAGAGCGTCTTTTCTTACTCCGAGTCTCGCATAGGGGAGCTTAGAACCCTTAGGTTTTTGGGTCAGAACAAGTTGACCCTTTCTGGAACCGATGGGGTTGCCCTGTACGACCTGGGTGGAAGGCTTCTGGGAAAGGTTGATAAGCCCTCGGGCAAGGCTGTAGCCCTTCACAAGGAGGGCATCATAGTTGCAGATGGCACAAACCTACTTATGTATGACTACGATCTGAAGGAGGAGCTTGGCAGAGTGGAGACACCCATAAACATTGCCCATATGGACCTATCACCCGACGAGGACCTTCTCTTCCTTGCAGACGCTGAAAGAAACCTCCTGTCCGTGGTTTACCTTCCAAACTGGCAGGTTTTGAAAACCCTTGAAGGCTTTGGCTACTCCATAGTAAGGGTCTCTCCCGATGGCACCATATACACCTGCACTTACACAGATACGGAGGACAAGAGGCTATACAGCCTCAGAGCTCTGACCACAAACCTATCTAACTTTCTCTATCAGGAAGAGAGACAAAGGCAGATGGTAAAGAGGGCAAGGGAAAGCCTCAACAGCTTAAAAGTCAAGCTCAAGAGGTCGGCGCTGGACCAAAACCCTGAGGATATGGAAGACTACAAGAGGCTCCTCTCCATGGACATGCCATTAAGGGAGGTAAGGGAGGTAATAAGGCAGGCAAGGGATTTGGTGGAAGAGTACAAGTTTGAAGCCTTTTTGGCTCAGATGAGGGGGAGAATGGCAGAGGGTACCCTTCAGGGAGAGCATCTTAAAGAGGTAGAAAGCAGGATGAAGACAGAAAGGGAAGGTAGGCTCTCCAAGCTTGAAACTCTAAGGTCTGAGATGGAAGGCTACTTTAAAGAGCTTTTGGAGAAACATCTAAGAGCGGTCAGGGAAGCTATAGAGAGGGTGGAAGACATGGACATGCTTGACCTTGAAGCTCTCCCGGAAGTAAAGAGCGCCAGAGAAGCCTTCCATAAGTTACCTGCAGCTATGAGCAGCGAAGCCCAAAGTCTGCTGACAAAGAGCCTTCAGGAAAGGGTTATAAGGGACAGGCTCAAAAAGAGCAGGATAGTTTTAGAGGAAGATAGGGTTATATTCGGTAAGGAGGACTTTCCCAGGTTTTCAGGGGAGAGAAGAAGACTACGCTGGAGGATAAAGGTAGAGGATAAATTCCTGATGGACGGTGAACCCTATGTCAGGGTAGCTTTTGAGAGGGAGGACGGTGTACTTTTAGAACCCAAGAGGCATTCAAACCTGCTCCCCGAGAGTGCCCTAAAGCACCTACCCAAATGGGTAAGGAGCTATCTAAGACATCTGAACGGCCTTTTTGCTTACGAGCCTTACAGACTTCCCCATTTTGTTGCCTATGAGGAAACTCCATGGTTTGTGCACAATCTGGAGAGGTTTGTAAGGTTTGTCAAGGAGCAACTTCTCTACTCTGAGGGCATACTCATACTTGAGGGTGACGCGGGCGTGGGTAAGAACTTCCTCGTTGAGGTGTTCTCAGCCCTAACCAACAGACCCCTTTACATAATACCTTGTAACTCCAAGATGGAAAAGGAGGACATAACCTTTATCTACGAGTTTGAACCGAGGCGAGGAACGCGGAGGGTCTATTCGGACCTTGTTAAGGCCCTGCAAACACCGGGGGCGGTCATATATTTTGACGAGATAAACACCCTTCCCCCATCTTTGATTAAGATTTTTAACCCGCTCTTTGACTACAGAAGGTATTTAACCCTACCTACTGGAGAGGTTATAAAGCCTCACAGGGACGTTGTATTCTTGGGCGGTATGAACCCACAGAATTACCTGGGCGTGTCCGAACTCCCTCAGGATGTGAAGTCCAGGGCTGATATACTCTACATAGACTACCCACCCTTTGAAGACGGTAAGGGCATGTACTATCCTGACGAGGCTATAATCTTAAAGGACTACGTAAGAGAACTCTCAAGCCTTTCCCTTGAGGAGTTTGTATATCTATGGTATGGCATAGTGAACGGTGTGGGTTCTGTAAGGGACAGGGAGGTTTACGAGGCCCATATATGGAAACTGTTTGAACTGTTAAAACTGGCAAATACCATAAGAAAGGCATACAGAGCCTATCAGATGCAACAGTCTGAGGAGCCTGTAGACTTTGTATTCTCTATTAGGGATACCATAAGATGTGCCAGAAGGCTAAGCAGGTATGAAAGCGTAAAGGCTTTAGTCCTCGATACGGTGCTAACCAAGGTAAGTTCACCCCTTGAGAAGGAGATAATTAAAAGTCTTGTAGAAAAAGCTTAATTTATGAACAACACCATGCAGTGTGTTTTAATATTACCTGCATGGCGAAGACGTTGCTCATACTATCTGACGAGGATCTCGCTCTTTCCTTTCTCGCAGACGAAAGGGAAGTACAAAAGGTAAGGGTTGAAATAAAGAACTCTCCAACACTAGTAGACAGCATCTTTAAAGGAAGGGTAAAGAGATACGTAAAGGGCATGGACGGTGTTTTTGTAGACATAGGTACAGATAAGGACGCCTACCTACCTACCAAGGGTAAGACCTATAAAATTGGCGAAAGTCTTATAGTCCAGCTTGTAAGAGAGCCCGAAGAAAACAGAGGTGCAAAGCTAACGGACAAGATAAAGCTGGTTGGCAAGTATCTGATATATCTACCAAAAGGTAAGGATATAAAATGCTCTTCAAGGTTGGCCTCTGAGGAAAAAGAAAAACTCTCCACCTTACTAAAGGAATCTCTGAAGGATGAGGGTATCATAGTAAGGAGCATAGCATATAACGCAAGCTATGAAGAGTTAAAAGAAGACCTAGAGAAGCTAAGGGAGCTCTGGAGTAGTATAGAAAAAAGGGCAAAGGCTGTAAGGAAGCCCAAAATGCTTATGGAGGAGCTCCCAGCCCATATGGGCCTTATAAGAGAGCACTGGTATGAGTTGGAGGAGATTGTTACCAACGACCCAGAGCTTTGGAGCGGTATATCCTCCTTCCTTGAAGACTTTGACCCCAACTTGCTAAAGAGAAACGTCTATATAAAGGACCCCTACACTTATATGGTGAAGTATAGGATTCCCGAAGTGCTTAACAGGTTGTTTAGCAAGGTGGTTTGGTTGAAAGGTGGTGGGTATATGGTTATAGATGAGACGGAAGCTTTCACCGTTGTGGATGTAAACAGCGGTGACCCGGTGGGGTCCTGTCATGAAGAGAATGCCCTCAGGACAAACCTGGAAGCAGCCCAAGAACTTGCAAGGCAGATTGTGCTAAGGGACATAGGTGGTATAATACTTGTTGACTTCATAGATATGAAAAAACAGGAGAACAAGAACTTGGTGATAAGCAGGCTCCAGGAGGCTTTGGGGAGGGAAAGTTGCTACACTACCATATACGGTTTTACAAAGCTTGGCATACTGGAGATGGTAAGGAAGAAGAGGGGAAGGAGTGTTGTAAGGATACTTTCCGAACCTTGTAAGGCTTGTGGCGGTAAGGGGTACATAAAAAGCTCATCTCTGTTCAATCTTAAGGTTCAGAGAGAGCTTATGTCCTATCCTCATAAGAAGGTTGAGCTTTGCGTGCATCCCCTTAGATATAACTCAGTAAAAAGGATGTTAGAAAAGAAGAATCTAAGGTACGTGGAACTTCAAGAGTCTAAGGAATTGGGCATGGACAGTTACAGTATAAGCCATGGTTAAGCTCATAGCCCTGTTGATGCTCATGTTTATAGGCTGTGCTAAGGTAACGGAAGAGAAAAGGGCAGAACTTGCTACTAAACTGTATTCGGAGGGTATGTCCGCTTATTCGAGGAGAGATTACAAGGAAGCAATAAGCAAGCTATCGGAAACGTTAAAGTATATAGACAACCTCAGTCCTGAGGAGATAAAATCCGCCAAGTACACCTTGGCTGAGAGTTATTATCTTAGAAAAGACTACGTAAACGCCGTAGTTCACTTTGAGGATTATCTCTTTTACTATCCAGAAAGTCCGGAGACCGAGCGGGTTTACTTTATGCTCGTGGACAGCTACATGAAGATAGCCCCCGACGCCTACAGGGATCAGAGCTATACTTACAGGGCAATAGAAAAGGCAAAGGATTTTCTCAGCAGGTATCCCAACAGCCCCTACGCGGAGCGTGTTATAGACCTAATAGGCTCTGCACAGACAAAGATTGCAAGGCACGAGTACCTGGTGGGAAGGTTTTACGAAGACTTTGGATACTACTACTCTGCGTCCCTCAGGTACAAGGACCTTTTGATAAACTTTCCAGAACAGGTCTCTGAAGCGGAGGTATTATACAGATACATAAAATCTCTCCTCCTTGTGAAGGAGCAGGCAAAGAGGCAGGAAACAAAGTACAAAAGATGGATAGAGGATGCAAAAAAGCAGATAACACAGATAAAGGGGGAAGAGGACAGAAAGGCTGTAGAGAACAGGATTAAGTTCTTCCAGGGAGAGATAGAAAGGTGGCAGAGGCTTTCCCAAGAGAGCAGGGAGGAGGGGCTTAGGCTAATGGAGAGGTACAGAGAGACCTACGGTGAAAACAGCTTCTACAGAGAACTGAGGAATTATGCAGGACGGTAAAGAGCTTCTAAAGATGATAAGGGAGCTTCTTGACAGCAAGAAGGCGGAGGACATAGTGGTTTTGGATGTGTCAAAGCATACCAATATAGCGGACTACTTTATGATAGCTACAGCCAATTCTAAGGTGCATGCGAAGGCACTCATGGACTATCTTTTGGAGGAGCTTGAAAAGAAGGGCATCAGACCAGACCATGTGGAAGGTGCGGAGGAAGGTGGCTGGATACTGATAGACCTTATTGATATAATAGTGCATATCTTCCTTAAGGAATGGAGGGAACACTATGACCTTGAGTGGCTCTATTCCGCTGCAAAAAGAGTAGAGGCATGAGTGGTTTTAAGCTCATATTTGGCCTTTTGATACTCGCCCTCTTTCTCCTCTTTATAGCACAAAATGCAGGCTATGTGGACATTAACCTTTTCCACATGGCCTTCAGAGTGCCAATCTTTGTTATCCTGCTTGTCTCCTTTGGTATAGGTTTCCTTATGCCATCCCTCTATTTTAGTTTTAGGGAAATGTCTCTAAGGAGCAGGCTTAGCAGGATGGAAAACGTCTTAAAAGAGTTTGCAAGAGGCTATTACGGTAAGGTTGAAAAGCTCCTGCCACACGGGAGCCCATGGAATGTGTTACTCGTCTTATCTTTGGCAAAGCAGGGAAAGACGGATAGCCTCAAGGGTATTAGTGCAGGTCCTCTCTCTCTTGCCGGTGAATACCTTATGAGGGGAGAATTTCTCCAGGAGGCTAAGGAGAAGTTTCAAGGGGCTCTGTCTACGGATAGCTTGGACCTTAACGCCCTGAAGGGTATGAGGGATATAAGCTTTATTGAAGGTGATGTGGATAAAGCTCTTGAATACCAGAGTAAGGTGCTGGATAGCTCAGAAAGATGGGATAGAGAAGCTCAAAAGGCTATAAGGGCCGAGCTTTTGGGCTATAAATACCTAACGACGGGTGAGGGTGCCTATGTTGAAGAAGCCTTTGACCTGCACAAAAGCCCCTTTGTATACTACACATACATACTCTATCTTCTCTCTCAAGATAGGATAAAGGATGCTAAAAAGCATATGGAAAAGGTGTTTTCCCTTGGCTATCAGGAGGATGTGGTTTGGATGCTCATGGAAAGGGAGGAGGCTTTGGCAAAAGTCTACGACCTTCTTGAAGCCAAGAGAGAGCTTATAAAAGCTGATACACTGGCCATGGTTTACATGAAGTTAAACCTCCTTAGTAAAGCCAAGGGCTTGGAGGATACGGTAAGCACTCCCATAAGAGCTCTCCTGCTTAGCTCCCAGTCTCACAGAGAACAAGACAAACTCTGTCTAATGGGTATAGTTGAACTCCTAAAACCCTTCTCCTGTTCTTGTGGCAAGCCTTATAATAAATACCAGCCCATGTGCGATAGCTGTTTTAAATGGGGGAGTATAAGGAGGGATTAGATGCTGGTTGACTTGGACAGAAAGCTCATAAGACTTAAGGTCGTATACTATGGACCTGCTCACTCTGGTAAGACCACAAACCTTGAAAAGATATCCCAGTTGGAAGGACTGAGCCTGACAAAGATAGACACAAAGGGTGAAAAAACCCTGGTCTTTGATTTTGCTACAAGGAAGCTTAGGGTGGGGGATATGACCATCTCCATGGCTTTGTACACCGTGCCAGGACAGGACATATACAAAGACATAAGATTAACCGTCATAAGGGGTGTGGACGGCATAGTTTTTGTTGTCGATGCTCAGAGAGAAAGGCTTGAGGAGAACAAGGAGTTTTTGAAGGTCCTTAAGAAGGACCTAGAGAAGATTGGTAAAGAACTTGGAAAAGTGCCCATAGTTTTGCAATACAACAAGATGGACCTACCAAACGCGATAGCCTATGGGGATTTGGAAAGAGAGATAAACATGGATAGATATCCATCCCTTCCTGCAATTGCCTTAAGTGGAGTAGGTGTGTTAGAAACCCTTGGAAAGCTGGAGGAGCTTCTTCTTTCAAAGATAGAAGGTGTGATTGGATGATTTCTGGATACATAAGTTCAAGGCAGGAGCTGGTAGACCTTCTCAACGGTTATCTTTCTACAAGGGCTGGTACGCTGGACATTTTCTTTGGTTCTAATATTGTATCCCTCTGCGTGGATAGGGGCTTTGTAAAGGGTTTTAGAGTGACTGAAGATGAGCATGTTTACGAAGGTTATAAGAACAAAAGATCCCTTCTCCTCTATAAGCTTACGGAGTTTTTTGAAAGGCCGGAAGCCTTTTTCACCTTTAGGGAGGAAAAAGTAGAGTGCATAGAATTGGAAGAACCTATACATGCAGAGGAAATTGTGCTTCAGCTCCAGCTTGCAAATCAGGAGCTTAGGTCTCTTATGGAAAAGGTCATAACACCCATGGCCGTAGTAAGGGTGCTAAAAAAGTTTGACGACTTTGATTTGTACAGCGATAGAGAAATATATCAGATACTGGTGAATTCGCCAAGAAGCCTAGTTGAAGAGATAAGAAGACTAAAGTCTCTTTTTTCAGAGGGTTATATAGATATAAGTCAGTTCAACCCTGTTAAAGGAATATCAGAAGACGCAGGTGTGGAGTACCTTTTTAAAAGGGTAGAGTTGGACAAGGTGAGCATGCCCACTATCTTTGAAAGCCTCCAATTGAGCGGTTTTAGTGGTTTAGTTCAGATTGTTAGCAGCGATGCCCAATTTGAGATTTACTTTAAAAAAGGTAAGCTTATAGCAGTTTATCCTTATAGTATAGAGATTTTTGATCTTCTCCTCAGTCCTCCTGGAGGTTCTTACTTAAACGTAGTGGATATTAAAACAAAAATCATAGATTTAATACTTCTCAAACACTCTGAAAACAAGGTTGTGTCTGGACTCCCTGGTTCCTTTGTGGAGATGGGTAAAGTACTTATGGGGATGAACAGAGAAAGAAGGACAGGAATGGTAACGGTTTACCTTGAAGGTACAAAGTACTACCTAATGTACAAGGATGGAATACTGATGAGCGTGGTGGAGGATGGATGGGATGGGCTGAAGGGTCATAGAACCCTTGTCTTTAGCAGTGTTGGTTGGTTAGACATAGCCTTCTATGAGCCTATGGAGAACGTAAGGATAGTATGCTATCTCTTCCTGATAAACATCCTATATGGAATACTCCTCAAGCATGCTGGGCATATAAACCAAAGTGTACTATCCTATCTATCTTCCTCCGACATCTTCAAACACGAGGAAGGTGTCATAACATACAGAAGGATGCCAAAAGACTACGATGGGGTCTTTGCCTTCTTACACTTCCTTTTAGACATGAGCTATAGCATGTTGGGTAAGGAGAAGTTGGGGGAGGAGCTCCAGATAGCCTTGCAGCCCTACAGGGATATTTTACGTATCATGAAGATTGAGGACTATCTTAGACTTCCTGAAGCATGAGGTTTTTACTGGTGGAGGATGACCCTTACATAGGGCAGATGATTAAGGATGCCCTTTCTCACGAAGGGTATCAAGTTTATTGGGTTAGGGATGGTTATGAAGCTGTCAAGCGTATCCTCGAAGAGGACTTTGACATGGTGTTGCTGGATATAATGCTCCCTAAAATGGATGGCATAAAGGTATGTAAGAGGATAAGGGAAACAAAGGATATACCGGTGATAATGTTGACTGCAAAGACTCAGGTGGAGGACAGGGTGGAAGGACTTTCTGCAGGTGCAGATGACTACATTACAAAACCTTTCTCCTTTAAGGAGCTCCTTGCCAGGATAAGGGCTGTGCTAAGGAGGTACAAAAGGGAGGAGCACGACACTTTAAAGGTTGGGGAGCTGGAGCTCAGGCTGAGCTCTTTTGAGGTCATATACAGAGGTAAAAAAATCCCCACAACGCAGAAGGAGTTTAGACTTTTAAAGTTATTGGCAGAAAGGGCAAATAGGGCCGTGAGCAGAGAGGAGATATACTCTAAGGTTTGGGGCTACTCTCATCAAGAGGGGTCTAACGTAGTAGATGTGTACATAAAGAACCTCAGAAACAAACTGGGTGACCAGGACCACCGCCTTATCAGGACTGTAAGAGCCTTTGGTTATATGCTCAGCTCTGAGGATGTCGGTCAGAGTTAAGGTTCTTTCCCTTTTTCTTGGTCTCTACATAGGTGGTATATTCCTGATTACCCTGTTTAGCCTACTGTCCATAAGGAGCTTGCTTCATGATTACCTACTGGACTATATGGATTATCAGGTGAGACCTCTGCTTGAGTTTTACCGCTCCTATTACAAAAACCCCGATTACTATGCCCCCTTACTAACGGAAGATGTGGTCTCTGGGGATATTGCCAGCTTCCTCTTGGACAATAAGGGTAGGGTTTTAAAGAGGGAGAGTTTTTTAGAGGGCGAATTTCCAAACTTGGAGGAGGATGAGCTCAAAAGGGTTCTGGGGACAAAAAGGGGCGTACTCAAGGATTACGCTTATATAGTTAAGAGTGTAGGGGATTATAAACTTTTGCTGGTAGGCAAGCTCGACAGGATAAAGGAGGTGGAAAGGCGCATAGTTTTATTTACCGTTGGTCTTGTGCTCTTTATCCTCTTGCTGTCCTCTTTGCTGGCAACAGCCTACATAAAGAGGCTTTTAAGCCCTCTTAACTACCTTACTGAGGTCTCAAGAAGAATATCAAAGGGTGAAATATCCCTTGAAGTAAAGAGGAGTGAGAGAAAGGACGAGTTTGGACTTCTGGAGGAAGCCTATGCCAACATGGTAGAGAGGCTAAAGGGTATAATCTTATGGCAGAAAGAGTTTATTAGAAACATAACCCACGCACTTAAAACACCACTTACCTACATAAAGGGACAGGTGGAACTCATGCAAGCAGGTATTTATGAAGATAGAAGCCTTGAAGAGATTTACAAGAACATAAACATGCAAGTTTCCAAGATGGAAAAGCTTATAACCCAGCTTTCAACTCTTATGAGGCTTGAGTCCCAGATGCCCCTAAAGGTGGAAAGGATAGCGCTAAACCAGATTCTTGCCGAGCTAGAAGAGGAGTACGAGTTTATAAAGAAGGAGAGGAGGTTTACCGTAGAGTACACGGAGGAAAATGTGGAGCTACTTGTGGACAAGGAATATCTAAAGACCGCCCTGAGGAACCTCATAGAAAACGCCTACAAGTACACGGATATGGGTGGAAAGATAAGGCTTTACTACGAATCTGGGTGCATAGTGGTAGAAGATGAAGGGATAGGCATGGAGCATCCAGAGAGGGCTGGGGAGATGTTCTACAGGGAAGACCATGGTAAAGACGGCCTAGGTTTAGGCCTTTCCATAGTTAAGGCCATTGCAAGTAAGATGAACATGGATATGAGGGTCCATAGCAAGAGGGGTCTTGGCACCAAAGTGAGTTTATGTATAATTTAATTTATGAGGAAATTAACCACTATTCTAACCTTTTTATGGGCATCCCTTTTGCTTCTGGCATGTAGTAGGGAGCATAAGTTCTACGGCCATCTGTATGACCAGCCAGCTTACAACTTCGAGCTAACGGACCACAACGGAAAGAGGGTAAAGCTCTCCGACTATACAGGTCAAAAGAAGCTAGTCTTTATATTCTTTGGTTACACCCACTGTCCCGATGTCTGCCCTGCAGCTTTGAGCACCTTAGCACAGGTTATGAAGGAATTAAAGCAAGAGGAGGCCAGCAGAGTTCAGGTGCTTTTCATAAGTGTAGACCCTGAGAGGGATACGGAGGAGCTCCTAAAGGGTTATGTGCCCTATTTTAATCCTACCTTTGTGGGACTTAGGGGTTCCGAAGAGGAGATAAAAAAGGTTGCAAAAGAGTACAAGGCGTACTATAAAAAGGTTGAAGGTCAATCTGCCGGTGGCTACCTTGTAGATCACACTGCAACCATATACCTGATAACACCCGACATGAAGATTAAGGTCCTTTACACACCCTCAAAACAGGAACCTGACAAAATGGTGGAGGATGTGAGATACCTGCTGAAAAGCTTATAAGAGAGATATTCCTAAGAAACGGCTTTCCAATGTCTGAGGAACAGATAAGGAGCTTTAGCGTATATCTGACAGAGCTCCAACGTTGGAATAGGGTACACAACATAACAGCCATAGAGGAAGATAGGGATATAGTCATTAGACATTTTTTAGACTCTCTAACACCCACCCTTTGTTTAAGGGAGAAGGGCGTTAATGTAGAAGGACTTTCCTTCTGCGATGTGGGTTCAGGAGCTGGCTTTCCTGGCGTGCCCTTGAAGATATACTACGGCAACAGTATAAAACTAACCCTTGTGGAGTCCCAATCCAAAAAATGCTCTTTTCTTGAGTTCATCAAGGTAAAGCTTGGGCTGGATTACAGGGTTTTATGTACGAGGGCTGAGAGCCTAAAGGAGACCTTCGATGTGGTCCTATGCCGAGCCCTTGGACCTCTGAAGGAGATAATCCCCATCCTTGATAGACTTTCAAGAAGGTATGTCCTTGTCATGAAGGGTAAGGAGGCTCCCGAAGGATACGATTACTGCAAGGTGGACCTTCCCGATATAAAGGACAGCTATATCCTCTTCCTTGCAAAGAGCACGTAGCCCGTGTGTCCAACCATGGTATCCTTAGGTCTTATTCTCTCTGGGTTTGTTTTGTAGTAGCGGTGTAGTATCTCCAGAACCTCTACGGAGCAGAAACCCTCCTTTAGCTTATTTATGACCGATGAGAGCTGATTGGCTGTAGGTAGTAGGCTCGCAAGGATTGCACCGGGCCTTAGCACCTTCCAGACCTTTTCTATGTAGGGATTTGGGTCTTTGACATCCACGAAAGCACCATCGAAAAAGCTCTCTTCAAGCTCAGCCTGTAGAAAGTCCATGTGGAAGGCTTTAACGTTTTTGCATAGGCCAAACTTTTCCCAGTTTTTGAGGGCTCTGCTGTAGAACTCTGCCCTCGCTTCGTAGGTCCATACCTCATTTGCAAGATGGGATAAGACGGCAGTAAAGGCTCCACTCCCCGTTCCAAACTCTAGAACCCTTGAGTCTCTGTTAACGAGCATCTTAAAGGCTATATAGAAGCTGTCCTTTGGATAAACTATCTGGGTCTTTCTTTCAAAGCCCAGAAGGATGATGTCCTCTAAGGTTGGCTTTAGAAGACAAAAGCCCCTGTAAGAGGAACCCGGAGGCTTGTCAACTATATCCGTAAACCTTATCACATCCTTGCCTACGTTGAGACTAAAGTCCTTTGTAAGTCTTTTGAGATACCTCTTATCCTCGTAAACCAGCAGTATAAATTCACCCTCTCTAAAGCTCATCTTAGCTCTATCAGAGCCCTTCCGAGATTGTAGGAGGCCAAGGCATACCTCAAGGCGTAGTTGTAATCCTTTACTCTGAAGTTTTCCCTTGCGACCTGAAAAAAGAGAAGCTGGTAAGCATAAAAGGTTCGGTTTTTGTCTGCATGCTTTTTTGTCTCGTTCAGTAACTCTCCCGCTCTTCTTAGCCTTTTGCCGGCAACCACCCTTTCCTCTCCCAGGGCTTCGGAAAACTTTATGTTTTCAATAGCCTGAACTACCTTCTCCGCAGACCTCATGGCTTTTAGGTTGCCTTTTGAGCAGCCCTCCTCTATGAGCCTTTCTGCTTCATACATAAGCTCTTCGTATATCATGTCCTCCTTAAGGGCTTCAAACCTAACCTTCAAGAGAGGACAGTCTATGGCTTGGGCTGTTCCAAGTAGCAAAAGCAGGAAAATCAGCGCTACCATTCAACTTTATAATTATAAGTTGCATGAAGGTTCTTAAAAGTGAGGAGATGAGGGAGGTTGACAGAAGGGCTATACAGGATTTAGGTATACCATCTCTCTTGCTCATGGAAAGGGCAGGACTGAGCGTTGTAGAGGTTATAAAGAGAGAGTTTCCAAAGGCTAAAAGGGTCCTGGTTGTGGCTGGCAAGGGCAATAACGGAGGAGACGGGCTGGTTGCAGTTAGACACCTCTCCCTCTTAGGTTATCATGTGGACTACGTGCTTGCCCTTGGTGAGGAGTTAAAGGGGGATGCACAAACCCAGCTGTCCATCCTTAGGAGAATGGGCCTTGAGCCCAAAGCTCACGCAGACCTTAGCTCTTACGACCTTATAGTGGATGCCCTTTTTGGTACAGGTTTTGAACCACCTGCAAGGGGTGATGGGGCAAGGTGGATAGAGCTGATAAAGAACAGTGGATTGCCCGTGCTTTCTTTGGACCTGCCCTCTGGCCTGTCTGCAGATAGGGGTAGGATCTTTGAACCTTCTGTAAGGGCTTATGCAACGGTTGCTCTTCAGTTTCCTAAGCTGTGTCATGTGCTTCATCCTTCCGCAAAGCTATGTGGCAAGCTCTTTGTAGCCAACATAGGCATACCTCCTTGGCTTGCAGAGGGCATATACAGAGACGTTATCACAGGGGTTTTTGTGCCTGAGAGAGAGGCCGATGTTCATAAGGGCAAGATGGGGCATGTTTTGCTAGTTGGGGGTAGCGAGGGAAAGACGGGTGCGGTAATAATGGCCGCAAGGGCATGCACAAGAGCAGGAGCAGGACTGGTAAGCGTTGGAGTGCCAAAGGGTCTAAACCCCATATTTGAGACCGCTCTTATAGAGGAGATGAGTGTGCCCCTTTTGGACGGTGTAAAGTTATCTCTTGGATGCGTAGAACAGATACTTGATATGCAGGAAAGGTTTTCCGCTGTGGTTGTAGGTATGGGTATGGGAAGGTATAAAGAGGGAACTCAAATAATTAGGGAGCTGATCGTTAAGGTGAAAAAACCTCTCCTTTTGGATGCGGACGCTCTGAACAACCTTGCAGACACAGGAATAGAGATTTTAAAGCAGAGGGAAGGCTTAACAGTGCTCACGCCCCATGTGGGAGAGTTTGAGAGGCTCTCTGGGCTTCCGAAGGACTATATAGTTGAGAACCTGACGGATGTAGCCCTCGAGTTTGCTCAGAAGTACGGTTGCTACCTTGTGCTAAAGTCTTCAAGAACTGCCATCGCAACTCCCCAGGGCAGGGTGTATCTCTCTCTTAGAGGAACGCCTGCTATGGCGAAGGGGGGAGTTGGGGATGTGCTCTCAGGCGTGCTTTCCGCACTTATTGGTAGAGGTCTTCATCCAGAGGATGCCCTCAAGCTGGGTGTTTTCCTGCACGGGCTTGCAGGAGAGGTAGCTCAAAAAAAGACGCATAGGGAGAGCCTTAGAGCCCTTGACCTTGTGGAAGCCATTGGAGAGGCGTATAATCTCATAGAAGATGAAGCCTATGAGCCTTCTTTTGCTTATATTCCTTAGTGCCTGCGGTCTTGTGCATGTAGAGATAAGGGATAGGGAAACTAAGAAGAAAAGGAAAGAAGAGATTGTCAGGCAAGAGAGGGTTGACATAAAGCTCCCACTGCCTGTTAAGGGAAAGCCTGAGAAAACAGAAAGGGGTTATTACATAAAGTCCTCCTGTGATGAGTTCTTTAGGTCCATTTCCGATGGAAGGGTGCTATACTCTGGAAACGATATAAAAGGGTATGGATGGGTGGTTATGGTTGAGAGTGAGGAGGGTTACATAATTGTATACGCCAAGGCGGACAGCACCCTCGTAAGGAGGGGAGAGGCTATAAGGAGGAACCAAGTCTTGGGCAAGGTAGGAAAGGGGGGAGAAGACTGCGGCATACTTTTTGAAGTAAGGGACAGAGAGGGTAAGCCTATCAGCTTTACACCTGTGCTATAATAAAACCTATGATTGATATGGCTTTTGCCCAACAGCATGGACAAGGTTCAAGCCCAGCTGGAGCTCTACTCTTTCAGCTTCTCTTTTTTGCAGCACTGTTTGCTCTGTTCTATTTTCTTCTTATAAGACCTCAGCAGAAGGCTAGAAGGAAGCACCAAGAGTTTCTAAAGGGTCTTAAAAAGGGTGACAGGGTGATAACCACAGGTGGTGTATGGGGAACGGTTGTGGAAATTGGTGACGATACGGTCACCCTTAAGGTGGATGCAAATACGAGGATAACCTTTTCAAAGGAGTACATATCACACTATCAACCAGACTTCAAGAGGGAGGAGAAGGAAGGTTAAAATTTCCCTATGGAGATACTCATTGAGGAGGGGGTAGTCCTTCCAAAGTTAATGGACTACGGAAAAACTGCCCTCGTAAAAGGTAGTTTGGATATAAGCTACAGTGAGCTTATAGAGAACATTTCAAGCTTTGCAAACCTTGCGGATGTGCTTCCCGGTGAACGGGTGGTAATACTCTCTGAAAACAGGCCCGAGTGGGTGTATGCCCTTTACGGTACATGGCAGAGGGGAGGAATAGGGGTACCTATAGACTTTCTCTCTACACCCCAGGAGATAGCCTTTATATTGAAAGAAGCAGAACCCTCTCTTGTCTTTTTCTCTTCTCAGACCGAAGGTGCGCTAAAAGAGGCTCTTTCCCTTACAGGACTTAGTCCTGCACTTTACAACTTTGATAACCTAACCCTACCTAAACCTCTTGGTAAAGTGATGAGTAGGTCTCTTCAGGAAACCGCTCTCATACTATATACCTCGGGCACCACAGGAGTTCCCAAGGGTGTCATGCTGAGCTTTAAAAACCTCCTTTCTAACATAGAGGCAATTCGTAAGATAGGCATTGCCAGTAGGGAGGATAGGACCGTTGTCCTCTTGCCTTTACACCACTCCTATCCTCTTATGGTCACCCTCCTTGTGCCTCTCAGCATAGGTGCTACTGTGGTATTCCTTGAAAAACTGAGCTCGGAAGAGCTCCTACGGGTCCTTAAAGATCACAAGATTACCATCCTCGTGGGCGTTCCAAGGCTATACCAGCTTCTCCACTCTAGGATAATGGAAGGTCTAAGGACTAACCCATTAGGCAGACTGCTTTTTAGACTCTCCCCCTTCCTAAATAAAGGGCTCAGAAGGCTTGTCTTTGGTAGGGTTCACAAGGCTCTCGGTGGGCATCTCAGATTTATGGTAAGCGGGGGAGCGAAGCTATCCATAGACGTAGCCCAGGACCTAGATAGGCTTGCCTTTACTGTGATTGAAGGCTATGGACTGACCGAAACCTCACCCATAGTCTCCTTTAATCCTCCCAATAGGATAAAGTTGGGCTCTGTGGGGCTTCCCATTGAGGGTGTGCACGTGAAAATTGCAGAAGATGGGGAGGTCCTTGTAAGAGGTGTTAACGTGATGCAGGGCTACTACAAAAGGCCAGAAGAGACCAAGCGGGCTTTCAAGGACGGATGGCTTTTGACCGGTGACCTGGGATACTTGGACAGTGAGGGCTACCTTTACATAACGGGGAGGAAGAAAGAAGTCCTAGTACTATCCGGCGGAAAGAAGGTTAACCCGGAGGAGATGGAAAACCTCATAATGGCGGAGAGTCTTGCAGTAAAGGAGGTAGCGGTCCTTGAGCTTGATGGCTCTGTAAAGGCTCTTGTGCTTCCAGACTTGGAAAGACTAAGATGGGAAGGTGTAGTAAATATAGAGGAGTATATAAGGTGGAAGGTGATAGACAGGGTAAACCAAAAACTCCCCGAGTGGAAGAGGATAACCGGCTTTAGGCTCGTCAAAGAAGAACTCCCAAAGACCAGGCTGGGAAAGTTAAAGAGGTTTCTCCTTAAGGACATATATCTAAGAGCGGAAAGCCTTTATAAGGAAGAGGAGGAGGACCCTATAATGCGGACGCAGGAAGCTCAAGTGCTGAGCTCCTATCTTGAGAAGGTGTCTCAAAGACAGGTTAGAGGGTTTCACCATATAGAGCTTGACCTTGGACTGGACTCTCTTGCAAAGGTTGAGCTCCTCTCCTTCTTGGAAAGTGCCTTTGGCCTGAGCCTTAAGGAGGAGGAACTCTCTCAGAACGCTAAAGTTCAGGACTTGGTGAGGCTTATAGTTGAAAGAAAAGAAAGGTTGGAAGCCTCGCAGGTCAGCTGGAGAGACATACTTCTCAACTCGCCACCCTATAGGCTTGAACAACATCCTACCGTGCTGTACCTAGGAGCGCAACTTTTGAGGCTCATATTCAGGCTTTACAATCGCCTTGAGGTAAAGGGACTAGAGAACCTTCCTGAGCCCCCTTTTATAGTAACTCCAAACCATGCCAGCTACCTTGATGGCTTTGTGCTAGCAAGCGTATTACCTAGAGAAATCCTTGTTAAAACCCATTTCTTAGGAGCGGAGGAGTATTTTACAAATCCAATAACTTCAACCTTTGGGAGGCTTGCCCATGTGATAACGGTAAACCTGGAAAGAAAGCTAAAAGAGTCACTACAAAAGACCGCTTGGGCTTTGAGACTTGGTAGGGTTGTGGTCCTTTTCCCAGAGGGAGCAAGGACAAGGGACGGAAACCTACTACCCTTCCGCAAGGGCTTTGCCATCCTCAGCAAAGAACTAAACGTGCCCGTGGTACCTACCGCCATAATAGGCACTTATCAGTCCATGTCCCTGAGGGATAGGTTTCCCAAACCTGCAAAGATAAGGGTTGTCTTTGGTAATCCCATCTACCCACAAAACAGAAGCTACGAAGAGCTAGTGGAAGTCCTGAGGGAATGCATTAACACATTGTACACCTCTCAACTCTAAGCTTTCAACTCCACACGGTAGATTAGCAACTGCTTATTAGGTTTATCCCCCTTTCCTGCTTCAAAATATTGATACTCAAGGCTTTCAGATATACCGCATCAAAGCATCAAAAAAAACCAAATCCCTGTTCAGTTGGCAAGATGTCAAGGGAGCATTTGGCTCCCTCCCGCTTTTATACATTATAACTCAAATCCTTTTAAACTCTGACGGCAGTTCTCTTGGTGGTACGCCTGTGTATTCTGTTTCCGTCTCCTCGTCCAACCTTTTAGAAAAGGGCTTTTCCATGGTCAGCTCTTCGTATACATGAGCCACTAGCCCTGGCACCCTTCCTATTATAAAGAAGCCCTTGCCTAACCTCCAGTCAAAGCCCATCTCAGAGGCTACTGCTGCTATACCACCATCAACGTTGAGCACAAGCTTTTTGCCCTTTTGTCTTCCTATCTCCTCTTGGACCTCTTCCGCAAACTGGCAATGTCTTCCATAGAAGCCAAGCTCCTTAGCTATATCCATGAGCCTTTTGGTTCTTGGGTCAAAATCCTTATAGTATCTGTGCCCATAACCGGGTATGGGTTTTTTTGCCTCTAAGTATTCCCTTACTATGTCTTCTACAGCTCTTTGACTGTTTACACCATCTTGTATAAATCTCATGGCATCCTCTAGAGCTCCACCGTGTGCAGAGCCGAAGGCAAGCACGCCAGCAGCCACACCCACATTTAAAGAGTTACCACCTGAAGCCACCGCCCTAGCACCTATCACAGAGGGTGGTGCTATACCGTGGTCAATTACAGAAACAAAAATAGCCTCCATCATCTTAGATTCCTTCTCTCCGGGGAGCTCACCCTTTAGTATGAGATAGATAGCCTGAGCAAAGGTAAGGTTGCCTACCAAATCAAGAAGCCTGTAGCCCCTTATATAAGTTTCGTGTCCCACATGCTGGGTTATAGCAGTTCTCCACTTCTTCTCCATCTCTATCCTCCTATAAGCTCTTTGTTTACTACAATCTTGGTCTTTTTACGCAGATGCTCTATGTAGTCTGTAAGAAGAGCCTCAGACTTAAGGCTCAGAATATCCCTTATAAGCTCCTTTTCTTCATCCTTTTCCAAGACCTTTTTGGCCCTCTCCTCTACGAGAAGAACTCCATAACCCTGCCTAAGCGGATAGGGACCAAAGACCTTATCCTCAGAAAAAACTATTTTAACCAGGTCTTTGCTGTCTACTCTAGCCACTGCGCTCAGCTGGGATACTGGAGTATCAGAAAAGCTAAGAGCTTTAAGCTCTGAGCTTTTGCCTTGCTTTAACTCCTCGGCTACTTTCTTTGCCCTCTCCAGTAGAAGGGAGGAGCTCTTTTCTTCCAGCACCTTTTCCCTTACCTTCTCCTTTACCTTTTCAAAGTCTTCATATCCTGCAGGCAAAACCTCCTTAAGATACAGGACTATATACTCTTCTCCCTCCTTCGTCATGCTTGTTCTCTCCTCCTGACCAAGCCTTTCTATTTCAGCGTTTAATACCTTGCTTAGTTTCTCCCTATCCCTCGGAATGGTTATTTCCTGATAGTTTGCCTCTTGCCTACCCTCCTTTAGCCCCTTGTATATAGCAAGTGCTCTCTCTTTGTCCTTCTCTCTCCAAACTAAAACCCTTTTCTCTTCTGGTCTTTTAAACAGTTCCCTGTTTTTTTGGTAGTATTCTACCAGCTCCCTTTCCGAAGGTTTGTAATCAAGAGAGACCTCGGAGAGTGTAACAAGGTAAAGTTTTCCCCTTAAGTAAGTTGAATGGGTAAGAAGGTTTACCTCCCTTTCCTTTTCAGACAGATATGAAGCGTTAGAAATAAGGTTTATAAGCTTTTGAATTGTTAGCATCTTCTTTATGTAATCTTCATATTCCTCTGGTGTCATACCGTTTCTTGATATTACCTCTTTATACTTTGAGGCACTGAATACTCCACCCTCGCTAAAGGAAGGGTCAAGTTTTATAACCTCAATCACCTCCTCATCGCTTGCCAAAAGAGACAAGGACTTTGCCTTTTGATATAGGAGCTCCTGACCTATAAGGTTTGAAAGCACTTGGTCTTGTATAAGTCTTTCCATCTCCTGGTTTTGCAGGAGGTTTGCGTATCTTTGTAGTTCCCTTCTGTAGTCCCTAAGGGTTATGCACCCATCTCCCACTTCTGCCACGCACCTCTTTGAGGGTGTGATTATATCGCTAACACCACCGGCGAAGAAGAGCCATAGGAAAAAACCGGCTGTAGCCACGGTGATAACAGCGATGGTTAAGCTCTTATGCTTGTGGAGGATGGTGTACATGGCTGAAAATTTTAACACAGGTGCTATATTATTAAGGCTATCCCAGTCAAAAGGAGGTATAAAATGCTTAGCAAAGAGCAGTTAGAAGTGTTGAGGGGAAAGCTCCTTGAGGAAAGAGCAGGCCTTCTAGAGCGCTACAGAAAGAAGGAGGATACACAGGCAAGAATTGGCGAAGAGGTAAAGGAGCCCAGAGACCTTGAAGACATTGGCCAGATGACTTACACCCAAGAGCTTCTTGATACCCTCTCTGCAAGGGAGTTTTTCATAATAAAGGAAATAGAGCACGCTCTAAACAAGATGCAGAGCGGTTCCTATGGTATATGCGAGTACTGCGGTGAGGAAATACCCCATGAAAGGCTTCTTGCCATACCTTGGACGCGCTACCACGCCCACTGTGCAGAAAAGGCCGAGGAAGAGGGTATACTGCCCACCTACCCTGCCATAACCTTTGAGGCGACAATACCCGAGGAGATGGAGCTCCAAAGGGAAGACATCACAGAGGCATGAACTTTGAGTTTTACCTGCCCGTTGAAATAGTATTCGGCGTTAGTTCTTTGGAAAGGGTAGGTAACATAGCAAAACGATTTGGCTATAAAGCTCTAATTGTAACAGGCAGAAAGAGTTCTAAGGAAAACGGCTCCCTATACAAGGTGATTGAGTCCCTCAAAAAGAACGGAGCTGAGGAGGTTTTAGTCTTTGACCATATAGAGCCAAACCCAACGGACAAAAGCGTAAATCTTGCAAGCGAGATAGTTGTCAGAGAAAAGGTGGACTTCATAGTGGGCTTAGGTGGTGGCAGTAGCCTTGACTCTGCAAAGGCGGTATCTATAGTCTCATCTAACGAAGGCTACGCATGGGATTATGTTAACTATCCAGAGGGACCGAGGCTTATCCCCTTCTTAAACAGACCCGTAATATGCATACCAACCACTGCAGGTACAGGAAGCGAGGTCAACCGCTATTCGGTGTTGTCAAATCCCATAAGGAAGGAAAAGCTTGTACTCTCTCATTCTCTTAACTACCCAAAGGTTGCCATAGTTGACCCATCCCTTACAGTAAGCATGGATAGGAGGCTTACAGCTATTACGGGTATAGATGCACTGATGCATGCCCTTGAATCGCTAACAAACAGGGTAGAAAATGCCTTTGCAGATGAGCTGGCTATGAGGGCTATAGAGCTTATAAAAGGATGGCTCCCCGTTGCTTTGGAAGAGCCAGAAAACCTAACAGCAAGAACCTATATGAGCTATGCTGCCATGCTTGCGGGCATAGCTATTGATAAAAAGAGGGTAGCACTAATACACGGAATGGAACACCCTGTATCTGCCCACTATCCAAAGGTTGCCCATGGAGAAGGTCTTGCCGCCCTTGGCGTTGCTATAACCGAGTTTAACTACAGAGGAAATCCATCAAAGTACTCTCTGTTTGCGAGGCTGATGGGATATGAAGAGAAGCCTCACATGGCGGTTAGGGCTTTGGAAGACTTTTTGGACAGGGTAGGTCTTAGGGTTAGTCTAAGGGACTTAGGCGTTGAGAGGGAGAAGATAGAAAGGCTTACTGAGGATGTGTACATACTGTCAAGGAGTCTCTTCCCCATAAACCCTGTAGAGCCTACTATGGAGGACGTATACAGATTATACGAAAGGGCATACGAGGGATATTGAGTGTCAACATTCATGATCTAAAGCATAGGGAATTCTTAATAGATTAACTATATTCTAATACAATAAAACCTTAAAAGGAGGTATAACCATGTATGGAAACTATATAGTTAACGTTCCAGAGGATGCGGTGGTCAACATAAACTACGTGGTTCTAAGGGAAGGCGTGACCATTGATGATGTAGCCGAGAGGGTAGCATACCTGTGCGAGCACGTGAAGACCTATCACTCGGACACGGGCTTTTACGGAGGTTTTGTTGCTCTTAATACTGGGGGTGTTTCTCTAGAGGGCTCCACAGTTGGACAGACCACAGAGCACCCTCTGAAGGACCGCGAGGTTCTCATAATAACCTTCTGGAGGTCCCTGGAGGACCACGAGGAGTCCCACAGAAGCGAAGGGTTTAACAAGCTCTTTAAGGAGCTTACCGAGCTTGCGGAAAGCACTTACGAGGTGGTCTATCAGATGCTATGGCAAGGTAAGGCTTACGACCCTGAAACAGCCAAGAAGGCAAGGGATGCCAAAGAGACACACTGCGCAAGCTGTTAATCTTCCCAGTACTCTGCTCCACAGTCCTCCGTTTCCCACACTACAACCTTCTGTAGTGTGGGGTACCTCTCTTTAACCTTACCGTATATCCACCTTGCCATATTTTCTGCACTGGGTGAAAAGTCCAAAAGCTCGTTAAGAAGTCTGTAGTCGGGTAGGAGCTCCTTTAAGAAGGATTCTATCTCTAAAAAATCATAGCCCATACCACCTTCGTCCAAGCTGTCTGCCCTTATGTGCACTTCTACGCTCCAGGTGTGTCCGTGCACAGGCTCGGGAGCTCCGTGGTAGTTGGTTAAAAAGTGAGCCCAGTTGAACCTCTTCCTTACTACGACCTTCCAAGGCATTAGTCCAGCTCCTCGCCCCTTAAAAGCCTTTGGGCATAGTTGACACAGGTAAGAACCATAAACCAGAGGGCGTGGTTAGAAGTGTCTTCAAATTCCTCCTTAACCCAAAGGCTTCCATCTTCCTTTCTTAGGAGCTTTATGTATTCAAGAGCCTTCTGAGCCAAAGGCTTGTTAGATACCCTGCTCAGTACCTTCTCCTTGATCTCCTCAGGCAGTGGGAGCTCTTCCATTCTTATCCTCCGTCCAGAAGATTATAAACATAGGCTTTAGACCTAAGAAAACACGTCCCAACTTCAGTTTATAGTCATAGCCTATAAAAAGGTTCTTCCCCTTTGCCTCAAGTTCAAAGTATGTGCCTGCGTAGTGTATTTCCTCTTCCCCCTTTATACAGTGAAGTAGACACTCCTTCGGTGGTAATACCTTAAGCAAGCCCTTCTCCTCCCAGAAAAGGGTAGGCTTTCTGTCAAAGGATATGACTATGTTTCCTTCCTTGAGTTCTTCAAGAAAATCTTCCTTATCCTCAACCCTCCTCCAAGACAGAAGAAAGTTCCTCATTAGCCTGAAGCTGTACCTATAATCGGGGAGGAGTATCTTAATACCCACCTCCCTGATGTATACCTTCACATGGTGGTCAAGCCCACCTAAAACGGGATTGTTTATATTCGTCCTCATGAACCTTCTTGCGTACTTTTCCACAGGCAGAGCCTTTTTTAGCACTTCAAGGGCACCGTCTATTGAAAAGAAACCTCTCACTAGAAGGTAGGGCAGAAGAAATAGTAGCATACCCTTTTTTTCAAGGAGGGCATCCTTTAGGTCTATGAGTTCAAAGAAGTAATCTTTAGGGATGGGCAGCTTCCACTCGTACTTTGCCTTAAAGGGGTGAGCTATTACCCTTAAACCCCCCACCTCTAGCAGGTCGCCGAGGATTTTACCCTTAGGATCGTTTATCTTCCTCTCAACTCCTGCTATGATCTTCTTATAGGAAAAATGCCCTATGTGGTCGTTTTCATGGTCTGTGACTATAAGGTAGTCTATGTGCTCCTCATCTGCGGAGCGAAGGAGGTCCTCGGGCTTTCCCAGTGAATCGTAAGAAAACTGGGTATGTATGTGTATTTGGAAGGAGTAAAGATAGAGGTCCGGTAGAGTGTATGGTACAAGATGGGAGCTTCTTGCCCTTAATACCCTAACAGGGTATAGCTCTACCGTAAGTATGTAAAGGAGGATGAAGAGAAAAAGAAGCAAAAGATAGGTCATCCTACCCTTATCCTTTCTCTCACCTCTTCCATAGTATCTTTTGCCATCAGGCTAGCCCTTTCAGAACCCACTCCAAGTATTTCCCATACCCTTTTTCTATCCTCTAAGATTTCCTGCCTTTTTTCTCTAACGGGTCTTAAAAAGCCATTAAGACCCTCAAACATGAGCTTTTTGCAGTCTACACATCCAAGCTTTCCCGCTGTGCAGTCCCTTTCTATCTCCTGTACCCTTTCCTGCTCGGTGAATATCTTGTGGTAGAAAAATACAGGGCATATCTCGGGCCTTCCCGGGTCTCCCCTGCGAAGCTTTTTGGGATCTGTGAAAAACCTCATAACCTTCTGCCTTAGCTCCTCCTCCGTGTCTGCAAAGTATATGGCATTGTTGTAAGACTTACTCATCTTCCTACCGTCTATACCCGGTAGTTTAGGAGTCTCTGTCAGCATAGCCTGAGGTTCGGGGAAGGTCTCTCCGTATAGGTTGTTAAACCTTCTGCTTATCTCCCTGCTGAGCTCTATATGGGGTAGTTGGTCCTCTCCTACTGGCACCGCGTTAGCTTTGTATATGAGTATGTCCACAGCCTGGAGCACGGGATAACCAAGAAAGCCATAGGTATCCGTATCGTAAAAGTCCCTTTTGGAAACGTTGAGCTCTCTTAAGAGGTCCCTTTCAATATAACCCTCAAAGACACTCTGAATTAAGGTGTCTGAAAGGGCATCAAGAAAGAACTCCTCAAGGGCTTCAAAGTCCTCCACCTTGTACGGAAGCTTTGCCAGGAACTCCCTTACCAAGTCCCTAACACCACCTTTAAACATGAGCTCAAGGTCCGATATTCTCAGAAGGTTATATTTGGTGTCCTTGTAAGTTGGGTTCCACTCAAGCCAGCTTTTGGGCGTTATCATAGAGAAGAGCAGAAAAAGCTCCGCATGCTCCTTTACCTTGGACTGCTGAAAGAGGAGACTCTTTTGAGGGTCTATACCTAAGGAGAGCCAATCCACAACCATATCCTCTATGTTTTGAGGTATTTCTTCTACTTTCTTATAGCCTGTGGTCAGGGCATGCCAGTCGGCAACCATAAAAAGCGTCTCATGCTCATCCTGTAGCTTTAACCAGTTCTTTATTACACCAAAGTAGTGCCCAAGGTGAAGCTTGCCCGTAGGCCTCATACCGCTTAAAACTCTCATGGCTTAATATTAAAGCACATTTGACGATTATAATACTTAACCATGGACTTGCTCACCATAGTAGGTATAGTGGGAGGGCTTGTTGCCCTGCTGATTGGCGCCATCTTAAAGGGTGCAAGCATCCTCTTCCTGATACAGCCTGCCGCCTTTATAATAGTCGTGCCTACCACCCTTTTTGCAAGCCTTATAACAATGCCCATCGCTAAGTTCTCATTGATAATCGAAGGGCTGAAGATGGCCTTTAAGGGTGGTGGAGATGAGGTTCTTGAAACTAAGGCTCAACTTGTGGAGCTTGCAAACTTAGTAAGAAAGGAGGGTGTCCTAGCCTTAGAAGCAAGGGCAGAAGAGATAGAAGACCCTTTCCTAAGGAGGGCCATAGACTTGATGGTCCTCGGTGTGGATGAAAATGTCCTTGTTGAAAGCCTTGAAGCTGAGGTAGCCAAAAAGGAGGAAGATTTTGAGATAGCAGTGGAGTACTGGAAAAACTCCGCCGAGAGTGCTCCAACCTTTGGACTGGTGGGTGCTGTTTTTGGTCTTATGAAGGCTCTGAAGAGCCTTGATAATGCTCAGGAGCTTGCACATGGTATATCATCGGCCTTTGTGGCAACGGTTTACGGCATAGCCTTTTCTTACCTCATCTTTGGTCCACTTTCTAAGAAGATAAAGATAAAATCCAAAGAGGAAATTCTCAGGATGTACATGATAATAGATGCTTGTAGAATGATGCTCAGGGGTGAGAACCCAAGGCTCATAGAGGAAAGGCTCAATTCCTATGTTGAGGTTAAATAATGGCTAGGAAAAAGAAGTGTCCCGAAGAGGTCTCAGAAAAATGGGCCATACCCTACGCGGACTTTTTAACACTTCTTCTGTGTCTTTTCATAGCCCTATTTGCCATGGCACAGGCTGGGAAGCAGGCAGCCCTTGAGTATGCTCAGGCCTTTGCCAAAGCCTTTGGTATGAGACTTGTCCCCTTCCAGGAGGCGCTTCCCAAGCAGATACTCCCTGAGCCAGTCCTTAAAAGAGCAGAACCCACTGAAAAAGGAAGAAGGATTCAGAAGCAAATACAAGAGCTCATAGAGATGCTTAAGAAACTCGGACTTGAGGGTGACTTTAAAGTCTCCTACGAAAGTATAGGTATAAGGCTTATACTTCAGGAAAAGCTGGTGTTTGAGCCTGGAAGTGCAGATATAAAACCCCAGATGATAGCCATACTCGATAAGGTCTTTGAAATGTTGAAGTATATACCAAACCCTGTTGAGGTAGAGGGGCATACGGATAACATACCCATATCCACGGAAAGGTTTCCGTCCAACTGGGAGCTATCCTCTGCAAGGGCGAGCACAATAGTGAGGTACTTTATTGCAAAGGGGCTTAATTCAGAAAGGTTAAAGGCTTCGGGTTATGCAGACACAAGGCCACTGGTTACAAACATCACACCAGAGGGGAGGGCTCAGAACAGGAGGGTGGAGATAGTCATACTGAACATAAAGGACTTTGAGCTAACCTCACCGCCTGGAGAAGGGACTCAGCGATAAACCCTACCTCTTCATCACTAAGGTACGGATGAACTGGTATAGAGAAGACCTCTTTTCTGAAGGCTTCTGCGTTAGGCGTGGGCAGGTGCTCTGAGTTTCTGAGCTCGTGCAGAAGATAGGGATAGTATACCCTTGCGTCTATGCCCTTGTTTTTTAGGTATTCAACTATGCTATCCCTTTGGGAATGTCTCAGGGTGTAGAGATGGTAAACGTGATAGGCACCTTCCCTCTCCTGAGGTACATGGAAGTCTTCCTTCAGAAGGCTTGAGTACTTGCTGGCTATCTCTCGCCTCCTTCTATTTCTCTCATCTAGAGACTTAAGCTGGACAAAGCCTATGCCTGCCTGAAACTCCGTAATCCTGATGTTAAAAGCGGGATGTTCACCGAAGTCTATCCACTTCCTTATCTCCCTTGCCAGCTTATCGTCGTTGGTCCCTATGGCACCACCTTCACCCATAGGTAGGTTTTTGGAAGCGTAGAAGCTAAATGCGGACAGGTGTCCCAAAGAGCCAGCCTTTCTACCTCTCCATTCTGCTCCATGGGCCTGTGCTGCATCTTCAAGCACGTAAAAACCGTACCTTTCAGAGAGCTCCATTATAGCGGACATGTCCGCTGTCTGCCCATATAGATGAACGGGCACCACAACCTTAGGTCTGTACCTTTTTACCGCATCCTCAAGCTGGTTTGGGTCCATGGTGTAGTGTTCATCCACGTCCACCACTATGGGCACACCGCCCGCAAGGTAAACTGCGTCTATGGTGGCCATAAAACTCATAGCGGGCACCACAACCCTCTTACCATCAACCCCAACAGCCTTAAGGGCTACAAAGAGGGCAACCGTTCCAGAGCATACGGTAAAGAGATGTTTTACACCGATATAGTCAGCAAAGAGCTCCTGAAACCTTGCAGTCCAGCTACCCCTGGTTATCTGCTGGCTGTTAAGTATTTGGAGGATGACCTCCTTTTCTTCCTCGGAGAATCTTGGCTCAATTATTCTTATCATAGGTTAAGTATATAGACTTTTAAAATGCGCATATGCAAAGGGTAAAAGCTTATACCAAGAGCTTTTAGCAAAATTTCAAAGAAGTTTTATCAAATCCTCCAACTTCTGGGCATCAGTAAAGCTGGTAGAAAGGTGCGCCTCTGGATGTCCATAAAGACCGCACAGGGTAGCTATTTTCGTATCCGTATGCTTTTTTAAGAGTCTTATAACAAAGTCCGTCCTGTAGCAGTGGACTCCTACAAGAAGGGTAAGGTCGTGTCTTCCGTGGAGCACCGCGTGGTGTGGGTTGGGTGGGTCCATCTCCACAGCTGGGTCGTACTTTTTGAGCTTTGGTCTGTAGTCGGGCAATACCTTTACGTTGAACCTACCCACCTTCTCTATGAGTTCCCTGAGCTTAATCGCCTTATCTTGGAGCTCAACCTCCCCAAAGTCCCAAAATAGAAGGGGGCCTATAACTAAGGTGGGTCTTTCCGATTCCCTTATGCATCTTGCCAAGAGTTCTAAGGCCTCTCTGTATGGGACGGTTTTTTCCCCTATGGTTGCCTCTCCCCTAAATACTTCCTTTTGCATGGATGTCCTGGTCCTGTCCTCCTGCGGAGTGGGAACAGCCTTGGGTATCTTGTAATAGGAGGGCTTGAAGTCTTCAAAGTACGGTGATAGGGTAAAGCTCTGCTCCTTCCTTGTATGGCTCCCTTCCACGTCCTCTTTCATCTCCATACTCATGTAGAGCTCTTCCTTCATGAGGTCTAGCTCTACGGTAAACTCCCCGTGGTAAGCTCTTTCCTCCTCTTCCACACCTAAACTGTAGCAGGTGGTGCCAACTATGTCAAAGAGTACACCCTTTGCTCCTATCTCCGATGCCTTTCTGAATATCTCGTACCTCTTCTCGTAAAACTCATAGCAGCAGTGCCCTACGTAGGTATAACCCTCTTGAGCACACCACAGGAGGGTGTCCCTTAAAAGCTCGAAGGAGGTTATGGTTATGGGAATCATACCCTTCTGGTAGGCAAGCCTGTAAGCATCCCCCACTGTACACCCTCCACACTCACCGCAGTCGTCAAGGTGTCTGTAATCGCACCATCTGGGTTTTGCGCAGTAGGGCAAAAGCATAACCTTTGCACTGGCAAGATTTTCTATCAAGCCTCCCCCTATGCTTGCTATGATGTTATTCAGTCTTTTTTTTTCCATACCTAGCTCTAAACCCTCCACCTTACGAAGGGGAAAGAGAACAGCTTCAACAAAGTCCTCCACGCTCAGGTTCAAGCCCTCCCACTCTCTGCTGGAGAAGAACTCTCTTACTCTCCTTTCCACATCCTGTATGGGTGTGTGCTTGAGGTATGCCTCAAGGTCGTATATGAGCCTCTGAGGTTTTACAAAAAAGTCTCCGTTTATTATTATCTGCTGAAGAACTGAGCCATCTACCTTGGTAGAAACCCTAAAGGTCCCACCTAGGCACCTGTATATACCGAAGAGCATTTCTTCACCCTGCGGAGCCTTCTTCACATGGTATATCCACTCCTCGCTCCCAAAGTATTCTTCCCTTTCCTCTAAAAGCTTTCTCTCCTCCTCTGTGAGCTCCCCCCACTGTGTCTCTATACCAAGCTCCTCTTCTAGGCCTTCTAAAATGGCCTCAAAGATCTTCTCCTTCTGTGGAATGTAGCCAAGTAGCCTCTTTACCCACTCCACCCTATCCTCTGCGGACTTTATACCCTTTGATGTGAGCTTTTCTACGGGTATCTGTAGGGACTTTAGCATACGCTCCACATTGAAGTCCATGAGCACGGTGCCCTGATATAAGAAAAACTTACCCTCAAAAACACCGCCCGTGCCCGATATCTTTCTACCTTCTACCTCTATGTCGTTGCGAGGCCTGAACTCCGCCTTTATACCGAGCTTTTGAAGACCCTTTGCCACACCTGTGCATATCTTCCTTGTTAGCTCCTCGTAACTAATGCTTCCAAGCTCTTCAAGGTTCCCTATGACCTCCCACCCTATCTGGGTTTCATCAAAGTATATGGCACCCCCACCTGTGATACGCCTACCCACCTCTATACCCTCTCTCTGGGTGTACTCAAGCCTTACCTCCTGCTCCACAGCCTGATGGAAACCTATTAGAACGCATTCAGGCTTGAATTGCAAAAACCTTATGGTGCTTGGAATCTTGCCCTCCGCCCTCAGGTCGAGCATTATCCTGTCTAGGGCTATGTTCTCCTTCTGAGGTCTCTGACCTGTATAGACAACTCGCCACATGACTTCCTCCTTCTCCTTATGGATAATTTTAATGTTCCGAGCCCCGCTTACCTCTGATGGCAATCATAGTAGAATATATCCATGCATAAGCCCTGGGAAGGAAGGTTTAAGGAAAGGACAGAAGAGTTCGTTGAAAGGTTTACCCAGTCGGTGAGCTTTGATAAGGAGCTTGCTTTTTACGATATAAGACAGAGTATAGCTCACGTTAAGACCCTTCTTAAGGCTGGTATCCTAAAGGAAGAGGAGGCAAAGAAGATAATCGATGGTCTTGAGGAGATCGAAAGAGACATAAGAGAGGGCAGGTTTCATTTTAAGGTGGAGCTTGAGGACGTTCATATGAACGTAGAGGGGGAGCTCATAGACAGGATAGGAGAGCTTGGTGGCAAGCTTCACACCGCAAGGAGCAGGAACGACCAGGTGGCTACGGATGAGAAGCTGTACATAAAGGAGAAGACAGTAAACCTTCTTGGGCTTTTGAAGGGCCTTCGCAAAACCCTGGTGCTCCTCTCGGAGAGAAGCTTGGACCTTGTCCTTCCCTCTTACACCCACCTTCAAAGGGCACAACCCATAAGGCTTGCCCACTACTGGCTTGCCTATAGGGAGATGTTCCTTGAGGATGAGCGAAGGTTCATAAGAGCCTATCAGAGCAGTGATGCCCTGCCTCTAGGCTCGGGTGCGGTGGCAGGCTTGGACTTTCCCCTTGATAGGTTTTATACCGCAGAGGAGCTTGGATTTAGGAGGCTCTGCAGAAACTCCATGCAGGCAACCGCAGACAGGGACTTTATCCTTGACGTGCTTTATGCCTGTGCAGTTTGCGGTATGCACCTCTCCAGGCTTTCGGAAGACCTAATACTTTGGTCCTCTGAGGAGTTTGGCTTTGTAGACCTACCCGATAGGCTTTGCACAGGAAGCTCCATAATGCCCCAGAAGAAAAACCCAGATGTCTTGGAGCTCATAAGGGGAAAAACGGGCAGACTCTACGGGAACCTGATAGCTCTTATGGTTGTCCTTAAAGGGCTTCCCATGGCTTACAACAGGGACCTGCAGGAGGACAAGGAGCCCCTCTTTGATAGCCTGAGGACTTTGGAAGGCTGTCTCATGGGTATGAACCTTGTGCTTGAAGGTCTAAGCCTTAGAGCAGAGAACATGCTCAGAGCAAGCGGTGGATTCTCTCTGATGACAGACCTTGCCAACTATCTTGTGCAGAGGGGTGTTCCCTTCAGAGAAGCCCACAGGATAGCGGGTAGTATAACCGCATACCTTCTTGAGAGAGAAAAAAGACCCGAAGACCTGACCCTCGACGAACTGAGGAGCTTTTCAGAGCTCTACGAAGAGGATGCCCTTCTTCTTCTGGACCCTAAGGTGGTTGCAGACAGAAGGAGGACTTACGGTGGTACCGCTAAGGATGAGCTTCTAAGGAGTATAGAGGTAGCCAAAAGGGAGGAGGGTATGGCATGAGGATGGTCCTTAGCTTCCTTCTCTTTTTGGTGGTTGCTGGTTTATCGGGTATGCTCGTCTTTCTTAACCAAGAGAAGGTAACGCTTATTCTTACACCTGCCTTTGGTGGTGTTTACTACATACTGCCGAGCCTTCCGCTTGGTCTTTTGGTGGTCTTTACCTTTTTCCTTGGAGTACTAATAGGCTACATACTCTCCCTTTTAACCAGGCTTATAAGGTGATATATTTTTAGCTATGCCTATAGAGTATCAGCCTATGTACATACTTGCCAGTGGCATGCTCCTCCAGCAGAAAAGGCTTGATGTGATAACAAACAACCTGGCAAATGTTAATACCACATCCTTTAAAAGAGACATACTTCTTTCCGCTCTCTGGGAGACACCCCAAGGTCAGGGGATTGAGAACACAGAACCTGAAAACCCAAGGAACAACTTCCTATATCCTGTGGTTGAGAGGGTCTTTACCGACCTCAGTCAGGGACCCATAAGGCAGACGGGTAATCCATTGGACCTTGCCATAGAGGGGCAGGCCTACTTTGCAGTGAGAAGAGGGGAGGAGGTGCTTTACACCAGAGCAGGAAACTTTAGAATTGACCAGGAGGGATATCTTACAAACCAACAGGGTCTTAGGGTTCTTGACGAAAATTTAAGAGAGATAAGAATTGAAGGGAGCCCCACTTTCGGCGGTGATGGTTCTGTGTTCGTGGACGGAAACAGGATAACGAGGCTTGGACTTTTTGACCTTACAAACCTTCAGAAATTGGGCAGAGACCTATATAGGGGTGAGGCCCAACCTTCTGCCAATGTGCGAGTGCTCCAGGGCTACTTGGAGGATTCAAACGTGAATCCCATACTTGAAATGGCCGGTCTCATACAGGTTCACAGAGCTCATGAAGTTTATTCAAACCTCGTAAGGTCCCTAGACGCTCTATACGAGCGTTTCAACCAGTCCTTCTAAAACAGGCTCCCCTGCTTAGGTTTGGTGTAAAGACTGTCTATCTCCTTGAGTATGCTTTTCATATCAAGCTTTTCAAGCTTTTGCTTCAACCTCTCAAGGTCAGGCTCCTTAACCTTGAGCCCCTCCTCATCAATGGAAAGCTCTTCAACCCTGTGGAGGGAGAGAAGCTCGTAGGCAAGTTCTATACTCTCCCTGTTTGCAGATGGAAACTCTTTACTAAACTCCTCCCAACTTTCTAGTATGTTCGCCACGCTTCCGTACTTTTCTAAAACCCCGATGGCCCTTTTAGGACCTATACCCCTTACACCCTCTATGTTGTCCACCTTATCCCCCACTAAGGCAAGGTAGTCTTTTAATCTTTCCGGTGGAACACCGAACTTCTCCTTTACCCTTCCCCTGTTAAAGACCTCTCCGCTTATTGGGTTTACAACCAAAAGCCTATCGTTAATTAGCTGGAGCACATCCTTATCGGGAGAATATACCTTGACACTAAATCCCCTATCCAGAGCCCACCAGGAGAGGGTAGCTATTAGGTCATCCGCTTCGTAACCCTCAACCTCGTAAATACTTATACCCAGATCTTTTAAGAGCTCTTTTATGAGGGGTATCTGAACCTTCAGAGGGTCGGGCATTTGGGGTCTCTTTGCCTTGTATTGTAGGTAAAGGTTTTCTCTCTTTGTGGGCTTTGGCAGGTCGAAGGCCACCGCAAAGTAAAGGGGCCTTTCTCTCTTTATCATGGATAGCAGAGCTCTCAAAAAACCGTATATGGCGTTGGTGGGGAACCCCTCCTTTGTAGAAAGGGGTGGTAAGGCAAAGAAGCTTCTGTAAAGGAAGGCTGAGCCGTCCCAAAGGTAGAGGGTCTTCATGAATGCATGAGCTTTCTGTAGTAACCCTTCATCGCCTCTACCATTGCCTCTGTGGCCCTCTTAACGTCCTCAAAGCCCAGTATGGCAGAGACCACCGCAATACCCTTGGCTCCCGCAGAAAGTACCTCCTGAACCCTGTAATGGGTTATACCGCCTATTGCCACTATGGGCTTATCCGTTAGCTTCGTCGCCTGCCTGAGGCCCTCTATACCTACAAGCTTGTAGTTCTCCTTTGTAGTGGTCTCGTACACCGAGCCAAAACCTATGTAGTCTATGGGTAGGTGTTCTATATCTCTTAGCTTGTCCACCGAGTTCACCGAGTAACCTATGTACATGCTGTCTCCCACTAGCCTCCTTACCACATCGGGTGGAAGGTCTTCTTGTCCCACATGCACCCCGTCTGCACCCACAGCCATGGCAAGGTCCACCCTGTCGTTAACCACAAGGTCCACACTGTACCTTTTGGTAAGCTCCCTAAGAACCAGGAGCTCTTCGTACATCTGCCTTGCGGGTTTTTTCTTAAAACGGTACTGAAGGGCTGTAACACCACCCTGAAGAGCCTGCTCTATGGTGCCTATGAGGTCCCTGTCCTGAAAGTACCTGTCATCTGTCACAAGGTATAGGCTAAGGTTAGGTCTCTTCATGGTTTTTAGTATATCACCCTTATCTGAGCTCTACCCCCTATTTTTTCCACTTCAATCCTCTGGCTGAACTTTTCCGCTATATCCTCCACGTGGGTTATTATGCCTACCATCCTGTCCGTTGACTGTCTTACAAGCTCAAAAAAGTCACCCAGAGACTCCCTTGTTTCCCTGTCCAGTGAGCCAAAACCCTCGTCTATAAAGAGGCTCTCCAAGGGTGCATTGTGGGAGAGAAGGTCTGCCACTGCAAAGGCAAGGGAAAGGCTTGCCAAAAAGGTCTCCCCACCGCTAAGACTTGAGATTACCCTACTGTGTCCCGACTGTAGGTTAAGCACCTTTAGCTCTCCATCCACCGTTTCAAATCTGTAGATACCAGAGGTAAACCTAAAAAGGTAGTAGCTTGCCCTATCCGCTATCCTTTCAAGCATAATTTGGCTCACATGCTCGGGAAATCTGTCGTCTCTTAGGTCTGTCTTTAGTATTCCGTAGAGACTGAGTTCCCCTTCCACCTTATATAGCTCTTTCTGAAGGTTGGACTTCTCTTCAAGGGCCTTCCGAGCTTCCAAAAGCTGAACCTCAAACCTGGTCCTCTCTTGTCTGTTTTTTAGCACCTGCTCCTCAAATAGGGATACCTCCCTTTCTATCTCCTCTGTAGGGGGAAGCTCCTCGTATTGCCTTAGCTTCTCCTCTACTGTCCTTAATCTTTCTTCTAGCTCTCCTTTCCGTCTTTCGTATTCCTGCACGCCAGCCTGGAGCCTTTCTATCTCCTCCCAGTCTAGCATGTACTCTCTTATGTTCTCCAAACCACCGAGAAGCCTCTCTATGTGGTATATGCGCGGTGCTATGTGGGCTCTCTTAGAGAACACATCCTCCAGAGCTCTATCCATGTCCACAAGCCTACTCTGAAGGACGAGCTCTTCAGTGGTCAAGCTGTTAAGCTTATTCATAGCCAACTGGTACTTCTCTTCCACCTCCCTTATGAACCTATCTATACTTTCCATCCTCTCTATCACCTCCCCTTTCAAATCCTTTATATCTTCCCTGAGCTCCCCACACAGATGACCTATCTTCTTCTGCTCCTTTAAAAGCTCCTCCTCCAACCTCTTGAGGTTTTCCTCCTTACCCCTTATCTTTTCTCTGAGCACATCCCTTTCCCTCCTTATCAGTTCCTTTTCTTCCTGCAGTTGTACATACCTGTTTTCGTATCTTTCCTTCCTATGGGTAAGCTCTTTATACCTTCTACTCTTTTCTTCAAGCTCTCTTATCTCCTCCTCTATCTCCCAGAGCTCCTTCCCCACCTGCTCTGTAAGCTCGGCGAGCCTATTGAGAAGACTTGCCCTTTCAGCCTCCAAAGCCTCCATACGAGCCTCTGAGCTAGAGGCTTTAATTTTTACCCCTTCCAAACTCTTGGAAATCTCCTCTAAAGAAGAGGTCAGCTTCTGGAGCTCCCCTTCCCACAGAGCTGATTCCCTCTTTAGCTCCTCTATGCTGGACAGCTCCCCCCGCACTCTTTCGTATTCCCTTTCCACTTCTTGGGATTGGATATTCCCTAAAGCTTTATGAAGTTTATCCTTTTCCTCCCTTAACCTATCCATTATAGATTCCTGAGATAGGAGCTCTACTTTTAGCCTGTTTATCTCATCTTCTAAGCCTTTCATATCCCTTATAAGCCCTTCCAGGTCTTCCTCCTTCTCTTCCCTATCTTCGTGTGTCTCTATTGGGCTTCCGCAGACGGGACATAGGTCTCCTGGCTTTAGATCCTTCCTTATCTCCCATGCGTAAACCTCTTTTCTCCTCTTCTCTAGCTCCTTCATCTTTTCTTGGAGCATGTCCATCCTCTGACCTATCTGGTAAATTTTTAGCTTTATCGTCTCCTCCTCTTCATTTAGAGCTCTCAGCTCCTCTATCCTTTTTATAAGCTCTGTAAGCTTAAAGAGTTCCTCCTTGAGATCACCTTCTTTGGCTATCCGCTCTTTGAGCTGACTTATACGTCCTTGGATTTCCCTTATGGAGTTTTCTGCTTGTTCCTTCTTATGGTTTAACCTCTCCATATATGCGTTTAACTCTTCTATTTCCCTTCTTGAACTGTTCAGTTCCCTCTCTTTCTGGAGAATCTCATTCTTCAGTCTGTTCCTCTCCTTTGCGAGCTCCCTCTGCCTTTCTAGCCTTCTGAGCCTTTCTTCTATGTTCTCCTCTCTCAGCTCTTCGATGCTTCTCCCTATCTGTTCTATCTCTTCCCTACCCCTTTTTAACCTCTCTTCCTTATCTTTATACTCTATCTCCTTCTCCTTCAAAGCCTCTTGGAGTTCTGCCATATCTCTCTTTAAAGATATGAGCTCCTTTTGCTTTCCGAGGTAGCTGTCTATAGCCTCAAGAGCTAACCTTAGGTCTGTAAGTTCTTGGCGGTAAAGGTCCTGCTTTTTGTACTCCTCTTCCCATCTTCTGTACTCCTCTTCCAGGATTATCCTATCCTCTTTTATACGAGATAGCTTTAGCTCAACTTCGTTTCTCTGTCTTTTTAAACTTTCCTCTTGAAGTTTTAAATCCTCATACTTTCTTATATCCTGAAGGTAGGGAAAAATTTCCTTAGCCCTTGTAAGCATATTTTTCTTTTTTTCAATTTCCTCTTCCATAGTTCTGAACTCTTTAAGGGACTCCTGGCATTGGAGCATCTCTTCCATCAATTTATCCCTTTCTCTGCAACCCTCTAACCTGTTTAAAATGATTCCCTTATCTTCTAAGAGTTTGCCATACTCTTCATCAAGCTTCAGTATACTATTTTCTAACTCCCTTATTAGGTCTTCTGAATAATCCCTTAGGGAGTTTAGCCGTTCCCTCAAATACTGTGCTCTTGTTTCTAGCTTTCCGTGCTCGTCGCTGAGTATCTCTTTAGCCTTCTGGAACATCTTACTAAAGCCCAAGAGGGTGTTGAGAATACGTCTTCCCTCCCTCTGCCCCGAGTGTCTTAGAAGCCTGTCAAACTGGTTCTGTGGAAGGACTATAACCTTTGTAAAGGTCTCATAGTCCAAACCCAAAAGTTGAGTAATGTAGCTCTCTAGCTCGGTAGCCTTAAGAGCTTTTGATTTTCCCTCTTCGTAGAACCTGAAGTCCCCACTACCCTTACCCTTATGCTGTCTATATTCCCTCTCTATCCTAAAGAGCTTACCCTTTACGGAGAACTCTAAACAAACACGCATGCTTTTTTCACCCTCAGATAGGAGATGGGAGCCTATCCTATCTTCCCTGCCGAACCTGGGCACTTTACCAAAGAGTGCATAGCTTATAGCGTCTATGATGCTTGATTTTCCCGCTCCCGTTCTCCCCCTTATGGCAAAGAAGTTGAGAGGGGAAAAGTCAATAGTGTACCTTCCTCTGTAGACGGTGAAGTTTTCAACCTCCAGTCTAATCGGCTTCATGTTGGGCTCTGTCCATCAGAGTTGTGAAAAGCTCCTCTATCTCCTTAGAGGGTTGGGTTTTATAAGTCTTTTGGTAGTAATCCCTGTAAAGGTCTATAAGGTCTGGCCTATCACCCCGCTCTTCTACGCTCAAGGTTTTCTCCTCCAGAAGCTCTATCTCCACCTTAGCAAGCCTATCTCCTAACTCTTTTTGTAATATCTCTTTCTTCTGATGGTGTAATACATCGCCCATCTTCATATAAAGCACAATCTTTAAAAGCACATCGTTTCTTTTCGGTAGAACCTCCTCCAGCCTGTCCTCTGGCTTTATATGCACCTCAAAAAGCTCTCTTCTAAGAGATAGCTCAATAGGTTCCACCCTTGCGAGCCCATCCTCAAGGATTACAAGGTTTACAAACTTTTTCATCCCCTTTTCCGAGAAGTCTATCTGGTAAAGACTTCCAGAATAGTATACTTTCGGCGTTGCGCCTTCTATCCTCTGGTTTTTGTGAACATGACCCAGAGCTACGTAGGTGAACTCTTCTGGTATACTTTCGGGCTTCACAGCGTAAAAGGGTGATACACTGGATTGCAGTTCGCTACCCGTTATCTGGGCCTTTTCTACCATAAGATGTGCCATTAGTATCTTATACGATGCACCATGCACCTCTTGTGCAAGAGCCCTTATGTAATTGCCAACCTTATGGGCGTAACTCCTTTGCGTGTCTTCGCTGAGGTGGGTTATAGCCCTCTCATCTGGATAAGGTAGGCATGCTACCTTAAGTTCTCCAAGTTCAAAAATGCATTCTCTTAAGTTTTTTAAGGGTCTATCAAAAACGTGTATGTTACCCAGCTTCCTAAGGTGCTTATAGACCCTCATAAAGTCGTAGCTATCATGGTTGCCCGCTATAAGGACCGTATGAAGTCCGATAGAGTTTACCCTGGTGAGAAAGTCCATAATCAGCTCCTGAGAGCCGTGGTCCGGATTTCTCTTGTCAAATATGTCACCTGCAACTAGCAACAAATCTACCCGCTCTTCCTTGCAGATTCTTACGACCTGTTCAAGGGCGTAATTGAGGTCTTCGTTTCTCGATATTCTGTCGTATAGCTTTTTCCCTGCATGCAGGTCGGATATGTGTAGAAGCCTTATCATAACATACCCACTCTGTTAAGTATCTGAGAGAGCCTTTCCAATGTAGGGTTAAAGGGGTCCTCTTTTTTGTGTAGATGGTAAATTCTTTCCATCTCCTTCAACACCAGCTCCACAGCCTCCTCCGAACTATCACAGATAGAAAGGAGTTCCATATCCCCCCTATCTATCGTTCCATAGCTTACCATGGTCTTTTCCATAAACTCTATCAAGGGTCTCCAATAGTCCAAGCCAAAGAGTATTATGGGGAATCTCCTACTTTTTCCCGTCTGTATAAGGGTGAGGGCTTCAAAGAGCTCATCAAGGGTTCCAAAGCCACCGGGAAATATGATGTAGGCGCTGGAGTATCTAATAAGCATCACTTTTCTCACAAAGAAGTAATCGAACCTTAAGGATAGATTTTGATAGATGTTAGGTTTTTGCTCAGTTGGTATCTCTATATTAAGACCTACTGATAGACTGCCAGAGTCCTTTGCTCCCCTGTTGGCTGCTTCCATTATACCCGGGCCACCACCGGTGACAACATGGAAGCCCAGCTCACCAAGCCTAAAAGCGGTTTTATATGCCTCCTTATAATATGGGCTTTCTTCGGTAAGTCTTGAGCTGCCAAAAAAGGTTATAGCAGGACCCACCCTTGCCAGCTCATCAAAACCCTGCACAAACTCACTCATTATCTTTAAGACACGCCAAGTGTCCCCCTGCTTTATCTTTAGCTCTTCTATTAACCTGAGTTCCTTACTGTTCATTAATGTCTTTGACCATACCCTCCAGCTTCAACAGTTCTCCCTCATGAGGTTTGTTTATGTTGCGTGCGTAGCGGGGTTTAACCTGGACCTTTTTAGCCTTTAATGTTTTCTTCTTGGCCTTTACCTTCACACTTTTATAGCTTTTTTGAGATGTATTCTTCTGCTTTGCTTCTACTGGCACAGTGGAAACAAGGGGAAAGACTGCAAGAGATATAAGTAATAGCATATGCAAAAGTTTTTTCATTTTTTAACCTCCTTTACCCCCCGTAGGAGGTCCTAAAAGGATAAAACAGGACTTTTGACCTTGTCAAGGGGAAAGGGGATTAGTATGATATATTATTAACTATAAGGACAGGGGGAGAAAATGGCAGGAATAGGCTTTGAACTCAGAAGAGCGCTAGCTAGGCGGTATATAAGCTCAGTAGGGATTGCTTTTGGTTATTCTCTCCTGTTGGTTGCCGGTCCTTACTTGATTTCCATACTTACCATACTGTCCTCTTACTATTTGATAGGCCCCTTTGTTAAGGACAGAACCTTTATATTGCAGTTTCAAGTCTTGGTAACCTACATGGTTGCCTTTAGCCTTATACTTACTGGACCTTCGCAGCTTATGATGACCCGTTTTGTGGCTGATAGGCTGTTTGAAGAGAAATACGACCTTGTTCTTTCCAATCTTGTAGGTAACATGTTGCTAAACATGCTCTTTGGCTTTGCATTTTCCATGGGCACAGCCTATATCTTTTTCAATGATATGAACCTTCTTTTTATATCTTCCAGTGTATTCTCCTTTACCATACTGTGCGGTTTATGGATAGTTAACATAGTTTTAACAGGCCTTAAAAGGTATAAATGGATAGTTTTTTCCTACGCTCTTGGTTATGCGGTCTTCATAGTCTTTGCCTACCTCTTTGCATTTTTAGGTCTTGCTGGTATGACTGCCGCCTTCCTGCTTGGACAGTCTGTACTCTTCTTTGCCTTGTTTGGCTTCATAACAAAAAGCATACCTTCTAAGGAGGTTTTAAGGTTTGACTTTTTAGATAGAAACTTAATAAAGCTTTCTTTAATTCCCACTGGACTGTTCTATAACTTAGGTATATGGGCAGATAAATTCGTATTCTGGTTTGACCCTTCAACCAGTAAAGAGGTCATAGGGAGCGTGGTAAGGGCCTCACCCATTTATGACATACCCATGTTTCTGGCGTACATATCTATAGCCCCAGGGTTGGCCATGTTCTTTCTTAAATTAGAGGTGGAGTTTGCCGAATACTATGAGCGTTACTACCGTTCTGTAAGGGAGGGTGCTCACCTTCAGAAGATATACGAGCTTGGTAATGATATGATAGAGTCTGCTAGGGCTGTCCTGTTTGATGTTCTCAGGATTCAGGGTATAGCCTTCGTCGTTTTTACACTCTTTGCAATCCCTGTCTTTAAACTATTCAAAATATCCCTCCTCTATATTCCTCTTTTCGAAGTTTTGATGCTGGGAACCTTTTTACAACTGCTGTTTATGACACTTTTTGCCCTTTTTACCTATTTTGATAGGAGAAAGGAATCCCTCTTTCTTACTTTTCTTTTCTTTTCTACCAACCTTATCCTTACTCTTATAACCCAATTTCTAGGTCCTTATTATTATGGATACGGTTTTGTTGCTTCCCTGTTTATTACAAATATAGTAGCTTTCTTGCTCATGAGGAGGTTTTTAAATGAGATTCATTATAGGACTTTTATGTTTGCTTAGTTCTTTGATTGTATACGCTCAAGCAAGGGATCTATCCGTGGGTTTTATACTCTACCGTCAACCACCGGACGAGGCTTTTTACCTCTATGATTGGCTAGTAGTTGACCCAGACAACTTTCCTGCGGAACGTCTTGAGGAGAAGTTTTACCTCAGGAATAGAAGAACTCAAAAGTTGATAGCCTATGTATCCATAGGTGAATTAGAACCTTATAGAGTTTACTTTAAGGAAGCTAAGAAAGAATGGGTGCTTGGAGAAAACAGGGCTTGGGATACCCTTGTGGCAGACATCAGAAAGGAAGGCTATCGAGAGTTTTTGATGAAAAGGGTTTTCCCTAAACTCTCAGGGTTTGATGGCTTCTTTCTTGATACTCTGGATAGCTACCAGCTTGTTCTCAAAAAAGAGGAAGAGCGAAAAGAGTACGAGAGAGAGCTCTTGAACTTCATAAAAAATCTTAGAAAAGCTTACCCAGAAAAGCTTCTTTTGATAAACAGGGGGTTTGAGGTCATGGAAGGGCTGACAGGGGTAGTAAACGGTTTGGTGGCGGAGAGCCTCTTTTATGGCATAGACCTATCAAGAGATAAAGCCTATAAAAAGATGAAAGATGATGAGACTCAGTGGCTTCTAGAGAGACTTAAAAAAGCTAAAGAACTGGGCTTTGAGGTTATAGTGGTAGACTACGTAGACCCAAAAGATAGAAAGCTCGCAAGGGAATTAAGGGAGAGAATAAGAAGCTTAGGATTTATCCCCTTTATCTCTGACAGATACCTCAGCAGTCTAGGTCTGAGCCTTTACGAGCCTATACCTAGAAAGGTCCTTGTTTTATACGATGGTGAGGTTCAAAATCCCTATAACATGGGCGCAACACGCTTCTTTTTTAGCTCTCTTGAGTTTCTAGGTTTCGTGCCAGTTACCTACGATATAAACAGAGGGCTTCCAGACTACGGCTTCATGGGTGAATACATGGGTATTATTGTAGACCTTGACAGTCCACCCAAGGACAAGGGCAAGTTTACAAAGTGGTTGCTTCAAAGGGTTGAAGAGGGAATAAAGGTTTTCTTTGTTAATGATATTCCCCTTTCAGACTATGGACTTAAATACCTTGGAATAGAGAAACTGGGTGAGATAAGGGCTGTTGATAGACCTGTTCTTACTAAAGCTGAAGGATGGGAATATTTTGAGGCTGAACCTTCTTTGGAATGGGGTCCGATGCTGAGGGTAAAGAGGGGCAAAGTGCTATTAAAAGCGGAGCTCAGGGGAACTACTTTTTATCCTCTGGTGATAACCCATTGGGGAGGGTATGCCCTTAAGGGTAGTTTGGTAGTTGATAAGGGTGAGTACGAATACTTAGTATTCAATCCCATACTCTTCTTTAAGACCCTCTTTGAGCCGAACTTTCCAGCGCCGGACGTGACTACAGAAAACGGCAGGAGAATTTTAACCGCTCATATAGATGGAGATGCCAGCTTTGGCGTGGCTGACTTTGATCCATCGAAGAGCCTAATGGAGGTTATAAAGGATGAGATAATAAAGAGATATCAAATACCACATACAGTTTCCTTTATAGAGGGTGAAATATCCCCAGAAGGTCTATATCCAGATAAGAGCAAAAGGCTGATAGAAATAGCACGTAGCTTAGCTCTACTTCCCAACGTAGAGCTTGCAAGCCATAGCCTTTCCCATCCCTTCAGTTGGCAAAGTTTAGAAAAGTTGAGTTCAGGGCTTAAGCCAAGCACAGAGCCCGCTCCCTATGGTTACAATCTGCCCATAAAAGGCTATGTCTTCTCCCCGGAGAGGGAGATACTTGGTTCTGTAGACTTTATAAACCGTTACATATCTCCTGAGGGCAAAAGGGTAAAGGTCTTCCTATGGACAGGTGACTGTGACCCGTCAGGGAGCACTTTGAAGCTTACTTACAAGGCCAAGCTCTATAACGTGAACGGTGGTCTTACTTGGATAAACAAACTGGAGAACATATACAGCCTAATATCCCCCATGGGTGTGAACAAAGGGGAGTACTTCCAAATTTTTGCCCCCATCCAAAACGAGAATATCTACACAAATCGGTGGACAGATTACTATGGTTATACAAGGGTTATAGAAACTTTCAAGCTGACAGAAAACCCCCACAGGTTAAAACCTATAAGTATATACTACCACTTTTACTCTGGTCAGAAGGTTGCTTCCTTAAAGGCCCTTCATGAAGTTTATACTTATGCTCTCTCCCAAGAGGTAAACCCAATTTTTCTATCCGAATACGCCCAGAAGGTTATGGAATTCAGGAGCTCGGTATTTGCATTTGACACTGAGGGTAATATGGTGTTCCTAAGCGGAGGTAATCTCAGGACCCTTAGGTTTGATTCGGACGTTTATCCGAACATCAAAAGGAGTAAAGGTGTGGTAGGTTATAGAAAGGTGAACAACTCCACCTATGTACACTTGGATGGTTCTGGCAACTATAGGATAGTCCTTTCAGAAAAACCACCTAATTTTGCGCTTCTCGATGCTAATGGAAAGGTGGAAAACTTTGAACAATCCCATAGTTTATACAAGTTTACAATTGTATCCTACATACCTACGGAGTTCAAGTTATACTCAGACGGGTGTTATATAGATGTTAAACCAAAGGGAAGTATTACAGAAAAAGGAAAGGGTATCTTTGAATTCAAATACAAGGAGGAGAAAAGGGTCTATGTGGAAGCCAGGTGTAATTCGTGAGTTTATAAGCCATGCAGAACTATCGGTATTTGTGATGTTTATACTCTTTCTCGCAGCTATCCTTTTTCCTAAGGGGAGGATTGAGGAGTATATAAAGGTGGAAGATGTGAATGTAGAGCTTTCCAACTTTTATCTTGATAATCTCTATAGAAAATATAAGGACCCACGGATAGTGGACCTATTGGTAGATAGGTACAAGCTACTCGGTGATGAAGAGCAGTTAAAAAACCTAGTAGAGGACTTAGAAAAACACCATGATAGGCGTTTAAGGGCAAAGGCTTTAGTTCTTAACTATAGAACACTGAAAACAAAGTTTTTTTCTGAAGGGCTTACCCAAGAAGATAAAAAAGCCCTAAGAAGTAGTATGGAAGAGTACCTTATAAAAGCCGTTTTTTTCAGTGAAGACCCAAAAGACATAAGATATCTATACAAAGAAGCTCTATCTATGGAGTTTCATAGGGTGGCTCTAATTTCTGCAAAAAGGCTTGCCGAAAAAGATATGGCAGATATCCGCCTCTTAAGTGAAGTCTATAGGTTATCTATAGGAATGAAAGATTACGCTTCTGCAAGGTATTTTCTGGAAAAAATTATAGAAAAGGATAATAAAAACAAGGTGCAATGGTTTTATGAGCTCTACAATCTAGGTATAGCTACAAAAGATTACAAGCTGGCAGAAAAATCATTGATGGAGCTTATGAGATTAGAACCCCAGAACAGAGAGCTCCACAGAAGGGAACTCGTAAACCTGTATCTCTATCTAGGAGACAGAAGGACTGCTATTAGACTAATAGAGGAGTATTTAAAGACCGAACCTACAAACAGAAAATGGAAAGAGGAACTCACCAGGCTCTACCTTGCAGATGGTAACTATTCCACAGCCCATAAGCTCTATAAAGAGATGTTTATTGAGGAAACAAATCCATACGAAAGAAGAGAATACTTTAAAAAGGCGGTTCAGATGCTCCTATGGTCTGGAAACTATGAGGAGTTAGAAGTATTTCTTCTGGAAAACTACAAGGAGTTTGTGAGGGATAGGGATATGGCTGAGTTTATACTGAAAGCAGCTTTGGCTACGGGGAAGCCATCCTTATATCAGCCCATTGCTGTTGAAGTAAGTAGGAGTATCTTAAAATGAAAAAGATCATCTTAAGTGCGCTAATTCCCCTCTGTATTGCCTCTTACCAAGAGGTTAGGGCCCAGGATGGTTCTAAAGCAGTAGAGAGTATAAGCAAGCAGAAGGTGGATAGGGAATTCATCAAATTGCTCCTTCAGGCGCTCCTCGGTGCAGGCGATCTCCAGAACGCCTATTTGGTAGCTAAAAGAGGAGTAGAGCTTTATCCTAAGGATCCATACATGTGGAAAATACTGGGTCAAATAGCTTTATGGATTGGAGATACACAGCAAGCCGTAGAAGCTTATACGAAGTTATACGAGCTTACACCCACCAAGGAGATAAGGAGGGAGCTATTTAATATGGCCTTATCCGCCAACCGATTTGATTTAGCTGCGAGTTTAATAGAGTCAGATGTAAGGATGGAGGAGTTTAAAGATTTAGAGACCATACTCTACGTCTATATACAGGCAGGCAGGGTGGAGGACCTGTTTTACATGCTTGAGGACCTTTATAAGAAAAAAGGAGACTCAAAAATTCTTTACAATATGGCCTATATCCTATACAGCTACAGGAAGCCTATAAAGAGATTGAAAACTGTGGAACTTGTTGCTGAGGACGGCCGAAGGTATACAACTACGGAAGAGATAACAGTTGATCCTCTTGAAGAAGCAGAAAGGTATGCAAGGGAACTTGTACAAAAGGAACCTGACAAGCTTCCCTATGTTATGCTCTACGCAAGCATTCTATACTCTAAGAAGAAGTTTCCAGAGTCTTTGAAAGTGATGAGGGATTTTATAAATTACTCTGAAGGTATGAAGGAAAGCCAGGAATTGATAGATTATCTGGAAACACTCTCGGACGTAGCATGGGCTCTTAAGGATATGGAAACCTCACTCTACGCCACCAATAGATTGTACAGTATGGGAAAGGCAAGGCTTAGTGATTATATAAGATTATATACCTACTATTTTCATACAGAAAAATATGGCATTGCCGCAGCATACGCCTTGGAAGGATACAATAAGTTTAAGTATCTCTTCTTGCTTGAAGGCTACATAGAAAGCTTGTACAGGAACGGTGACTACCAAAAAATCCTCTCCTTTATGGAAGGTGTAGGAGAAGAAAGCCTCACTACACTGGCTCTATCTCGTTATATAGGTGCCCTTTTAAGGGTGTATGAGCCAGAAAGGGCCGCTGCCAGGACCATAGAGTTACTAAATAAAAACTTTAGCCAAGAACTCCTTTCTGGAGCCATATATTCAGCGGTTGAAAATCATAACCAGAGGCTTGCTTTGGAGCTTCTGGAAAAATTTAAACCTTATGAAAAAGACATGCCTTTAGAGTTCGCTCTGCTGTATATATTCCTTCAGGATGGGCAAAGGGCTCTTTCCCTACTTGAACTGCTAAAGGATAGTCCCAACCCCAGTATTCGTTTGCTTTATGCCGATGCCTTAAATCTCTATGGACGAGAGCTATACAGCCAGAGAATAAGGTGGCAAATATACAGAGACTTAGAAGGGAAAGTTAGATCAGGTAATTACAGCTACGAGGAGCTCTTTGCCTTTCTTGCAGTAGCTATGCATTTTATGCATAGCAGAGCCTATATTGAACTTCTTGAGGAGCACAAAAGGGCCCTCGACCCTGCTGCGTATAGAGATATCTACCTTTCTTACACCCTCCATATAGAAAACAGGCCTACAGCAGAGTTTCTTATGAGGAGATACCGCCACATTCTAAAGCCCTGGATGAAGCTCAACGTGGCTCTTTGGAGCGACGATAGGTATTGGATAGATAGTTTACTTGACCGATTCCTGCCATCACTATCCATAAGAGACCGAGTGGAAGGACTTCGTAGAACTGGTCAGATAGAGAGGGCCATGGAGTACGGCTATGTGGGTTTAGAGTCCAATAGGGAAGATTACTTACTTTACAAACAGCATAGAGACCTAGTAGTTCAGTATAGACCGAAATTAAATATAGAAAGCTTTTACGCAGAAAGATCCAAGGTTAAGGAAATTGGTAAAAGTATCTATCTTTCAAGGAGTTTAGGTGATGGTATTCAACTATTCTTTAGGTACGAAGCGTCAACGGTCGTGGACAAAGCCGGTCTTCTAAGCTACAGCCCAGATAGACATAACTTTTTTACCGGTCTTCAAAAACATACGAACAGAGGAAAGCTTTCTATGGGAGTTGGATATCATAAGAACATAGAGGAAAATCTATATTACAGTTTTGAGTACATGAGATACTTAACCCATAAAACAAGCCTCGGCCTTAATCTAAAACTGAGAGCCCCCGCCGATGAAACCCTATACCTTCACTACGGAGGCATGAAGGATAACCTTGGTCTATCTTTCACGCACAACTTTAACAGTAGAACTCTTTATTACGCCTCTGTGAACGGCAATATCTACTACTCTGCAGAGGGGAAGAAGGCAGGGGAGGGTGTAAACTTCTACCATGAGCTTTACCACAAGCTAAGGATTGGCTACCCTGACTACACACTTAGAATTTACAGCTCTCATAGCTCTTATTGGGAAAGGAAGCAAAAGGGGAAAATGGCTAATCTGGCTGCTGTTGGTTTGCCAGACGTTATACCGCCTTCAAGCAATCAGATAGGTTTTGGTTTTTCCTTTGGGTTTGACAACTTAAATTCCTACACCAGAGTTTGGAGACCATTTGCAAGTCTGGATATGGGCTACGATGAAAAGTCTGGCCTTGGTCTTGGGGTAAATGTGGGCGTGGGTGGTGCACTCTTTGGAAAGGATAACCTATCCGTGCGAGCCTTTTACTCCAGTCTTCTAAGAAAGGTTTTTGATAGGTATTCGGGTGTATACCTAACGTACACTAGGTTCTTTTAGAAGGTATGCTCTCTTGGAGGCTATTATAAACCTCCCTATAGTTGTTCAGAAATTCTTCTTTAGTATAAAACCTGTTAACCCTCTTGATGGCGGCTTTGTGATAGGATTCCCATAGCTCTGCGTTTTTAAGTATTTCTATGTAAGCCTTTGCCAATGCTTCTGGGTTCGCTATAGGTACAACCTCACCTGCTTTCCCGATATTAATATCCTCTTCGTTGAGCCCACCGTATATGAGTTGTCTACACGAACCTACGTCTGTAGCTACACAGGGCAAACCGGCGGCGAAGCCTTCTAACACAGATAGAGGCATACCTTCGCTTATGGAAGTTAGCGTTAGTATTCCTGTCTTAGGAAATATATCCAAGGGTTTTTGGAAACCTAAAAATTTTACGTTTTTCTCCAGGTTTAGAAATTCAACCAACTTCTTACACTCTTCGTAGTAATCTGGGTCTTCGTCTGTTGGACCAACTATCCATCCCTCGGCTTCTGGAATCTTACCTGTTACAATACGCATTGCCTTTATAAAGGTCTTTACATCTTTTATAGAAACAACTCTTCCTAATAAGGTTATAACCTTCGGTGGGATAGATGGTCTAAGTCTAAGAGCTTCTGCATACACCTCCACATTCACTCCGTTAGGAATTACTACGCACCTCTCTGGTGGTGCACCCAAGGAAATCTGTATATCCTTTGCATCAGCAAAAAGAGATATTATCTTTGAACTTGCATAGTATGCGAACCGTCCAATGCCTTCAAAGAAGGCAGTCCATAGGTATTTTATATGGTCTGGCTCTCCAACACTTTTAAGAAAGAAAGGAACACTCCTTAAAAGCCACTCGCTGTTAAGTATGTCTATCTTCCTTTCTCTTGTGTATATACCGTGTTCTGTAATAACGAAGGGTCTTTTGTAACTGTACGCAAGTAAAGCGCCAAGAAACCCCGCATAACCAGTGGATGGACTGTGAACAATATCAAAATCTGGCGGATTCTTAGCCAATTTGGCAACTTTAAAAATGGGAATATGCATGTTTCTTATAGTCCAAAAGTAATCTATGAAGGGATAATCTTCTGCAAATTCAGCATACATATGAGTTATAAAATCCCATGCTTTTTTACTGTACAGGAAAATCTCCTCGTTTAGCTTCTCGGTGTAAAACTCTAAATTTTTTAGCTCTTGTGGAAAATCTCCGCCCCCTCCCTTAAACCACATATGAAGTCCCTTTAAGTATTCAAAAATTTTCTCGTCTTTAGGCTCAATTTTCTTTGGTAATGGGAAAGATATAAAATCGAAAAGGAACTCAGAGGATAAATATACAAGATTCTTTGGAAATTCGTACTTTAGTTCCCCGTAATCCTCCTTTCTACTACCTAAAAACATCACACCAAATTTTTTTTCGGGCAAGCCACTTATCAGTTCGTGTATCCATGCAGATACACCCCCTCTAATGTAAGGGTAGGTGCCTTCAGCTATTATAAGAACGTCTACCCTTTTGTCTTTTTTAAGAAGCTCTTGCATCTTCTCCTACCCACAGGTCTCTACAGTATTTAACCCTTACATCCGTAGTAAAGCTAAGCTCCTTAAATAATTCCTTGACCTTTTCATAGTTGCCCATATAATAATAACACTCAGCCATATAGGGAATTGTTCTCTGTTTTATGTGTAGATTGGAGTACGCCTTACTCAAATGCATAATTGCTTTTTCCCACTGGCGAAGTTTTACATATATCTTCCCTAGTAAGAGATGCACATGGTCATCTTCTTCTATTTCAATGGACTTCAGTGCATAATCCCTAGCAGTATAGAGCGTTTCCTTGACAAACTCCTTATCTACTAGGTTGAATAATACTGTATCGTAGTAAGCCTGTGCAAGCTGAGCGTATACCCTAGCTTTTTCCTTTGGGGAGAGATTCTCCTCTAGCTTTTTTTTAAGGTCGTGCATTCTTTCGGTTATCCTCTTCTCCGTCCTATATAGAAGACTAAAAGCAAACAGTCTAAGATCTCCATCAACGGTATTTATGCTTTCCTTTACAAGGGAATATACGGCAGGAACTTTTATATTGGTAAGCACACTGAACGCTTGCTCTCTTAGTGCCTTATGTACCTTTTTGTCCTTTATTATTCCTGGTACTCCAGCCTCTCCAAAAAATCTGCCAGGAAAATAAAAATCGGAGTGTAAAAAGTCCTCCACCACTAGGTACTCTTCGGTTTTTATGAAGATGTTTTCACCATATCTAAAAAAGTACAGAGCAAGCAGGAGAGTTGCCATATATCCTACTGGAAAGGTAAAGAAAGATATAGCAATCAGCAGAACAATAGACCGGAGAGGATGTTTCTTGTATAAAGCTGGTAATAGAGGGAAAACTATCAAAGCAAGAATAGCCGATGCAATAAGGTGGAATAAGAAGGCAAAGGGCAAGAGATAGAAACGCGCACCACCCTCTAGAATTAAAAGTATACTCAAAGCCTCAAAGGAGATAGAAAATGGTAGTAGTTTTCCACTCATGCTTTTGTTAACTCCGCAGACACTATAGAAGAAAGCAGTTCTTTAGGGTCCTTGTCTATAGGAATTAGCCTAAACCTAACCTTATTCTCCCAGAAGGAAGCAGAAAAGGTTTCCACCACTTTATGTTTTATCCTCTCAACGAGCCCTTTTGCACCGCTTAATGAAGTGAAAGGAAGCAACATGAAAATTATGAGCTTTTTATCCTGTAATGTGTAGTCCAGCAGGTCTAGCCCCCTCAGGTTATAGCGCAACATATCTGCAAAGTTTTCATCTCCACCTTCCACGTACAAAACTATCATACTAGATTCTACCCCTATATTTCGCTGTATTTCGTAAGTCCGCAGAAGCTCCTTCAAAAAGTTGATATCTAGCTTAGGAAAGCTCTCTATAAGATAATTTGCCTTTTTAATTAAGGGCTCTTCTATGAGTGTGTAGTAAAGTAGCAGGTTAACACCTAGTAGAGTATCAAGATTAAAGTTCAAAAAGTCCATCTTCTGAATTAGGAAAAGATGGTAAATATCTTCCTGCTTGACCGGGATAACAGCAAGATAATCACTACTGCCATTTTCTAACTGTGATATATAAGTTATAGTTTCTTCCTCTATGGCCCTTTTTATGAGAAGATCTTCTTCATTGATTTTTATATCTTTGTCAGAGGTTGCAAGAACATTAAAATCGTTAGTTATCATGTTGTATTCTACTATGGCAGAGCTCTCTATATTGTATAGCTGGTTTATCAGGGCGAGTAGATTTCCAAAAAGTTCTTCTCTTTTATCCTTTTGAATGAGCATCCTTATATCTTGAACTACACCCCTAATGCTAACAGGTTTAACTATGTACTGTTTCTCTATCTGGTCGTGAGATAGCTTTAGGAGCATATACTCTCTTGCAACGTCTCTTAACTTACCCTCAGCGTATCTGTTTTTTTCTTCCGCACTGCGTATTTTCCTAGTCCAGTAATAGTTAAACTCTGACATTATGAGGGCAAAAAGAACTAGCCAAAGAAAATAGGTGGTAGGGAATACATCGTACAGAACCGTAAGGAGTATGGCATTTACGGCTAGAAAAATTACCGCTGCAACAAAGCCATAGTGAAGTGTGAGGACTGTTAAAGGAATTAGGAAATATAGCATGCCATAAGGCAGGGCTACCATGAAAGGGTCATTTGGGTTCAAGTAAAAGCTTATTCCGAAGACCAAAAGGGGCAAAATGATGGCTTCTAAGACCAGTATGATTAGGTTTAAACCCTTAAGGCTTTCAACAACTCTCCTTAGGACCATACTTCTACGGTAGTATGTTGTTCAGTATTTTCTGCGCAACAGTACCTAGGGACTCGTGAGACCAGCCGGTCCGAGAACCTACCGCAGAGTATATTACCCTATCAGACTTAAGTTCATAAACCTTCAGCGTTATACTTACTGCCGGCTCTCCATCTATACCTGTTTTGTACCTAAACTCGTTAACTGAGCCCATGACAGCATAGTCGTATCCCGCTCTCTTGGCTCCTTCCGCTATCTGCTCTATCTCCTCGGGTTTGTAATCCTTGTCTTGTTGTATTTTGGCAAGCTCTGCCTTGTATCCCTTGGATACCATAACGCCATAGACCATTGAGCCTATCCTAAGGCCTGCTAGTGGTGTTTCTGTGTAGTTTTCAAAGGGAAGCACTATAAACTTGCTATCTTTTGATGGAACGGTGCCCCTCTGGGTATTTACCACCGAGGCACATCCATAGGTGAGGATCGCTATTGTGAGAACTACCCAAGCCTTCATCTCATTCCCTCCTCCTTGCTTAATGATTTAATATTAATTCTATCACGATTTCATGCAATATGTCCCTGTTTTCTTTTGTAACCTCCAAAAGTACTACTCCTCTCATCCTTCTTATATCTGCAACTATAGGATGTACGTCCCTTATGGGTATGGTAGCTATAACCCTATACTTGGGGTTGTGTAAGAGCTCCTGGGCAAGCTCCATAAAAGTCTTTGAAAAGAGCTCCATCTTGCCAACCTCGTCTATGACCACTACCTTCTCCTTCTCCTCCAAAGCCCTCTTTAAAACAGGGAGGGCCACCTCTTCAAACCTCTTTACGTTTACACCGTAAGAGCCAACTAGGTGCTTGGAGGTGAAGGTTTTAGAGGCAAAGATGGCACTTTTGCCTTCTGTGCTTATAACCTTAAAGCCTATCCTCTTGCCTGTTTTTGGGTCCCTTACCTCCTCTGTCCAAAATCCCACAGCCTTCTTGCCCAGCTCCTTTAGTATCCTTTTAACCACAGCGGTCTTGCCTATGCCCGGCTCCCCCGTTATGAGTATCTTCATAAGTCTTGGAGGGCGTAGACCTTTAGCCTTCCACCATGCTTCTTATAACACCTTATAGCCTCAAGCATGGCATATCCACCCCTTACCGTGGTCGTATAGGGAACTCCGTATTGCACCGCAGACCTTCTTATATAATGAGCATCTCCTCTTTCCTTCCTTCCCGTAGGAGTGTTTATCACAAGCCTGATATCACCGTTTTTTATCATGTCAACCACGTTTGGCCTTCCTTCAGAAACCTTAAGCACATGCTCCACTTCAAGACCCATACTCTTCATAAAGCGGTATGTTCCACCAGTGGCACAAACTTCAAAACCGAGCTCTAAAAACCCCCTTGCAAGCTCTACTACCTTCGGCTTATCCCTGTCAGCCACGCTTATAAAAACCCTACCCTCCATTGGTAGTCTACTTCCTGCCGCCAGCTGTGCTTTATAATAGGCAAGACCAAACTCCTCATCTATGCCCATGGTTTCGCCTGTGCTCCTCATCTCCGGTCCAAGCACTGGATCCTCCTCTGGGAACCTGTTCCACGGGAAGACCACCTCCTTGACAGAGTATATCCTCTTTTCTTTTGGCATAAAGTCGCTGGCTATGTGCCTTTCTATCCTTTCAAACACCTCGGGCATAAGCTCCTTGAGCTTAAAACCTATGCTTACGAGGGCGGCGAGCTTTGCAAGAGGGTAACCTATGGTCTTGCTCACAAAGGGTACCGTTCTGGAAGCCCTCGGGTTGACCTCAAGGACGTAAACATCACCGTCTTTTACCGCAAACTGAAGGTTTATAAGACCCCTGACCTTAAGAGCCTTAGCCAAGAGTTTTGATTGCCTCTTTATCTCCTCGACCACACTATCTTCTAAGGTATAGGGTGGTATGCTGGCAGCACTGTCACCCGAGTGTACGCCAGCCTCCTCTATATGTTCCATGACCGCACCTATAAGATAGTCTTCCCCATCCCCTATGGCGTCAACGTCCACTTCCACACTGTCTGAGAGGTACTTGTCTATGAGTATGGGCCTTTTGTAGCTCACGCTGACAGCCTCTTCAAGGTAAGAGAGAAGCTCATCCTGGTCGTAAACTATCCTCATAGCCCTACCGCCGAGGACGTAAGAGGGTCTGACAAGCAGAGGATAGCCTATGGAGTCCGCTATCCGTAGCGCTTCCTCCTTTGTCCTTGCTGTTCCGCTGTGGGGCTGTCTAATTCCGAGTTCCAAAGTCAACCTACGAAAGAGTTCTCTGTCTTCCGCCATGTCAATGCTTTCTGGCTGAGTGCCCAGAATGGGCACACCGAGCCTTTTTAAGTGCGTGGAGAGCTTCAGGGGTGTTTGTCCACCAAACTGCAGGAGCACACCATCTGGTTTTTCTCTTCTCACAATTTCAAGCACGTTCTCAAGGAGGATAGGCTCAAAGTAGAGGATGTCCGCCGTATCGTAATCTGTGGAAACCGTCTCTGGATTGCAGTTGACCATTATGGTCTTGATGCCCTTCTCTTTAAGGGCAAAGACCGCATGAACGCATGCGTAGTCAAACTCAATACCCTGACCTATGCGGTTTGGACCACTACCCAGGATTAGGACTTTTTGCATCGGTCTTAAAATATTAACATGCTTCTCAATGTTATGATAGCCCTTTTCCTTCTTCTCTTCATACTTTACATGACAAGCCTGTTTGTATTCTTTTTGCTCGTAACTATCATATTTTCCATCCCCCTTATAGCAGGTTTATATATCCTCTATTTCTTCAAGGTAAGACCTAAACTAAAGGCCATAAGGGAGAAAAGACTTCTAAAAAGGGCTTAGAATATTAGCATGCTAAAGCTAAAGAAGGTCAAGAGGGTAAAAGGTGAACTGCGTGTACCATCGGACAAGTCCATATCTCACAGGGCTGTAATACTGTCCTCCCTTGCAGAGGGTGAGAGTTACGTAAGGGAATGGCTTAGCTCTGAGGACACGGAGGCGACCCTGCAGATAGTCCTTTCCCTAGGTGTGGAAGCCAAGAGGGAAGGCAGGAACTTAAGGATATCCGGTAAGGACTTTTTGTTTAGAGAGCCCACCCATATCCTTGATGCCAGAAACTCAGGGACAACTGCAAGGCTTATGATGGGTGTTTTGGCAACTCAGGGCTTTTTTAGCGTTCTGACGGGTGATGAAAGTCTAAGACAAAGACCCATGCTGAGGGTTGTGGAACCACTGAGGCAAATGGGTGCCTTTCTTGATGGCAGAGAGTTAGCCAACAAGCTTCCCATATGCATAAGAGGTGGACACTTAAAGGGCATAAGCTTTCTTAACAAGAAGGCGTCTGCTCAGGTCAAGTCTTCCCTGCTCCTTGCTGGTCTTAGGGCTGAAGGGTTCACAGAGGTTATGGAGCCTGTACTTTCAAGGGACCACACGGAGAGGATGTTAAAAGCCTTCGGTGTGGAGCTCTTTCAAATGGAAACAGAAAGTGGACATATGGTAAAGCTAAGGGGTGGACAGAGGCTAGAGGCTACAGAGATTTACTGCCCTGCAGACCCATCCTCTGCAAGCTTCTTTGCAGCTCTGGCGGTACTTAAGGAGGGCTCAGAGCTCTATCTGAAAGACCTTATGGTAAATCCGACCAGGGATGGCTTTTTTAGAAAGCTAAAGGAGATGGGGGCAAAGGTAAGCTATGAGAATCTTAGAGAACTCTCGGGTGAGCCTGTTGCGGACGTGCATGTGGTTTACGGAGGAAGGTTAAGGGCTGTGAACGTAGAGTCCCACGAGGTCCCATCGCTCATAGATGAGCTCCCCATTCTTGCGGTGGTCATGGCCATGTCGGAGGGTACATCAAAGGTAAGGGGAGCTCAGGAACTGAGGGTGAAGGAAAGCGACAGAATAAAGACGGTGGTGGAGAACCTAAGGGCCATGGGGGTGAAGGTGGAGGAGTACGAGGATGGCTATCAGATTGAGGGCGTTGAAAGTTTAAAGGGAGCCTTTATAAAGACCTATGGAGACCATAGGATAGCCATGGCCTTCTCCATAGCTGGGCTCTTGGCAGAAGGTGAGACGGTCATAGATAACCCCAAGTGTGTTGCAGTTTCCTATCCGCAGTTTTACAGGCATCTTGAAGAAATAACAAAATGAACCTACCTTTAAAGCATGCAGATAAGGAAGGCGTTGGTAAGGGATGCTGTTGGTATATACAGTCTTGTAAACATCTATGCAAAGGACGGCATACTTCTACCCAGGAGCCTTAACTCCATATATGAGAACCTAAGGGACTTCTGGGTCTGCTACGAGGGGGATGAACTGGTGGGCTGCTGTGCCCTTCATGTGGTTTGGGAAGACCTTGCGGAGATAAAGAGCCTTGCTGTAAAACACGGGTACAGAGGAAGGGGTATAGGTAAGGCCTTAGTTGAGGCCTGTATAAGGGAAGCTAAGGAGCTTGGTATAAGCAGGGTGTTTGTGTTAACGTATGCAGTGGGCTTTTTTACAAGGTTTAGTTTTGAAGAGGTGAGCAAGGATAAGCTACCTCATAAGGTTTGGGGTGAGTGTATTAACTGCGTTAAATTTCCATCATGCGATGAGACAGCTCTCCTTTTGGACCTGAGCAGGGTTTCCGTGGGAGATGAATGTAAAGTTTAGCTATATAACCTCAAGAGATAGGTTAAAAAGAGTATACGAAAAGCTTTCAGAAGAGCCTTACATATTCTTAGATACCGAGGTGGCGGGAAACTCCATAAGGCTTGCCCAGCTTGGAGACAGGGATGAGGTCTTTGTTTTGGACCTATTTGAGCTTAGCCAAGGGGGTGTAGAGGTCCTGAAAGACCTCCTGTCCAGAAAGGGAATAGTGGGACACAATCTGAAATTTGACCTTAAATACCTGTACAGCCTAGGTATAGAACCTTATGCGGTTTTTGATACCATGGTGGCAAGCCAGCTTCTGGGAAACACGGACAGGCATTCGCTCCAAAAGCTTGCCATGCACTACCTTGGCCTTGTCCTTGACAAAAGCTTTCAACTTTCCAACTGGGCCTCTAAAAACCTCACCAGGGAGCAGATTGAGTACGCTGCCCTTGATGTAAAGGTGGTTAGGGACCTGTTTTATATACTTTTGGAAAAGCTCAATCAGGTACCCCACAGGGAGGAAACGCTTCTAAAAACAAGAACGTCAAGGGTTTTTGGACTTCTTAACCCTGTTGCCATAGTAGAGATGGCCTTCGTGCAGGAAGTAGCAAAGCTGGAGATGAACGGTCTTCCCGTTGATGTGGAGGAGCTAGAGAGGGTTCTAAGGGAACAGGGTAAGCTCCTCCAAAAAAAGGTCATGGAGTTCATGGCCAGACATAGGATAGACCCTATGTCTCCAAAACAGATAGGGGAGCTCCTCACAAGAAAGGCGGGCATTGAACTTCCTAAGACAGGTAAGGGGAACCTCTCAACGGAGGACAGAGTCCTCTCCGAGTATTCCCATATTCCAATAGTGGGTGAGATTCTGGAGATTAGAAGTATGAAAAAGACTCTAGAGAAGCTTCAGGAGATAAAGGATAACCTGAATGGGAATAGGATTTATCCAGAGTTTAAGCAGATAGGAGCCATAACCGGCAGGATGGCAAGCCAGAATCCTAACGTTCAAAACATACCAAGAAACCTAAGGAGGATATTCAAGGCTGAGGAGGGGGACATCTTTGTTATAGCAGACTTTTCCCAGATTGAACTTCGTATAGCCAGCGAGTACGTTGGTGAGGAAAGGATGATTAGGGCTCTTAAGGAGGGTAGAGACCTACACCGTTATACAGCAGGACTCTTTCTTAACAAGCCCGAAGAGGAGATAACAAAGGAGGAGAGACAACTTGCCAAGGCTGTAAACTTCGGTCTTATATACGGTATATCCGCAAGGGGTCTTGTGGAATACGCCAAGACCTACGGTGTGGACCTTTCCCTGGAGGAGGCCCAAAGTATAAGGGAAAGGTTTTTTAGCTACTATACGGGCTTTAGAGAGTGGCACGAGCGTGTAAAGAGGGAGCTCAGAGATTTCAAAGAGTCAAGAGGTTATACCCTTTTAGGCAGGGCTTACGTAGCTCACACCTTCCCCGATGGTGTCAACTATCCTATACAGGGGACGGGTGCTGACCTACTAAAATTGTCCGTGCTCATGTTCGACGCGGATTTAAGAAGGGAAGGCCTGGGAGCAAGGCTTGTAAACCTCGTTCATGATGAGATAGTGGTGGAATGTGAGCAGGGGAAGGCTGAGCGGGTGGCTGATGCCCTTGTAAGGGCCATGAAACATGCGGGGAGGGTCATTCTTAAACAGGTACCCGTGGAGGTTGAGGTTAAGATAAACCAAAGATGGGAAAAGGATTAAATTATTATCAAGTATGAGGGGGTTATTGTTGTTCTTGCTGTTTCTTATATCTTGTGGGCCTAAGATGGCCACACTTGAAGAGTACGAGGCGAAGAACCCATATCCGGGAAAGGAACAACCCCTTGAGTACCTCTCTAAGGGAAGTCTTATGCCAAAAAACGGCTATCAAGACCTTTATTCAGAGCGCCGGGCTAGCAGGGTTGGAGATGTGATATTCATCCAGGTTGTGGAGAGTATGAACGCGGTTGAGACCATATCAAATCAAACACAAAGGTCTACAAATTTTAGGCAAGGTATCAGCTCTTTTTTTGGCCTTTCTCCTAACACGCTTGCAGACATAGGAGGGCAAGGTTCTGGTAGTGTGGACACAAAGGGTACGGGAAAGCTTCAACAAACTGGTCTTCTTACTACAAAGCTTGCCGGAAGGGTAATGAAGGTTTACCCTAACGGTGCTATGCTTGTGGAAGCTAAGAAAGCTATATTTGTGAACGATTCCAGTAGGGAGGTTCTTCTTAGAGGAATAGTTAGACCTGAGGACATCGACAGTGCTAACACCATTTCCAGTGACAAAATTGCCAACCTTGAAGTTTTTATAGATGGAAAGGGTTTTCTTGTGGATGGAGGTAGCCCAGGATGGCTTGCAAGGATATTAGCAAAGGTATTGCCCTTCTAATGGTGCTCTTCTCTCTGAGTTTTGCAACCCGTATAGGTGATATAGCGGTATTTGAGGGGAACAGGGGAAACCATCTTGTGGGATACGGCCTGGTGGTAGGACTAAGGGGAACAGGTGATGGTAAGAGTACCCTTTTTACGGTGAAGAGTATAGCCAACATGCTGAATAGGATGGGTATAGTAGTAGACCCAAGGAGGATGACCACAAAGAATGTAGCAGCGGTCATGGTCTCTGCAAAATTGCCGCCCTATGCAAAACCTGGTATGTACATTGATGTGGAAGTGTCCTCTATAGGGGATGCAAAAAGCTTAGAGGGTGGCACACTACTTCTTACACCTTTGAGAGGTCCTGACGGTGAGGTTTACGCCCTTGCTCAAGGGCAGGTGTTGATATCTGGTTATGAGGCAAGAGGCAGAGGGGCTCAGCAGGTTAAGAACGTCCCTACCGTGGGGAGAATACCCAACGGAGCAATAGTTGAAAGAGAAGTGCACAACAGTAGCCTATTGATGGAAATAAACCTCTATCTTGAGAGTCCCAGTTTTTCTTTAGCCAAGCTCATTCAGGATAGAATAAATACGGATTTCGGTACGCAGGTAGCTCATGCCATAGACGGGAGCACCATAAAGTTAAAAGTTCCCAATGGTATGAACCCTGTAGACTTTATGGCGAGGGTGGAGGATATAAGGATAGACGTTCCATCCTTCGCCAGGGTTGTTGTAGACGGAAGGTCAGGCATAGTCCTACTGGGCGGGGAGGTAACTATAAACCCTGTTTCCGTTACCGTTGGCTCTCTTGTGGTTACCGTGCTGGAAAGACCTGAAGTGGTTCAGCCGCCACCTCTTTCACCAGGACAGACGGCCATTGTACCGCGCACAGAGTTAAAAGTAGAAGAGAAGGAAAAGAGAGCTATAGAACTCAGAGGTGCCACTGTATCACAGCTTGTGGATTCCTTAAACCGCATTGGGGCAACACCAAGGGAGATAATATCTATTCTCCAAGCTATAAAAGCAGCAGGTGCCCTAAGGGCTCGCCTCGAGGTCCTCTAAAGAAGAAGGAGCTCTAACCTTGCCCTATCTTCATCTAAGCCTACCACCTTAACCTTAACCCTATCGCCAAGCCTGTAGACCTTACCCGTTCTAACCCCAACCAACCTATGGGCGGGCTCATCGTACACATAATGGTCATCCTTTAAAGTTGAGAGGTTTACAAGCCCCTCCACGAGATACTCCTGTATTTCTACGAACAGCCCGAAGGAGACAACACCCGTCACCACTCCTTCAAACTCTTCACCAAGATGGGACCTCATGAAGCGCACCTTCAACCTGTCTATTGCCTCCCTCTCTACGTCCTCTGCAAGTCTCTCCTGTTGGGATAGGTGCATGCCTGCCATCTCAAGGTAGGAAAGGGTGCTTTCGTATTCTATCTCCTCACCCCCAAGAGCCTTCTTTAGAAGCCTATGGACTATGAGGTCTGGGTACCTTCTTATGGGGGATGTGAAGTGGGCATAGCTTTCCGATGCAAGACCGAAATGACCTAGGTTATTGGGAGAATAATGGGCCCTCTTCATAGAACGCAGGGTAAGAAACCTCACAAGGTTTTCCTCAGACCTACCCTCAAAGTCTTCAATAATCTTCTGGAAGAACTTGGGGGTCAAGGGACCCTTTCTCACCTTGTATCCAAGCCCTGCAAGTATCTCAAGCAGAGATTCTATCCTTTCTGGGTCTGGTTTTTCATGAACCCTGAAGAGACAAGGATAGCCCATGTTTTCAAGATGCATAGCGACTGTTTCGTTGGCCGAGATCATAAACTGTTCTATTATTCTGTGGGCTGTATGTCTTTCATAGGGAAGTACTGCCACCGGCTCGCCGTACTCATCAACTATGAGCTCCGCCTCTGGTAGGTCGAAGTCTATACTACCTCTATCCCATCTCATGCGTGCTAGTATGCGATATAGGTCCTCCATGAGCCTTAAAGGTTCTACGAGCTCTGGATACCTCTTTTCTAAGGCAGGGTCTCCCACTATAAGCCTTAGCGCTTCATCGTAGGTGAGCCTTGCCTTGCTTCTTATTATGCTTTCGTATATGTCGTACTGCAGGAGTTTACCGCTGCTGTTGAAGACCATCTCGCAGGTGAGGGTAAACCTGTCCTCCATGGGTCTTAGACTACACAGGTCTCCTGCAAGCTTTTCAGGGAGCATGTGAAGGGTCCTGTCAGGCAGATAAAAGGTAAAGCCCCTTTTAAAGGCCTCTTTATCCGTTGCTGAGCCTTCTTTTACAAAGTGGGAAACGTCCGCTATATGAACCCATAACCTGTAGTGTCCCTCCGGGGTCTTCTCTATAGCCACCGCGTCGTCAAAGTCCTTTGCCTTATTAGGGTCTATGGTGAAACACATCTGGTCTCTTAAGTCTCTTCTCCTATGAAGCTCCCCCTGTATGTCAATTTCCAATTTTTCTATCTCTTTTAGTACTTCACGTGGATACTCTGTAGGAAGGCTGTACTTGTGCACGAGTACATCGATGATAAGGTTTTTCTCCTCTGGATGTCCCAACACCTTCTTTATACTCCCTAAGGGAGGGGAGCCCTCGCTGGGAAACCTCTTTATCTGCACCAAGATTAGAGTCCCATCTTTAATTTCTCCGCATTCGTCCTCAAGATGGAGGGTCTGATGGGTGTTTTCATCTATAGGAACCGCAAGGCAACCTTTCCTCTTTACAAGCTTGCAAACAAGCTGTTTCTTTGCCCTTTTGAGCACTCTAAGTATCCTAACCTCCTTCTTACCCTTGTATTCAACTACCTTCGCTCTGACCACATCCCCCCCAAAGACCTTCGCCATTTCAAAGGGTGGTATGTATACGTCCTTTTTTCCCTCTCCCAGCTGTAAAAAGCCAAAACCTGCAGGATATGGTAGTACCTTTCCTGTTACTACCTCCTCTCCCCATCTGTATTTACCCTTTTCCACAAGCACCCTTTTGGACTTTCTTAGGTTCCTCAAAGCTTTCTTTAAGGCCTTCCTCTCCAATCCGAGCTTTTTCATTATTTCTTCAAAGGAGAGGGATTTTTTAGCAGTTTTAAGAAGCTTTAAAACTCTCTCTTCTATGGATAATTCTTCCATTGTAAAATATTTAACCATGAAAAACTGGGAGTTATACAAGGACAAGCTAAAGGAGCTCTCAAAAAGCCTTGAGGCAACCCTCAGTGGGTTGGATGTGGAGTTCGAGCTAAAGACCCCAGATAGCGAGGATTTTGAGAAGAGTTTCAAGGTCCCCTACCTTCTTCTCAAGTACTATATAGATGAGGACCATTTCCGAGAGAGAAAAATTGAGCTCTTTGAATACTATCTCACAAATCCATTAGAGGAGACCGTGTCCCTTATAAGAGACATGGTGGAAGAGTTTCTCATGGAGATAGACCAAAGTGAATACGGCGGTGGATGAGTGTTATAATAGTTCAATTTAGGAGGATAGACGATGGCGTTACCTAAGGAACAAAAGCAAGAGCTTATAAAGGGCTTTCAGAGGCACGAGGCTGACACAGGCTCACCTGAGGTGCAGATTGCCATACTTACAGAGCGCATAAACAGGCTCACTGAGCACCTCAAAAAGCATAAAAAGGATATTCACTCAAGGCGTGGGCTTATAGCTCTTATACATGCAAGAAGGAAACACCTTGAATATTTGAAGGAGAAAAACTACGGAAAATACGTAGAGGTTGTTCAAAGGCTTGGCATTAAGGTGAGATGATGGAAAGGGTTCTGGCGAAGGTTGGTGAAGGAGAAATAACCATAGAGTCTGGTGCATATGCAAAGCTAGCGGATGGCGCCGTAGTTGTGCGTCAGGGTGGAACCGCCGTACTGGTAACTGCGGTGGTATCTGAAGAGCCCCTACAGGGCATAGACTTCGTTCCACTGTCTGTAGACTACAGGGAGCAATCCTCAGCCTGGGGTAAAATACCCGGCGGGTTCATAAAAAGGGAAGGCAAGCCTACAGACAGGGAAGTGCTTGTGTCAAGGGTCATAGATAGACCCATAAGGCCGATGCTTCCAGAGGGTTTTTTCCACGACGTTATAATAACAGCCCTAACCCTTTCAGCGGATGATAAGTATGACCCCGATGTCCTTGCCATAACGGGGGCGTCTGCCGCTCTGCACATCTCCAGAATTCCCTTTGATGGTCCCATAGCAGGTGTTAGGGTCTGCATGGTAAATGGGAGGTTTGTGGCCAACCCAACCTATGAGGAAAGAAAAGGGGCGGACCTTGAAATAGTTATGGCTGCAGGCAAAGAAGCCATTGTCATGGTTGAGGGTGGTGCTAAGGAGGTTGATGAGGATACACTTGCCGAGGCCCTTTACTTTGGGCTTGAGGCGGTTCAGGAACTTTTAAGGGCTCAGGAAGAGCTAAGAAGAAGAATAGGACAGCCTAAGATGAGCTTTGAGGGGATGGAGCTTACCGAGGAGTTGCAAAACCTTCTTGAAGCATACTGTAGTGATAAGATTCTTAAATCCTTTGAACTTGAGGACAAGAGGGAGAGGAAAACCTATCAGTCAAACCTTCTTAAGGAGTTTATACAGGTCCACCAAATCCCAGAAGAGCTCCACTTTAAGCTGGGCTACAATTACAAAAAGCTCATAAGTAAGCTGATGAGGAAGATGGTTTTAGAGGGAGGCAGACGCATAGACGGGAGGGGTCCAAGGGATATAAGACCTATAAGTGTAGAGGTTCACCCCTTCGAAAGACCTCATGGCAGTGCCATATTTACGAGGGGTCAAACTCAGGCTTTCGCTACTGCCACCTTGGGCTCTCCCGAAGAGGCTCAGATGGTGGAGAGTATATACGGGGGCGAGACCTTTAAGAGGTTCATGCTTCATTACAACTTCCCACCCTTTTCCACAGGGGAGGCCAAGCCCTGGGGACCACCAAGGAGGAGGGAGATAGGACACGGAGCCCTTGCAGAAAGAGCTATAGAGCCTCTAATACCCAAAGAGGAGGAGTTTCCATACATAATAAGGGTGGTTTCCAACATCTTAGAGTCCAACGGCTCTACTTCAATGGCTACCGTATGTGCGGGTTCTTTGGCCCTTTTTGATGCGGGTGTTCCTTTGAAGAGGCACGTGGCCGGAATAGCTATGGGTCTGATAATGGAAGGGGACAGGTATGTCATACTCTCTGACATACTGGGAGATGAGGACCAGCTTGGAGATATGGACTTTAAGGTAGCTGGCACAGAGGAGGGTATAACCAGCGTGCAGATGGACATAAAGGTTAAGGGGCTCCCAAAGGAGGTTATGAAGGAAGCCCTCCATCAGGCAAAGGAAGGAAGGCTCTTCATACTTCAGAAGATGTACGAGGCTATACCCGAACCACGAGGGGAGGTTTCACCTTATGCACCCAAGATAGAGATAATAACCATACCTGAAGAGAAATCCCTTTTGGTAATCGGCCCGGGGGGTAGAAATGTCAAGGAATTTAGACAGAAGTATGGCGTGTCCGTTTGGATACACGAAGGGGGAAAGGTATCCCTCACGTCCAGCTCCAAAGAAGCTATAGAAGAGGTCAAGAGGATAATTCAGGGAATAGTGGCCGATGTAGAGGTAGGTAAGGTGTATACGGGTAAGATAACCAGGGTAGAACCCTACGGAGTCTTTGTGGAGATACTGCCCGGCAAGGTAGGACTCCTTCACGTTAGTAAGATGGAGGGATACATTAAAGACGTTAGGTTAAAGTACAGCATAGGAGATGAGATAGTGGTAAAGGTGCTCGAGATAGACGAGCAGGGAAGGTCCAAGCTAACTAACGTGGGACTGAGCCAGCCGGCGTAGCTCAGAGGCAGAGCGAGGCACTCGTAATGCCTAGGTCGTGGGTTCAAGTCCCACCGCCGGCTTTAGAGGAACTGTAATGAAGGTAAAGATAAAGAAACTTCCCCATGCCTGTGGGCTTCCCTTCTACGCCACACCGCATGCTTCTGGTATGGACCTCCTTGCTGCAGTTGAAGAGCCAGTGCTTATAAAACCTTTCAAAAGAGCCCTTATACCTACGGGCATAGCCCTTGAAATTCCCCCAGGCTATGAAGCACAGATAAGACCTAGGAGCGGTCTTGCCTTTAACTACGGTATAACCTTGCTTAACACACCGGGCACTATAGATGCGGACTACAGGGGAGAGATAAAGGTAATTCTCCTTAACTTGGGAGAGGAGGACTTTCTGGTAAAAAGAGGAGACCGTATAGCCCAGATGGTCATAGCCCCCGTGGTTAGGGTTGATTGGGTTGAGGTGGATGAGCTGGAAAACACAGAAAGAGGTTCGGGTGGCTTTGGTTCTACGGGTTTAACTCTATAATACTTCTATGGAGCTTCATGTTATATTCCTACACCTTGCCATAATTCTCTTCCTTGCACGCATAATAGGTGATACCTTCGGCAGGCTTGGTGTGCCACCAGTGCTTGGCGAGATACTCGTGGGCATAATTCTTGGAAAGAGCGCCTTAGGTATTATTCAGCCCTATGAAGCTCTGAAAGTTTTAGCGGAGATAGGTGTTATACTTTTGCTTTTTCACATCGGGCTTGAGGCGGATATACAGCAGCTTAAAAGGGTGGGGCTATCTGCGGTGGTTGTAGCCTTTGTGGGTGCGGCCATGCCTATGCTTTTGGGAACCCTCCTAAGCTATTATCTACTAAACCTGCCTTTGACTGTCTCGCTCTTTCTGGGTGGCACCCTTACCGCCACGAGCATAGGCATAACGGTGAGGGTACTTGACGACCTTGGGAAGATGAAGGAGAGGTTTGCCCAGATAGTCCTGGGTGCTGCCGTCCTTGACGACATAATAGGTGTTGTGGTGCTTGCGGGTCTTTACGAGTTTTCAAAGGAGGGCGCTGTTCACTTTGATGCCCTAGCCCTTCTTATACTTTACATCGCCACCTTTTTCCTATTCTCCCCCCTACTTGCTCAGATACTTGCAAGAATCATTCAGCTACTTTCCAGGAAGCTAGCAACGGAGGACTTTATACCACCTACGGTTATAGCAGTTATATTTTTCTTTGCCTTTCTGGCTCATGAGGTGGGCTCCCCGGAAATTCTGGGAGCCTTTACCGCAGGACTTGCCCTTTCAAGGAGGTTTGCCATACCCTTTGCCCTCTTTCTAAGGACAGACGGGGCTATGGCCCAAAAGGTTGAACATACCATAATGCCCTTGGTATGGGTCCTAACACCCCTGTTCTTTGTCTACGTAGGGCTACAGCTGAACCTAAAGGCTATAGACTTCACCTCTTTAAAGTTCTGGACCTTATCCCTTTTAATACTAATTGTAGCCATAGTTGGTAAGGTTACGTCTGGTTTCTTCGTAAGTGGAAGCCTAAAGGAAAAGATGCTTATAGGCTTTTCCATGCTACCGCGGGGTGAGGTAGGTCTTATATTTGCGGAGTTTGGAAGACAGGCAGGAGTTTACGACCACACCCTTTACGCGGTAGTCATATTCGTGGTAGCCCTAACAACTCTGATGGCTCCGGTGGTTCTAAAGTTCTTAGTCAGAGAATGAGAAAGGAAGATTTTAACTACCACCTTCCTGAGGAGCTAATAGCTAAGTATCCAGTAGAGCCAAGGCACAACGCAAGGCTAATGGTTATAAACAGGAAGGATGGTAGCATAAGGCATGACCTGTTTTGGAACCTACCTCTCTACCTTCAGAAGGGTGACCTCTTGGTCTTTAACAACTCAAAGGTGCTCCCCGCAAGGCTTTACGGCAGGAAGCCTACAGGTGGGAAAGTAGAGGTCCTGCTGACCGACTACATAACAAAGGAGGAATGGTACGCTCTCATAGGTGGAAAGGGCATAAGGGAAGGACTGGTGATAGAGATTTCGGAAGACCTAAAGGTAGGGGTTCTTAAACATGTTGAAGATGGGCGCTTTAGGGTTAGACTAATCTCTGATGACCCACTTGTGTGTCTTGATAAGTATGGCAAAATACCCATACCGCCCTACTTAAAGCGCGAGGAAGAACCCATAGATAGGGTGTACTACCAGACAGTCTTCGCAAGGGAGGAGGGCTCTGTAGCTGCGCCCACCGCCTCTTTACACTTTTCTGAAGAGCTTCTCAAGAGGCTTGAAGACTTTGGTATAAGAAAGAGCTTTATAACCCTTCACGTCTCCTATGGAACTTTCAAGCCAGTAAAAGCTGAGAGAGTGGAAGAACACAAGATAGACCCAGAGTATGTTATGGTGCCAAAAGAGACGGTGGAGCTCATAAGAGAGACAAAAAGAGAAGGTAAAAAGGTCGTAGCAGTGGGCACAACCGTGGTAAGAGCCCTAGAAACTGCAGGCTTTGAACCCTTTGAAGGTTGGACAGACCTATACATATACCCGGGCTATAGCTTCAAGGTAGTGGATGCACTCATAACCAACTTTCACCTTCCCATGTCTTCCCTTCTCTTCTTGGTGTGCGCCTTTGGTGGCGTAGAGTTAATTATGAAAGCTTACCAAGTGGCAGTGAAGGAAAGATATAGGTTCTACAGCTACGGAGATGGAATGTTGATAGTTTAACCCCCCGTAGCTGGCTTAGAATATAAAAGTTTCACAGCCCAACTACTGAGCAAGTTACCACCCCACATAAAAAATAATAAGCAATATCGAGCTTTTCTTCAAGGTGGTACCCCTCTCAAGTGAAGGTTATTTTCCCAAAATGGGCAGTCGTGCAAAGTTGAGTGTAGTATTGTCAAATTTAAAATATTGATACTCAAGGCTTTCAGATATACAGCATCAAAGCATCAAAAACCAAAGCCCTATACAGCTGCCATAATGTCAAGGGAGCCTTTGTCTACCTCAAAAGTTATATTAATTATAACTCACTCAACCCAATAGTTGGGTGCTTCCTTGGTTATCTGCACATCGTGCACGTGGGATTCCTTATAGCCTGCCCAGGTTATGCGCACAAACTTGGCCTTTTGTCGGAGTTCTTCTATGTTCTTAGCACCCACGTAGCCCATACCAGAGCGCAGACCCCCTACAAGCTGGTATATAACATCGCTCAGCTTACCCCTGTAAGGTACCCTGCCCTCTATGCCTTCGGGCACAAATTTTTCCATACGTTCCTGTGCATATCTGTCTGCACTTCTTCTGCTCATCATGGCACCCAGGGAACCCATCCCCCTGTAAACCTTATAGGCTCTTCCCTGATAGTAGACCGTCTCTCCGGGTGATTCCTCCGTACCCGCTAGAAGGTTACCAAGCATAACACAGCTGGCACCGGATGCCAGAGCCTTCACAATGTCTCCTGAGTATTTTATACCACCATCCGCTATTATGGAAACTCCGTACTCTTTGGCAACCTCATAAGCCCACATAACCGCAGTAAGCTGGGGCACGCCCACACCTGCAACTATGCGGGTGGTGCATATGGAGCCAGGACCTACGCCCACCTTTACCGCATCCGCACCGGCCTTTATTAGGTCTAAGGCACCCTCCCTAGTGGCTACATTGCCTGCTATGACTTGAAGGTCAGGATAGAAGGATTTTATAAGTTCTACCGTTTCTATCACACGCTTTGAGTGTCCATGAGCTGTGTCTATGGCTATCACATCCACACCTACGGACATAAGGGCTTCAACCCTTTCCCTTGTTTCTGGTCCTGTTCCTACCGCCGCACCAACTCGGAGCCTTCCAAGGTGATCCTTACAGGCATTGGGATACTTCTTTCTCTTTGTTATGTCCTTTATAGTTATAAGACCTACAAGCTTGCCCTCTCTATCCACTATGGGAAGCTTTTCTACCTTGTGCTTTTGAAGTATATCCGCCGCTTCCTCAAGGGTTACCCTTTCTTGGGCTACCACAAGGTTTTCCCTTGTCATAAATAGGGAAACGGGCTTGTCGTAGTCCGTAGGCTTTATAAACCTCAGATCCCTGTTGGTAAGTATGCCCACTAGCCTGCTGCCATCGCTCACCACCGGCAGACCCGATATTTTGTAATGTTCCATAATCTCTAAGGCTTTCCTTACCGTCGTCTCTGGCGTAACCGTCACAGGCTGGAGTATCATACCGCTTTCTGACTTCTTAACCTTCTCAACTTCCCTCACCTGCTCTTCTATGGACAGGTTTCTATGTATTATGCCTATACCGCCTTCCCTTGCAAGAGCTATGGCCATCCTTGATTCCGTGACCGTATCCATGGCCGCCGAGACTATAGGTATGTTAAGTTTTATACTCTTTGTAAGCCAGCTTGATACGTCCACCTCATGGGGAAAGACCTCAGAGTACTGGGGTAAAAGCAAGAGATCATCAAAGGTATAACCTTCAAAAAAAATACCTTCCATAGGTCTATTATATTCCAACCTCTATCTCGTACTGCCTTATTTTTCTATACAGATTGGAAAGGTCTATTCCTATAGCTTCTGCGGTCTTTTTAAGGTCGTAGTTGTGCTCTCTTAGTTTCCTCTCTATGAAGAGCTTTTCAAATTCTCTCTTTGCCTTTTTGAGCTCTCTCTCCGAAAGCAGAAAAGACAGGTCGCCGGGCTGATGGGTAAAGCCTAGTATGCTCCTTAGGTCCTTTTCATCTATTTGATTTCCCTCGTGAAGTATGGCAAGCCTTTCCATAAGGTTTTTCAGCTCCCTTACGTTTCCCTTCCACTGATAGGAGAGTAAAAGCTCCTTTGCAGATTGGGTTAGGTATTTGGACCTCTTACCATACTCTTTAAGAAACCTGCTCAGGAAGTACTCCGCAAGAAGGATTATATCCTCTCCCCTCTCTCTAAGGGGTGGAAGCTCTATGACAAAGACCGCCAACCTATGGTAAAGGTCTTCTCTAAAATTACCCTTCCTTATCTCCTCCTCGAGGTTCCTGTTAGTTGCGCACACCAGCCTAAAATCAGAGCTTATGAGCTGTGTACCACCAAGTCTGGTAAACTCCTTAGTCTCTATTACCCTTAGGAGCTTAGCCTGTGCCCTAAGGCTAAGCTCGGACACTTCGTCAAGGAAGAGGGTACCACCATGAGAAAGCTCCAGCTTTCCCAACTTCCTCTGGGTTGCAGATGTAAAGGCTCCCTTCTCATATCCGAAGAGCTCCGCCTCTATCAGGTCATCGGGAAGTGAGGCGCAGTTGATATCCACAAAGGGCCCTTCCCTTCTCTGAGAGAGCTCGTGAATTCTACTCGCTATGAGTTCCTTGCCCGTACCGCTCTCCCCAATTATAAGTACGTTGGCATCTGTCACCGCTACCTTCTTCACAAGCTCCTTCACCTGAAGGATGGCGTTACACTTGCCTATTATCTTGTCTTCAGTTTCTTCTGTGTCTTTTATCCTTTCCTTTAGAGCCTTCTCTACCGTCAGAAGGAGCCTATCCATGGAAAAGGGCTTTTCCAGAAAGTCGTAAGCTCCTTCCTTTACAGCCCTTACCGCATGCTCCGTTTTGCCATGTCCAGTTATAACAACCACCGCACACCCGGGGAGTCTTTCCCTCAGATAGTGTATGTGATCAAGACCGTTTCCATCGGGTAGCCAAAGGTCAAGAAGCACACAGTGGAAATTCTCCCTTTCCACCCTCTCCTTCATGGACCTTATACTGTCTGCGGATACAACCCTGTAACCCTCCTCCTCTAGGATGTTTTTAAGGGTTTCCCTTATAGACCTCTCATCATCGACCACCAAGATACTTGCCTTCATGAATATAATATTAGCAGGAGGTTTTTATGTTTGAAGGTTTTGAAGAGTTGAGCGATAGGAACTTTTATGATAGTGCCATAGCTGGAGAGAAGCCCTCTGTTGTCTTGCTTACCACCCCAGACAATCCACAAAATAAAAAATTCTACGATGTTCTTCTCAAGTTTCAGAGACTGTACGGGGATAAGATAAACTTTTTTTATCTGGATGTTTCCAAAAACACAAGTGCGGAGGACCTGGGTGTGTTTGACTTTCCTACCGTCCTTTACTTTAGGGACACCATGGAGTTGGAAAGACATGACTATCTGCCCTCGGAGGAGGAAGTGGAAAGGGCTATAAGGAGGCTACTCAGGCTGTGAGAATACTCTGGGCACCGTGGAGAAGTTCCTACGTGGAGAAGGTGGACGAGCAAGAGGGGTGCTTTCTATGTAAGGCGGTAGTGGAGCCGGAAGATAAGCTCAGGGATAGCCTAGTCCTTTACAGAGGACAGAGAGCCTTTGTCATATTCAACAAGTACCCATACAATGCAGGGCATCTGATGGTAGCTCCTAAAAAACACATGGGAGACTTCCAGCTCCTTGACGATGATACCGCCCTTGAGATACACAAGCTTACAAAGATATGTTTGAAGGCTCTCCGTGAGTGCATAAAGCCCCATGGCTTTAACCTCGGCTATAACTTAGGAAGGTCTGCCGGTGCAGGTCTTGAAAGCCACCTGCATCTTCACATAGTCCCAAGGTGGAACGGCGATACCAACTTCATGCCCACAACGGCAAAGACTAAGGTCATATCCCAAGACCTCTTTGACCTTTACGATAGGATAAAACCTGTTTTTGACAGCCTTCTAAATGCTACTTGAAGTAAGGAATTTAAACCTTTTCTATGGAGAAAGGCATGTTCTGAAGGATGTGAGCTTCCATGTAGACAGGGGAGAGGTAGTTTGTATAGTTGGAGAGTCTGGCTCTGGAAAAAGCTCCATACTCTACTCCATCTTAGGTCTGCTTCCAAAGGATTCCAAACTGAGCGGTTCCATAAGGTTTATGGATAAAGAACTCATAAACCTTCCAGAGGGGGAATACAAAAGGCTAAGAGGGAGGCACATATCTATAGTTTTTCAGGAACCTTCTCTATACCTGGACCCACTCTTCAAGGTTGGTCCTCAGATAGAGGAAGCTTACAGGGCCCATTTTAGGGAAGGCAATCCAAAGGAGAAGGCTCTTATGGCTCTGAAGAATGCGGGGGTGCAGGATGCAGAAAGGGTTTACAACAGCTATCCACACCATCTTTCTGGAGGCCTAAAACAGAGGGTGTGTATAGCCATTGCTACCGTATGCGGACCTGACCTGGTGCTTGCGGATGAGCCCACTACAGCACTGGACGTTTCTCTTCAGGGTAGGATTCTAAAGCTCTTCAGAGACATGAAAGGAGAGGGTAGAAGTGTCCTGCTCGTGACCCACGACTTTGGGGTGGTTGCAGAGGTGGCAGATAGGGTCCTCGTGCTAAAGGATGGGCTTATAGTAGAGGAGGGTTCAGTCTTTGATATATTTGACAATCCTAAAAGTCCATACACCAGAGAGCTCTTGGAAGCTATTTAGAAGATAGATACCTTTCTATACCCTGAACTATCTTCTCCGGGGACACCTCGTATTTACCACTGCTGAGTGCCTCTCTTATCCTTTCAACCCTTTTGTTAATATCTTCATAGTCCAGGGTTACCCTTTCCTTTGCCAACTTTGACAGCTCAACTCTTACAGCCTCATCCCTCTTAGGTTCATCCTTAGACTTGCTCTTTGTTTCCTCTATATCTACAATCTGGTTGATTATCTTCTGTAGCTCTATCCTGTCTACCATAATTATATTATCGTGCTTTTTTAAACTTTTTTCACGCCAACCCTCTCGCCCTTCAAAACCTTAAACTTCTCGTGCAGGTTGTCCATGGGAAGGAAGACTTCCATAAAACCAAAGCTTCCACACACCATGGCAGGCTCTCCCTTTTCAGCCTTAAGAAAGTAAGGGACCACCCTTATGGTCATGTCTCTAAAGTAAGCCTCTATATATCTCCCACAGGGAAGGTTGGTCACACAGTTTCCAAAATGGTCTATGTACACCACCTCTCCCCAGAGTACGTCCCCATCTTCCTTAGGTTCTTTCCAGTCTAAAATGTAGGTGTAGCTCACGGGATTTCCCACCTCATTAATGGGTAGTCCCTTGCTTATGTGCGCAGCAACGGGGGCAAACACGTCTCTTCCGTGGAAGGTTTCGTTAACCCTAGGGAGGGTAAATCTTTCTATCCTGTAACATTCTATCTGTTTCCCCATACTCCTAAGAGCGAGATCAAATATACCGTTGTTAGGTCCCACAAAAAAGTAGTTTCCAGAGCGAATAGCCACAGGCATCCTTTCAGACCCTACTCCTGGGTCTACCACGCATAAGAAAACTGTACCTTTAGGAAAGTAAGAATAATGTGCTTTCAGTATTAAAGCTCCTTCAAGTATATCAAAAGGTCTTACCTGGTGGGAAAGGTCCACTATCTGAACCTCTGGGTTTATAGATAAAGTAACACCCTTAAGAGCTCCCACAAAACCGTCCCTCAGTCCGTAATCTGTGAGAATTGCAATAAGGGACTTCATGGATTATCATTTTATGGCAGGAGGTGAAAACATGGAAAAAAACATGGCAACCTGGGACAGGGCTATAAGGATCCTTTTGGGCATAGTTTTTCTGTATCTTGCCTTTACCAAAGGGGGTGCTTGGTGGATTCTGGGTATACTGGGTATAATTTTTATAGGTACATCGTTTGTAGGATTTTGCCCACTGTATAGGGTTGTGGGATTTAAGACTGGTTGAGAGTGCTTGCCGTTGACTATGGAAGCCGAAGAATAGGGCTTGCTATAGGCGATACAAACCTAAAGATAGCTACCCCTATAGAGACCTTAGAGCATAGGGGGGATATTTTAGAGCGCGTAGTCAACATAGTCAAGGAAAGACACGTATCCCTCATATTGGTGGGCCTCCCCTTAACTCCTTCGGGTAAGGAGGGGCAGAGAGCCAAGGAGGTGAGGGGGTTTGTGGAAGCCTTAAGGAACCTTCTTCCTGAGGACATAGACATAATCTTCTGGGATGAGCGTTATACCACAGAGGAGGCCTTAAGGTTAGTCCACGGACTAAAGATAAGCAAGAAAAAGAAGCTAAAGGATAGCCTTTCCGCCTATATTATACTTACAGAGTATCTTGAATCTCTATGAAAAGGCTGGCTGTACTTCTTATACCCTTTTTTCTGCTATCTTTTTTTCTTTACTCTCTTCTGCCCGTAAGAGCAAAGGAGAAGACTGTTGAAATAGCCTACGGTACGCCCACCCCTGAGATAGCCTTACATTTATACAGGGAAGGTCTTTTGAGAAATCCTCTCACTTTTCTCCTTATACATGCTCTGAGGAAATCTAAACTTGAGGCCGGAGAGTACGAATTTGATGGTTTTGTCTTTCCTTGGGACACTTACCATAAGATAAGCAAAGGGCTTAAGAAGGTTTACAAGGTTACCATACCTGAGGGTTCTGACCTTTTTGATATAGCTGTTCTATTGGAAGAGAAAAGAATATGCTCCAAGGAGGACTTTTTAAAATACGCCCTCTCCGATGAAATTGCAAAAAGGTACAGACTAAAAACGGCCACTATGGAAGGCTTTCTCTTTCCTGACACCTATTACTTTTCAAAGAATACTCACCCGCTTAGAGTTATTGACACGATGCACCAGAACTTCTTAAAGAAAACGGCAGAACTAAGGAAAAGGCTAGAGGAGAAGGGTATGAGCATTGAGGAGTGGGTGATAGTAGCTTCCATGGTTGAGAAAGAGACCGCAAGGGAGGATGAGAGACCTCTCGTCTCTGCGGTCATCTATAACAGGATGAGAAAGAATATGAAGCTCCAAATAGACCCAACGGTTATATACGCTTTAAAGAGAAGTGGTCTATGGGATGGGCATTTAAGCCTAAAGGACCTTAGCTTTGATGACCCTTACAACACTTATGTGTACGCCGGTCTTCCTCCCTCCCCCATCTGTAACCCGGGTCTTGATTCCTTGAAGGCTTCCATCGAGCCCTCTCCCGTGGACTATCTTTATTTTGTGGCTGATGGCAACGGTGGACATCACTTTAGCAAAACCTATGCAGAGCACTCAAAGAGGGTGCTAGAGTATAGAAATGCAAGAAAGTAAGTTTGTATACGTGGCAGGTTTTGGCGTTGATAAGAGGCTTCTTCTCTCCGTTTCAAAGAACATAAAGGAGGTTTTCGGTCTTGAAGTTAGGTTTTCTCAGATAAGTATGCCCCCCAAATATGGTTATAACGAGGAGAGAGACCAATACCACGCTGGAACTCTACTTGAGTACATATCTAAGGTATACTATCCCCATATGTTGAAGCTTGTGGCAATACTTTCTTATGACCTTTATGAAAATGGGCTAAACTTCATCTTTGGGCTTGCTAAGCTTGGTGGAGGCCACGCCTTGGTTAGCACCTATAGGCTTTGGGATACGGATGAAAGGCTCTTTTTTGAAAGGGTCTCTAAGGAGGTTAACCACGAGCTTGGGCACACCTTTGGTCTTCTCCACTGCAAAAATCCAGGTTGTGTTATGAACTTTTCCAACAGCCTCTATGAGGTGGACTTAAAGGGCAGGTTTTTTTGTGAAAGGTGTAGAAGTCTGTTAAAATATTAGCAAAATCTATAGGAGGTTGGTTATGGCAACCCTTACCTATCAGGAGGCGGTGGAGCTTTTAAAGGAGCAAATAAAGGGCTTTGAGGCTGCTGCAAAGATGGAAGAGGTAGGTGTGGTTTATTATGTTGGCGACGGTGTGGCAAGGGCCTATGGTCTTGACAACGTTATGGCTAATGAGCTTGTGGAGTTTGAAGGTGGCACCATGGGGCTGGCATTTAACCTTGAAGAGGACAACGTGGGTATTATAGTCCTGGGTAGTGAAAGCGGAATAAAGGAAGGCTCCCTTGTTAGAAGGACAGGCAGAATCTTGGACGCACCCGTGGGTGAGGGCCTCATAGGAAGGGTTATAGACCCCCTCGGCAACCCACTGGATGGAAAGGGGCCCATAAAGTACGAATACAGGTCTCCTGTGGAGAAGATAGCCCCGGGAGTGGTAAAGAGGAAGTCCGTCCACGAGCCACTCCAGACGGGTATAAAGGCTATAGATGCTATGATACCCATAGGAAGGGGACAAAGGGAGCTCATAATAGGTGACCGCTCCACCGGCAGGACTACCATATGTATAGACACCATTCTCAACCAGAAAGACACGGACGTTTACTGCATATACGTAGCGATAGGTCAAAAGAGGTCCACAACTGCAAGGATTATAGAGCTCCTAGAGAGGAGCGGTGCCATGGAGTACACGTGCGTGGTAGTGGCATCCGCCACGGATCCAGCCTCCCTGCAGTACCTTGCCCCCTTTGTGGGATGCACAATAGGCGAATACTTCAGAGACAACGGAAAGCACGCCCTTATCATCTACGATGACCTTTCCAAGCATGCGGAAGCGTACAGACAGCTATCCCTTCTCATGAGAAGGCCACCGGGAAGGGAGGCATACCCGGGAGACGTGTTCTACCTGCACTCTAGACTTTTAGAGCGCGCGGCAAAGCTAAACGATGAGATGGGTGCAGGTTCACTTACCGCACTACCCGTTATAGAAACCAAGGCTGGCGACGTGGCAGCATACATACCTACTAATGTCATATCCATAACGGATGGTCAGATTTACTTAGAGCCCGACCTTTTTAACAAGGGTATAAGGCCTGCTATAAACGTAGGTCTTTCCGTCTCTAGGGTTGGTGGTGCGGCACAGATAAAGGCCATGAAGCAGGTGGCGGGCACTCTGAGGCTTGACCTTGCCCAGTTTAGAGAGCTCGAGGCTTTTGTCCAGTTTGCCTCCGAGCTTGATAAGGCTACTCAGCAGACCATAAACAGGGGTCTAAGGCTTGTGGAACTGCTCAAACAAGAACCTTACAATCCAATAGCGGTGGAAAAGCAGATAGTAGTCATATATGCAGGTACTAATGGATATCTGGATGACCTTCCTGTGGAGTCGGTGCGCAAGTTTGAAAAGGAGCTTTACGTATACCTTGAGAGGGAAAGGGCCGATTTGCTCAAGAGCATAAAAGAGAAAAAAGCCCTAGACGATGAATTAAAGAAGAAAGTAGAGGAGGCTTTAAAGGACTTCAAGTCCAAGTTTATACCTTGAAGGTATACGTAGGTTGTAGTGGATTCTTTTACAGGGATTGGGTGGGTTCCTTTTACCCACCCAACCTAAGAAGGGAAGATTTTATCAGATTCTATTCCAAGTTCTTTGAAGTTGTAGAGATAAACTCTTCCTTTTACTCCTTCCCGAATAGAGGCAATATAAAAAGCATGCTACAGAGAAGTGGCACGTTGAAATTCTCCTTTAAAGCCCATAGGGTTTTCACCCATTACAGGACCTATACACAGGATGATGTGAAGAAGTTTCTTCACTCCATAGAGCCTGTCATTCAAGATGAACGCTTTATAGCCATACTTTTTCAATTTCCCGATAGTTTTGGATACGGTGAGGAGAGCCTCAAGCATATTAGAAGACTCTCAGAAGACTTTGCAGGACACGAGAAGGTCATAGAAGTTAGAAACAGAAGTTTTAAGAAGTCGGACTTTTACCCAGTGGTTGAAGAGCTAGGTTTTTCCTTGGTCAACGTGGACGCCCCAAAGGGTAGTAGGTTTTTGGTGGGACCATGGGTGGGCGCTGGTACTATAGGCTATGTTAGACTCCACGGTAGGAACTTAGATAGGCTGTACGATTACCTCTACTCCCTGGAAGAGCTAAAAAAGCTCAGAGACCGCATAAAGAAGATTGGGAAGGGATATACCTATATCTTCTTTAATAACACAGTCAGAGCTCAGGCAATTCTTAATGCCCTTCAGATGAAGCTCCTTTTTGGTATAAGGGCGGAGATTCCACCTTCCTTAGAGTCCATGTTCAGGGAGAAGGTATGGGAGTAGATATTAGTGGGCTATTGTAAAATATTCTTAGCAGATTATATTAAACAACATGAGGGACGTAAAAAGGGATGCGCAGGAACTTCTTAAGCAGGCTTACCAAGCTCATATATCGGGGGACCTAAAGAAGGCCATAGAGTTATATAAACAGTCCATAGATACCTATCCAACAGCAGAAGCTTATACATACATGGGCTGGGCTTACAGCATGATGGGAGAGTTTGATAAGGCTATTGAACTGTGTTTGAAGGCTATAGAAATAGACCCGGACTTTGGCAACCCTTATAACGATATAGGGTCCTACCTGTTGGCTCTTGGGAGGTTAGAGGAGGCTATTCCCTGGCTAAAAAGGGCTATAACTGCAAAGCGCTACGAGCCAAGACATTACCCCCATATCAACTTGGCGAGGGTTTACCTTACGCAGGGAAGGTTATACGATGCACTTCTTGAGGTAGAAAATGCCTTACGGCTTGCACCTGACTATAAGCCAGCGCATATACTAAGGCACCAAATACTGGGTATGTTAAACTAAACCCATGTCTAAACAGAAGGGTGAACTCATCATAGCTTACAACAAGGAAGCAAAAACAGACTATGAAATCATAGAAACTTACGAGGCGGGTATGGTCTTAGAAGGTCCAGAAGTTAAGGCTTTAAGAAGTAAACAAACTGTTTCCTTCAAAGATAGTTTTGTTCGCATAGAGAATGGTGAGGCATGGCTACATAACCTTTATATAGCACCTTACCGCTATGCAACCATAAAGCCCCCAGACCCATTGAGGAAGAGGAAGCTTCTCCTTCATAAGAGGGAAATACTGAGGCTCATGGGCAAGGTTAAGGAGAGGGGCTACACTCTAGTTCCTCTCAAGGTTTACTTCAAGGACGGTAAGGTAAAGGTAGAGATAGCTTTGGCAAGGGGCAAGAAAGCTCACGACAGGAGGGAGGAGCTCAGAGAAAGAGACCTAGAAAGACAACTAAGAAGAGAGTTGAAAGGGGGCAGGATAAAGTTATAATCTATAGCTTTAGGAGGGGTGGCCGAGTGGACGAAGGCGGGTGATTTGAAATCACCAGTGGGTTTACAGCCCACCGGGGGTTCGAATCCCTCCCCCTCCGTAATAGAAAGTTTTTAGAGAGGAAGGATATCATCATCTCCTAAGTATTCACCTGTGATAATTTCTAAAATCTCCGCAGGTATTAGCCCGCAGTTTTTAATGCTATAGGGAGTAGCCCTATTAGCGTACTTAGTATCTCCTTGACTCAAATAGAAAACCTTACCATCCAGTTCCACACACACGGTTCCTTTCAACATACTCCAGCTTCTATTTTGATGCATGTGCATCCTTTTGGAGATTTCCTTATTTGGATAAACAACTAACCTGTATATTTTGTAATTCTTTGTGCTTTCAAGGAGATACCTCTTGCCCCAAGTTTCGTCAATTTCTGTATGATAAAAAGCTTCTTCTCTTCCTTTACTCTTTAGCGTATTAACAAGGTCTTTGACCTTTGATGAATTCTTTATTTTAGTCACTAATATGGCGTCCTTTTCCTCAACGACCACTATATCTCCAACACCTAATAAACAAACTAACCTACTACTGCTATAAGCTAAACTATTCCTTGTATCAATACATATCACATCACCTCGGCAAGCGTTGCCTCTATTATCCTTTTCAAATAAGCTGTATATACCTTCAAAAGAACCCAGGTCACTCCAAGTGATATCCATAGGAACGACAGCACCACGCTTTGTCTTCTCCATCTCTATATAGTCAAAAGCTATATCAGGAAGGTACGAATAACTTTCAATTGCAATTTCATAGCCCTTCCTCATGAACTCATATACCTCCGGCGCGTTCTTTTCGTACTCTTCAAAGCCTACATCCAATCTAAAAATGAAATTACCAGAATTCCAAAAGTATGTACCTTCTCTTACAAAACTTTCAGCTACATGGTACGGGGGCTTTTCTATAAACTTGTCAATAAGATATCCACGCTTATCTGCTTCCGAAGCTATAAGGTTTCCGATCTTTATGTATCCAAAATTTACATCCACTCTCGTTGGTTTTATTCCAAAGACAACCATATAGCCTTTCTCCGCCAAGCTTTTAGCAAAGTTTATATAATCTAAAAACTTTACCAAAGGCTCAATATAATGGTCGGAAGCCATCACTAAAATGGTCTCATCTTCTTTACCAAATTTTTCTCTTATGTAGCATAGAGATACTGCAATAGCCGACGCCGTGTTTTTCTTTTCGGGTTCTAAAATTAGGGAATAGCCTTCATATGGGAAAAGGTCGTTCCTTATATGGAATTGGTAATCTTTGTTAGATACTATTATTATGTCTTTGTGGTCTACTAGGTTCAAAGCCCTCTCATAGGTAATTCTTAATAATGATTTTTCACCGAAAAGTTTAAGAAACTGCTTTGGATACCTGTCTCGGGAAAGTGGCCACAGCCTTGTACCGCCACCACCTGCAAGTATTACTATCTTCACAGCAGATTATTTTAACGCAGGTTGCAAGTTAAGACCATATCATACCGCAGAACCCCTATAGAGTCTTTGACCCTTCCTAACTCTTCCCTTTTGAGTGTCTTATAGCTGTATATGTGTATGTTTTCGCATACCTTGATTGACATGCTATCTGTTGATATGGGCATCTATTTTAATCTAATCGCCGTGTTTAGAAGGAAATACTACGAGCTAATAATTTACGCACTTTTGAATCCTGGTTCTTCACTCCATAGCTTCCTACAAGGCACTTTGTGAGTTATTTACTAGACCCTTTTGCTGGCAGAAGACGCATCATGGAATAACCAAACTGCTCTGTCCAAGAATTCTATTAGGGTCTCCCTGACCTGAATATCTCCATGTCCTCATCAACTCCACTATACTCACTTTCTACATCATACCAGCTATGATAAGCAGTGGTGCTATAAGTATTTCTCCTCTCTTTACCAACTCTTCGTTATACTGACTCCAATCCCTACTCATTGGTAGGCATTTTATCTCTAAAACTCTTTTTGGACAAGGCATATACTATACAAAAGAATCGATAATGCGATTTAAGATTGTTTCGATACTATTTACAAAGGATGGTATCTATTAGGTTTTTTAGCTCTTCTGTGTATATTCTAACAGACTTACTTTCATTAATGAATTCTATACTTATTCCTTCTACTTCCTCTAAAAGCTTCTCACCGTAGAGTTTATAAAAGCCATCCCTATCTCTGTAGTCATCCATGATCTGGAAAATAAGCCCTACCTGAAGACCCAAAGCATCAAGTTTTTCCATTAGGTCCCATCTTTTTGCTATAATACCTCCGCTAATAAAGCAGGCAGAGAAAAGTTCTGCAGTCTTTCTTTTGCTAATCTCTTTTCTATTTGAGAGTTCTCTTATGTCTAAAGCTTGTCCACCTACCATACCTTTGTACCCCGCCTTAGAAGAAAGAACCCTTATAATTTCCAAAAGCTCTACCCTTCCTAAGCTCCTGAAATTTTCCCTGGTAGAAAGTATTTCAAAGCTGAGAGTCAAAAGACCATCGCCGGCGAGTAGGGCAATATCTTCTCCAAAGATCACGTGGCAAGAGGGTTTGCCTCTTCTTATGGGGTCGTTGTCCATTATAGGTAGGTCGTCATGCACTAAGGAATAATTATGTAGGAGCTCTATGGCACAGCCAACGGTTATGGCGTCCTCAATGTCTCCACCTAAAGCATCGCACACAGTACAGACAAACAAAGGTCTTATCCTTTTACCTTCTTGGAACACATAGTAAGACATAGCCTCATAGAGAAGCCTTGGTTCAAAGGGTTTGAGGAGCTCCCTTAGTCTTGTTTCTATGGATTCCTTCCAAAAAGCGAGTTTGGACATCAGCGCTCCACTTTATAAACATCTTTTACTTCAACGTTGTACAGTTTTTCTCGCATCCCGGAATGAACCTCCTTAACTGTGTATGTGCTCACGTATCTGTTTTGATTGTATGAAAAAACAGCGCTACAGGAATAGATACCTTCTTCTATCCTTTTAGGCTTGCTAACTTCGGTGAGCTCCAGACTTTGCTCGTAGATGCTGATTTCTTCCTCAAGGCGAGCCTCCACCTCTTTTGAAGCCTCCACACTAAAGAAGGTGAGTACGGATGAAAAACCCAACGCTATCAGCTTTTCGGGGTTCTCTGTTGCCCAGATTTGAGTGGCAACCATCCTTTTGCTTTCCTTCCGTGCAAGCTCTATGCCACATGGGTTTTCTAATAACATGTTTTGGCAGCCAATAAAGAGAGGAAGAATTATTAAGAAAACTATCCTCCGCATCTCGTCAGAAAATTATAGCTGTCAAGAAGTAATCAGATATAAGTATGAGCATGGATGAGGTTACCACGCTGTTGGTGGTTGCCCTTCCTACGCCCTCTGTCCCACCCCTTGTGTAGTAGCCAAAGTAGGTGCTCACTGCAGATATGATAAAACCAAAAAAAACAGCCTTGTAAAGACCACCAAAGAAGTCATGAAGTTCGGTGAGCTCCTTCATTTTTTCCCAAAATAGATAGCTATTTACATCAAAGAGCTTTACCGCCACGAACCAACCCCCGAATATGCCAGAGACGTCTGCGACGACCACGAGCATGGGAACGCCCACTATTCCTGCAAAAAGCCTTGGGCTAACTAGGTAGCCAACTGGATTTATGCCCATTACTTCGAGGGCATCTATCTGTTCTGTAATTCTCATAGTGCCTATGTTTGCAGTCATGGCAGAACCTACCCTTGCTACCACCATAAGAGAGGCAAGCACAGGACCTAGCTCCCTTCCCATGGAAAGGGCAACCACCGCACCTATGAGAAACTCGGCGTTGAATCTATGAAAGGTGTCGTAGGTCTGGAGGGCTATAACACCACCGGAGAACACCGAGGTTATAACTACCACGGGCACCGTTTCTGAAGCCAGATACACAAGCTGTTTTACGTAATGCTTGCTCTTAGCTCTCTTCCTGAAAAGGAAGTAAAGACCCCAGAGGGTGAGAAGGGTAGCTCTGCCTACCTCCTCAAAAACTCTTAACATATCCTATGTACCTCTGGAAGCGCTCCTTTATCTCCTCCATAAAGTCTCCACCAAGTTTTTCAAGGAGTGCTTCCGCCAGAACTATAGCAAGCATAGCTTCCCCCACCACTGAGGCTGCCGGGACTGCAACCACATCGCTCCTCTCCTTACCTGCCCTTACCTCCTCATGCGTTTGTATGTCCACGCTTCTAAGGGCTTTTGTAAGGGTTGGGATGGGCTTCATGGCACACCTTACCACTATGGGCATGCCGTTGGTTATACCCCCCTCCGTGCCACCCAAGTTGTTGGTATAGCGAAAGTATCCTCTCTCTTGAGACCATCCTATCTCATCATGAACCTCAGAGCCAAACCTCCTCGCAGATTCAAAGCCTAAGCCTATCTCTACCCCCTTTATGGCGTGTATGCTCATCATAGCCTGTGCTATACGTCCATCTATGCGCCTGTCCCACTGCACGTGGCTCCCAAGCCCAGGAGGCACACCTACCGCAAAGACCTCAAAAACACCACCCAGGCTTTCACCCCTATCCTTGGCTTCATCAATCACCTTTACAAACTCCCCATCCATTGAAGGATCTGGAAATCTAACCTGTGAGCTTTCCGCAAGCTCATGCCTTCTAAGAAGGTCTTTTTCCTTTATGGTGGGTGCACACCTACCAACGCTTATCACGTAGCTTCCCACCCGTATACCGAACTCTTCCAAGAACCTCTTGCAGACCGCACCTACTGCCACCCTTGCGGTAGTTTCCCTTGCTGAAGCCCTTTCTAGGATGTTTCTTAGGTCCTTCTGATTGTATTTTATGCCACCCGCAAGGTCTGCATGCCCAGGTCTTGGTCTTGTAAAGGCTACAACCTTTTCATCCCTTTCTCCCTCGTAACTCATCTTATCCCGCCAATTCTCCCAGTCCCTGTTCCAAATTACCATGGTTATAGGACTGCCTAGGGTTTTGCCAAAGCGAAGTCCAGAGAGGAATTCAACCTTGTCCTTTTCTATCTTCATCCTCCCACCCCTACCATAGCCCTGTTGCCTTCTCTCCAATTCTCTATTTACGTATTCCGATGAGATGTCAAGGTTGGCAGGTATACCTTCAAGAACGCAGACTACCGCCCTTCCATGGGACTCACCGGCGGTGAGGAACCTTATGGGCATTCTACCTTACGCTTACCGCTTTTACAACCTTACCCGCTTTTAGGCACTTGGTGCATACGTAAACTCTCCGCACAGAACCATCCTCTAAGACTATACGCACCTTTTGAAGGTTTGGTTTGAATGTCCTGCTGTTTTGTTCCGCAGAGAAAGTTACACTCTTGCCAAACTTGGTACTCTTCTCGCATACATAACACCTAGCCATGGGCGATTATTATAGCATAGTTCCCATTCCTATAAACAATTATTCCATCCTACAGGAACAAGTTTCGCAGTCGTGAACTTAAGGAGAATGTTTAACGCACTAACGTAGTCTGCAGGCGCACTATAGCCACAGCTGGCACACTTAAAACATTTCCCCTTTTGGTTCCGCTTGCCTGTGCAGGTGCACACAGGACAAGCCCTGCTTGTATACTGAGAGTGATTAAATCTCCTGTTTACAGACCTTGCCACCTCTTGGCTTTACCTTTCTTGAGGTTCTTTAAGTTCTCAAGAACTGGAGAAAAAACCCCCATCTATAGCTTTCTTCAAAATCCTGTTTACCTCTTTCAAACTTAAAGAACATGCCATCAAGCCTGATGGAGAACTTCTTTACTTCTAGTTCTTTATGTCTTTGTTTTTCTTTTTATAGATTGTGCCTGTTTTAGTGCACAGCCTTTGTATCTTGCAGAAAGCCGGCTATCTATGGGCTTTGGGTCTTCGTAGGGGAAGTTTTTTGGATGTTGGCTAGCTCTAAAGATAAGGTTAGGCTTCTTTTAAGTTCCATGTGTTTATAATTTCTGTTAGCTGCAGAGCTCCTCATTACGGAAAGCACACCCATATCTTCCCTTGAGGATGTTATAATAAGGGGACAAGCAACCGCTGGCATATGGAGGGTTTATGAAAGCTTACCTAATGGGCTCTGACCAGAGGATAGTCCGGGCTGCGCGCGTCTCTTTCGCCAGGGACGAGCATACAGACCCAGAGAGGGACAGAAAGCTCATAAAGTATCTATTTGAGCACCGCCACTCTTCACCCTTTGAGCATGTGATCATAGCCTTGGAAGAGAGGAAAAGCTTCTGGCTTTACTTGCTTGAAAGGCTAGAAGTCCCTGCGGTGCAGGTCTATTACTCAGGGGGCTATATATGGCTAAACCTGAGGAATTACATAAACGCTATGGATTTACTTCCCACTGAACTGATGGGATTTATCCAGGAGAGACTACCCGCCACCATAGCAGTCATAAAAGGAGAAGAGACAGAGAACTACACCACAGACAGGGTCTTCATGGATAGGAAGGTGGAGACTTCCTCTGGTTTTGTGGGGCTTGTGGACAGCTTAGAGCTTGGCACGGATATGGACTATTACACCTTTGTGGTTGAATGTCCCATCTTCGTTGCTAGGCAGTGGCACAGACATCGCTTTGGTTCATACAACGAGGTAAGCAGAAGGTACGTAAGCTATGAACCAAGCTTCTATGTGCCAGACTACCTAAGGAAGCAGGCGCAGACCAACAGGCAGGCATCCACAGAAAAGCCTGTGGAAGAGCCATGGAACTCTCTATTTTTGAAGAAGATAGGCTGGTACATACAAGACCTTAAGGCTCTTTACAACAACATGCTTGAAAAGGGTGTGGCAAGAGAGCTTGCAAGGGGTATACTTCCTCAGTTTATGCACACCAGGTTTTATTGGACAGTGCCAAGGATAGCTTTGGATAACTTCATAGCTCTAAGGACGCATGAGGGAGCACAGAAAGAAATAAGGGAGTTAGCAAAGGCCATTGAGGGCCTAGTGGGATATAGAGGGACTGAAAAAAAGCTCAGGTTATAACGGGGATTACGCTTACCACCTTTTTATTCTTCTTATTTTCAAACTTAACCAAACCATCTACTAGGGCAAAGAGGGTAAAATCCGAACCCATGCCCACGTTAAGACCTGGGTAGACTTTTGTTCCCCTCTGTCTTATAAGGATGTTTCCAGCCCTCACAAACTGACCATCATGCCTTTTCACACCCAACCTCTTTGAATGACTATCTCTGCCGTTGCGTGTTGAACCTCCGCTTGCCTTGGATGCCATGTTATGCCTCCTTTATGTCCCTTACAAGGATTTCGGTGTAAGGTTGCCTATGACCGCGCCATCTCTTGTAGTTCTTTTTAGCCCTGAATTTAAAAACCGTCACCTTTTTATGCTTTCCGTGGGAGAGCACCTCTGCTATCACCTTTCCCTTTCCAAACTCCACGCTACCATCCTCCCTTCTTATAAGAAGGGGTTCAAGGGTGATTGTTGAACCTACTTCAGCGGACAGCTTCTCTAACCTTATCCTACTTCCTTTCTCCACTTTGTACTGCTTACCACCAGCTTCAATTACGGCGTACATATCTACCCCCTAGGTTAAAAGTATAGGGGGGACTCCCCCCGACGTGTTACTTCTTCTGCTCTGCTGGTTGCTGATCTGCAGGTTGTTGCTGCTGTTCAGCAGGTTGTGCAGGTTGCTGCTGCTGTTCAGCGGGTTGTGCTGGCTGTGCAGGCTGTTGCTGTTCTGCAGGCTGTGCTGGTTGTGCTGGCTGCTCAGCAGGCTTTTGCTGGCAGGAAGCTGCCAAGAAGGCTATGCTTAGCGCTCCAAGGGCTATGAGCTTTCTCATTTTTGCTACCTCCTTAAATTTTTATGGAAAAAATTTTAAAAGAAAAGGTCAAGGCTTGTCAAGTTCTTTTAAGATAGAGGCTACATGCCCCGTAGCCTTGACGTTTAACCAGCTCCTGAGTATATTCCCCTCTGGCGATATGAGAAAGGTGCTCCTTATTATCCCTTCTGTCTCCTTTCCGTACATCTTCTTTTTGCCATAGGCTCCGTAAGCTTTTGCTACGCTTTTATCTGGGTCGCTCAGTAGCATAAAGTTAAGCCCATACTTTTCCCTGAATTTTTTATGGGACGGCACGCTGTCTGGACTTATGCCCACCACCTTTATACCTTTAGCCTTCAAAAGGTTCAGACTATCTCTAAAGTCACAGGCCTCTTGGGTACACCCTGGTGTATCATCCTTAGGGTAAAAGTAGAGGATAAGTTGGGAGCCGAGTAGCTCCCCAAGGCACACCTGGCGCTCCTTACCCTCTTCATCTATACCATCAAGACAAAAGTCTGGAGCTCTGTCCCCTTCCTTAACCATAGGTATCTCCCTCCGGTTTTACTGGCTCTATCCTGAGTAGGGCATCCTCAGGAGTGACGTTATCTCCCGGTTTTACGAAGACCTTCTTGACCACACCGGTAATGGGTGCGTGTATCTCGTTTTCCATCTTCATTGCCTCCACTATGGCCACCGTCTGCCCCTCGTTCACAGGCTGCCCCTCTTCAACTAGAAGCCTAACAACCCTACCTGGCATAGGTGCGGTGGCATCTCCGGGCTGGGTTGCCTTAGGTATACCCTTTTCTTCCACCTGAACTGTAGCCTGAGACACACCACCAGAGGGAATGGCCTCTAACATAGGAGTTAGCTGAACTTCCTCAAGTCTTCCATCTACCCTTACGTAATACTTTCTTGGCTTTCCGGGCTCGGCGTGGGCGCTTACACCCTCCACCTTAACCTTGAACTTCTCCCCGTGGTAGACTATCTCAAACTCAACGGGTGCTGCGCCTGGCACTGTGCCTGGTTTTACCTCCGTGGCCTCTGTTAGCTCATCAACAGGGGGTGCCACTAGCTCTCCCTTTTCTCTAGCCACAAAGTAGTCCTTTGCTTGCATGGGGAATAAAGCATATAGAAGCACCTCCTCATCCGTTGGCTCTTTTCCAAGAAGGGCCCTCGTCTCCTCGTAGGCTTTGTCCCAGTCCTCTTTGTCCGCGAGGTCTGCGGCCCTTATGGAAAAGTCGGGTTCTTTTCCGGGTCCGAGTATCTTCTCCGCCAACTCCTTAGATATTGGACCTGGGGGTCTTCCGTACTTGCCCTCCACATAGTCTCTGACCTCTTTGGTTATGACCTTATAGCGCTCTCCAGATATAACATTTAATACTGCCTGAACGCCCACTATCTGAGAGGAGGGTGTTAAAAGGGGTGGATATCCCAGGTCTCTTTCCACGTTGGGCACCTCTTCCAAAGCCTCCTCTATCTTATCTATGGCGTTTGCCTCTATGAGCTGGGCTACCATATTGGATATCATACCTCCCGGTATCTTGTGTATGAGCACCTTGGCGTTCACCCCTGCGTACTCTGTTTCGTACTTTTTGTACTTCTTGCGTATCTGCTTGGTTATCTCTGCACACTCTTCTATTTTCTTGAGGTCCAGACCTGTGTCAAAGGGTGTGCCCTCCAGCATGGCTACCACAGACTCGGTGGCTGGATGGGAGGAGCCAAAGGCAAGGGGAGATAGCACCGTGTCCACCATGTCCACGCCAGCAAGTATGGCCATCATGTGGTTCACTATAGCTGTACCGCTCATATCGTGGTTGTGCAGGAGCACGGGGAGCTTTCCACCGGTAGCCTCCTTTATCCTCTTCATGATGATGTAGGTCTCAAGGGGCATAATTATACCCGTGGCATCTTTAAAGGAGAGCCAGTCCGCTCCCATCTCAGCTATTTCTAGAGCATACTCCACCCACTTATCTATAGTATGTACAGGGCTTCTCGTGTAGCTTATCTCCGCATGAGCTTCACCACCGAGCTCCTTTATGGCTTTGACGGGAACCTCTATGTTCCTGTTGTCGTTCAAAGCATCAAAGACCCTAAAGACGGTTATTCCGTTGGCTATAGACTTTTCTACAAACTTGTATACGAGCTTGTCCGACTTTGGTCTGTAGCCTACAATGTTTTGGCCTCTGAAGAGCATCTGAAGTTTGGTGTTGGGCATAACCTCCTTTATGCGCCTGAGCCTCTCCCATGGGTCTTCCTTTAGGTATCTGAGACAGACGTCGTAGGTGGCACCACCCCAAACCTCCACTGCATAAAAGCCCACCTTATCTAGCTTTTCGCAGAGGGGAAGAAGGTCGTCGGTGCGCACGCGGGTCGCCAGCTTACACTGCTGACCATCCCTAGGTGTTAGGTCCGTTATCAGTATCCTCTTTTTAAAGCCGGACCTTTCCAACTCTTTAAGCTGTGCCTGAATCTCCTCCATTATCTCCACAGCATGCATGCCAAACCTCCTAATGTTTTTTTAAAGCCCATGGTAGGCGGCTATTGCCGCAGATATAAAGGCTACAAAGTCCTCTTTGTCTCTGTGCTCTTGGTATTCAAAAAGGTGTGGGTGGGTCTCAAGGTATTTGGTGTTAAACTTGCCAGCCCTAAAGTCAGGATCCTCCATTATCTTTATGAGTAGAGGTATGGTGGTCTTTATACCGGTTATTTCGTAAGTCTCTAGGGCTGCCTTCATCCTGTCTATGGCTACCTCCCACTGTGGTGCCCACACTATTAGCTTGGCAATCATAGAATCATAGTAAGGTGTCACTTCAAAGCCCCTTGAGGCTGCGTGCTCCACCCTTATGCCAAAACCACCGGGGGCGTAATACCTCTCTACAGTGCCTATACTTGGGGCAAAGTTCTTCTTCGGGTCCTCTGCGTTTATACGCACCTCTATGGAGTAGCCGTTGAACTTTATATCTTCCTGCCTATATCTTAAGGGCTCACCCGCCGCTATGCGGAGTTGCCACTTTACTATGTCTACTCCTGTTATCATCTCACTTACGGGATGCTCCACCTGAATACGGGTGTTCATCTCAATAAAGTAAATGTTTCCCTTCTCGTCCGCCACAAACTCCATGGTTCCTGCGCTGTAGTAGCCTATCTCTTTAGCAGCATTAGCTACAAGCTCTCCATAGTAGGCCCTCTTGCCCGGTGTGAGAAGGAGGGAGGGCGCAATCTCCACAAGCTTTTGGTTTCTCCTCTGAATGGAGCAGTCCCTCTCACCCAAATGTATGACGTTGCCGTATTTGTCGCCCAATACTTGAAACTCTATGTGATGGGGGTTTTCTATGTACTTCTCTAAAAGTAGGTCGCCCCTTCCAAAGGCCTTTAAAGCTTCGTTGTAAGCACTTTCGTAGTTTCTAAGGAGCTCCTCCTCATCCCTGCATATCCTTATGCCCCTTCCACCACCACCTGCGGAAGCCTTTAAAAGCACAGGATAGCCCACATGCTTTGCTATGTACCTGGCTTCCTGTTCGTCCTTCAGAATGCCATCGCTTCCGGGCACAGTGGGGAGCCCAGCCTTTTTGGCAATCTCCTTTGACCTTGCCTTGTCTCCCATCAGCTCTATAACCTTCCAATGGGGACCTATGAAGTTTATACCTTTCTCCTCACATAGCCTTGCAAAGTGTTCATTTTCCGCAAGAAAGCCATATCCGGGATGTATGGCATCTACACCCACCTCTAAGGCGAGGTCCACTATACGTTCCGCGTTCAGATAGGTGTCCAAGGGGTTTACACCTATCATGTAAGCTTCGTCCGCCATCTTCACATGTCTTGCGGTGGACTCTATCTCGTTGTATATGGCCACCGTTTGTATACCGAGCTCTTTACAGGCTCTTATGACCCTACAGGCTATTTCACCACGGTTAGCTATGAGCACCTTTTTAAACATGAGCGACCCCCCTACTGAACTATCTGGACCTGGTATTCAATGGGTGCCACCTTGTTAACCATGTAGGCTATGGAGCAAGTGCCGGGGTTGTATATGGTCTTGTCAAGGGCCTTTTTAACATCCTCCTCTGTCACCTCTCCCTTCACTTTCACAAAGAGATAAATCTTTGTAAAGACCTTTGGATAGCCCTCGGTAATTCTGTCTGCGTCCGTTTCTATCTCTATGTGGTCTGTGTGCTTGCCCTCCTTGTGGAGAGCCTCATAAAGGTGTATACCTACACATCCTGCTATGGAATGAAAGAGGAGCTCTGGCGGTCTTATACCCCTACCTTTACCACCTACATAACCCGCAGCATCTATGGGCACTTCCCTGCCCGATTCGCCCGTGCCTACAAAGTGAAAGTCCTCCTTCTGAATCACCTTAACCTTCATAAGAACCTCCTAAAGGTTTTAGGGATTAATTATTATAAGCCAGATTTTGAAAAGATGTGGTTTAAATCATAGGTTTTTCTTAAAAAAAAGAAAGAGCCCCAGAGGGGCAAGGAAGGCAAGGGCAATGTTTATGCAAAAATCTCCCTTCCGTCGGTCCTCCAGACCGCTATGACGGAAGGTCTTGGTGTGCTTGCGTTATCACCGTAAGGCCATCTGCTGTTTGGTTCGTTGGTATCTGTCTCCCCTGGGTGCTGTATAGCGCAGAAGAAGGTCTTCCAATCGTTGGAAAACTCAGGACCGCATATCTCACAGCCGGGCACGCCAGAGAGGAACATCTTGAGCTCCCTCCTGAAGGGGTTTAATACGTAAACACCGTCGTTTTTCCTGAGCCTTGAAGAGCTTGGGTTTCCGTCTGTGGCTATCCATATGTTGCCAAGTCTGTCTATTACAAAGTTGTCTGGGGCTGAGATGGCTGGGACCTGTGAGCTTGCATTCTGTCCATATATTACAAGCTTGTTATTCTGGTCTGCTACATTAGGATCACCGCACAGCACGGGTATCTGCCACCTGAAGGATGTAGCCGCCGGATCGCCACCATTTTCCATTATCTCAAGTATGTGACCCATGACGTTGTTAGCTCTGGGGTTAGCTCTATCCGTCCCTGGTTGATTGCTTGCTCCCCTCCTTTCGTTGTTGGTCAGGGCTACCCAAGCGCTTTTAGTTACTGGGTTCCACTCTATGTCCTCTGGTCTATCCATCTTTGTGGCACCTAAAGAATCTGCCGCTCCCCTGGTGTTTATGTAGCAGAGCACGGGGTCACTTCTGAAAGGTTCAGGAAGGTTTGGGTTGGGGGTTATAGTATACTGACCTTGTGCGTTCCTTTCGCACTTGGCTATTAGTATCCACTGGCCGGTAAGGTCGTCGTTGAACTTTGCCACATACAGCTCTCCCTCGTCAAGGAGATCCATGTTGGCGCTACTGTCAGCGGGATTGTACCTACCCTTGGTTATGAACTTGTATACGTACTCAAACCTTTCATCATCTCCCATGTATATGACTACCCTCCCGTCGTTAGCTATAGCGTAGGTGGCAGCCTCGTGTTTGAACCTTCCAAGGGCTGTCCTCTTTTTGGGTGTGCTCTGGGGGTTCATGGGGTCTATCTCCACCACCCATCCAAAGCGGAAGGCTTCCTTAGGTTCGCCATTGACGCTCTCTATAAGGAATCTCCTGCGATTCTGCTGGTCTGTCAGGTTCATAAAGCCATAGTAAGGGGCAAAGCTCCCTGGCACGCCGTATCTTTGGTGGATGGAGCTTATAAGCTGGGCATCATCCCCCGTTATGTTTGCCCTATTACCACCAAAGTAGCTGTGGAAGTTCTCTTCGCAGGTTAACACCGTACCCCATGGGGTCTTGCCAGCGGCGCAGTTGTTGAGAGTACCAAAGACAGACTCACCATTTGGGTCATAGTAGGTCTTCATGAGCCTGTGTTCCCTTGCAGGACCTGTTATCTCACACTTTGTAGAGCCCGTTATCCTCCTGTTGTAGCTTGAGCCCTTAACGTACTCCCAGGAGCCGTCAGTTTTCCTTCTTATCTCCACCACAGAAAGCCCATGAGCTTCAAGCATAAGCTGGGATTCTTCTTGTGTAGGTCTCCCTGGAGTGGGTGCGTTGTTGGTTAAAAAAGGTATGGGAAACATGATCTCGGGGTTGCAGTACTCGTGGTTAACCACTAGAAGGTGCTTGTTATCTGGGGTTTGAAAGTATCCCACAAAATCACAGTTGTAGCCAAAGCAACTCTTTTGCCTATCTACATCTTGGGCTGTTGGTCCACTTTGCCTTATCCTATTCCAGTCAAGGGCTGGGCCGTTGTCCAATGGATCTCCCCACCTTATGACCACGTTGTGTTGATAGCCTTCAGGAAGGGTTATCCTGTCTTCGTTGTTTGGGTATATGGTCCTGAAGGACAGGGGCTCTTCAGCACAAGAACCTCCGCAGGAACCAACTGCCAAAACAGCTGTACCATAAAACGCCCCCCTCAGCACGTCCCTTCTGCTCATAGCTCTACTGAGCACATCACCAAAGTATTCACCCATACCTAAACCTCCTATCTAGGTTTTCTGTTAATTTTAGGAGCGGTTTGTTAAGTTTCTTTTAAGGATTAGTTAAGCTTTGGTTAAGCGCTGAACCTATCTGGAGAAAAAGCCTGATAATAAGGACTATAGCCTTTAACCTCTACAAAATCTACCACAAGCTTTGCAGACAGTGGTGCATGCAGTATGCCGTTCCTGTAGTGTCCAGTCATAGCCATGAAATTGCCACCCCTTTCTATAATGGGCATGCCATCGGGTGTGGCAGGTCTAAAGCCTACAAAAACAGACACAAGACTACCTATCTCAACATTGGGCACCACCCTTACAGCCCCTTCTATAAGACTGTGCACACCCTTGAGACTGTTTGAGACTTCAAAGGACTTCTCCTCCGACGTGGCACCTATGTACAGATAATCCCTTCTTGGTATAAGGTAGGAGATGGTAGAGTAGTGCACCCTAGGCACGCTGGCTCCTCCTACCTTCAGAGCTTGCCCCTTCACGGGAAATACGGGAAGACCCAAAAGCTCACCGCTCCAAGCGCCGACGCAAAAGATGTAGAGGTCTGCCCTGTATGTATCCTTTGCACCCTCAAGTTGGTAAACTAAGCCATCCTTCCTTACAACCTTAAGGATGGAATCCTCAAGGAACTCCACTCCAAGCCTCTTTGCAGCCTGCAGGAGGGCTTCCATTAGCATCTTTGCATCTATCCATGCCTCCTGGGAGTAGTGGACCACCGATAGAACCTCTCTCGAAAGCCAGTGCATATGTCTTTGGGGTTCTTCTACTACATCTACTTGGTAGCCCATACTTTTGTAGTTCTGAGCCACTCTTAGCAGATGTTCTTCTCCCTTGAGAACAACCCTGTATATGCCCCCATCCCAGAAGTCTATCTTCTGACCGGACAGCTCAGAGATAAGCTTTATATATTCAGGGTAGAGCTTTAGACTCTCGTAGGAAAAATCAAATAGCACTCCATCAAGACCCTCTGAAAAGGGTGCAAGCATGCCACCCGCCACCCACGAAGAGGCTTCCTTTATATCCCTCGATATTACCGTAACCTTAAAGCCATCAAGGGCCAAAAGCATTGCACCGCTCAATCCTATTACACCGCTGCCCACAACGATGATTTTCCTCATGTTATATAATTTACTTATCATGGAAAGAGTAAAACTTGATACAGATTATGTATACTTTGCAGAGGTTGAATTACTCCTCAACTACGGCGTGGGTTATCCAGATTTGATTATCAAGCTAAGAGAGAAGGTTTATCAGGAGGGGTTAGAAGACAGTCCCTATGTAAGGAAGGCTGACAGGAAGCTTTTCCAAAACGTGCATAGGTTTCTTGACCATCTTGATAGCTCTGATGAGCCCATGGAAGATGATGATAGCCAACCCATCGAGAAGTGGTGGTGGCACCTGCACAAGATAGCTAAGGGTAAGTATCCCAGCCTTGTGCTAAAGGAGTACCTAAGGGATATATACAGGAAGCGCAGAAAATACTGGAAGGAAAGGGTGCTACTATCAAAGCAGATCTCTGAGGTTGTTGCAAAGCGTTCCTTCCATTGGTTAAACTACTCTTGATGGAGGAGCTTAGAGAGCTAAGATCAAAGATAGATAGTATAGATGAGGAAATACTAAGGTTGCTTAATGAGAGGGCCAGGCTCGCAAGAAAGGTGGGGGAGGTGAAAAAAAGGCATGGACTTGAAATCCATGCTCCAGAGAGAGAAAGGGAAATATTTGACAAGGTCATAAGACTGAACAGGGAGCTTTACGGTGAGTCCTTCCCTACTGAGGCGGTAGTTCACATATACAGGGAGGTCATATCCGCTTGTCTTTCTCTTGAGAAGGAATTAAAGGTCGCTTATCTCGGTCCCAAGGCTACCTTTACCCATCAAGCAGCTCTTGAATACTTTGGCTTTTCTACCCACTACGTACCCGTCTCCACCATCGGTGACGTATTCAAGGAGGTGGAGCTTTCAAGGGCAGACTATGGCGTGGTTCCCGTGGAAAACACCACCGAAGGTGTGGTTAACTACACCCTTGACATGTTCTTGGAGTCAGACCTAAAGATAGTAGGTGAGATAGTTATACCTATAAAGCTACATCTTCTATCTAACGCCAGCAGTCTCGGGGCCATAAAGGCCGTGTATTCACACAAGCATGCCCTCGCTCAGTGTAAAGAGTGGTTGAAAAGAAACCTGCCAGAGAGCACCCTATTTGAAACTGAAAGCACTGCCAAAGCTTGTGAGATAGTTATGGAACTGGAGAACGCAGGCGCAATTGCCAGTGAAGTTGCAGCCTACACTTACCACCTTAACATACTTGCAGAAAATATCCAAGACAGCACTAATAACTACACAAGGTTCATCATAATAGGCAGACGGCATATGAAACCCACAGGTAAGGATAAGACCAGCTTGATATTTGCGGTTAAACACGAGGCAGGGGCACTCTACAAGGCTCTTGAAAGCTTCTACAGGTACGGGGTGAACCTAACCAAGATAGTTTCAAGACCGTCAAAGAAGAGGGTTTGGGATTATGTGTTTTTTATAGATGTGGAGGGTCACGTAGAGGAGGAACATGTTAGAAAAGCTCTAGAGCTTCTGCAGGAAAGGGCTCAGATGGTTAAGATCCTTGGCTCCTACCCCAGAGCTCTTTTAGAGGAGAGCTAATCTGGATAGGAGCTTTCGCCTATGTGCCACACCTGTTGCTGGCTCTATAAGCTCTTCCCCTATTTTAAGCCCCACAGGTATACCCTCTTCTGTAAACCTTATTACTAAGTAAGTCAGCTTGGAAATCCTTTCCTCTATGCTGCCGCTCACACTCTCAAGCTCAAGGATAACTGGCTTGGAGGTTTCCTCATACATCTCCTTAACGTATAGCTTGCCCGTCTTTGCTGAGGTCTTCCAATGAACAAGCTTTATGGGTTCATTTCTGTATTCCCTAACACCGTGAAGCTCGTCATAGCCCTTTATCTTGCCTGCATGTGAACTACGACCCCTCTCTTGTTGTAGGTTTATCAGTTCAGCCTCCGAAACGTCCAAAGGCTCTGGAAAAACTGTAAGGTTTAGAGGTATCTCAAGGGTGTAGTACCTTTCGAAAAGGCCTATGGGAAAAGAGGAGCTTATAACAATGGGAAGGGAGTTATAAAAGCCCCTCCTTGGCATGGATAGGGAGATTCTCTCTTCTGAAGGTTCGTAAACCAAGGGAAAGAAACAGGAGCTCTCTCCATAGCTTACAGTTATTAAAAAGGAAGGAACCCTGCTGTCCTTCTTTAAAAGAACTCTAAAGGTTGCCTCCCTCCTGGCATAGACTTCTGCCGGTGGTATAAATACAACATTAAGACCTCTGAGATTGTATAGGGAGAAAACACCTGAAAGGAGCATAAAGGACAGCAAAGAAGACACTACAATATATAGGAGATTGTTTGCAGTATTCACCGCAGCAATGCCGAAGAATACGGTTATACCTATAAAAATGGCTCCCGCTCTGTTAATCCTTACCCTGTACCTTTTCACCGCTCACGAAGACCTTTAAAAGGTCGGTGGGTACGGGGATAACCACAGTGTTGCCCGGCTTTGTGCTTACGTTCTGTATAGTTTCCAAGTATCTTAGTTGTAATGCTATGGGTTGTGTGGACAGTATCTGGGCAGCTTCTGCTAGCTTCTGGGCTGCTTGGTACTCTGCCTCCGCGGTTATTATCTTTGCCCTCCTTTCCCTTTCCGCCTCCGCCTGCCTTGCCATTGCCTTTCTTAGCTCCTCTGGAAGGTCGATCCTTTTGAGCTCCACAGCCACCACCTTTATACCCCATGGGTCTGTTTGCCTGTCTATTATCTCCTGAAGCTGTATGTTTAGCTTCTCTCTCTCAGAGAGAAGCTCGTCAAGCTCTGCCGCACCGCACACGCTTCTGAGTGTGGTCTGGGCTATCTGGGATGTGGCGTAAAGATAGTTCTCCACTGCTACGATGGCCTTTACAGGGTCTACCACCCTGAAGTATACAACCGCATCCACGCTAACGGAGACGTTATCCCTGGTGATTATGTCCTGGGTGGGCACATCAAGGGTTACCGTCCTTAGGTCCACCTTAACCATCCTGTCTATTATGGGTATGAGGATGAAAAGGCCTGGACCCTTTGCACCTATTACACGACCAAGCCTGAAGATAACAGCCCTCTGATACTCTGGAACTATCTTTATGGCTACAGCAAGAAAGACCACAACCGCTATGGCAATCACGATCACGGGTGAAAACCCCATAGCAATCCCTCCTATAAGTCTTAATATATCTGCACCCATTATGCTTACAAGCACTATAACCAGAAAAAGTATGAAGGGCAGGAAGTCTAATATGGGCTTCATGCTTCTAAAATTGCTCCCTTTGATGAGGAGCTTACAAGCTTTACGTACCTTCTGAGCCATGGGCTCCTTATCTCTTTGCTCTTTGGCACGAACCTTTCCAGTCTTTTCTTGAGCTCTTCTTGGGAGACAAGAAGCTCAATCCTCCTCCTTGGTATGTCAATGAGTATCTCGTCACCATCCTGAACCACCCCTATAGGTCCACCCATGGCAGCTTCAGGAGCTATATGACCTACGCAGGCGCCACGTGTTCCACCGGAAAACCTCCCATCGGTTATAAGTGCCACCTTGTCACCAAGCCCCATGCCCATTATAGCTGAGGTGGGAGAGAGCATCTCTCTCATACCTGGACCACCCTTGGGACCCTCATACCTTATGACCACCACATGGCCAGGCTTTACCTTACCACCCAGTATGCCATCTATGGCTTCCTCTTCGGAGTCAAAGCATATAGCCCTTCCCCTAAAGACAAGCATACTTGGGTCCACACCTGCGGTTTTAACCACGCACCCCTCGGGTGCCAAGTTTCCAAACAGCACCGCTATACCGCCCTCTTTGGAGTATGGATCCTCTATCCTCCTTATCACCTCACCGTCCGCATCGGGCGACTCCTGTGCTATCTGCCTTAAGGTTTTCCCACTTACCGTTGGTCTGTCTGGGTGGGGAAGGTAGCCACCCCTTATTAGCTCCTTAAGTATGGATGGTATTCCTCCCACATTGTCAAGGTCCTGTATATGGTAGTGGGACGCAGGAGATATCTTGCATAGGGTGGGTGTTTTCTTTGATATGTGATTTATTCTGTCAAGGTCATACTCTACTCCTGCCTCCCTGGCTATGGCAAGAAGGTGTAGTATGGTGTTGGAAGAGCCACCCATGGCTATATCTACCGCAAAGGCGTTGTCAAAGGTTTCTAAAGTAAGAAGGTCTCTGGGTCTTACGTCCCCTCTCAGTAGCTCCATAATTTGCCTACCTACCTGCCTTGCCAAAATTTCCCTCCTTGGGTCCACTGCCGGAACGGTACCGTTGCCAGGAAGACCAAGACCGAGGACCTCCGTTATGCAGTTCATAGAGTTGGCGGTAAACATCCCCGAACAGCTTCCACAGGTTGGGCAGGCATGCTCCTCTATGAGCTTTAACTCCCTCTCTTCTATCTTTCCGGCTTTTAGCTGTCCTATGCCCTCAAAGACGCTTATAAGGTCCACCTTCCTCCCGTTCACATCCCCTGCAAGCATGGGACCACCGCTTACGAAGATGGTAGGTATGTTGAGCCTTGCTGTCGCCATGAGCATACCCGGAACTATCTTGTCGCAGTTGGGCACGCATATGAGGGCGTCAAGCTGATGAGCCTCTACGACAGTTTCTATAGAGTCCGCTATAAGCTCCCTTGAAGGCAAAGAGTAATGCATGCCGTAATGCCCCATGGCTATGCCATCGTCCACACCTATGACGTTAAACTCGATGGGCACACCGCCAGCCTTTCTTACCTCCTCCTTTATGGGCTGGACAAACTCCCTCAGGTGCACATGACCTGGAATTATGTCTATATAGGAGTTGGCGATGCCAATTAGGGGCTTGTCAAAATCCTCATCCTTTAGTCCGCAGGCTCTCAAAAGGGCCCTGTGGGGCGACCTCTCTATACCCTTTTTTACCTTATCGCTTCTTAGCATGCTGACCTCCTACAAAATATAAGCAACCACTGCTGTTATGACCACATTAGCTATGGCCAAAGGTAGCATAACCTTCCAGCCCACCTCCGTTATGTCCCTTGCCTGAAACCTGGGAAGGGTCCAATGGAGCCAAAGGACAAAGAAGACAAGTCCAAACATCTTTATGAAGAACCACAGATAGGGAGAAAGAGGTCCAAATATGGCAGGTCCAGACCAACCCCCGAAGAACAGGACTACCGCAATGGCGGAAAGTGCCATAACCCCTAAATACCACTCGGCGAGTGGAAAAACACCAAAGCGCATACCACCGTACTCTACGTTATACCCAGTGACTAGCTCAGCTTCTGCCTCCTGTATATCAAAGGGAACCCTACCTGTTTCCGCAAGCATGCAGAAAAGATAGAGCACAAAGGCCACAGGTTGATAGAACACAAACCATATCCCCCTTTCTATCTGAGCCTGAACGATGCCGACCGTGCTCATCGTGCCCGCAAGGAGGATAACACCAAGCACAGAAAAGCCCAGGATAACCTCATAGCCTATGACCACTGCAGCCTTCCTCAAAGAGCCTATAAAGGCATACTTAGAGTTAGAAGCCCAGCCTGAGAATATAGTGCCATAGACCACAATAGAACCAAAGGCAAATATCAACAGGACCGCTATGTTAACGTCTGAAACTAGGGGCTTTATCTCGTATCCAAAAAGGGTAAAGCTCGGACCAAAGGGTATAACGGAAAAGAGCATGAGAGCCGGTGCAACCGCAAGTACCACTGCAAGGTAATACACAGCTTTGTCCGCGTTCCTTGGTATTACAGACTCTTTGGTCAAAAGCTTTATACCGTCCGCAAGAGGTTGCAAAAGACCAAAGGGACCTACAAGCTTTGGACCCACACGAGCCTGAATATGCCCTGCGAGCTTTCTTTCAAACCAAGTCAGGTAGGCCCCCACACCTAAAAATACACCCAAGATTATAAGAACCTTTACAAGGGTTATAAAGACAGAGAGAAGTAGCTCCATGTTAACTATTATACGTTCACCTGCTACCTCTTTGAGGGATTTCAAAAACTCTGTACAGAAGCTGTCTTATCTCCCTAATTTCATCTTCAAGACGGTCAAGCCTTCTGTTGATGTCGTCTATTCTTCTATTCATATCCTCAAATCTCTTGTTTATATCCTTAAACCTTTTGTTAAACACGCCCCACACGAGACCTAGGACCACTGCGTGAGCGGTTATTATGCTAACTATGATGGCTAGAGGCTGCTCCCATTCCATGGGATTTCAATATATGTAGGGGAAAAGTTAAAAACAAGCTTTCCCTTACCTGTCTGTCTCTCCCACCACTGGGTCAAGGCTTCCCAAGAGGGCTATGGCGTCCGCTATGGTCCTGCCCTCTATAAGCTTTGGGAAGATGGAGAGGTTATAAAGAGCTCCGGACCTAATCCTGAGCCTGTAAGGTTTTGAGCCACTCACCGAATATATGTAAAAGCCCAGCTCACCCCTTGGGTTCTCACCGCCTGCATAGACCTCACCAGGTGGAGCATCCTCTCCATGGACCACTATGCGGAAGTTCTTAACCATGTCCTCAAGGTCCATAAAGACGTCCTCTTTTGGTGCCATGACCGCCGGATGCTCCTTGTTTACGTAAGGTGCGGACTTGGGAAGTTTCTCAAGCTTTGCCACGCATTGCTCCACTATCCTCAGACTTTGAACCATCTCTTCCATTCTGACTAGATACCTGTCGTAAACGTCCCCTACCTCTCCCACGGGAATGTCAAAATCTAACTCATCGTATGCCGCGTAGGGCTCGAGCTTTCTCAGGTCGTAGGGTACGCCTGAAGCTCTTGCAACAGGACCGCTAAGACCGTAGTTAAAAACATCTTCTCTAGATATTATTCCTATGTCTTTGGTTCTCCTTAGCCATATTCTGTTTCTGGTAAGGAGGTTATGGTACTCCCTGAGCCTCTGGGGAAAGTCCTTTATAAAGGCTTTGACCACGTCCAAGGTACCTTCCGCAAGGTCGTAATGAACTCCCCCAATCCTCAGGAAGGCAGATGTAAGCCTAAATCCCGCATTTCCTTCTATTATGTCCATAATTTTTTCACGTTCCCTAAAGGCATAGAGGAAGACGGTCAGGGCTCCAAGGTCAAGGGCACCCGTACCAAGCCAAAGAAGATGGGAGTTTATTCTCTGGAGCTCTGCGAACATGGTCCTTATGTACCTTGCCTTTTGGGGCACTTCCACTCCAAGAAGTTTCTCAACCGTATTTACATAGGCAAGTTCGTTGCATATGGCAGATATGTAATCCATCCTGTCCGTGTAGGGTAGAAATTGGAAGTAATAGATGTTCTCCGCTATCTTTTCCATACCTCTGTGGAGCTGTCCTAGTATTACATCGGACTGGACTACGCTCTCTCCATCAAGGTCAAAGAGGAACCATATGGTGCCATGTGTTCCAGGATGGAGGGGACCCCAGTTTAGGACAAGCTGAGCCTTTTTCTTTAGCCTAGACCTCTCCGTTCTTTCCAAGTCCTCAAGGGTTGCCACCCTTGTATGCATAAGCTCAAAGTCATGGCTGGGTGGCTCTGTCCTTCCTGCGTACAGCTCTGTTAGAGATGGGAGCTCCACCTCCTGCGGACCCTCCATTGGAAAGTCTTTCCTCAGAGGATAATAGGGATAGCCCTCCCACATGAACATCCTTCTAAGGTTTTCGTGGCCATCGTAGATCACACCAAACATATCGTAAGCTTCCCTCTCTGCCCATCTAGCGCAGGGCCATAGCTTTTCGATGGAAGGGAGCTTACCATCCTTTGCCCATGTTTTGACCAAAACCCTTTCGTTAACATCGGGGTTGTAAAGTATGTAGATGCCCTGAAACCTTTCCCTTTTATCCGGAAAGTCTATGCACGTGTGGTCTATGAAGTGCCTAAAGCCCTCTCTCTCTTTTAGATGTTTAAGAAGTTCTGCGAGTTTTTCATGCCTTACATGTAGGTTTACCGTGTGCTCTGTTCGTTCTACGTCCACATCCTTGAACTCAAATTTAACCCTATCTGCGGTAGCTTTGTTCATCCAAGGCATAATTACACCTCTATTTCTCTTGGGATAAGACCTTGCCTCTGTATATCCTTGCGAAAATCATTAAAGGCTTTGTCATACTTCTTCACGCCCTTCTCCTTTATCTTCTTCTGAAGCTGTAGTATGCCGTATATAAGCCCCTGAGGGTGGGGTGGACAGCCGGGTATGTAAACATCTACGGGTATTATCCTGTCCATGCCCTGAAGAGTTGAGTAAGTTGGGAAGGGTCCACCTGCGGAAGCACAGCCCCCCATGGTTATACACCATTTGGGGTCGGGCATCTGCTCCCACAGGAGCTTTAGCATGGGTGCTACCTTATTGACCACCGTGCCGGCAACTATGAGAAGGTCTGCCTGTCTTGGGGATGCTCTGAATATAACACCCAGCCTGTCAAGGTCAAATCTTGAGGCAGCGGCGTGCATCATCTCTATGGCACAGCAGGCAAGACCTATGGTCAGGGGCCAGAGGGCATTCCTACGACCCCAGCTTAAAAGCTCATCTACCGTGGTAAGCACAAAGCCGTTTGAGTTTACCATATCTTACCTCCTTACCTTAAAACTTTTACCACTTCTAACAAAATTCCAAGTGCATCCCTGTTGAAGAAGGCAACCATGAAAGTAAGGACTATAAGCCATACTTTTAGAACTCTAAGCTCTGAAAAAACCTTAGCTTCAAGCTCCTTTACTTCAGCCCTTGTCTCTCTAAACTCCGCCCTTACCTTTTCAATCTCCGCCTCCAATCTTGCAATATCCGCCTTCTCCTTTCCTGTCTCCTCTTCAAGCAGTCTGTAAACCTCATAAGGTAAAGTTGCCATGTCTCTTAATTATAGTCCTCAGCCCTTACATCTGCCATTTCAGGGCTCCCTTTCTCCAAGCGTAGAGGAAGCCAAGACCTAAGATAAAGATAAAGAGCACAGCCTCTATTAGCCCATAGAGCCCAATCTCTTCAAAGACTACAGCCCAGGGAAAGAGCAGAGCTACTTCTATATCAAAAAGTATAAGGAGAAGTCCCAAAAGGTAGTAGCCTTGTTTAAAGGTTCCCCTTGCCTCTAGGTCATAGAGAGGAACACCACATTCGTAGGGATAGTCCTCCATCTTCTCCTTGGTTTTAGGACCTAAGATGTCGTTTAATACGCTGAAAGCCGAGGCGACCAGAATTGCAACCACAAAGAATATAAGAATACCTATATACTCCATTCTTTGACCTCCTATGCTACCGTATAAATACCCTTTAGGAAACCTTCCCAAGTGGTGGGCATGCGCTCCAGCTCTTCCTTAACTATCTTCTCAATAGGTTCCTTCAGAAGATGAATTCCCTTCTTACTCCTTACCTTAACGTCCAGCACCTGCGGTTCGTTTATGGGTTTGCCTATCTGGGAAACTATGTAGCAGTATGATTCTTCTATTTCCTCTATCTCCCTTACGACCCTTTGGGCTATCAGGTTGGCGACCGTGTTGTATATCTTGCCTATATGAGATATAGGGTTTTTGCCTGCGGCTGCCTCTAAGCTCATGGGTCTGTATGGTGTTATAAGGCCGTTTACCCTGTTGCCACGTCCTACCTGTCCATCGTCCCCCTGCTCTGCAGAGGTCCCTGTAACAGTTATGTAAACCGAACCCTCTTCCCTGCTGTCAGCGGTGTTTATAAAGAGCTCTACCTCTTTGCCTATAATACCGCTTATGTACTCTTTTAGCTTTCTATGTATCTCTTCCTTTTTGGAAAAGTATTCATCTATGCTCTTTATGTACTTTCCTACGAAGGCAAGGGCGACGGTCAGCCTTAGCCTGTCCTTTATCCTTACCCCCATGACCTTTATGTCTTCACCTATCTCTGGATGTTCCTCCTTTATATTTTCTGAGTTTAAGAACCTTTCCGCTTCAAGAACTGCCCTTTCCAGCTGGTCAAGGGGTGCAAAGCCCACACCAAAGGAGGTGTCATTGGCAAGGGGTACCTCACCCTTTTTTTGAAAGCGTTCAAATAGCTCTACAAGGTCCTTGCTTCCTGGCTTTATCTTTGTGTAAATCCTCACATGGTTCTCAGGGTCTAGGTTTCTAAGGTTTTTCCTTATCCAATCCTTGGCGCTCTCCACCACAAGCTCATGCGCTTCAAGCCTTTTGCCATCTTTTTCCAGTATGGCCCTACCCACGAGGTAAATCTCTATGGGCTCTATTACCTCACCACCACCAAAGTCAGCCTTGGCCACACCACCAACCAGAAGTGCCTTGTCCACGTTGTGGTGCATTACCGCCCCGAACTCCTTCAGGTACCATCTGCATAGCTGTCTTGAGAGGTTCTCCGCAAGGTAGTCGCATATGGTATCGGGATGACCTGTCCCCTTTCTTTCCACTATCTCCGCATCCTGTTCATAGACGGGCTCAAAAGTCATAGGGGTTATAACGATGCTTGCCACTTGTTACCTCCTAAGGATTTGGTTCAGTAAAGTATAACATAGGTACCCAACAGAGCTATATTTATACCCTATGAAAGCCATCTTCGATGAGAACCTTATAAAAAAGTACGACAGGCCTGGACCAAGATACACGAGCTACCCACCAGCTACCGAGTTTCACGAGGGTGTGGGAGAGGAGGACTACAAGAGGAAGCTCCTTGAGAGCAACATTCAAAGAAGACCCTTATCCCTTTACTTTCACATACCCTTTTGTGAAAGTGCCTGCTGGTTTTGCGGTTGCAACGTGATAATCTCCCACAGAAAGGATGTGAGCGGTAGGTACCTTGACTACCTTTACCGTGAGATGGAGGAGCTGTCCAAGTACATAGACATCTCAAGACCTGTGGTCCAGCTCCATTGGGGAGGTGGAACGCCTAACTTCCTTAGCAACGAGGAGATAAGGGAGCTCTTTGGAAAGATAAGAGAATACTTCAGGCTTTCTGAGGATGCGGAGATAAGCCTTGAGATAGACCCAAGGTATCTTTCAGGGGGTCAGCTTGAGGTTATAAGGGAGGTGGGTTTTAACCGCATAAGCATGGGGCTTCAAGATTTAGATGAGGAGGTCCAAAGGGCTATAAACAGGGTTCAGCCCTACGATCTTATGCAGAGGGTCATGAAGGACCTTCGCTCTCTGGGCTTTAAGAGCATAAACATAGACCTCATATACGGACTTCCCCACCAGACCCCTGGGAAGTTCAGAAAGACCATAGAGCAAACCATAGAGCTCCAACCCGATAGGGTTGCGGTCTTCAACTTTGCCTATGTGCCATGGCTGAAACCCCTTCAGAGGAAGATTGACCCCTCTACCCTTCCACCACCCGAGGATAAACTGACCATCCTACGCATGACCATAGACCTCTTCCAGAAAGCTGGGTACGTATTCATAGGCATGGACCACTTTGCTAAACCTGAGGATGAGCTTGCTGTGGCGCAGGAAGAGGGCACTCTCTGGAGAAACTTCCAGGGCTATACAACAAAGAAGGGAGTAGACCTAATAGGCATAGGCGCCACGTCCATAGGTATGCTTTACGACGCTTACTTTCAAAACTACAAAACCATAAGGGACTACTACATGGCTATAGACGGCGGGAAACTCCCAACCATGAGGGGTTACCTTCTGAGCAGGGAGGATATAATAAGGCGTGAGGTTATAATGGAGCTTATGTGTAACTTCTTCTGCTCCTTCGAAAGGATAGAAAAGGTCTTTGACATAGACTTTAAAGAGCACTTCTCCTCGGAGCTTGAGGAGCTTGAGGATATGGAGAGGGATGGTCTTTTGAAACTTGAAGAGGGAGCCATAAGGGTCCTGCCCGAGGGTAAGCTTCTTATAAGGAACATCGCCATGGTTTTTGACCAGTACATAAAGAGCAAGGGGGAACGGAGATTCTCCAGAACCATATGAGCACCCTGCTTAAGGTTGAAAGGCTGACAAAGGTATTCAAAGTAGGTCTTTTTAAAAGCAGGAGGGTGTGGGCGCTAAAAGATGTGAGCTTACATGTGGAAAGGGGGGAAATATTTTCCCTCGTTGGTGAGTCTGGCTCTGGCAAGAGTACGCTAGGAAAGGTAATCTTAAGGTTAGAAAGACCGACAAGCGGTAGGGTGCTCTTTGAGGGCAGGGATATATTCAGCATCGGAAAAGAGTATACAAGGATGGTGTCCGTAGTTTTTCAAGACCCAAGGTCCTCTCTGAACCCCTACATGAAGGTAAAGGATATAGTTGAAGAGCCTCTCCTAGTTCACCGCTTTAGGAATAGGACAGAGAGGGTAGTCCAGTCCTTGCTAGTGTCAGGGCTTGACGAAAGCTTCCTAAGCAGAAAGCCTGAAAGCCTGTCCGGAGGTCAGAGGCAAAGAGTGGCCATAGCAAGGGCTATAGCCTTTGAGCCTAAACTTCTGGTTGCTGATGAGCCCACCGCATCCCTGGATATGAGTTACAGGACAGGGGTGCTGGAGCTCTTTAAAAGTTTAAGAGAAAGGGGTATAAGCATACTATTAATAACACACGACCTTAGGGCTGTGGAGAGGGTTGCGGACAGGGTCGGTGTGCTTTACAGGGGTAAACTTGTAGAACTGGGCGTTAAGGATGCGGTTCTAAAAAACCCCTTACACCCCTATACTCAGTACCTTATATTTACCATGCCTGTGAGACATCCCTCTCAGAGAAAGCCATCGACTTACTATGAGCTTCCCGAGGACTTTGAAAAAGCTTGTCCCTTTTTCCATCAGTGCGTACACAGGCTAAGGGAGTGTGAGGATGGAGTTAAGGAGGTAATCGTGGATGGACGGCTCGTCTCATGTAATCTATACTGAGGTGCTTATATTCTTCTTCCTACTGTTCATGTCTGGCTTTTTTAGCTCTTCTGAGGTGGTGTTCTTCGGCGCCAATAGGTACATTCTTAGGCTTAAAAGCCACCGTAGGATCTACGCATCCCTTCTGAATTTACTCTCCAAGCCTAGGGAAGTACTCCTTACCATACTTATAGGCAACGAGCTTGTGAACGTTCTTATCTCTTCCTATGGCACCAAGCTCTTTGTTGACCTATTTGGTTCAAAGGGTGTGGGACTTGCGGTCGTCCTTTCAAGTCTTCTTATCTTTGTCTTTGGGGAAGTTCTTCCCAAGAATGTGGTTCTGCATTTCACTTCAAAGCTTGCGGGTATCTACTATTTGCCCTTTCTTTTAGTGCATGGATTACTCTATCCCCTTAGGGTGGTCTTTCTTCTTCCAGTTTCAAGACTTATAGGTATGTTGGATGTGAAGGACACAGAAAAAGCCCCATCCGAGCAGTTTTTGGAGCTCTTTGAGATGGGTTTATCCTATGGATACTTTGATAAAACAGACAGGGAGCTCTTAGAGAAAGCTCTATACTTAGAGGAGGTCACCGTCAAAGAGGTTATGACGCCCAAACCCGATATATTCATGCTAAGTGAGGACGCTATCTTAGAGGACGTGATCCAAAGTATAATCCAGAACAAGCATAGTAAAATACCCCTATACTCGGAAAGTCCAGACCACGTGGTGGGTATGATAAACGTAAAGGACCTTGTGCCAATAAGGGATAACTTGAAAAAGCCCCTAAAGACCTTCAAGCGTGAGGCTCTCTTTGTGCCTGAGATACTCACCCTCACTGAGCTTTTAAAGAGGATGAGGGCTCATAAGGCTCAAACTGCCTTGGTTGTGGGAGAGCACGGTGAGCTTTCAGGACTTGTGAGCCTGCATGATATTCTAACCTTTATATTCGGACGGGTTCCAGAGAACTGGGAAGAGGACATTACCAAGGTGTCAAGGGATACCTTCATGGTGAGCGGATGGGCAGATATAGAAGGGGTGGCCAAAAGGCTGGGTTTTTACCTTCCCGAGGATTATGAATACGACACGGTTGGGGGCTTTGTTATGGCAAAGCTTTCTAAGGTGCCGGAAGAGGGTGATGAGTTTGTTTACGATGGTTTTAAGTTTATAGTTAACAAAATGGAAGGGAACAGGGTTGTTAATGTGTTTATAACATCTCTCCAAGAGGATAGGGTATGAAGGAGCATAAGCTTCAAGTTTCAGTAAAACCTAAATTGAACCTTTTGCTAAGATTGGGCAACCTTCCTCAGCTCCTCATGGAAAACGCAGAAGAGCTCTTACAGGAACTTGAGAAGGAGCAGAGGGAAAACCCTAATCTCTTTATAACTCTAAGGGTAAGACCTAGGTGGTTCTATAGAGAAGACTCCAAACCCCTAGAGCCTATAGGTACCTCAAGTGAGATAAGAAAGGTAGAGGAGCAATTGAGGTATGAGTTTGACGATGAAGACCTTGATATAGCTATGGAAATAGTTTCCAACCTTGACCACAGGGGTTTTTTTAGGGGGGATGTTCAAAAGATAGCCAAGCATTACGGCGTAAGCCCCGAATACGTGGAGGACATAAGGGATTTCATAGTTAGGGAGATAGAGCCCTTGGGAGTGGCTTCCAAAAACTTGGAGGAGTTTATAAACGTCCAACTTGAGGAAATCTATCCGGAGGAGAAAGCCCTGCATCAGGAGGTTATAAGGCTTTTGAAAGGTGAGAGCAAGGACAGCAGGGCTAAGGAACTGCTTTCAAGGTTGAAGCTAAGTCCCTTTGAAGGGGAGGGTGCAGCCCCTAAGGGTGGTTCTGTGGACATGGTCTTTGAACATGACGGAAGGGAGTGGTACATATTTCTTATAGATGACTTTATAGAGGTTGGCCTGTCGGAGAAGGTGATGGGTGAAGAGGGAACAAGGTTAAAGAATCTCATCTTTTTTCTGGAACTTAGAAAGAAGCTACTGCGTACAATAGGTGAGCTTGTGGTGGAAAGACAGGGAGGCTTTATGTTGGGGAAGGATACACTCAAGCCCCTCACTCTAAGCGAGGTTGCAAGAAGCGTGGAAGTTAGCCTATCTACGGTCAGTAGGTTGGTAAGCAGGAAGTACGTAAAGACACCCATAGGTGTGTTCCCCCTTAGACACTTTTTCTTGAGAGAGAGTAAGCAGGGCATGAGTAAGGAAGATATTCTCCGCATCATAAAAGAAGTTCTGAGCTCGGAAGGTAGGGGTAGGTCCGACAGGGAGATATCGACCATACTCAGAGAAAAGGGCATTAGCATAGCCAGAAGAACAGTAGCCAAGTACAGGAAGATGCTGGAGGAGTAATAATGCAGAGGATAGAGAAAGTTAAAGAAATCCTTAAAGAGAGGGGGATTGATGCCTTTCTATTCAGCTCGCAGGCAAACGTGTTTTATCTTTCAGGCTTTAGGTCAAGCCATGCTTATGTCATAGTCACTCAGAGTTCGCACCATCTTCTAACCGATGGCAGGTACTTTGAAAAGGCGAAGGCGGATCTTCCAGGGTGGGATGTGAGCCTTATAAAGGGAAACACCTTGAAAGCTATAAAGGGTTTTATAAAAAGGCTAGGGGTAAAAAGGGTGGGCTATGAAGAGGACAGGGTAAGCTGTGAGTTTAGGAAAAGGCTTAGAACTGAGGGTATCAATTGGCTCGGTGTGGGAGGGGTGTTGAAGCATATAAGAGCCAAAAAGGACGGGGGGGAGCTAGAAAGGATAAGAGAGGGTGTTCATAGGAGCGATAAGGTCTACATGAGGCTACTTGAGCACATAAGGGAAGGGATGAAGGAAAGGGATTTAAGGGCCTTTATCCTTCAGGAGTTTTTTAAAGAGGGTGCTCAGGGTGAGAGCTTTCCAGCCATAGTGGCCTGGGGTGAAAACTCCGCCATACCTCACTGGGAGACTTCAGAAAGGGAAATAAGATGGGGCAGGCCATTGCTTGTAGATATGGGCATGGTTTGGAAGGGTTACTGCACCGATTTTACAAGGACCGTCTTCCTTGGCAAGGCAGATGGAGAGTTTAAGAAGGTATATCAGGTTGTAAGGGATGCTCATCTCTTTGCCCTTGAAAAGGTCAAGGTGGGCAATACCTTAGGGGAGGTGGACAGAACAGCAAGGGAATACATAACAAAGAAGAGGATGGGAAAGTTTTTTAACCACTCCACGGGACATGGTGTGGGTATAGAGATACATGAATTCCCAAGGGTTTATTACAAGGGTCCAGACAAGGATGTTATCATAGAGGAAGGTATGGTTTTTACCATAGAGCCGGGCATATACCTACCTGGGAAGTTTGGAGTAAGGCTTGAAAACATGGTGGTAGTAAGGGGTGGCGTGGGCGAGCCCCTCTCGGGTATATCTCTTGACCTTGTGGAGGTTTGAGTGTATAATACAACACTTACGCGGGGTGGAGCAGCCTGGTAGCTCGTCGGGCTCATAACCCGAAGGTCGGAGGTTCAAATCCTCCCCCCGCAACCACACTATACAACCTTCAGGGGTAAGTCCTTAACTCTTCTGTATCCACCTTCCTTTATAAGCTTAAGAAGAGCCAGAGCTGTCATGTAGGCGTCCTCTAAGGCGTTGTGATACAGCGATGTGGGAAGTTCAAGCCTTTTAAGAAGACCATCTAAGCTTTCAACCCACTCTCCTGGCTCAAGCATATCTAAAAGGTCCAAGCTTAGGGGATAAAACCTTCCACTACACTCTTTTTCAACCAGCTTCCTTACCATAAACACGTCAATATGGACAAAGTATCCGCAAATTATGCAGTTCCTAGCGTACTCTATGAACTGTTCACAGGCTTTCTTTCTATTCGCTGCAGACCGGAGTTCATCGGGTGATATGCCATGCACCTTGATAGAGTCCCCGTAATCTTTCGTGGGCTTTAGCAGAGTGTAGAAGCTATTACTCAGGTTTATTCTCATACTCTCTATCTTTACACCGCCTATGGCTATGGGTTCGTCCCTTTTGAGGTCAAGGCCGGTGGTTTCTGTGTCAAAGACCATAAGGCAGGCTTCCTCTATAGGTTTTTCTTTGTCTATCTCCCAGTTGAACCTGCTCCAGCTTTCAGGAGAGAGCTTCTTGTGGATTAATCTCTTTAGAAACATCATCCAAATACATGCAAGCTGTAGCGTTCGTAGAGCATATCTTGAAACTCCCTTATAAGCCTGAATACGTCCTTAAGCATACCCTTCTCTGCCTTTGAGAGGTTGTTAGGGTTTACGTAATTGTCCGCTTCCTTTCCATCCCTTATCTTTTCCGCCTGCACCCTAAGTCTCAGACCCATAAGAAATCTGTAAGCTTCTGAAAGGTCCTTTCCGTACTCCTTTGAGAAGACTCCTAACTTTTGGAGCTCCTCTATCCTCTTAAAGGTGCTCCTCTCACCAATACCATGTTCCAAGGACAGAGCTCTAACCCCCTGAGTCAGCGGAAATATGCCGCCCTTCTTTATGTCCAGCTCACCCCTGTGCTCACCACTCCGCTCTACCACAAAGTCTTTAAAGAAGCCAAGAGGTGGCTTGAATCTGACCGCATCCAAAGCCAAGAAGGGGAAAAACCCGGGGTTTTCCTTAAGTCTTTGAAGTATATGGTACCAAAGCCTATCAACGAGCGTCTGGTCACCAAAGACGTTTCTAAAATCAAAGAAGATGGCCACGTTTAACATGTTCTCCGGCTGAGGTTTTTCAATCCAACTTTTTATGGCCATCTCCCACTCGTGCGAAGACCTCCTCCAAAAGGGGTTTGATACCATAACCTTTCCTGGACAGGGCGGGAAGCCTATTTCTAAGAGGACGTCTATGTAAACCTCTGAGAACCTCTGAAAGTACTCCTTCGGGTTAAAATCCAGCATGGGATAGTCTTCGTAGATAAGGGCATTATCCTGGTCCGTCTTCAGGCTCTGTTCCCTTCTTCCCTCGCTACCCAAAACCATTATACTAAAAGGAACAAGAGGCTCCTCTCCTAACCTACTCATGGCTAGGTAAACTGCCCTCTTCATAAAACGGTCGTTTAGCTCCGATATGTAGGCGGAAAGCCTCTCTGGATCTGTGCCTTGCAGAACTAAATCTATTGTCTGTCCTCTTACTAAGTTGTATATGTACCTTAGATCCTCTACCGTTCTAGCCTTGTCTATCTCCTTTATGAGCACCACCGCATTTTTGCTTTCGTAAGCTATTATGTCCCTGTCTTCGAGGATGCCCACGGGTGTACCACCTTTGGTAACTAAAAGCTTTCTTATGCCATGCTTTGCCATAAGGAGTATGGCATCGTAAAGCTGGGAGGAGCTCTCTATGGATACTAGGGGATAGCTTGCCACCTCCTCAAGCCTAACCTCCAATGGGTTCAGACCCTTGGCTATGACTTTTTTGAGAACATCCCTTTCGGTGACTATACCCAGTCCATCCTTCAATCTTACAAGAATAAAGGTGCTGTCCTTGGATACCATCTCCTTTACCGCCTTATCTACGCTCTCTGACCAATCTAGAACTATAAGAGGTCTTAGGTTTATGTCCTCAAGGACAAGGCTGGTATACTGTTCATGGGTTTTTGTTCTCTTTGCTTCTTGGAGCCTTCTTGCAAGCTTCCTCACGTAGAACTCTCTAAAGGGCTCACTTTTAGAAAGGAGCTGATTAAAAAGTTTCTTGTTCAGCAAAAATAGGACGCTATCCTCTACCGTCTTTGCAGTTGAGGTAGGAGGCTCTGATGTCATAAGGGAGACAAAGCCAAAGCTCTCGCCCTCATGTAAGTATTCCAGCACCTCACCCCCCTTCTCAAGGACAACACCACCCTTTCTGAGTATGTAGAGAAAATCCAGAGGTTTAGAACCATGTTCAAATATCACCTCACCCTTTTTACGGTAATCCACCAAAAGGCTGTAAGCTAAGTTTTTTATATCTTTGCTATCAAGATACTTAAAGGGCTCTATCTCCGAAAGGAAACGCTCCGCATCAAGCATCAGAGGTGTTTTACTACCAGATACCTGACTAGCATAAGGCTCAGCACTAGGGCAAGGGTATGACAGCAGGGCAGGAGCCTCCTGTAAAGTCTGTATGCCGGTTCAGTGGGCAGATAGAGCATGTTGTAAAAGAAGTTTCTCCTATCTGTTGTAAAAAAAGATAAGGCGGCCCGCCCAAGGACGAGCCACATGTAAAAGGCAAGGCTGTAGTTAAGAAGGTCTTTTATCACTCTTCTGCACCCGCCTTTACCGCACCCTTTGGATAGCGTATGTGGTCCACGAACTCCTGAAGCTGTTGAGGTGGTGGGGGCGTCAGCCTGGAGATTATGAGAGCTACGAGGAAGTTTATGGGCATGCCGAATATGCCCGAGGCTATGGGCTTTATTCCAAAGATCTCAAAACCGTAGAACCTGCTGGCAATCAGGTAGGCTATGGTAACTCCAAGACCAACTAATATACCGGCTACGGCACCGTACTTGTTCATCCTCTTGTCCCACACACCGAGCACCAGAGCAGGGAATAGGGAAGCTCCCGCAAGGGAGAAGGCCCAGGCAACGAGCTCCACTATTATGGCAAGCCTAAAGCTCGCCACGTAAGCACCTAAAAGAGCTACCACAAGGAGTAGAGCCTTCCCAATCTTAACCCTGGTAGAAGGTGATAGATTGGGGTTTATTATCTTGTAGTAAAGGTCGTGGGATATGGCGTTGGATATGGTTATGAGAAGACCGTCGGCGGTGGAAAGGGCTGCTGCAAGACCACCGGCGGCGACAAAGCCCGCTATCACGTAGGGCAGACCCGCTATCTCTGGTGTGGCAAGTACTATCATGTCTGGATGTATGGAAATCTCCGCAAACTGCACAACACCATCACCGTTTAGGTCTTTTATGGTTATTAGATTGACTTTTGCCCACTTTTGAACCCAATCGGGGAGTTCTGAAAAAGCCTTACCCACCAAGTTTAGCATCTCATACCTTCCAAAGGCTGCATAAGCTGGCGCGGTTATGTATAGGAGGAGAATGAAGAAAAGCGCCCAACCTGCGGAGGTTCTGGCTTCCCTGACAGTGGGTGTGGTGTAGAACCTCATGATGACGTGGGGAAGACCCGCTGTACCGAGCATGAGCATAAGGGTAAGTGCCAAAAAGTTTGCCATGCCCTTGACATCTGTGGGTGGTGTAGTATAGGATTTAGGCGGTTTGGAAGCCTCTTGGGCTTTTTTCATAGCCTCTGTCCACTTGGACTTTGCCTCTTCTGGGCTCTTTGGATACTCCTTGAGCTGTTTTTCTATCTCAGCCCTCTTGGGGTCGTCCGCTGGAAGCGAAGCGAGCTGATCCTCAAGCTTTCTCCTTCCCTCCTCCCAAGTTGCTGGAAGACCTGAAATCTTTGCCTTTAGATCCTCCGCTTTCTTTTTGTGTACTTCCCTAACTTCTTGTTCTTTGGGGTCATCCTTTAGCTGTGCAAACCTTTGATCTATACCCTGAAGGGCAAAACCGTATGATATCTGAGATATGGGGTTGCCTGTGTACTTAAAAGATAACACTGTAACAGGTATTAGGTAGGCTATTATCAACACTATGTATTGAGCAACCTGGGTCCAGGTGACCGCCCTCATACCCCCAAGGAAGGAGCATACAAGGATTCCCACAAGACCAACAAAAACACCCACCTCAAAGGGAAGACCCAGAAGTCTGCTGGCAATTATACCCACACCAGTAACCTGAGCCACAAGATAGGTAAAGGAGACCAAAAGGGTCGCTATTATCCCCACGAACCTTGGTATCTTACCACCGTAGCGAGCATCTAGAAAGTCCGGTATGGTGTAGGCTCCAAACTTCCTAAGGTAGGGTGCAATAAGCACACCGAGAAGCACATAACCACCGGTCCATCCCATTATAAAGGCAAGACCGTTGTATCCTTGTAGGGCAAGGGTTCCAGCCATACCTATGAAGGAAGCTGCGGACATCCAGTCAGCCGCAGTTGCCATACCGTTGAAGACCGAGGGCACACGTCTCCCTGCCACGTAATACTCAGCCACCTTGCCCGTTCTTGAGATCACACCTATGGCCGCATATACCGCTATAGTACCAAAGAGGAACACGTAGCCTATAAAGGTGGGCGATAGGTTAAAGAGCTTTTCACCTATATATAACAGTATGAGAAGAGCAATGAGTCCACCAGTGTAGATGGCATAGACCTTTTTCAGTCTTTCCACAAAGCTCTGATCTACCATGTTACTCCTCCTCTACTCCGTACTTTTTGTCTATCTTATCCATGCTTTTTGCATAGAAAACTATAAGAAGAAGGAACACTACTAGGGCACCTTGAGAGCCCATGTAGTAGCCAAGAGGGAAGCCAAATATGACTATCTTGTTGAGCAACCCCGATATAAGGACCGCGCCGTAGGATACAAGAGCCCACACCAGGAGAACCACTACCATAAGGTTTCGGTTCTCCCTCCAGTAGCTTTCCAGCTGCTCCTTTGACAGCATGGTTTACCTCCTATGGAAATTTTTAGACTTATTTTACAGGTTTTTCGTCCAGTGTCAAGAATATACGCTGTTTAGCATATGTTTAAATCGGAAATTTAATCAAAAAGGTATGCTATTAATCATAGGTTTTTTTATTATTTAAAAGTGAAAACCACCAAGCTTAATGGAACATTGCATAAAATTCCTTGCGGAGATATACTTTTCAAATAACCCATCAAGGAGGTAAAGTATGGAGGTAAGAGAGGAGGTCCACCTAAAGGTAGAAGAGAAGTATCAGCCCCCAGAACAGGTAGTGGAAAGGGCATGGATAAAGGATTACGAAAGCCTTTATAAGGAGTCTATAGCAGACAGAGAGGCCTTCTGGTCAAAGGTTGCAGAAGAGTTCCACTGGTTCAAAAAGTGGGACAAGGTGCTTGAGTGGAACTACCCCTATGCCAAGTGGTTCGTTGGTGCCAAGACTAACATAACTTACAACTGTCTGGATAGGCACGTACAGAATGGTAGACGCAACAAGGTAGCCTATATCTTTGTAGATGAGGAAGACAGAGAAAGGAAGATAACCTATGGAGAGCTACTTGAACTTGTTAGCAGAATAGCCAACGGTCTTAAATCCTTGGGTGTTAAGAAGGGAGATAGGGTTTCCATATACATGCCAAATACCATAGAAGCCATAGCTTGCATGCTAGCATGTGCTAGGATAGGTGCTATACACAGCGTGGTCTTTGCGGGTTTTAGCGAGGGAGCTCTCAGGCTAAGGATAGAGGATGCAAGGGCAAAGGTGGTCATGACCGCAAGCTATACAAAAAGAAGGGGAAAAAAGATCGACCTTTTGGCAACTGCTCAGAGGGCTGTTGACGGTCTTGGCTTTGTAGAGAAGGTGGTAGTTTGGGATAGGGACGGTGACGCTCTCAATGGCTCTGGCGGGCTTTTTGTAAGCCTTGATGAGCTCATAAAGAACAACTCTCCAGAGTGTGAACCCGTTCAGATGGATGCAGAAGACCCCCTGTTTATCCTCTACACCTCTGGCACAACGGGCAAGCCAAAGGGTGTGCTACATACCACCGGTGGTTATATGGTGGGTACCTACTTTACTACTAAGATAACCTTTGACCTGCATGAGGATGATGTATACTTCTGCACCGCAGACATAGGATGGATAACAGGTCATAGCTACATCGTCTACGGTCCTCTGGCCAACGGTGCTACCTCGGTCATAGTGGAAGGTGCACCAGACTACCCAGACCCAGGAAGATGGTGGGGCTATGTGGAACGCTACAGGGTAAACGTTTTCTATACCGCACCTACAGCCATAAGGATGTTTATGCGCTACGGTGAGCAGTGGCCCGCCAAGTATGACCTATCTTCCCTAAGGATACTTGGCTCTGTGGGAGAGCCCATAAACCCAGAGGCGTGGCACTGGTATTACAAGCACATAGGCAGGGAAAGATGCGTTATAGTTGACACCTGGTGGCAAACAGAAACAGGTATGCACATGATAACCACCATACCAGCCTATCCTGCAAAGCCAGGAAAGGCGGGAAGGCCCTACTTCGGTGTAGAGGTAGCCGTTGTAGACAGCTCAGGTAAAGAGCTTCCTCCCAACACCGTTGGAAACCTTGTTATAAAGACGCCCTGGCCCTCCATGCTGAGAACATGTTGGGGAGAGCCCGACCGTTATGAGAAGTACTGGAACACCATACCAGGTTATTACTTTGCGGGAGACCTTGCCTCCTACGATGAGGAAGGCTACATAATGATACTTGGAAGGGCAGACGATGTGCTCAATGTAGCAGGACACAGAATTGGTACCATGGAAGTGGAAAGCGCCATAGTGGACCACCCGGCTGTGGCGGAGGCTGCCGTCATAGGCAAACCCCATGAGATAAAGGGTGAGTCTATAAAGGCTTTTGTAATACTTAAAAAAGGCGCTGAGCCTACAGACCATCTTAAGGACGAGATAAAACAGCACGTAAGGCATGTCCTCGGCGCCATAGCAGTGCCCGATGAGATAGAGTTTGTGGAAAAGCTTCCAAAAACAAGAAGCGGTAAGATAATGAGGAGGGTGCTAAAAGCTCAGGAGCTTGGGCTTCCCGTGGGGGACGTATCCACGCTGGAGGACTAAAAGACGGGGGCCTTGCCCCCAAAAAAACTAAAGAATCTTCATAGTCGGTTCATACACTCTTTTAACCCTGCAAAATCTCATATTGAAGTATTCTACCTTTGGTATATCTTTTATCCATCTTTTTAAAGGAGGTTTTTCATGCTAAGAGCGGAGTGGATGGAAAGAAGGAAGAGCTTAGAAAATAGAACCCAAATGCACCTTGCAAGACAAGGTATTATAACAGAAGAGATGAAGTATGTAGCCAAGAGGGAAGGGCTACATCCCGAGTTTGTCCGCCAGGAGGTTGCAAGAGGTAGGATGATAATACCAGCCAACATAAACCACCTTCACCTTGAGCCCATGTGCATAGGGATAAACTCTAGGGTAAAGGTAAACGCCAATATAGGTAACTCTGGACTTGCCTCCGACATACCCACTGAAATAGAGAAAGCAAAGGTCGCCATAAAGTACGGTGCAGACACCATAATGGACCTGTCCACAGGAGAGGCTATAAGGGAGACGAGGGAAGCCATAATATCCGTAAGCACTGTTCCCGTAGGCACAGTACCTATATATGAAGCCCTCAGGCGCGCAAAAGGAAATGTTAAAAACATGACCGTTGACCTCATACTTGATGTGATAGAAGAGCAGGCAAAGCAGGGTGTTTCTTACATGACCATACATGCAGGAGTTCTCAGGGAGTTCTTGCCTCTCGTACAGCACAGAGTAATGGGCATAGTCTCCCGAGGTGGTGCCATAATGGCCCAGTGGATGGTAGAGCACGGAAAACAAAACCCCCTTTATGAGCACTTTGACAAGATATGCGAAATATTCAAAAAGTATGATGTGAGCTTTTCGTTAGGAGATGGTCTAAGACCCGGTGCCATAGCGGACGCCTCCGATGAGGCACAGCTCTCGGAGCTAAAAGTCCTCGGTGAGCTTACAGAAAGGGCCTGGAGGCATGATGTTCAGGTTATGGTAGAGGGTCCTGGACACGTCCCCATGGACCAAATAGAGTTCAACATGAAAGTCCAGCAAAAGATATGCCATGAGGCACCCTTCTACGTGCTTGGACCCCTCGTTATCGACGTGGCACCCGGATACGACCACATAGCGAGCGCTATAGGTGCAGCGATGGCAGGTTGGTATGGAGCCGCCATGCTATGCTATGTGACCCCCAAAGAGCATCTTGGTCTTCCTAACATAGATGATGTGAAGCAGGGTGTAGTAGCCTACAAGATAGCGGCGCACGCTGCAGACGTTGCCAAAAACTGGCCCGGTGCAAGGGATTGGGACCTTGAAATGTCAAAAGCACGCTTTGCCTTTGACTGGAACAGACAGTTTGAACTTGCCATAGACCCACAGACCGCAAGGGCTTACCACGACGAGACCCTACCTCAAGAGGGATACAAAACCGCCAAGTTCTGTTCCATGTGCGGTCCTGAGTTCTGCGCCTACAAGATATCTCAAAATGTATCCACAAAGATGGAGGAGGTAATCCAGCTGGATAACTGGCTTGCCCCATAAAGCATAAATCGGTCCCCGCAAGGGGGACCTTAACCCTTTTTTAACAGAAACTTAATAAAAACTTAACCTTAACATACTATCCTCTTATCCATGGACCTTGCAATCATAGAGGTGCACGATGTAAACCCCTTTTACAAAAGGGAGTTTCTCAGGGCGCTTGAACTCTTGGATGAAACCAGTATAGACAACTTTTCTCTTCTTGTGGTACCTAACTTCAGAGGAGAGAAGTCTGTAGATGGTGAGTTTGCAAGCATTATAAAGTCCATAGGTGGTGAGGTTCTTTTGCATGGTTATTACCATACCAGCAACAGAAGGCTTAGGTACTTTCTTTGGACGGATGGGGAGGGAGAGTTTGGGGGACTAAGTTTGGAAGAGACCTACAGGCGGGTGGAAGAAGGAGTTGAGCTGTTGGGTTGCTGGGGACTTAGCAGCAAGTTCTTTGTGCCACCCGCTTGGATAGGAAACCCGTACCTCGAAGATGTGCTCTACTCCTTTGGCTTTTTAGCTGTGGCTTACAGATGGGCTATAAAAAGCCTTACTCAAAATAGTGCACTTCCTGCACCTGCCTTGACCCTTAGCAACAGGCATATGTTTTCTTGGCTTAGCCTTCAGCTTGTGCCTGCCCTTTTAAAAGTTTACAAACACCAAAGGGTTATAAGGGTTGCATTGCACTGTGCAGACTTTAAGGACCAAAGGAAGGAGAAGCTCTGGCGCAATATTTTAAGGGAGATAAAAAACTCAAGGAGGTTAACAAGCTATGGGGAACTTTTTGGCAAAGGCGGACCTTCACCTTCACTCCAAGGCTTCCAACCTACCGGGAGGATGGTTTAGTAAACTTATAGGCTGTCCCGAGAGCTATACAGAGCCTATGGAGATATACAGGAGGCTCAAAGATCGCGGTATGTCCTTTGTAACCATAACGGATCACAACACCATAGATGGTGTTCTTGAAATAGCCCATCTTCCAGAGGTGTTTATAAGCTGTGAGTATACGGTGGAAGTGCCAGAGGAGAGGGGTAAGGTCCACGTTCTGGCTTACGGTATAAAAGAGTCCCAGCATAAGGACCTTTTGAGCTTAAGGGGAAGCATATACGATTTTGTGAGGTATTTAAAGGTCCATCGCATAGCCCACTCCCTCGCCCATCCGCTCTACTCTGTTCAGAACACCAAGGTAAGTAAAAGCTTTATAGAGAAGATGGTTCTACTCTTTGACAACTGGGAGGTTGTAAACGGCACCAGAGGAGATGGAGTAAAGTACATAGAGGAGTCTATAGCAAGGCTTTACGATGGATGGGAGAGGATACATTCCCTGGCGGAAAAATACAGGATAGAACCGCTCCGTACGAGGGAGAGGATAACCTTTACCGCAGGCTCTGATGACCACGGTGGTATGGACGTAGGAAGAACTTGGACAGCCGTGGAGGGCGCAAGGACCAAAGAGGATTTTCTTAAAGGTCTTCTCGAGGGCAAAACCCATGTGGGAACGGAGGAGCTTGGTGAAGAAAGGCTTTTAAACACCATAGGTAGGGTTGGCTACGAATACTTAAACAGAAGGGGCTACATATCTGAAGAGGTCAAACCCATCCTCGACCACATCTTTATGTACTCTAACAACCCTATGCTTGGTCTAATGCTTAGGAGTTTTTTGGGGATTGATGCAAGGAGGGAGTACGTGCTAAAGGAGCTTACAAAAGTTCTCCCTTCCTTGTCTTTCAAGAGGCTTTTAGAAAGTCCCTCACCGCAAACCTTTGGGGAGCTATGCCTGTCCCTCATGGCTCATAGCTTCCCGGCCTTTTTAAAATACTTCCAGAAGGAAGAGGAAAGAAAGATAAAGGAGCTAGGAAAGGAGTTTGGAGTGCTAAACGGCAGGCAACCAAGGTTGGCCTATCTGACAGATACATACCACCATATAAACGGTGTGGCAAGGAGTGCTCGGATAGTAAAGGACATAGCTAAAGAGGAGGGTCTGCCTCTCACCCTTGTGGTATCCAACTCTGAAGTAAGGGAGGAAGATGGACTTGTAAACCTAAAGCCCATATTTGAGTTACCCACACCCTTTTACAAGGAGCTTAGAATGGGTGTGCCCAACCTTTTAGAGCTTATAGACTTTTTGGAGGAGGGCGGTTTTACCCGGGTCCATATAGCCACACCAGGTCCACTTGGGATTATGGGGTTTATTGCGGGTAAGGTTCTTGGGCTTAGGATAAGTTTTGCCTTTCATACGGATATACCTACATACGCAAGGATATACACGGGTGACCAAAAACTGGAAGAGATCCTTTGGACACTTTTGGTATTTATGTCAAAGAACTCAGACAAGCTCTATGTTCCCTCGGAATATTACAGAAGACTCTTTGTAAACAGGGGTGTAAGCTACGGAAAGGTGAGCGTGTTCAAGCGTGGTGTAGATGCGGAGCTCTTCTCTCCCTATAAAAGGGTTGAGGGCTACTGGCAAAGGAGACTGGGCTTTAGACAAAAGCAAAAGGTCATACTATACGTAGGAAGGGTTTCCAAAGAGAAGGGATTAGAGACTTTCCTTTACGCTGCAAGGTGCTTCCCTGAGGATGCCTTTGTCATAGTTGGCGATGGTCCATATAGGGCTGAGATTGAAGCACAAAAACCTAAAAACGTCCACCTCATGGGGTACATAGAGGGTGAAGATCTGGCGAGGGCCTATGCGAGCTCTGATGTTTTCCTCTTCCCCTCTGAGACAGAAACCTATGGGCAGGTTGTCTTAGAGGCTATGGCAAGCGGTCTACCTGTAATAGTTAGCTCCAAGGGAGCGGCCCACGAACACATAGAGGAGGGTTTATGCGGTTACATAGCCTCAAGGCCCGATGAGTTTGTAGAGAAGCTCTCCCTCCTTTTGTCCGATGATAGGCTAAGGTCCTTTATGGGGCAGGAAGCATATAAGAAGGCGAGGAGTCTTGACTTCCGCAAGACCTACATAGACTATATATATGCCCTGATGGGTCTTGGGAGGTTGGTCTATGAAACTGCTTGATGTCACACCCTATTTCCATACAAGGAGTGGGGGCATAAGGAGGTATCTTTTAGAGAAGTCTAAATTCCTAGAAGATACATCCATTGATCATGTACTCATAATCCCAGGGAAGGAGAACAGAGTTTATTATCACAGAAGGACCAAGGTCTATGAGGTTTCCTCTTTTCCCATACCCATGACAGGAGGCTATAGGTTTTTCCTGTCTTACTCGGGGATAAAACATATATTAGAAGAAGAAAAACCCAACGTGGTTGAGCTTGGCGGTACCTATCAACCCATACCTACCCTGAAATCCGATGACTACCTCCTTTCCGTTTTTTATCATTCAGATATAAGAAGTGACCTATCCCTCATTCCCATACCCAACAGGTTAAAGAATGTTCTTACAGATTACACCATAACCAAGAGGTTATCAAAGGCTCACATAGTGATAACTCCCTCAAAGAGACAGGAGGAGTTTCTAAGGAATTACAAAATAGAAAATGCGGTTACGGTAAACTTAGGCGTTGACACAGATGTGTTTAACCCTTCAAAGAGAGACCCCTACTTTGATAGGTTTTTAGGTATAAAGGAGGGCACTATAAAGCTTCTGTACGTGGGCAGGCTTTCTCCAGAAAAGAACATAGGTATGCTACTTAACCTTGTGGAACACTTTGACCCCACACTTTTCCATTTTGTCCTCGTGGGGGATGGTCCGTTGAGAGAGGAAGTGAAAAGAAAAGCAAGTAGGATACCTAACCTAACCTATCTTGACTTCATAACTGGCGAAGAGGAGCTTGCCAAGGTGTATGCAAGCTGTGATATATTTGTAAGTACATCTCCTATAGAAACTTACGGGCTCTCCTTTCTTGAAGCACAGGCTTGTGGCTGTCTATTGGTAGCCTTTGATATGGGGCTGGAAAGCCAGCCCTTTAAGGACTTTCTTACAGAGGATTACAGCCTTCAGGGCTTCTATCGAGCGGTGATAAAAGCTTGTGAGGCTATAAACCTCGTAACCAGAGAACAGGTAGCCTCTTTAATTAGGGATAGATTTTCTTGGCGCAACACCTTTGAGAGGCTTCTGGAGGTGTACAGTGGACTACTTGCTCAGGTATAGAGCTCTGCTGAAGCCCTCAGACGTATTGTACTTAGCTATAAGGTCAATTATGTACCTGATAATAGCCCTTGGACTTTTCCTTCTAATCAAGGAGATGTTTTACAGAGAGCTATCCTTTGAAAACCTTGTCAAAAACACAACCATTAGGGTACTCGAACTTGTTATACTTTACGAGATATTCCGCGCAGTTTTAAGCATCTTTGAGTATCAAAGGGTAAAGCTCACCTTTCTGGTAGATGCATGCATATCCTTTATGATAAGAGAGCTGATAATAGTAATATACTCTGGAAAGCTTAACCCTGAATTGTCCCTTTCCCTTGGAGCGGTGCTACTGGTTCTTGCCCTTTTAAGGATAGTGGTTGTTAGGTTTTCACCAGAGGTCAAGCATGAGGTGTAGAGGATTTTAAAGGGACAGGTGTAGAAGTTCTTAACAGAAACTTAACATTTTGGTGGTAGACTTTTTAGCATGAAGGAGAGAGTGGAGGAGCTAATTAAAGAGCTGGAGATCAAGCAATCATGCTATGAGAGATTTCTCAAGAAGGGAGAGAAGGTTCGCAAGCGGGAAAGGGACACCTTCCTAACTGAGAAGGACAGAACCATACTCATCGAATCCTTCGTAGTGGGTGGACTTTTGGAAAACCTTATAACGAAGGCATTGAACCGTCTATTTTAGAAGTAGGCTTTGAAGGGTTTCTAAAATCCTTCTGTAATTGCCCTCTATTCTTATCCTACCTTCAATTACATATCTAACTACCTTGGACGGTTTCTCTATTATCCTTTGAAGGTCTCTATAAGAGAGCCTCATTCTTTCAGAAACTGTAGGTACCTCTTCCCTAAATCTTATCCCCTCTTGGTTTATAAGGAAGTTAGCCTGCGTCCCATCTGGAAGGTCGACAGTTAGAAGTATAGGAAAGCTCAGATTCCTTAACCTATCCCCATGCTCCTCTTCTATATGATGGGCCAAAAGCTTCAAGCTTATCAATGGGTTTTCAGTACTCACTTTCAATGGTTATGACCCTTTCATCCTGTGAAAGCCTTCTAACCACATCCTCAAGAACTTCAAAGGCCTTTCCCTCTGTGGAGTAGATGCCAAGGACTGCAGGTAGCAGGGGCTGGCTCATGTAAGCCACCACCTTATATACTACACGCTTTTTCCCCTCTACCTCTATCTTAGCCTCTTCCACAGAAAGGGATATGACATGAAGGCTGTTTAGGTATCTTCCGCTTCTTGTCCTTATGAAGTTCATTCTTACTGCTCTTTCTTCTCCTCTTCCTTAAGAGCCTTCTTTACACCTTCAAGGGCACCCTCGGCGGAGTATCTAAGGACCTTTATGGCCTTCTCCGCTATGTCGGCGGTGGTTTTTACTATTTCTTTACTGACCTCCGCAACCTTGCTTAGGGCCTCTGAAGGAAGTTCCTTCAGTCCCTTTTCCTCCTCTGCTTTGCCCATCTTTTTTTTGAGCTCCTCAAGCTCAGCCTTAATCCTTTCCAACTCTTGAGCAAGGTCTTTCTCTTCCATGGCCTTTACCTCCTTTTAGGTTTTTTTATAGCAAAAAGGCTTAAAAGCACGGTTGTACCGTTGTTTATTAAGGCGGAGAGCGTTGGGCTCACAAGACCAACAGCCGAACCTATAAGCCCAACCGTGTTTATAAGCGAGTTGGTACCGTATATGAGTCTAAGCCTCTCTATTGCGCTCTCCGCACCGTCCATAACGTCCACAAGGTGCCAAAGGCTATCACCTATGACCACATCCGCTACCTCTATGGCTATGTCTGTGCCACTTCTTAAAGATATGCCCACGTCGGAGACGGAGAGGGCGGGAGAGTCGTTCACACCATCCCCTACGAAGGATACAACCCTACCATCTTTCTTTAACCTTTCCACTATCTGAGCCTTCTCTGCGGGGAAAACCCTTGAGTAGTATTCATCAATACCCAGTTCTCTGGCTATGTACCCCGCTATACCCTCGTTATCCCCGGTGCAGAGTATAACCCTTTTGCCCCTTCTTTTTAACTCTGCTATTACATCCTTTGCCTCTTCTCTGAGGGGGTCTCTGAAGGTCACAAGCCCGATTATCTTTCTGTTTCTAACAAGGTAAAGCACAGATTTTGCCTCTGAGTGATAACGGTCTACAAGCTCCCTAACCTGCGGATCTATCTTTATCCTCTTCCTCTGCATGAGGCGTGTGCTACCCAGGAGATACTTTACACCTTCTATATCTCCTTCTATACCAAGACCTATGTGGTATTGGGAGTTTTCTCTTGGCAGAAGCTCCATTCCCCTCTCTTGGGCAAGCTTGAGTATAGCTCTTGCTACTGGATGGGTCAACCTCTGTTCTAGGGATGCGGAGTACAGCAGTACCTCCTCTTCAGAGGCTTCTAAGCCCACCAAATCCTCTATTTTCGGGCTCCCTATGGTAAGGGTTCCTGTCTTGTCCATTACAAAGATGTCTACCTTGCTCAGCCTTTCCAGCTTGCTTCCGCTCTTTACAAGGATGCCAAACCTTGATAGATGGGCAACGTGGGACAGTATGGTTATGGGAGTGGTTAGATGCACACCCGTATGGTAGTCTATTATGAGGGTTGATGTTAGCCTGTTGGGCTGACCGCTCAAGGCCAAGGATACAAGACCCAACCCAATAGTTGGTGCTACAAAGCGGTTTGCCGTCTCCTCTGCCTTCTTCTGAAGGCCTATGGGCTCCTTTACGCTCTCCTCGATTATGTGCACCACCTTAGCCACAACCGTTTCCTCACCCACACTTTCTACCTGAACGTAAAGCTTGCCTTCCTCTAAGAAGGTGCCCGCATAGACCTTATCTCCAACCTTTTTATGAACTGGGTTGGATTCACCAGTAAGTGATGCCTGGTTTACAAGGGCTTCACCATCATAAACTACACCATCTGCCGGTATCTTCTCACCGGCGTATACCGCTATAAGGTCCCCCTTCTTTAACTCTATGGCTCTTACCCGGAGGGCCTGACCGTTTCCTGTTATGAGCCAGGCCATATCTTCCCTGTAGGAGAAGAGCTTTTCAATCTGTGCGTAAGCCTTCCTCTCTACCCTTTCGGAGAGGTAGTCTCCAAGGGCAAGGAGGAAGACAACAGTATGGGCTGAAAAGGGACTTCCAGACAGACCTGCCAGCAAGATGGCAGAGGAATCCAAAAAGTGAACGTCCAGCTTCTTTTCTCTTAGAGAGTTTAAAGCTTTCCGGAATATGGGCTTTGCAAGAAGCAAAGTAACACCAGCAAGAACTGGGTTAGGGACCATGCCCCTAAGGAGGTAGGGGATAAAACCTAAAGTGGCTAAGGTTAGCCATCTTTGAGCTTCCGTTTTTTCCTTAGCCTCCTTAGGCCTTTCCCTTGAGAGGTCTTCAAGAAAGACCTCCCTGGACGTCTCTTCAAGTCTGCTCAAAAAGTCTACTAGGTCAAAGGTGTTTGGGTCATACTCTAGGGTAAGTTTTCCCGACACACGGCTGTAGCTTGCCCTCTTGACACCTTTGAACCTTGCAAAGTACCCTTCCACCGTTTCCTTGGGGTGGTGGAGGTGTCTAAAGAGAAAGGAGAACAACTTGATCCTTCCGGGGGCAAGCCTTTCAATTTGATAGGGCATCATCCCTCCTTTTTCTCCTGCTGGAGTCTAAGCTCCAGAGCCTTTACCAAAGCCTCTATTTCCTTGTGGGTTTCTTCCATCTTTTTCTTTTCTCTTGCCCTGTCAAGCATATAGAGGGCGAGCACACCAAGACCAAAGCCTAAGGCAAAGCTGAAAGGACCTGAACAGAAAACCCTTCCTAATATAGCGCCTACGTTGTTCATCTTTTACACCTCCTTACAGTCTTTCCTTTATCCTCTGCAGAAGCTCCTGCTGCTTTTGGAGCACCTCTAGCTTTTTCTCCACCTCTAGCCTGTAAAGGTGCCTAGCCTCCGAAAAAACATCTTCCCAAAACTCCTTACCCTCCTCCAGGTTTCCCGTAAGCCACTGCTGGAAGGCTATAACCTCTTTGGTTGTGGAGACCAGAAAGGGTCTTGCATCCCTCAGGAGTTTGTTGATCACCACGAACCCTGCAAGAGCTCCAAATCCATAGAGTAGCATGTTGGTGGAGAAACAACCACCTATGGTTGAAGGTATATTTAGGTTCAGCATGTGCTTACCTCCTTAAAGTTTATTCTTTAGATATGGTACTAAAAACATACTGCAAACACCGTAAGCTATAAGACCCGCCACTCCACCAAGCATAGCCATGCTAAATAGGAGCTTAACCACCGGATGTTTTATAAAGGGTGAAATGTAGAAATGAAGGTCCTGTCTATCAACCATCTCCTGAGACTTTGATGTTTTAAAGTGGTTCAGCACGTACTCCGCAAAGCTGCCCTTTCTGTACCTTATGAGCAAGGTCCTTGTGTTTTCTTTGTACTCCACTCCCTCAACCCCCTCCATCCCACCCATACCACTGAGAAAAAGGTCCCTCTCCTCTCTCCTTGAGAAGTAGAGCCTAACCCAGTCATCACCCCTTGATATAAGCTCAATCATATAAAAACATTCTAACAGTCTTTTGTTAAGATTTAGTTAAGGTAAAATCTTTTTATGCTTTACATTAAAGTCCCTGCATCCACAAGTAACCTAGGTTCGGGGTTTGACGCTTTTGGTCTTTCCTTGGAACTTTACAACCACTTCTATGTGGACTTCGGTGATAGATATGTTGTAGAGATAGAGGGTTATGGAGGGGAGCTACCAAGAGACGAGAAAAACCTCTTCATAAGAGCCTACAGAAGGGCATGCGAAACGTTTGGCTTAAAGGAAGAGCCTATCACTCTGAAGCAGATAAATCAAATACCCACCGCAAGAGGACTAGGCTCCTCCGCCACCGCCATAGTGGGGGGTATAGTTTCCTGTATAAAGCTCCACTCGCTAAGAGTTCAATTGGAGGATGTTCTCAAGGTAGCCTTTGAGTTTGAGCCACACCCAGATAACCTTCTTCCTGCCCTTCTTGGTGGTTTTGTGGTCTGTGCGGTGGAAGATGGAAGGGTTAGCTATCTGAAGCTTAACTTTCCCGAGGAGCTAAGTGTTGTCCTCTGCATTCCCCAATTTGAGCTATCCACGGAGAAGGCAAGGGCGGTGCTGAGAAGGGATGTTCCTCTTAGTGATGCAGTCTTTAATCTGCAGAGAAGTGCCCTTCTTGTGGGTGCTTTGCTTTCTAGGAGGTTTGACCTTCTCAAGGAGGCTGTAAAGGACAGGCTCCATCAACCTTACAGGTCCCACTTAGTACCTGGTTTCCATAGGGTAGTGGAAAGGGCTTATGAGGCTGGAGCTCTTGCTGTCTTTTTAAGCGGTGCTGGTCCAACGGTGGCGGGATTTTCCTTTGATGGGGAGGAGGTGGGCAAGGCTATGACCCAAGCTTTTCAGGAGGAAGGCATAAAGGCAGAGTATATGGTGCTTGATGTTAGCTATGAGGGTGCTTACCCTTGATGTGGGAAACTCAAGCGTGGACGTGTGCTTTTTTGATGGGGAGCTTAGGTACGTAGGCAAGTTTGCCCACAGGGAGCTTCCACGTTTAGAGGCGAGCAAGGTTCTTGTGTCCTCTGTGAAACCCTCCTACGAACCCTATCTAAAGGATCTTTATCCCCATGCGGAGCTTTTAAGACCGGAGGATGTGCCCCTGGAGACCTCGGGTATAGACAAAGGGAAGGTGGGTATAGACAGGCTTCTTAACCTATACGGAGCTCTGAGGCTTTACTCCAAGGACATTATCTTGGTTAGCTTTGGCACTGCCCTGGTTGTGGACCTTGCGGTGGACGGTGTTTACATGGGTGGTTTTATAACGCTGGGGCTTCTATCCAGCCTTAAATGCCTACACGAAAGGGCAGAGCTCCTGCCAGAGCTATCCCTAGAGAAGGTAGAGGCGCTCATAGGTACAGATACACGGTCAGCCATGCTTGGAGGACTCTTTGCCCAAACAAGCTCCTATATAGCCTACTGTAAAGAAAGATGGGAGAGGCATTTTAAAAAGGAGCTCCAGCTCCTTCTAACAGGTGGGGATGGGCGGCTCTTTGAAAACATGGGTCTCTATGACCCTCTGCTTATACATAGGTCTATGCTTAACCTTGCTGGATTTCTTTGAAAACTTCTTTAGCAAACTCCACAGCCTCTTCCTTTGTTTTTATCCTCTCCTCCAGCTGAGCCTGCTCCAGCAGGGACTTTATCCTACCCACAGTAGGACCAGGACCTATGCCTAGGAGCTCCATAAGTTCGTTACCGCTTAGAAGGCTCTTTATGGGAACTTTGGAAAGCTTCTCCTTTCTGTAGTGCACAAGGTCCTCTATAGTTCTGAGAAGCTTGTCTACCTCCTCCTGAGAGTCACCGCTTCCCAGGGCATCCGCTATGGAATGTAGGAAGAGATGGGGTGCTATATCTTCGCACTCCCTCCAGAAGTTTGCCCTGCCTCTGTCGGTGAGCTGCCCCTTCTCTAGGGATTCTCTCAGATAGAAAGGTCTTAGATGCTGTTCCACGAGCTTTGCCACAAACTCTGTAGCCTCTTTTCCCCATCTGTAAGCCTTTCCGTATTCTCTGACCATCTGAGCACCCACCTTATCATGGTTGTAGAAGGTGACCTTACCTTCCTTCAGCTCAAAGGTGTGAGGTTTGGCAATATCGTGGAAGAGGGCAGAGAGTTTCAAGAGCTCAAGGTCAGAAAATTCACCAAGCACTTCCATAGAGCCAAGCTTTTCAAGGAGCTCCCCGTGAAGATATCTTTCCCTCTCCTCTACAACCAGGTCTATAAACTCCATAACCTTGAGCACGTGTTCATCTAAAGGGTAAGTGTGATGCTCTCCTTGATACTTTATCTCCTTCCAGCGGCGTGCTTCAGGAAAAAGAGCCTCTAAAACACCGTGCTCGTAGAGCTCTCTTAAGACCTTATGGCTTTTTGGATGGGAGAGCACCTTAAAGAGCTCCAAGCTTACACGCTCTGCTGGGCTCTTTTTTAGCAGGCTTGCTTTTCTTTCTACAAACTTGTAAAAGTCCTCTGCAAGCTGAAGATCCTTCTCCACCGCAAGGCGAAAACCCCTAAGAATTCTTACCGGGTCTTCCTCAAGGTTTCTAAGTGATACGGGTCTTAACAGTCCCCTTTCCAGGTCCTCCACACCATGGGCTGGGTCGTATATAAGCGTCTGTTTTGCACCCAAGCTAAGAAGGTCATCTATGCTCACTGCCATGGCGTTGGCGGTAAAATCCCTAGAAAGCAGGTCTTCAATAAGTGCCTTCTCAAGGTCTCTCCCTTTTATCTGAGCGAAGTCAAAACGGTACTTGTAGGGTGGTAGTCTGAGGACCACCGTTGCAACCGTAGGCCTTCTCAGTAGTCCCCTTTTTTCAAATTCAAAGTAGGAGCCCCCTATTCTCTCTGCCAAGCTTTTGGCTACAGTTCTTGGGTCGCAGGTTACCAATAGGTCCACATCTATGCGGTAGCCTACGGCTTCTCCCAAAAGCCTGTCCCTTACCCAGCCACCGACCACAAAGCAGTAGTCCTCTCTTGGCAATACTCTTGCAATATCGTCAAAGTAAGAAAGGTAGAAGTTAAGACCGTGGGCCGTGTGTTTTATACCCTTTTCAAAAACTACCTCGTGCATGGGAATAGAATTTATGCCCCAACAGGTTCAGTTTGTTAACAGAAATTTAACAAAGGCGAACTATATACCTCATAGTAAGAGGTGCTTATAATGGACCTTGTTAACTACACCCTAAACAAAGAGGACCTTGAAACTATAAACAGGGTGCTAAGTGATTTTCGAAAGTCCCTACTCCCTGAGTATGTAGTGCCTATGGATGATGGTGGGCTGTTGGTCGCCTTTTCACCTAACAGTTGCTCTGTCCAAGAATTCTATTAGGGTCTCCCTAACCTGAGTATCCCCCGTCCTCATCAACTCCACCATACTCACCTCCTACACCATCCCAGCTATGACAAGCGGTGGTGCTATAGGGATCTCTCCTCTCTTTACCAACTCTTCTGTTATACTGACTCCAGTCCCTACTCATGGGTAGGCATTTTATCTCTAAAATTC
>RFFP01000023.1 GCA_003696155.1 Acidobacteriota bacterium
AGACTTATCTCAACCCAAAGCTTTCTTTTCAAAGAGATGGCTTCTTTTGCCACCCTGTATAGAGCTTCCTTTGGTATACATCCCCTGTTTAGGCATGTGCCACCAAGCCTCTCTCATTCCACAAGGGTAACCTTAAGCCCGTTTAAAGCAAGCTCAAGAGCAGAGGTAAAACCACCTGGACCACTCCCCACAACTACTACATCTTAAGTATGGGGGGCAAAGCCCCCGCAGAAACATCAGGTAAAGTCGTTTATAGGCAGGAAGGAAGTGTATTTAAGCACATGCTCAAGATTGCCCTTGAGCTTCCTTATGCCCACCCTTGAAGCCTTGTACCATGGTATGGTTGTCTTGGGGTCTGTGTAGTCGGTGGTTAGGTGGTTCAAAGATTCCTTCCAGCGGTACATAAGCCCGTAAACCGTGCCCGGTGGCGGAGCGTCGTTCACATAAACTACGCAAGCACAGTTGCCCTCAAGGTTAAAAACTTCCACTATGTCTCCGTTCTTGATGCCCAGTCTTTCCGCATCAACAGGGTTCATCTCAATGTAGGGCATGGGTATGGTGAAAACCTTTTCGGGTAGATACCTGTCGTTGTAGCCCGTCTGCCAGAATATCTGGGTTCTTCCGTTGGTAAACCAGAAGGAAAACTTTTTGTCGTTTCCGTCCTTGAAGTACTTGGTTATCTGTGGTGGGTAGAACTTCATAGGGTCTGGATCCCATGGGTCTGTGCCATACCACTTGAACTTACCATCAGGCGTGCCAAACTTGTAAACATACCTCCTTTTGGTTCCTACAGGCTGTCCTGTCTTGGGGTCTATCCTTACCGGCACTTGAATACCCTTCTGACCCACTTTCCTAAGGTATTCATAGGTGACCCCCTTGTAGCACTCCGCAGGAAGCATTGCCTCATCCGCTTCGGATAGCCTGTTATCAGGAAAATCTTCGCCACCGTCAAGGAAGACCTCCTCCGCACTCTTCCAGTCCATGCCTGCGCAGTACTTTGCCTCTTGGTGGTTTCCTTCCGCTTCATACAGCTCTTTCATCCTTGTAGCTATCCTTCCCCATATCCACCAGTCGGGCTTGGCATCCCCAGGAGGGTCCATAAATTGGTCCGCTATTCTCAAAAGTCTTGAGTTACAGTTTATGTAAGTAGTGGGTGTCTCTCCCCATCCTGCGGCGGGAAGTATTACATGGGCATCCCTTGCGGTTTCTATTTCATACATGTTTATCACTACAAGGAAAAGACCCTCCGTCTTATCTAGAGCTTCCAGTATCCTCTTTGCTCTTTCTTCAGACCCTGCGGGTTCTCCTGCGCTCGCCGCATATTCAGAAAGAAACTTAGTGAGCGCAAAAGTCCTTTCGTGAAGCCTCTTTTTATAAGCTTGGGAGTTTGGCGTTGAAAGATAAGGGTCTGTGCCGGAAACAAAGTAAACCTTAGCCCTCTGGTCGTTTTTTACATACTCATCTATGTTGGGTGGTGGTCCTCCTGCGTATATGGAACCCACAAGCTTAGCTCTTGACTTTCCGTGAGGTCTTACATAGCCTTCTTGGTGTCCTCCCTGTCTTCCACAGCCTGTGCCTGGCTTTCCGTAGTTGCCTGTGAGCGCCGAAAGCTGGGCTATAGCTGCGATGGTGTCGTAGTTCTTGTAGCCCCATATGACGCCCTTCTCGTATATGGTAAGCGTTCTCCTTCTATGTCCTCCCGCCTTAGGCTTTGCTATCCACTCCGCCGCCTTTTCTATGTCCTCCCTTGACACACCCGTAAGTTTTTCAACCCTCCTCATGAACTCATCGTAAGGCACATCAAGCATAAGGGACTTTTTCTTGTATTCCTCAAAGGTCTTTAAGTCTGTCCTTTTTTCAACAAACTCCTTGTCCCACCAACCCTTTTCCCACACAGCCCTCGCTATGGCGTTGGCAAGCACATAGTCTGTTCCAAGGTTGGGCCTCAGGTGCAAAACCCTGCTCTTGTCTATGGATTCTGCCACAGTTACGCTCGCGGTCCTTCTTGGGTCCACAACTATAAGCCTTGCAGGCTCCGCTGGCTCTCCTTTGTGGTATTCTTTCTTCTTCTCTTCAAGGGTTGCACCTTGGAAGTTTTGAAGCATATGCTCTGTGTAGAAGACAGAAGCGGTTTCAAAGGAGTTTGCACCCCAAAGGACTATGGTGTCCGCAAGCCTTGCATCCTCGTAAGTGTAATTTAGCTCATGTGTGCCCCTTTCTCTTTGTCCCCAAACTTCTGAATTGTAAGCGGGTCTGTTGTGTATGGAAAGCATCCTTGTGCCCACTGCAATAAAGAAGAACTTACCAACAGCCCAGTTGTCCTCAAAACCTGCGCCAGAACCACCATGGTCGTGTACCTTCATGGCAATAGAATCCGGTCCCCACTTGTCCTTTACACCCTTTACAACCTCGCTATTAGGTCTATTGCCTCATCCCAGCTCACAGGCATAAACTCGTCCCCCACCCTTATCATTGGGTAGTGTAGCCTGTTCCTGGTTGGTTTGGTGGGTGAGTAGGTTGCCTGAGCGTTTGTGCCTCCCCTTATAGAGTAGTTGCCCCTGTTTATGGGAGAGTCCTTGGCAGGCACTATGATCACATTGTACTGTCTTCCATCCTTTTTTGTTATTACCGAGTGCATATTTTCCACATACGCCTGCCCTTCAAGAGCTCGCTCCTGTTTGGTGAAGTCAACGCCAAGAGCGTTTTCATTGGGCTTTAGACCGCCGTCTTGACCTACAGGCCATACATGAACATTGTAGCCACAGCCCACATTACAGTATTGGCAAACTGTGGTGTATTTTTCTGCGTTTTTGGGTGGTATAGGTAATTTATCCTTTCTTGCAAACATAGCCATGACCTTACACCTCCTTTATTTTTTTGCAATAAGGTTTGATGCCCTTCCCCATATAAGACCTTCTACACCTTCAGCGTATATATCACCAGTTCTTGGCTCGTATCTGAGTATTATCTGGGGTAGCCACTCAGAAGCATGCCCCTGGTAGGTCTGTCCGTTTTTGGCTGGATCAAACATAGAGTAGTGGCATTTACATATAAACCTCTTCTTCTCGTAGCTCACAGGACAGCCCTGGTGAGTGCAAAGGGAAGAGAAGGCAACTATGTCCCTTTGAGGTCCTATGCCACCAAAGGCTTCCCTGCCCAGTTTGACAAGAATAGCGGGAGAGGCATCGTCAGGATAACTGAAAAGGATTGGTTGGTCCTCCTTTAGGTCTCTGATGTTGGCTACACGCTTTCGTGGATAAGGCAGTGAAGGTGCCACCAAAGCGTGAGCGCCTCCCGTTGACGCTAAAAGGGCTGTTGTTGCGGAGGCTTGCAAGAACCTCCTCCTTGACATCTTCATCATGGTAACGCACCTCCTTTAATTGCTTCTAAACCCTTTTATATGCAAAAATAATGCCACCTTGACACCGTCATTAAAGAAAAGCTCTTGTAAGACTTTTTTAGATGGTTTGTTTTATCTGTTGCTCACTTTTTTATCAACATGCACAAAAATTGAGCAAGAGAACACCTTGATGAAAAGCCAGAAAGCCTTTAAGGTGGAGCAATAGGATAATTTCTTAACTTGTGGCATCAATTTTGCATAATAAAAGCACATAGGAGGGTGTGCAGATGAAGGATCAAGAAGTTCTCTCTAAGGTGCGCATATTCTTAAGGGAAGAGGGTGTTATAGTGCCAAAGGGTCATATAAAGGAGTTTTATTCCCAGCTTATGAAGCTCTCAGGGTTTGGTATAGGCGGGCTGTTGGTTTTCTCAGGTAAAAAGGCGGGTAAAATGACTGGCACATATATAAAGAATATGTTGGGTGAAAAAGAACCAATAGAGAAGGTTGCAGGTTATGTAGGAGCCTTTCTTGAAGAGAGTGGCATATGTAAAGTTGAAAGTTACCAACTGTCTGACACTCAGATAACCTTTATAGTGAGAGACTCCAGGTATAGAAAAACGTGGCCTCCTGCTTCAAACCTATTCAAACAACCACATTTTTATATACCTTGAGAGTGCTGGAAACCTACCACCTGAAAAATTTGCCTCCTTCGCCAAGGAGGCTGTAAGTGCACTGCAGGAGATAAAAGGCAAAAGGTACTACGAGCGTATGCACTTTTCCCTCTCGTGTCCTGTTGCGGTGGCTTTCTGCTTTGGTGTGGCCTATGGACATTATGATAGGGGCCATATATACAATTACACAAAGGGCTACCAGAGGGTGCTTTCCTTGGAGTTTCTAAGGGAGGTCATAGAAGGTAAAGCTTAGGCCTTTTAACGGTGAAATAAGGGCATTATATTTATGTAGCGATGAAGACCTTACTCTTCAGAATCTTAGGCTTTGTCCTTTTCCTCTTTGGAACCGTAGGCGTTTTCCTGCCCTTCATCCCCACCGTCCCCCTCTACCTTCTTTCCCTCTTTCTACTTTCCAAGGGTTCAAAAAAGGACATAGCAAGGCTAAAGCGTATACCCCTTCTGGGCAGGCTTGTGTATCCCTACATAAAGAGAGCCAGTAGGTACACGAGAAGATGGAATACACAACCGCAAAGTTCCTCCATCTGATAGGCATATTCTTCTGGGTGGCCTCATCCTCTTCCCTTGGTCTTTTTATGCTCTACTCCACATGGAGACAGACGGGATGCGACCAGCACATGCTTAGGAACTTCTACAGGTGGATGACGAACCTTGAGATATTGGGCTTTGTTCTTGCCCTCATTATGGGCTTTTACATGCTTCACCTTATGAACTACCGCTTTGATATAAACTGGCTCAACTACAAGCTCCCACTTGTACTTGGAGTGCTACTGCCCTTGGAGGTGCTCAACTTCTGGTTTGTAAACGTACATATCCCAAAGGCTAAGGAAAAGGCCAAAGCCTACCGCAGGTACGATCTTTTTAACTACATAATTGCCCTACCCCTGATATTTATATCCCTTATCGTGGTCTACCTTGCTGTGGTAAAGCCCTTAAGTTTTCGTTAAAAGGGGAAGGGCACCCCCTGAGGAAGAGCTCAGAAGCTATAAGAGGCGGTGATGTAGAAGCTCCTTCCCGGTTCGGGCACCTTGGCTCCTCTAAAGGGATGTCTGAGATAGGATAGGTGCTCAAAGTAATGCTTGTCAAAGAGATTGTCCACGCCTGCAATCAGTCTGAAGTTCTTGTAGTCCAGCCCTGCTTTGAGGTTAACTATTGCCCAACCTGAGGTCTTTTGCTCCCCAAGGTCTGAGTCCACCCTGCTCTGGGTTCCGCTGGCCAACGTTTCACCCTCCACAAACCACGTGCCCGTGTCGTACCTAAGACCGAGTCTGCCCTTCAGGGGTGGCACCTCCGCCACATCCTTATCGTTTATGTTCTTGGCTAGGTTCGTGTCCTTCCTGCCTTGGGTGTAAGAGGCACCACCAAAGAGAAAGAGGTTCTTATAAAGGTTATAGCTAGTAGAAAGCTCAAAGCCCCAGAAGGTAGCATCTACGTTCTCGTAGGTGTTCGCATTGGAACGCCTGTTTAGGGTTATGTAGTCCTTAACCATGCTGTAGAAGACCGCAGCCTTTGTAAGGGAGCTCTTGGTCTGATGCTTTATACCAAGGTCAAGCTCGGTATTTTTGGAAGGTTTTAGCTTTGGATTTCCTATCCAGGGTTGCATACCACCGGGTAGATATATATACCTTTCCTGAGGGTCCGGCACTCTCACACTGTGGCCTAGTCCAGCAAAGAGCTCAAGCTGGGGGGCTATCTCGTAGAAAAGCTGGAGGTTTCCAGAGGGGTAGGTGTCAGTCTTTGAGGTGCTCCTCGTGCTGTGAACTGTGCTATATAGGTTGGTGTTAAACTCAGGGTTTGTAGCTCCGTCCCTGGCGTTTACCTCGCTTTTTGTGGTGTCAAGCCTTATGCCCGCCACAAGCCTTAGCTTGGGGTTTAGCCTCTTGTCATACTCTCCAAAGATTCCAAGGCTTGTTATATCCACGTCGGGTATCATATGGACAGGGGTGTAGTTGTTATACATCCTCCTGTAATTTATAGCCTCCCAGTTTCTCTGATAGGCTTCCAAACCTAGGGTAAAGTCTAAAAGCTTTGCCTCAAGCCTACCACCGTAAGTCTTAGTTTCTGCGTAGGTTTTCATAGAGTAGGGTCTTGGCGCACCGTTAGAGCTCTGTCTATACTGGTCTGTCATGTCGTGCTCTACCGCTGTGTAGTAAAACTGAAGCCTTATCCTGTCTTTTACGCTGTAGGTAAGGTTTAGCCTGTCCGTGTTGTCGTATATGGCGTCCATTCTAAGGGCTGGGTAGAGCACGTGGTCCGCAAGCTGACGTGTGTAAGAAAGCTCCAGCTCATGGTCCTTTATGGGCTTAAAGCCCAGCTTACCCCAGTAGGTGTTTATCTCAAAGGCTTTGGAGTTTAGCTTGTCTGGCTTGTAAGCGGAGTTAGGTGGTGTAGGATGTCCTGCAGAGTATTCGGTTACCTTTTTACCCTCTCCGCTCTTGTAGGGTTTAGAGTACCTGTAAGAGTAGCCAAAGAGGGCGTAGAAGCGATCGTCTCCGTAAGAAATTGTGGCGGAAGGGTTAAAGTAGCTAAAGGATCCAGCGGTCAGGTTAAGCTTTAACCCAAAGCCCTTCCCGGGCTTTTTGGTTATTATGTTCACAAGACCACCCATAGAACCCTGATGCCTTATATCAAAGGGTCCTTTTATAAGCTCTATCTTTTCCACCTCCGCAAAGTCCACGTGGAAGGAAGGTGGGTCCATCCTGTTGGGGCAGGCGCCGTGAACCTCGCTATCGTCTATGAGCACGTTTATGTCATCCTTCTTAAAGCCCCTTATGACCACATCGTTGGCTATACTACCCTTCCTTACCTTGTTTATGCCCTCAAGCCTTATGAGAGCTTCTCCCACATCTTTGGCGGATGATTCTCTTACCTCCCTTATCTCAAGGCTGTCCTTAAAGGTTTCCCTCTTACCCTTTACCTCCACCTCCTTAAGAAGAAGCTCCTGTGCAAAAAGGGGCACGCTAAAAAGTGCGCTCAGAAGCATAATCCTCTTCATCCGTTTACCTCCTTACCAGGATATGACCCTCACCCTCTCCTCCGATAACACACCGAAGACCTTATCGGGGCTTCCCAACTCCGCACCCTCTATGAGCTTTTCAACACCAAGTACCTTAGCACAATGAGGGCATACATAAACTTTTCCACCGGCTGATATAAACTCCTTAAGAGCCTTTACACCTTTCGTCTCCTTTACCTTTGCATCCGCAAGTCTCACCGCTTCTGAGTTGAGCCATACAACGGTCTTGTTGCCCCTCTGAAGGGAAACCAGGGCAAACTTCAGCGCCATGGTAGGTTTTAGCCCCTTATCATCCGTTAGGTTGACCATAACCGTTATGTTGTCCTGAGCCTGTGAGTGCATATGTACGTGCTTTTCGTGCGCCCATAAAGGCTGGAATGCAAGGGGCGTAAAGGTTAGAAGTCCAACCAGCACGAGTGTTTTAATTCTCATTTTTTTAACCTCCTTTTGACGTGATATTAACATTTTAGTTGATATTATGACCTATGTCAAGTTTTTGAGTTCTTCTACTTGTACACCTTCCTTCTGAAAAGGTCCTTAGGAGATACTAACCTCTCTATAAAGAGCTTTCCATCAAGGTGGTCTATTTCGTGTTGCAGAACCACCGCCTCAAAGCCTTCTGTTTCAAACTCCATGGGCTCACCGTAGAGATTCTGAGCTTCTACCCTTATCCAATAGTATCTCTTTATGTTGCCCGTGTACTCAGGAACGCTTAAACACCCTTCCCTTACAATAAGCTCTCCCTCCGCCTTTGTTATGCGTGGGTTTATCAAAACCATAAAACCGTGGGAAAGCTTGTTTTCCTTGTGCTTAGAGCTTGAAGTGTCCACTAATATAATCCTCTTGTGAACCCCCACCTGAGGTGAGGCTATACCAACACAGGCAGGCGAGTTTCTCATAACCTCCTCTAGTCTTTTTACAAACTGCCTGAGATCTTTGTCAAACTCCACCACCTCAAGGGAGGGTATTTTTAACCTCTCATCGGGGTAGGTAAGTATCCGAAGCTCTTTCAAAGCTCCGCTCCCTCTTCCCTTTCAATGCTTATATCAACACCTATAAGCTCCTTTAACTTTTCAAGTTTCCCTTGGAGTTCATTGTAAACGTCTCTTTCCGCCTCAGCCTCTATAACCATCACGTAGAGCCCTCCCCTCTTTTCTGTCCTCAGGTCGCTTATGTTCAGACCTAGGTTGGCAAGGGTCTGGGACACGTGGTAAACTATGCCTGGCCTGTCGGAACCAAAGACCACTATCCTGTATATTTCCTGAGGTAATGCGTAAGTTACCTCTTCCAATTCTCTGCATACCATAAAGAGCTCAAAGTTCTGCCCAACCTCCTTTAGACTCTGGAGTATGTCCTCCGCAGTTATATCCTTATCTGAGCTTACTATGAGCATTATGGTAAACTCGCCGTTCAGCCTTGTCATAGAAGAGTCCTCAAGGTTCAAGCCTAAACTGTACAGTGCCTTACTAACTCCCGCCACTATGCCCGGTCTGTCCTTCCCAAAGAGGGATAGTATGAAAAACTTCATGCTATGATTTTACTATGGAAGAGCTGGACTTTCATATATCTCAAATAGCAAGTATCTTGGGTCTTGCCAAGCCAGTGGGCTTTATGCTATCTTACGAGCTTGGAGACATATGGATAGATGTTTACCTTGAAAAGGTGGGGGAAGGTTGGACTGGGAGGACTTACACCATAAGCGTGCCAAAGGAGAAGGCAAGCAAGCTAAGGCTTATAGTGGAAAGTGTGGGTGGTAGCTCTGAGGATGTGCTGTCCGATTCAGAAAGAGCCTATGCAAGCCTTTCCTACGAAGACTGGGAGCAGGCAGGAAGTGCACTTATGAATTTACTCTGACCATGAAGATAGGATTTATAGGACTTGGAAGCCTTGGAAAGACTATAGCCCAGAGGCTGATCTCTCAGGGGACTGAGCTCCTCCTGTGGAACAGGACAAGGGAGAGGGCTTACGGTCTTGGTATGCCTGTAGCAGAAAGCCCTGCAGAACTAATAAGGAAGGTAGACCTGGTCTTCGTTATAGTCTTTGACTCGGAAGCGTCCCAGGAGGTTCTGTTTGGAAAGGACGGGCTTGTGGAAGGTGGGGTGGAGGGCAAAACTATCGTGGACATGACCACCAACCACTTTGCCTATGTGAAGGTTTCATACGAAGAGATAAAGAGATTGGGGGGCTTTTACCTTGATGCACCGGTCTTGGGTAGCGTGGTGCCCGCTCAGAAGGGAGAGCTGACTATGCTGGTAGGGGGCGATGAGGAGAAGTTCAAAGAACACAGAGCCCTCTTTGAAAAGTTCTGTAAGAAGGTCTTCTACGTAGGAAGAGCGGGAAAGGCTACAAAACTAAAGCTTATAAACAACATGGTGCTTGGGGGCATAATGCAGGTCCTTTCAGAGGCAATAGGAGTGGGTGAGCTTGCCGGCATAGAGAGGGAGCTCCTTATAGAGGTGCTGGAAAACGGTGCAGGCAAGTCATACATTTTAGACGTTAAAAAGAAAAAGCTTTTAGAGAGGGACTACTCGACCCACTTCTCCGTAGACCTTATACATAAGGACCTTCACTACGCGGAAGACCTCGTAAAAGAGCTGGGAGCCTTTACCTTCACCCTTCAGAACGTAAAAAACGCCTATGCCCTTGGAAAATATTTAGGCATGGGGGGTGAGGACTTTTCAGTCCTCGTGGAGCTCTACAAGTCTATCAAAACTCAAAATCTTTGAGGTATTTAGACCTTGCAGGATGTCTTAGCTTTCTTATGGCTTTGTTCTCTATCTGCCTTATACGTTCACGGGTTACGTTGAACATCTTGCCTATCTGCTCCAAGGTATACTCTGCACCGTCTACAAGCCCGTACCTGTACATGAGGATGTCCCTTTCCTTCTCCCCTAGGGTATTTAGCACCTTTATGAGCTGTTCTCTGAGGAGCTTCCTTGATACCTGCTCTTCTGGAGATAACACGCTCTTGTCCTCTATGAAGTCCCTCAGATGGGTTTCGTCGTCATCGCCGATGGGTGTTTCCAAAGATACAGGCTCTTGAGACACTCGCATAACCTTCCTTGCCTTGTCTGGAGATATACCCAGATGTTTGGCAACCTCCTCGGGGGTTGGTTCCCTTCCAAGCTCTTGAAACAGCTTCTTGTGAGCTTTGGTTATGTCGTTTATGGTTTCTATCATATGGACGGGTATGCGTATGGTTCTTGCTTGGTCCGCTATGGCTCTGGTTATGGCTTGTCTTATCCACCAGGTGGCGTAGGTGGAGAATTTATAACCCTTCCTGTAGTCGTATTTATCTACGGCCTTCATAAGACCAATATTACCTTCCTGTATGAGGTCCAAAAAGTGAAGACCACGGTTTACGTACTTTTTAGCTATGGAGACAACAAGCCTTAGGTTGCACTTGACCATCACCTGCTTGGCCTGTGTTACCTTTGTTCTTCCCTCCTTTATTATGTACATAACCCTTTCAACCTCTTCTGGAAGTATACCAAGCTCATGCCTTAGCTCCTTTATCTCCTTCTGAAGGGAAAGGTATTCATCCCTGAGCATCTGAAACCTTGAAAAACCATACCCGGCCCTTTCTGCCTTTTTCTGTAGCCCTTCATCGTGATCGTACATCCTTATGAGCTCTTCCACATCAGGGTGTATGTTTTCCAGTTTCTTTTTCCTTATTTCAAGCTCCTTAACCTTTCTGGTATATCTGTTATACAGGCTGATAAGCTCATCCGCTATGCGTTCAAACTTTGAGTGCTTGAGCTTCATATCCTTTAGTATTCTGTTCATATTTGCGTGTCTTCTAAGATACTCCTTTTTGTACTCCTGAGTGCTGTACATTACGTACAAGTCCCTCCAGTATAGGGCATCTTTGTAAGCTTTGGCAAGCTCCAGACCCTTCTCTATAAAGTACCTCTCAAGTTGCTCATGGCTCTCTTCGTACTCTTCCACAGTTCTACTTTCATCAACTGTGTCCATAAGGTCGATGGCTTTTAGTCTGCCATTGCACACCTCACCCCAGTCCTTAAGAACCCTGTCTATAAGGAAGGAAGTTCTCAGAAGGCCCCTCCTCATTATCTTCCTTCCTCTTTCTATCTGCCTTGCGTACCTTATCTCCTCTTCCCTCTTAAGAAGGGGTATCCTCCCCATGTCCTTCAGGTATAGCCTAACGGGGTCTCCGTCCCTTCCGCTCAGAAGAAGGCTCTCCGTCGATACGGTAATGGCCTCTTTTTCTTCGAGCTCTTCTACGTTCTCCTCCGTATCTACTATTCTTACACCCCTCTCCTGAAGGAAGTCCATTATCTCTTCGTATAGCTCCGTGTTTAAAAACTCAGGACCTAGTATGTTGTTAATCTCGTCGTAAGTCACATAACCCTTTTCGCTTATTTCAATCAGCTGCTTCATAAGCTGTTTGTATATCATTCACGCACCTCCTGTATAAACCTGTTAAAATATAGGCAAATTTATGATTTTTGACAAGGTTGAGGGGAACTATAAAAGGGTAAATATATCCTTCAGCTCCCTCCTCGGTGTGGGTAAGGGATTCTCCGCTGGATAGCCAACGGATAGCAAGGCTATCGGTCTCCATCCCTCTGGTACATTAAGGCAAACCCTTATTCCCTCCTCGTCAAAGGCACCGACCCAACATGTGCCAAGACCGAGGGCCACCGCAGAAAGCTGGGCATAGGCGCAGGCTATGGTAGCATCCTGAAGACAGTAAAGCTCAGCTCCACGTTTCCCATACTTCCATGCGCTCCTTTCTGGGTTGGCAAAGAAGACAAAAACCACGGGAGCCTCTGCTAAAAACCACTGGTTTAGAGCAAGACGGGCAATTTCTATCCTCTTCCTTTGGTCAAGGACCACCATAACCTCGTAAGCTTGCAAGTTCCCAGCGGATGGTGCGCTTTTTGTAGCCTCCATGATTTTTAGAAGTTTCTCTTCCTCCACGGGCTTTCGAAGATAGCTCCTTATAGAATGCCTTGCCTTCAGAACCTCAAAGAACTCCATCCTTTAAAAGCTCCTCCACCTCGCTGTCCTCTACTTGACGGAAGTCTCTGTAGAACATACCTACTGCAAAACTGCCGCTTTCTGCAGTATGATAGCAGTAAACCTCATCCGCATGAGCCTTTAACCTCTCCTCTGTGTCCTTTGGGCATACGGGAGAGGCGACCAGGACCTTGTCCGCACCTTTCCTTTTTAGATATCCTATGCCCGCTATTACCGTCTGACCAGTGGCAACCCCATCGTCAACCACCACCAGCTTCTTACCTTTAAAGTCTGGCACCTTACCCCCAAAAAACCTCCTCTCCCTTTCTCTTATCTTTTTAAGCTCTTCCTGTGCAACTCTGTCTATATCCTCCCGAGAAAGCCTAAAGTAATCAACTGTCCATCTATCTAGGTAAAGGTTACCATCGGGGTCGATAGCTCCAAAGGCAAGCTCGGGGTTTGATGGAACGCCAAGCTTTCGTACAATGAGAAGTCCGAGGGGAACTCCTAAGATTTTTGCCACCCCCTTAGCAACCACCACACCACCCCTTGGAATGCCAAGGACCATATGAACATCTTTGACCTTATCCTTAATATACTCCCCTAAAAGCCTCCCAGCCTCTTCACGGTTTGAAAAGAGCATTTTATAATTTTAAGCTAATGGCAAAACACCGCAAAGGTAAACTCAAGCTTGAGCATTCCCTACTGGAAGGACTTGAGCCTTACCTTAGCTTACTATCTAAGATGGAAGGTGTAAAAAGTATAGTGCCCGGTAGGATAGTTAGGCAAAACGGCGGAAGGGGATCAAAGGGGCTTTTCCTCAAGTACAGAACGAGCACCGGTTATAAACTTCTGTACAAAAATGGGACCTCGGTGCAGGAGGTCTTTGTGGTGTGTAACGACCCGGATATGTTTGAAAAATCTTTCAAGGGTAGTCTAGCGTAACCATGCCTTTACTTGTTCTTCTCCTTATCTTCGGTCTTTCCTTAGCCAACGAGCTAAAGGTTTTTACCATAGTTCAGGGTAAGGTACAAAGGGTATATGTGAAGGAGGGACAAAGGGTTAGAACAGGAGACCTACTGGTTCAGATTGACCCTGTTCTCTATACAACACAGAGAAAGAGCCTACATGCTCAGCTTGAATCCCAAAGGATAAACCTTGAGAAGGTGGAGAGGGACTTTAAACGCTATGAGGAGCTTTTTAACAGGGGTCTACTCTCAAGGAGTGAGTACGAGGATTGGAAAAGCAGATACGAGCGGGAGAAAAACAGCTACGAGGCTATCAAAGCACAGCTGGAAAGAATTGATAAACTCATAGAGTACTGTACTATCAGGTCACCATTGGATGGTATAGTTAAAAGGCTTTTGGTCAGAGATGGACTGTTTGTTAATGGCACAACGGAGGCCCATCCTATTTTGATACTCGAGGAGCGTTAGTGGACTACCTCCCACTCGGTTATAAGGTGGTGGCCACGCCTGAAGTGGGCCCTAAGCCTAAGATGGAGCAGGTTCTTCAAACTCTTAAACCCCTCACCACCTACAAGGGTTGGCACGTTTTCACCACCCACTATTACTGGCAGGTGTATTAGCCTAATCTCATCCACAAAGCCCCGCCGTATAAACTCCCAGTTTATGGATGCGCCTCCTTCAACCATAAGGCTTCTTATCCCCCTTTCATAAAGAATGGGCAAAAGCCTATCAAAGTCCACAAGGTCCTCGCCAACAACGAGAACCTCCACACCCAAAGACCTTATCCTTTCCACCTTCTCCCTAGGAGCTCTATGGGTGGTAACTATCACCGTTGGAGCATCCTTGGAAAATATGTTGGCATCCAAAGGTACGTTGGCGGTAGAGCAGGGTATTATCCTGGCAGGGTTTTTACCCTCTACATATCTGACGGTTAGGCTTGGGTTGTCCGTACGCACCGTTTCACAACCCACCATTATACCGTCCACCTTAGCCCTTATCTCATGTAGGTATCTGTAAGCTTCCTGGTCCATGAGGCTCATAAGCTCCTTACTTGAAGCCCCCCTGTAAAGGGTAAGCTTTCCATCCACGCTTACCTCGGAGACTATTATCACGTAAGGTCTCATTCGTACTCTCTCCCGTAGTGTTTGTATAGGTACAAAATCCTGAGAAAAAGAGAAGCCAGGGTAAGCAAGGCTATCAGTTTTATACCAAAAGAAAGTCCCAAGGGTAGGTCAAAGCGCTCCATAAGGGTAAAGGCCATGAGGGTAAGGTGCGTCTCAGGTCTTCCAAAAAAGCCAACACCCTCCAGCGGATCCTTTATCTTACCCCTTGTTCTTTCTTCGTACCCTATCTCCGCATAGACCACGGGTTTTATAAAGGAATGGAGCATGGAGGCGGTGACCACGGTCAGGGCTGTTAAGGGTCCTGCGTACAAAAAGCCAACAGTCCCGAGGACAAAACCGTCAACCCACTTGTCCGCAATCCAATCAAAAACCGCACCAAATTTGGAGGTCCTTTCAGAAAGCCTTGCCACCATACCATCCGCAAGGTCAAAAAGACCGGAGAAAAATATAAAAGCCGCAGCGGTGAGAAGCTTGCCCTCGTAAAAGGCGTAAGCGGAAGCCATACCCATAAGGAGGGAAAGCAGAGTTATAAAGTTTGGCGGAAAGTGAAGCTTGTAAAGGACCACACCCACAGGTGCATAGACCTTCTTGAGCCCTTCCCTTCTTTTTGTTAGATTCATTTTAGTTCCTTGGCAGTTATCCAAGACATCATACGCCTGAGCTCCTCCCCAACCTCTTCTATAAGGTGGTGCCTATCCCTCTCAAGTAAAGCGTTGAAGACCGGCCTTCCAGCCTGGTTCTCCAGTATCCACTCCCTTGCAAACTCAGCCCTCTGTATCTCCTCAAGTATGCCCTTCATTAATGGCTTCACAGCCCTGTATATCCTATCACCCCTCGTTACATCCCCATACTTTGCGGTGTCGGAGATGGAGTACCTCATGCCCGCTATACCATACTGGTATATGAGGTCCACTATGAGCTTGAGCTCATGAAGACATTCAAAGTAGGCTACCTCAGGCTGATAGCCCGCCTCCACAAGAGTCTCAAAACCAGCCTTTATGAGTGCAGTAACACCACCGCAAAGAACGGACTGCTCACCAAATAGGTCTGTCTCCGTCTCCTCTTTGAAAGTAGTCTCTATCACCCCAGCCCTTGTAGCACCCAAGGCCTTCGCGTAGGCTAAAGCCTTATCCTTGCACGTTCCTGTAGCATCCTGATAGACAGCCACTAGTGCAGGCACGCCCTTACCCTCTTCGTACATCCACCTCACTAGGTGCCCCGGGCCCTTAGGAGCCACCATAAATACATCCACATCCCTAGGTGGGACTATCTGTCTGAAGTGTATGTTAAAGCCGTGGGCAAAGGCAAGACTTTTGGAGCTATCAAGAAAGGGCTCTACGCTCTCTCTGTATATCTGAGGCTGGACCGTATCGGGTGTTAAAAACATGACTATATCGGCCTCTTGGGTTGCCCTTTCGGGGACAAGAACGGGAAAGCCGTCCTTTATGGCCTTTTCCCTTGACCTACTTCCCTCATGCAGACCCACAACCACCCTTATACCGCTATCGCGAAGGTTCAAAGCATGAGCGTGACCCTGACTTCCATAACCCAGTATGGCAACGGTTTTACCTATCAGAGGCTCAAGGCTTGCATCTTGATCGTAGTACACTGTAGCCATCTTCCAATTCCTCCAAGACTTTTAACACATCATTATAGCATCACTTCTCAAACTTGAAAAATGCCTTTAGACCTTCCTTATTTAACTTGTACCTGTTTATCACAAGTTTATCCTTGAACTGATTGGGGACCTTTTTATAGAGGTCTGTAAGCACTAAAGCGGGCATCACATCCATACCAAGGTATTCTTCTTCTTTTAAAAATCCATCCTTTTTTAGAAGTTCATCAAGACCCCCTTTTGAAAGTACTCTGAAAAATACCCACTGCTTTCCACTCTCCCTGTCCTTTTTTACCCTGTAGCTTTCCTCCGCAATCTTAACCTCGTAGCTCCTGTTGAAAAGGAGAGCTTTCTTCCTGCCTGAGATTCTCAGAATGCCCGCCTCCGGGATGAAATTTAAACCAGAGTATACAGTTTCAAGCAACTCTGGCTTTATGTCTATCTCAAGCTCCGCATCTATCAGGTTTCCAAAGTTTAAAAGGTCTTCTATAAAAAGCCCCATTGGTATTAAAATATATATTATGGCGGATAGGAGGGGTGAGTGTAATCTATACGTAAAATTGCTCAGAGGTCTCCCCCTAAACGATGAAGAGTTAAATCTCCTGGGTAACATAATAAGAGAGGAGCTAAAGTTCCTAATTAGAAACAACATACTGCCTACGCCAAAAAACTACGAAAGATGGTTCTTAGTCCTATGTTATGCAATGGAAAAGAATAAAAACCTCTCCGACCACGAACTAATAGATATGTACCAAAGTATGTACAAAAATGAGAGTTTAAGCGAGGTAAGTCTGGACGTAGAGAAAACCATAGAAGTGCTAAATAGGTTGGTAAAGGATATACAAAAGGCTGTAGAGGAGAGCAACGACTTTGCCTATAGGAAGGAGAAGGAGCTAATAGAAATAGGGGAAAGATTAACTGATGAAGAGCTAACCTCTATACTCTTAGAGCTACTGCTTCATGTTAAAGACCTTAAAGCTCAGAATGAAAAGTTTTTAAGAAGGATAGAAGAACAGCAAAAGGTGATAGAAGAACTAAAGGAGAGGATGGAGCTTGCTGAGTCGGAGGCTAACATAGATTATCTCACACAGACCTTCAACAGGAGGTCTTTTGAGAGGGCTTTACAGGAGGCCTTTAAAGACTTCAAAGAGAAGGGGGCTGTATTTTCTCTGGTAATTATAGACCTTGATAACTTTAAATATATAAATGATAAATATGGACATTCGATGGGCGATATAGTACTCAAGAGGGTAGCCCACGGCCTAAGAGTTAACCTCAGGGCTAAGGATATACTGGCAAGGTGGGGTGGTGATGAGTTTGCTATACTTATGCCAGGAACAAAAGAGGAACAGGCCAAAACTGTTGCGGAGAGGTTAAAAAGGGGCATAGAATCCATAGAGGTTGTAATCCATGATGAAAAGGTTGGACTCTCCTTTAGCTACGGTGTGGTAGAGGTCTCCGATAATTTTAGCAGCACAGATGATATGATTAAAGAAGCAGATAGGCGTATGTACCAACAGAAGAATAATAAACCTCTATAGGTACTTTTTTATTTCCCTTCTGTAGGCACAGTAAAAGATAAGAGCCCTAAGCGTTGTCTCCAGACTCATAAAAAACCATGGCACTATGGGATGGGGAAAGATCTTCAAAAGGAGCATAGAGGGTATTATTCTAAACACCCAAAAGGAAAATAGGTTTACAAGGAGGGGTATGTGGGTCTTACCCATACCTTTGAGAGAACCGGAGAATATGCTAGCATAGGCCATCTGCGGTTGTGAAAGGGCTACGATTATAAGGTAGTAAACTGCATACCGCACCACCTCCCTCTCTCTTGTGAAGATAAGGGAGAAGGGCTCTGAGAAGAGGGCTATTATAAAACCTATGAGACCCATAAGGCTCGCGGTGGCGTGAGCGCTTACCATAACGCCGTAGTTCAGCCCCTTGTAGTTGTAAGCTCCGTAGTTCTGACCTGCAAGGGTAGTAACCGCTATCATCATCCCGAAGCCTATCATAAAGGATACGCTTTCAACCCTTAAACCTACCTGGTGGGCGGCAAGCACTCTATCACCGAACTGGGCAACAAGACCAACGAAGATGTTAAAAGAAAGACTGGTGAAAGCCCTTTCTATAGCAGTAGGCACACCTATCCTCAGTATCTGTATGAGCACCGTAGGGTTTAGGCCTAGCCTTATTTCAAAGGGCTTTTTCCTAACCACATAAAGGTATATATAGAAGAACAGCCCCACTACCTCAGAGAGGGCTATTCCCCATCCCGCACCTTCCACCTCAAGCCTTGGAAAACCAAAATGGCCGTATATGAGAAGGTAGGCACTACCGATGTTTACAAGGTTCATAAGTAGGGCAACTTTAAAGGGTGTTTTTGTGTCTCCGTAGCCGTTGTATGCTGCATAAAGGGTGTTGGTGATAAAGCCGATGGTTATAAACCAAAAGACGGGTTTGAGATAGTCCCCTGCGAGCTTCACCACAGAGGTGGAGGCACCGAACTTGAGCATTAGGAAAGATACGAGCTCCACACCCCAGAAGGTCAAGGGAAGGGCTATGAGTGTTGAAAGGATAAGTCCCCATAGAAGGGGCGGGGATGGGTCCTTACCAGCCCCCACCCTTTGGGCAACTAAAACGGAGGTGCCAGTATATGGAAGAGCCATCAGGGAGTATATGAACCACAGCATACTGGCTGAATAGCCCACCGCGGCCACTGCGCTTGCAGAAAGTCCAGAGACAAGTATTATGGAAAAGGCGCTTTCCACAGTGTAAAGAAGGTTTCCTAGAATTACCGGAAGGGCAAGCTTTACCACCTTCTTGATTACAGAACCCCTGCTCTCCGAGGGGTCAATCAGAAGCTTATTGGACATAAGCCTTCATGACCTGCAAAGTCTTTTTATAGCCTAGTCCATATATATCCTTTGCCTTCCATAAGTCTACGGTGGAGAACCTATGGAGCTCGGGCTCTATAACCACATGGCAGAGCTCCTTCCTTTTGTCCACATTAGACCTAACCGCAAGCAAGAAACTTCTCATGAGTATTTGAAATATATTCCTAAGACTTTCGCCTTGAAGGGTAGGGTTTACATCCACACCTATAAGAAGACCCTTCCTACCCAAGAGGGGCTCTACGGGAAGGTTGTTTGTCACACCCCCGTCTATGAGGGTAAACTCTCCATACTTTACTGGCTCAAAAACTCCAGGAAGGGCACAGCTTCCAAGAAGTATGGGGTAGAGCTCCCCGCTGTTAAAGTGAAGGGTTCTACCACTGTTTATATCTAAGGCTGTTATCCAAAGTTCTCTCCTTAGCTCCTCTATCCTCTCCACATGTAAATGTTTATGGAGAAAGGCTGTAGCCCTATTTAAGGAAAAGAAGCCAAGCTTTGGAACTTTTGGTCTTATGTATCTGAGCCAGCTTTTTGAAACCACTATCTTCAGCATGTCATCGGGCTTATACCCAGCGCAGTAAAAGGCGCCCACAAGGGCTCCGGCGCTAACACCGCTTATAGAGGCTATCTCAAAGCCTAGCTCCTCAAGGGCTCTTATAACACCTATATGTGCTATCCCCCTGGCAGCGCCCCCAGAAAGCACAAGGTTAACTTTCATGGGCTATAAGGATAACACAGAAGCAGGCTACACCCTCTTCCATGCAGAAGCCTTCCCTCCTTTTCCCCTTAATGGAAATAGAGTCTTTACTCACATCCATAAGCTTAGATAGGTTTTCTAAAATAGCCTCCTTGTAAGGTGCAATCTTGGGCTCATCAAGCACCAGAGTGCAATCCAGGTTAACCACCTTGTAGCCCCTTTTCTTCAGTCTGTACAGAGCCTCTTTTAGAAAGATTTCCGAGCTCGCCCCTCTCCACCTTGGATCTCTGTCGGAGAATAGCTGTCCAATGTCTGGCTCCCCGAGTGCTCCAAGAATGGCATCCGTTATGGCATGCAAGAGCACATCGCCGTCCGAATGCCCCTTCAGACCCTTTGGGTATTCAATCCTAAGCCCACCTATGTAAAGAGGTTTACCCTCTTCAAAGACATGGGAATCAAAACCCAAGCCTATGCGTATGTTCATGGGTTTAAAAACTGCATGAAGAAATAGATAAGCCAGCCTGTAACTGCTACGTATATCCAGACAAAGGCGGTTATAGGTGCTATCTTTCTGTGTTTTTCAAAAGCATTTTTAAAGGCGTAGTTAAGGGTTATAACCGCAAGGGGGAAGTTTAAGACCGCAAGCACCGTATGAGACCAGAGGATAAAAAGAAAAAGAGCTCTGTAGGGACCTAAGTAGCTTTCAAGGGGCAAAAGCCCACTCCTTTGAAGGTAGTTCTTTATAAGGTATAAAACTACAAAGATTAGGGCAAAAACCGACGCTGTTATCATAGCCCTCTTATGGGCTTCTTTCCTCCCCGTCTTTATGAAGACTAGCCCAACTAATATAGATAGACCGCTCACGGATATGGTCAACATGCTAAGTAAACTGACTAAGGCAAGCATGCAAATAATTATAGTACAGGTGGGATACTTCCTACCTGTATACTGGCTAAGCTGTAAAACGTCAAAAGAGAGGAGCAATTAGTCCAAACATGGAAGCAATACGCTTTCAAATGTCCTTAACTTTAAGGTCAAAACTAGAGGAGGTGCAGACATGTTAGGACTTGCCAAGAAAGCACTACTTGCAGGCTTAGCCATAGGAATGGTGGGAGGTTTTGCCCTCGCAGCCATGCACGAGAAGGGTGCAAAGAAGGCAAACATAGTCCAGACTGCTCAACAGGCAGGGCAGTTTAAAACACTGCTGACAGCACTGAAAGAGGCCGGGCTTGAGGATACGTTAGCCACCAAGTGCTGTTTTACCGTCTTTGCCCCAACGGATGAGGCTTTCGGGAAGGTTCCAAAGGATAAACTGGACGCTCTGCTGAAAGACAAGGAAGCCCTAAGGAAGGTACTTCTCTACCACGTAGTAGAGGGCAAGGTCTACTCCAAAGACTTAAAAGAGGGGCAGAAGGTAAAAACCCTACAAGGTCAAGAGGCAACCATAACCCTTAAGGGCGGAGCCAAGATAAACAATGCAAACATAACAAAGACAGACATAGAGGCCTCCAACGGCGTTATACACGTCATAGATACGGTCATAATGCCCAAGTGATAGCTAGGAGCCCCTTCGGGGCTCTGTTAAAATGCTATATGTGAGGAACTTCCCAAGACCGAGGCTAGCAGTCAGTGCCTGCCTTAACCAAAAACCCGTGCGCTACAACGCACAGACAGTAAAGGATGAGTTCATCCTCAGGCTACTGCCCTACTGTGAAGTCATAGACGTGTGCCCGGAGGTGGAAATTGGTCTGGGAGTTCCAAGGGATAGGGTGATAGTTTACCTTCTGGATGATGGCTTTGGGCTATCCCAGCCGTCCACAGGGCTTGAGCTAACAGAAAGAATGAAAAGCTTTTCAGAGAGCTTTCTGGGCTCCCTGCCCGAGGTGGATGGCTTTATTCTGAAGAGTAAGTCACCATCCTGTGGGGTTTCTAACACATCGGTATACAAGGACAGAGAGGGTAAGCAGTTTCATTCAAAGGGAAAGGGCCTTTTTGCTATCAAGGTGCTTGAAAAGCACCCCATGGTGCCCGTGGAGGACGAGGGAAGGCTCAAAAACCCAGAGCTAAAGGAGCACTTTCTTGTTAAGATATTTGCCATTGCGGACATAAGAGAAAGTCTAGGGAAGGTAAGAAGAGTAAAGGAGCTCATGGACTTTCATCAAAGGTACAAATACCTCCTGATGGCACACTCCCAGGTAAAGTTGAAAGAGATGGGAAGGCTTGTAGCAAGCACGAAGGAAGAAAATCTTAAGGAAAGCTTAGAAAAGTACAGGCTCTTATTTCTTCAGGCCTTGAAGAGGAAGCCCTCCATAGGGCAGCATGCCAATACCATCTTCCATATATTCGGACATCTTTCAAGCAGGTTGAAGGAAAGGGAAAGGGCACATTTCTATAAACTTGTAGAAGGCTACAAGGGGGGAAAGGTTGAGCACAGAACGCTCATAGAACTTCTAAAAAGTCTTGCCTACAGGTTTGATGTGGATTATCTGCTCAATCAGGCCTACCTCGAACCCTACCCTGCGGAGCTTATATAGAGAGCCCACCAAGCCTATGCCTTTGAACCCTCATAACGTACTGCCTTATGGGCTCCAAGACTGACGAAGGAGCCTCTATAAATTGAAGGCCGAGCCTTATGGAACCCTCCTCCAAAAGATTCACATTCCTTATCTCCCCATACAGCTCGAGTATGGTCTCTCCAGTGAGCTCCATACTTAAGGGTAGCTTATTACTCCTTTCCATCTCCTTTAGGAGAGTAGGTGCCCTTTCCCCATCAACTACAATTCCCATACCGCCCTCAGATATGTCAACCACGTAAGCCTCTATCTTTCCCTCCTGTAAATTCACATGGACCTTTATATCTTCCCTCTCTAAAGGGACGACTCTAACATGCCTCCTAAAGATAAAGGGTGGTGCCTCCTGATAATCCTCAACAGACAGGTAAACATCATAATCTTGAACCTTCAGGCTTTTACATCTGAGATAGTAATGTTCGGAAGCCTTTAAGTATATTTCGCCAACGCCAGTAAATAGGCTAACAAATTTGGATTCTTTAACCCTAACAGATACAAGCCTTTCATTTATGCTTATAAAGGAGAGTATACCACCAAGTTTTACGGGCATCTCCTTCCAGAGCTTTACAAGATCGTATCTCTCCCCCTTCTTAAGGCTCTTAAGAACTTCCTCAAGCCTCACGCCTATATTCTAATCCTCATCCAGTATGTGTCCAGTTTCCAAAGTGTAGTAAGGCCTTTCGTAGGAAGAGTAGTAGTATGGAGTATAGGCAACAAACTCCCCTGCGCAGGTATCCACACCCTTAAAGGAGGGTAATATGTTCCAAAGCTCTCTGAGCCCTCTGACCTCGTCCTCCTCCATACCCTTTAGCCTCCCTATCTCGAGGTCCGAGTATCCCATCTCTTTGGCGACCCTTAGCCTATCCTCGGTGAGCTCTTCCTCCCTTAGCTCCTTTTCAAAGTCAACTATAAGCCTTATGTTCTCAAGAAACCATGGGTCAATCTTGGAAAGCTCATAAACCTCATCCACTTTGTAGCCCCTTTTAAAGGCGCTGGCTATGTACCATAGCCTGTTTGGGTTTGGCACCCTTATGTTGCGCCTGAGATCCTCATCATCCATATAGGAGTAGTCGGGGAGGCTAAGACCGTAAACATCCTGCTCCAAACTCCTTATAGCTTTGCCAAGGGCTTCTTTAAAGGTCCTGCCTATGGCCATGACCTCACCCACCGACTTCATCATAGTACCCAGAGTCCTGTCCGCTTTTGGAAACTTGACAAAGTCAAAGCGCGGTATCTTCACAACCACATAGTCAATGGAGGGCTCAAAGCTTGCCGGCGTAAAGCGTGTTATGTCGTTTTTTAGCTCATCAAGGGTGTAGCCCACCGCCAGCTTGGCGGCTACCTTAGCTATGGGAAAACCAGTAGCTTTTGAAGCCAAGGCTGAGGAGCGAGAAACCCTTGGGTTCATCTCTATCACGTAAAACTCTCCGTTTTCTGGGCTTACCGCAAACTGTATGTTAGACCCCCCTGTATCCACGCCTATCTCCCTCATGATCTGTATGCATGCGTCCCTGAGAACTTGATACTCCTTATCTGTTAGGGTTTGTGCTGGTGCCACCGTTATGGAGTCCCCCGTATGCACACCCATGGGGTCAAGGTTCTCTATGCTGCAGACTATTATCACGTTATCCTTTGAGTCCCTTATGACCTCAAACTCAAACTCCTTCCATCCTATGAGGGATTTATCTATGAGCACCTGATGGATGGGTGAAGTCTTCAGGGCAAACTCCACCTTTTCTTTAAACTCTTCCATGTTGTAAGCTATAGAACCACCTGTACCACCGAGAGTAAAGGCAGGCCTTAGAATGGCTGGAAAGCCCACATCTTTGACCCTTTCAAGGGCTTCCTGAAGGGAGGAGACCACAACGCTCGGAGGAACCCTAAGACCTATCTTCTCCATAGACTTCCTAAAAAGGTCCCTGTCCTCACCTTTCTTTATAGCCTGATAGTTGGCACCTATGAGCCTAACTCCGTATCTTTGGAGCACTTCCTCCTCGTAAAGCCTTACAGCAAGGTTTAGTGCCGTCTGACCACCTAAGGTCGGAAGTAGGGCATCAGGTCTTTCTATCCTTATTATCTCCTCCAGCACCTCCTCCGTTAGTGGTTCTATGTAAGTTCTGTGGGCAAGCTGTGGGTCTGTCATTATGGTGGCGGGGTTTGAGTTTACAAGAACTACCTCGTAACCCTCTTGAAGGAGCGCCTTGCAGGCTTGAGTGCCCGAATAGTCAAACTCCGCAGCCTGACCTATAACTATTGGACCTGAGCCTATTATGAGGATTTTCCTTATGTCGGTGCGTCTTGGCATTAAAGGACATATTATACTACTTCTTATGGAACTCCTGTTTGAACTGTCCAGTAAGGGAAGGAGAGGTTACCGCCTGCCTACCCTTGACGTGGAGGAGGTTAACTTAAAGGATTATCTTGGGAGTTATTACAGGGAAGAGCTGAAATTCCCCGAGGTTTCAGAGCTTGATGCTGTCAGGCACTACACGCAGCTTTCAAAACTAAACTACGCCATAGATACTACCTTTGTCCCCCTCGGCTCCTGCAGTATGAAGTACAACCCAAGGATTAACGAAGAGCTCTCCAACCTTCAGGGCTTTAAAGAGCTCCATCCTATGACGCCAGAGGAGTACTCACAGGGCACGCTAATGCTCATGTATCAGCTAAAGGAACTGCTAAAAGAGATAGGGGGCTTTCATGAGGTCTCCTTACAGCCTGCAGCTGGTGCTCAGGGTGAACTTCTGGGGCTTATTATGATACTTGCTTACCATAGGGATAGGGGAAATACTCATAAGAACAGGGTTCTCGTTCCAGATACTTCCCACGGGACTAACCCTGCCACCGCATCCCTGTGCGGTTTTGAGGTCATAACGGTAAGGAGCAACTCCAAGGGTGAGCTCGACTGGGAAGACTTCAAAGGGAAGCTGGACGATAGGGTTGCCTGTCTTATGATAACAAACCCTAATACCCTTGGTATTTTTGAAAACAACATAAGAAGGGTTGCACAGGTTCTGCATGAGAGGGACGCCCTTCTGTACATGGACGGGGCTAACATGAATGCCCTTGTGGGTATGGCCCAGCCAGGAAAGTGGGGAGTAGACGTGATGCACTTCAACCTTCACAAGACCTTCTCCACACCCCATGGTGGTGGGGGTCCGGGTGGTGGTGCAGTGGGTGTTTCAGAAAAACTAGAGCCTTACCTTCCCGTGCCCCACGTGTCCTTCAAGGATGGTAAGTATTACCTTGACTGGAATAGGCCCAAGAGTGTGGGCAAGGTGCTTGCCTTTTATGGTCATGTGGGGGTCATACTGAGAGCCCTGGCTTACATACTCTCCTACGGAAAAAATATAGACCTTGTGGCCAAGCACGCCGTTCTCAACGCAAGATACCTGAGAAAGCTCCTCGAGGGTCTCTTTTTAGACCCCTATCCAGAGGTGCCCTGTATGCATGAGTTTGTTCTCTCCGCACAGAATCTTCTGAGATATGACATTAAGGCTATGGATGTGGCCAAGGCTCTCTTGGACATGGGCTTCTATGCACCCACGGTGTATTTCCCCCTAACGGTTAGGGAAGCTCTGATGATAGAGCCCACGGAGACGGAAAGTCCACAGACCTTAGTCAGCTTTGCAAGAGCCCTCAGAAAGATAGTGCAGAAGGCAGAGAAAGAACCGCAGGAGCTTAGGGACTCACCAAGGACAACGCCCGTAAGAAGGATAAAGGAAGCAGAGGCAAACAGAAAACCCGTCTTTAGAGCCTCATTGGCATAATAAGGCAGAGGTAAGGGTCCAGCTCCGGGTCTTCCGACTCTATAACAACTGCGCTGTCTGGGTCTACCACCTTAAACCACACCCTTTCCGTCTCAAAGCTATCAAGGGCCTCTATGAGATACTTCCCGTTAAAGCCTACCTCCACGGGCTCGTCTGTGTACTCCACATCCAGCTCGTCCCTTCCCTCCCCGTACTCGGGCTCGGATATTTCAAGAAGGAGAAGGTTGTCCGCAAAGGAACATTTAACTGGGAAGGCAGAACTCTCCGCTATGGCGGAGAGCCTCTTTAAACTCTCTACAAACTCCCTCCTATTTATTAGAACGCTATGGTTAAACCTTGTGGGGATGACGGAAAGGTAGTCTGGGTATTCTCCCTCGAGCAACCTCACAGAAAGGCTCCACCCCTCACCTAAGAAATGAGCAAAAGACTCATCCTTTCCACTCCTCAAATCACCTACATAACCCTTCAGTAGACCGCCTATGACCTTTAGGCTTTTTCTGGGAATTAGGAGCTCCATGGGAAAGGAGGAGTTTTTCCAGTAGAGGGCAAGCCTATGACCATCGGAGCCCACAAAGTGGGTTTTTCCATCCACCTCATGTATGTAAAGTCCTTGAAGGGCATAGCGTGCATCATCCTTCGATATGGCGTACTCCACCTTATCTACAGCCTTCAGAATGTCCACCGAAGGTAGCTCTGCGGTGGCTACCACCTGCGGAAAATCGGGAAAGTCTTCTGGGTCAAGAATGGAAAGTTTAAACCTGCTCCTTCCACCGCTCACTAAAAGCTGGTCCTCCTTAAGCTCAAGGTAAATCTTTGCAGAGGAGAGGCTCCTCACTATGTTGGTAAGCTTATCCGCGTTTACCGCCGCCTTACCCTCCTGGTCAACCTGAGCTTTGATTTCCAAGGAAAGGAAGTTCTCCAAGTCAGTGGCCATAACCTTTAGCAAGCCCCCCTCTGCAATAAGAAGAAAGTTGTTAAGTATGGGAAGAGCGGACTTTTTCTCAGTGGCATTCTTTGCCTTCTGAAGCGTTGAAAGTAGGTCCTCCCTGTCTATTTGAAGTCTCATGGATAAATTATAACCTATGCAACCCTCTTACCTTAACCTCACTCCTAAGGATTGGAAGGAGAGGATAGACAGAGCCGTAAGTATGCTGGAGAGCTGTGAAGTCTGTCCCCACCGCTGTGGTGTAAATAGGCTCAAGGGTGAGCTTGGTTACTGCAAAACGGGAAGGTATGCCCTAGTGGCCTCCTACTTCCCCCACAGGGGTGAAGAGCGCCCCATAAGAGGAAAAAAGGGCTCAGGAACAGTCTTTTTCTCCTACTGTAGCATGAGATGCGTTTACTGCCAGAATTACACTTTGTCCCACCTTGGGGAGGGTGAAGAGGTCAATCCCGATGAGCTTGCCAACATCTTTCTTAGCCTGCAGAGGCTTGGCTGTCATAACATAAACCTGGTCACACCATCCCATGTGGTGCCTCAGATACTGGAGGCTCTTTACATAGCGGTGGGAAAGGGGCTGAGAGTGCCCATAGTCTACAACACATCATCTTACGACAGCCTGGAGAGCCTTAGGCTCCTTGAGGGTATAGTAGACGTATACCTTGCGGACTTTAAGTATGCGGATGACGGGCTTGGCAGGAAGTACTCAAGGGTAAAAAACTACTTCTCCGTTGCCCTCGATGCCATAAGGGAGATGCACAGACAGGTGGGAGATCTCCTTTTAGATGAAGAGGGGATTGCAATAAGGGGGTTACTCATAAGACATCTCCTTCTCCCTAACCGTATTGCTGGCACAAATAGGGTCGTGGAGGAGCTGAAAAAAATCTCCCCTAAGATAGCCATAAACGTGATGGACCAGTACATGCCCTATTACCAGGCTTACAAGTATCCCGAGCTTTCAAGGAGGATAAACCCAAGGGAATGGGAGGAGGCCCTTTCCCTTGCAGGGAGCTTGACTTTGGTTCTCGATTGACCTATGGTTAAACAAAGGGAGCCCATAGTAGCCATAGCCACGCCTTACGGTGAGAGCGCCATAGGGGTTATAAGGCTCTCTGGACTGAGGGTCTTTGAGAGGATAGAAGATTCCCTAGTCCTGAGGGGGGGGCTAAGGCCCAGGTATGCGCACCTTGTAAAGCTTTTAGACAAGGATGGGAGCATTTTAGACGAGGGCATACTCATCTTCTACCCCTCACCCAAAAGCTATACAGGGGAGGACATGATAGAGCTCTTCCTCCATGGGAACCCGTTAATATTGAAAAAGGCCTTAGAGCTTTTCCTTTCCAAGGGTATAAGGCTTGCAGAGCCTGGGGAGTTCACAAAAAGGGCCTTCCTTAACGGGAAGATGGATATGCTCCAGGCGGAGGCTGTAGCAGATGTTATAAACGCCAAATCGGAGCTTGCCCTTAGGGTTGCCCAAAGACAGCTCCAGGGTGAGCTATCCGCACAGATAAACTCCCTAAGGGAAAAGCTCCTTGAACTGCTTGCCTACGTTGAGGCGGATATTGAATTCTCCGAAGAGGATATACCAACCTTAAGCAGGGAACAGCTAATAAGCATACTGGAGGAAATAACTGGGAATATGGACAGATTGCTTGCAAACGTGGAGACGGGCGAGTACATAAGGAGGGGTATAAACCTGGCACTGGTTGGAAAGCCCAACGTGGGCAAGTCATCCCTCTTTAACTCTCTACTTGGCAAAGACAGGGCTATAGTGACCCACATACCTGGAACTACGAGGGACCTTCTGCGGGAGAGCCTGAACCTCAAGGGCATACCCATAAACCTCATAGATACCGCAGGTATAAGGCATACAGAGGATGTGGTGGAAAGGATCGGTGTGGAAAGAAGCCTGCGGGAGCTGGAGAAAGCTGACCTTGTGCTTTTCGTAGTGGATGCTAGCGAGCCTTTGGAAGAGGAAGACAGGCAGGTCTATCAGAGGGTAAAGGATATGAAGCATCTTGTGGTGTTAAACAAAAAGGACATAGGGGTTCACAACTCTGTCCTGAGGGAGTTCCCAGAGGCTGTACTTCTTAGCGCGCTAACGGGGGAAGGGGTTGAAGAACTTAAGAGGTTAATACTTAAAAACCTTGGTGTAGAGCTGGGCGATGGCATGCAAATATACCTATCTGTTAGACATGCGGACCTCTTGAAAAAATCAAAAAGGGTGTTAAAATTTCTTTCAGATAGACTGAGGGTTGAAGACCTCTCCCCAGAGATAATCATGTTGGACTTGAGAGAGTCTTTAAGTTACCTTGAGGAGATTGTTGGTACCATAAGCACGGAGGATATATTGGGAAGCATATTCTCACGCTTTTGTATTGGGAAATAAAGAGGAGGCGTTCATATGGAACAAACGCAGGAAAAGAAGGTTTACACCTTTGAAGAACTAAAAAAGCTCTCCTTGGGAGAGCTCCAAAGGTTAGGAAGGGAGTTTGAACTCTCAAGGGTGACGGGGTTAAGAAAGGAGGAGCTCATAGAGAAGATTCTTACCATACAGGCAAAGGAAGAGGGGTTAAACTTTATTAAGGGCGTTCTTGAGATACTTCCGGAAGGTTATGGCTTTATCAGAAGTGCGGAGAACAACTACATGCCAAGTTACACCGACGTTTACGTAGCACCATCTCAGATAAAGAGGTTTGGGCTGAGGACGGGAGATGCCATAGTAGGTTTTGCAAGGCTCCCGCAGGAGAAGGAAAAGTATCAAGCTCTGATAAAGATAGAGTCGGTAAACGGGCTTCCACCAGACCCCGAGGTCTTAAAGGGCAGACCGGTGTTTGAAAAGCTCACACCCTATCATCCTACGGAAAGGTTTAATCTGGAAACGTCACCCACGGAACTCTCCACCAGGGTAATAAGCCTTATTGCACCCATAGGTAAGGGTCAAAGGGGTATGATAGTTGCTCCACCAAAGGCCGGTAAAACGGTGCTCTTACAGAAGATAGCAAAGGCTATAATACAAAACCATCCAGAGGTGCACCTTATCATACTTCTTATAGATGAAAGGCCGGAAGAGGTCACAGAGATGAGGAGGATAGTGGGCGATGGTGCACAGGTGGTCGCTTCCACCTTTGACGAACCACCGGAAAGGCACATGCAAGTAGCGGAGCTTGTAGTTGAAAAGGCTAAAAGGCTGGTGGAGTTAAAGCAGGACGTGGTCATACTTCTTGACTCTATGACCAGGTTTGGAAGGGCATCCAACGCTGTCACGCCACCAACGGGTAGGGTTTTAACGGGTGGCATTGAGGCTACCGCACTCCAAAGGCCTAAGAAGTTTTTCGGTGCTGCAAGGAACATAGAGGAGGGTGGTTCCCTAACTATAATAGCGACAGCTCTTATAGAGACAGGCTCAAAGATGGACGATGTTATATACGAGGAGTTTAAGGGAACGGGCAACATGGAGATCCATCTGGACAGGAGGCTCATGGAGAGGAGGATATTCCCAGCAATAAACATAGAGAAATCGGGAACAAGGAAGGAAGAGCTCCTGCTTGAGGACTGGGAGCTTCAAAGGACATGGGTCCTCAGAAAGTTCCTGGCAACTATGGACCCCATAGAAGCTATGGAGTTCCTCCTTGACAAGCTAAAGAAGTTCAAGACAAACAAAGACTTCCTTAAAGCTATGCACTCTTAATGAAGATAGATGAGTATATCAAACTGCTTCCAAAGGCAGATATAAAGCCTGTAAACCTAATACATGGGGAAGAGTACTATCTGGTCAGGGCTTTGCTGGACAAGCTGAAAAGCCTATACAGGGTTAGGGTCTTATGGGGGGATGAGCTCACCCTTCAGGAGCTTCTGAGGGAGCTTACCTCCATGGCAATCTTTTCAAAAGAGGAGGTCTTTTTTATATTCAAAGGTGAGGAAATCCTTAAAGAGGGGAAAGGGGCAACATCCCTGATAAAGGGACTTTCAAGACTAGGCAAGAACAAGGTGTTTTTCTACATAGACCATAAGCTCAGCGACAAGGACCTTAAGAAGGAACCTTTTGCAACCATCGGTGAACTGGGAGAGGTTATAAGCGCCAACAAGTTGGACAAGAAAAGGGTAAAGAGTCTGGTACTAAACAAGCTTCAGAAGGAAGGCATAAGCATAGAGGAAGATGCCCTTGAATACTTGTTGAATTCCACATCCTACGACCTGACCACCTTAAAGGTTGAGACGGACAAGATAATTCTCTTCGGTTCTAAAAGGGTAGACTTGCAAGAGGTAAAGAAGATAGTTTTAGCTCAGGGTGAGTTCAACATCTTTGATTTTTTGGATGCCTTTTACACCAAGGACTGGGATAGGGCCCTCCTATCTTTGGATGAGCTCACAAGGAAGGGTGTTCCCGCCCTGCAGATATTTGCAGTCCTTGCTAACTACGCCATCAAGCTGTATACGGTTAAAGAACTTCAGGAATGGGAAATGCCCATAGAAAGGGCCCTCTCCGAGGTAGACGTAAAACATCCCCTTATGGTTGCCAACTTTAAAAGGTACCTGTCAAAGTATAATCTAAAGGAGCTACTTTTTCTGATAGATAGGCTTCATTATCTTGATTTTAGCCTCAAAATCTTCTACGCAGAGCCGGAGGCTTCTCTTAGAAACTTTGTGGTAGAATACACCTTAAATGAGAAAGGCACATATCAAAAGAGAGACAAAAGAAACCAAGATTAGCCTCCTGCTCAACCTTGACGGAGAAGGGATTTACAAGGTGAACACACCCGTTGGCTTCCTGACCCATATGGTAGAAACATTAGCAAGGCATGGAAGGTTTGATATAGAGCTCCATGCGGAGGGGGATGTGCACGTTTCCCACCATCATACTGTTGAGGATGTGGGGATAGTACTGGGTAAGGCGGTGCTCGAAGCCCTCGGAGATAAAAAAGGCATACAAAGATACGGATATGCAATCCTTCCTATGGATGAAGCCCTCGTTCTGACAAGCTTGGACCTATCGGGCAGACCGCTCTTCTTCTACGAAGACCTAGGGCTTAGGGGAAAGATTACAGACTTTGACTTTGAACTCATATGGGAGTTCTTTAAGGGCTTTGCCTTAGAGAGTAAGAGCACCCTTCACGTGAGGGTCATAACGGGAAGGATACTACACCACATAGCTGAGGCTTGCTTTAAGGCCTTTGCCCTTAGTCTGAAGCAGGCGGTGAGCTTGGTAGGTGGAGCAATTCCATCAACCAAGGAGAGCCTCTAAAAGGCCTAATCGTAAACTATGAAACCGTAAAGGTTAAGTTTTTTGAGCCTTTCGAGCTCCCTTTGGGCCTCCTCCCTGCTGTTGAAACTTCCATAAAGAACTCTAAACAATCCACTTTGCACTAAAATTACCAAATCCTTTAGATTAAGTTCGGACTCCAATCTATCTTTCCAGCTTTTCGCATAACGCTCAGAGGAAAAGGCTCCCAGCTGTATCCTGTAAAGCTTTGAGGGTTGTTGAGATTCCTCTTCCTTAGGAACCATTGGAGGTTTTGGCAATGACTCTTCTGAGGTCTTCTTACCTAAAATATCCTCCTGCTCTCTTATAAGCACACTGCTAAGCAACTTTAGAGCTTCATTCCTTGTCTGAGGGTCTGTCTGCCTATCCTCTAAGACCTTCTTTATGTGTTCCTTTGAGAGGGAATAGTTTTTCAAACCGTACTCCACCCTGGCAAGGTTTAGATGTATGGTAGAGCTCTTTATACCGTTGTTTATGAGGTTTTCGTATAGCCTCTTTGCATCTACGTATCTGCCCTCCTCCTCATAAGCTTTTGCTAGTTCCAACTGGGCATCAAGGAACATGGGATTGTAGGATACCGCCTTTCTAAGGTTGCTTATATAATCTTCCCTGTTGCCCATTGCCTCATTGACCTTTGCCAGATAGTAGTATGCCATGTGCTTCTGCGGAAAGGCCTCATCGTTAAGAACCTCTTTTATAACACTGTGGGCATTGGAATAATCAAGCTTTCTGTAGTACAGTATGCCAAGGTTTAGTTTAGACTCTGTGTAACTTTTATCCACCTGAAGAGCCTTTCGGAAGGAGTTTTCAGCCTTTTCGTACTCCTGAACTTCCATGTAGGCGAGTCCTAAGGCATTCCACACTTTGGGCTCGTTGGAAGCCATCTGAGAGGCTCTAAAGAAGTTAGCTATGGCCTCTGAGTAGTTCTTTGCCATAAAGGAGGACATACCCAGGTCGTAGTAATACTGCCAGTTATTAGCCTTGTCTGAACTTTCCTGTTTTACCGCACAGGATACTATAAGGAGAAATACTAAGATCAAAAACCTCATCTTTTTATTGACACACCTCCAAAGGTAGATCTAAGCCTTGCAAGCTCCCTACGTATATCCTCCGTCCTCACAAGAAGCCTCACCTTGTAAAAGTCATCCTCCTCCACAATCTGAGCCTTATAACCCATGCTCAAGGCCTTCCTTAAAGCCTTTTCCGCATTCTCTTTTGTTTTAAAAGCACCAACCTGCACCGTGTAGGTTCTTACCGCTCGCCTTATTCCTTTTTCCTCTACAGACTTCGCCTTAGGAACTGGGGGCTTTTCCTTCTCTTCCCTTATCTTTTGAGCTATCACATCCTCCCTCTTTTCCTGAGGCTTTTCGGGGGGAGCTGCTTCTGCTGGTTGTTCTTGCCCTTGTGGAGGCTTTTCGGGCTGCTTGTGTATGGGTTTTACAACGAGGGGTGGCGGTGGAACCTCCTCCTGCTTAGATTTGAGCCATTCGTTCAATCCAAGGTAGAAGAATATGAGAGCTACCAAAATTCCTAGCAAGATTATCAACCTTTCCTTTTTCATCTTCCCCTCCATATCATAAGACTAATTATAAAGATAAACCCACCCTATCCCTAAACCAACTAACCACCTCCACAAGACCATGGGTCAGAGGTGTCTTTGGCTCCCATTCCAATATACTCTTAGCCTTGCTTATATCTGGACACCTTCTAGGCGGGTCATCGGGACGAGGTGGAAGGTTTACTATCTGCGAACTGCTTTCCGTTAGCTCCACTATTAACCTAGCAAGGTCAATTATGGTAATCTCCTCAGGATTTCCCAGGTTAAAAACCTCCCCCTCAAGACCATCCCTCAGAGAGAGTTTAAAGAGACCATCTATAAGGTCATCTATGTAGCAGAAGCTTCTCGTCTGGAGTCCATCTCCGTATATGGGTAAGGGTTCACCCTTTAAGGCCTTCTCTATAAAAGTTGGTATGACCCTTCCATCCTTTATTCTCATCCTCTGCCCGTAGGTGTTAAATATTCTCGCTATTCTCACATCAAGACCGTGTTCCCTGTAGTAGGCCATGCATAAGGCTTCGGAAAACCTCTTAGCCTCATCATATACGCTTCTGGGTCCTATTGGATTTACATAACCCCAGTAGGTTTCAGGCTGGGGATGTACGTGGGGTGAGCCATACACCTCGGAAGAGGAGGCAAAGATGTACCTTGCACCCTTGAGCTTGGCAAAGCCTAAGGTGTTGAGCGTTCCTAGGGAGTCCACCTTCATAGTATGGATGGGGTTTTTTATGTAGTCTACTGGAGAGGCTGGACAGGCAAGGTGTACAACCACGTCCACTTTTCCCTCAATGTATATGTAGTTAACCACGTTGTAGTGGAGGAACTTGAAGCTGGGATGGCCAAAAAGATGAGCTATGTTGTTTGGACTGCCCGTTAGAAAGTTGTCCATACCTATGACGTAAAAGCCTTCCCTGATAAACCTGTCGCATAGATGGGAGCCTATAAAACCCGCAGCCCCAGTTATTAAGACTCTCATCTTCCTATGCAGTAGTACTCAAAGCCCAGCTCTTTCATCCTCGCGGGCTCAAATACGTTCCTGCCATCTATCACTATGGGCAGTTCCATCAACTCCTTCACCTTAGCCATGTCCGCCTGCGTAAACTCCTCCCACTCGGTGAGTATGAGTAGAGCTGAGGAGTTTTTAACCGCGCTGTACAGATCTGGGGCATAGCTTATGCCCTTGCCCTCGGGAAAGAGTAGCTTGAAGTTTTCCATAGCCTTTGGGTCGTATAAAAAGAGCTCTGCCCCCTCTTTGAGAAGAAGGTCCACTATCCTTATTGAGGGTGCCTCTCTTATGTCGTCCGTGTTTGGCTTGAAGGAGAGACCCCAAAGAGCAAGCCTTTTGTTCCTGACTGTCCAAAGTACACTCTTTACCTTCTCCACAAACTTCACGGGTCTTTCCTGGTTTATCTTCTCCACCTCCCTTAGAAGACCAAAATGGAGCCCATAGTCCTGTGCCATCCTTATAAAGGCCTTAACGTCCTTGGGAAAGCAGGAACCCCCGTATCCAATGCCTGCATTTAGGAAGGCTCTTCCAATCCTTTTGTCATAACCCATACCGTCAGCCACCAGCTTTATGTCCGCACCCGCCCTCTCGCATAGGTCAGCTACCATGTTGATAAAGGATATCTTCATGGCTAAAAAGGAGTTGCTCGCATGCTTTATGAGTTCTGCGGTGGCTGGGTCCGTGTATATGATGGGACATTTAAAGTCCTTGTACAGCTCCTCAAAAACCTGCTTTGCCCTTTCGCTTTCCACACCTACCACTATCCTATCTGGGTTCATAAAATCGTAAATGGCTGAGCCTTCTCTGAGAAACTCGGGGTTAGATGCCACATCGTAAGGTATGCTCTTGTCCCTTAGATACCTCTGAACCGTTTTTTTTATGAGCCTGTGGGTATTTATGGGCACTGTGGATTTCTCTATGAGCAGTTTGTAAGAGCTCATGAGCCTGGCGGTTTCCCTTGCTACTTCCTCCACCTGTGAGAGGTCTGCAGAGCCATCGGGTCTTTGAGGCGTACCAACGCAGATAAATATTACGTCGGAGAATTCAAGACCCTCCTTCAGGTCTGTGGTAAAGCTCAGTCTTATGTTTAGGTTTTTCCTGAGAAGCTCCTCAAGACCTGGCTCGTATATGGGAGATATACCAGCCTTAAGGAGCTCTACCTTTTGGGGCACCTTTTCAACAACAAGCACCTCGTGCCCAAGCTCGGCAAAGCAGACACCCGTGGTAAGACCTACGTATCCTCCTCCGATAACACTTATCCTCATGTTTACATCCTATCCGGAGCCCTAACGCCAAGTATATCTAAAGCAGTTTTCAAGCTCAGCTCCACACCCTTAAGTAGGGAAAGCCTTGAGAGCATAAGATCCCTGTTCTCAAGCATAATCCTGTGGTGATTGTAATAGTTGTGAAAGTCCTTGGCAAGCTCTATCAGCGCATAGGTTATAAGGTGGGGTGAGTAGCTTTCTGCAACCACTTGCATGGTATCTTTGAGCATGATGCACCTTTTCATCAGCCTTATCTCCTGCTCTAGGGATAGCCCATCCACATATTCCCTTAGTTCTTCCCTATCCGCATCTACGCCGTACCTTGAGAGTACTTCCCTGAAGACTCCCCTGATCCTTGCATGGGCATACTGGACGTAGAAGACGGGGTTCTCCGAGGTGTTTCTTTTAACGAGGTCTAAGTCAAAGTCTAGGGGGGTATCACTCCTCTTGGTGAGGAATATAAAACGCACCGCATCCTTGCCCACTTCCTCTAAAAGCTCCTGAAGGGTGATAAACTCTCCCGTCCTCTTGGACATGCGCACCTCCTGACCACCGCTTATAAGCCTCACCATCTGCACAAACTCTACAGAGAGCCAACCTTCGGGCACACCAAGGGCTTTTAAAGCTCCCAAGAGCCTCCTCTCGTAGCCGTGGTGGTCTGCACCCCATAGGTTTATAGCCTTTTCAAAGCCCCTTTTGAACTTATTCCAGTGGTAGGCTATGTCCCCCGCATAATAGGTGTAGGATTGGTCAGACTTTCTAACCACCCTGTCCTTGTCATCTCCAAATTGGGAGCTCTTGAACCAGAGGGCTCCGTCCTTTTCGTATATGTAGCCCATACTTTGAAGTTTGGAGAGAACCTCATCCACAGTACCATCTTTGTATAGCTCCCTCTCGCTGAAAAAGCTATCAAAGCTGACCCCAAGGTTTAGAAGGGTTTCCTTTATATCTTCAAGGAGCCTCCTATAGGCGTACTCCTTGGTGGCCTGTATACCCTCCTCAATGGGTACCTTTAGGAGCCTATCCCCATAAAAAGCCTTAAGGTCTTTAGCCAGGTCCCTTATGTAGCTGCCCTTGTATCCCTCCTCCTCAAACCTTCTTTTTAACTCCTCCCTCTCTATACCAAAGAGCTCGTAGTATCTGTATAAAAGTGAGAGCCCAAGCAAGTATACCTGATTTCCCGCATCGTTTACGTAGTACTCGCGCACCACCCTATGCCCGAGCTTTTCTAAAACCCTGCAGAGCACATCACCAACCACCGCACCCCTTCCGTGGCCTATGTGGAGAGGTCCTGTGGGATTGGCGCTGACAAACTCCACCTGAAGGTAAAGAGGCCTTTCAATAGGCTTGAAAAAGTAGCTCTCACCGGCTTTAAGAAGCTCTTTAAACTCCTTTTTTATAAAGGCTTCTCCTGCTCTGAAGTTCACAAACCCTTTAACCGCTTCTGCTTGAAAGTGCCCCCGTGGAAAAGCCTCAGCTATCTCTTGGGCTATATCTTGGGGCTTCCTTCTTAATTCCTTTGCAAGCAGAAAGGCTGCATTGGTTGCGTAGTCTCCGTGCGTTTCTTCTCTGGGTGGCTCTAAGCTGTAAGCTCTTGGTTCCACAGAGTAGAGCTCTACAATGGTCTTTAGGAGCTGTTCCTTTAGGAGCTCTTTCATATAGGCATATTTTATCAAAGAATGCCGTATATCTGAGCCATCTCACCGATGAAGTCTAGGGTTTCAGGCATATGTGTCATCCTCCACTCCCAGTTTCCTTCAACGGTTGCAGGCGTGTTCATCCTCGACTCTTTACCAAGGTTAAGGATGTCCTGCATGGCTATTATGCGGTAGCGCACGGGGGACATATAAGCTAGCCTTATTAGGGCATGGCTGATCTTCTGGGGTGTGTATCCGAGGTAGCTTATGACCCTCTCCCTTTGTTCCTGAGAGAGCTCCAGCTCAAACCAATCCCTTAGGGGCATGTTATCATGGGTTGTGGTGTAGACGACACAGTTTTCCTCATAGTTGTGGGGCAGGTGAGGAGAGTTCTTCTCATAAAAGGCAAAGGCAAGCACCTTCATGCCTGGGATGCCAAAGCCCTTTCGTAGACTAACAACATCTTCCGTTATGATGCCTAGGTCTTCTGCTATGAAGGGCATGTGGGGGAAGTTCTCCCTTACCTTTGAAAAGAGCTTAAACCCTGGTCCCTCTTCCCACCAACCCTTTTCCGCGGTCTTCTCACCAAAGGGTACACAGTAGAAGGCGGAAAAACCCCTAAAGTGGTCAAGGCGTACAAGGTCAAAAAGCTCAAGGGCATGCTTCAGTCTCAAAAGCCACCAGTCAAAGCCCCTCTTTTCCAAGACATCCCAGTTGTATACGGGATTGCCCCAGAGCTGTCCCGTCTTAGAAAAGTAGTCAGGTGGAACCCCTGCAACTACAGAGGGAAGACCATCCACTCTAAGCCTGAATATCTCCCTGTTTGCCCAGACCTCCGAGCTGTCAGGTGCTGGATAGATGGGAAGGTCTCCCACCATCTTAACACCCTTACCATTGGCATAGCTCTTTAGAGAGTGCCACTGTTTGTAAAAGATATACTGCACAAACTTCTCCTTCAGGAGCTCTTTGTCAGATATTGTAGGATTATCTTTCCACTCCCACCAGGGCCTTCTTGTTTTGTCTCTTAGCACCTTAAACCTTGCAAAATCCTCAAGCCAAAAGGCGTTAGCCTTGCAAAACCTTTCAAATTCCTCGTCCTCTCTAAACCTATCAAAGGCAAGGGATAGCACATAACCCTTGAAGGTATAGACCCTTGGATAATCCACCCTTTGAGAGGCTTCTATTTTCACACTATCTAAGGTGTTTTTATCTATAAGTCCATCCATGTACAAGAGCTCTGGGCTTATGAGTATGGGGTTTCCTGCAAAAAGAGAAATGGAGAAGTAGGGTGAGTTTCCATGGGCTTGGTCCGTTGGATTAAGGGGAAGAATCTGCCATAGGCTCTGCCCGCGCTGGGATATAAGGTCAACGAACCTGTATGCGCTGGGTCCCATATCTCCTATGCCGAATGGTGAGGGTAGGGAGCTAACGTGCACAAGTATGCCAGCTTCTCTTTTCATAGTGCTTAGGTAAAATTATAGAGAACATGCTGGAAAAGCTCCCTCTCCTGCTCATAGCCCTTTTCCCTCTTGTGGGTATTCTTATAGAGCGTTTCTGTCTTTATTACCTTCGCAGGATTACGGAAAAGACCCCATTACGTGTGGACGATGTGGTTATAGATGCTCTTAAGTTTATGCCAACCCTGTGGCTGTTCTTGCTTGCACTTTACATACTTACTGAGAACCTAACATTACCATACAAATTGGCCATTTTGGCAGAAAAGCTAATACTGGTAAGCTTCATAATGTCCATTGCCCTTTTTCTTTCAAGGATACTGGCTGGTTTTATAAGCCTTTACATGAAAAGCTTTAGAGAGGACCTTCCGGCCACTTCCCTGATAGTCCAAATCTCAAGGGTCCTTGTGCTCCTTGTAGGGACCATCATAGCCCTTGATAAGCTCGGCATTGCCATAACACCACTCCTGACAGCCTTAGGCGTTGGAGGTCTTGCGGTAGCCCTTGCACTGAGGGACACCCTAGAAAACCTCTTTGCAGGTTTTCACATACTTGCCACAAGACAGATAAGACCGGGTGACTACATAAAACTTCAGAGTGGTGAGGAGGGATACGTAGAGGATATAACTTGGAGAAACACGCTCCTGCGTCAGATACCTAACAACATGATAATAGTGCCCAACTCTAAGCTTTCCACCTCCATAATAGTAAACTATCATATGCCTCAGCCAGAGCTCAACTTGGTTATACCCATAGGTGTATCCTATGAAAGCGACCTTCAGAAGGTGGAGAAGGTTACCCTTGAGGTGGCAAGAGAAGTCCAGAGGGATATAGAGAGTGCTATTCAAGACTTTGAGCCAAAGTTGAGGTATACGGGTTTTGGAGCCTTTTCTATAAACTTTAACGTAATACTTAGAGCAAAGGACTATGAAAGTCAACACCTTCTAAGACACGAGTTTCTAAAGAGGCTCTACGAGCGCTACAAGCAAGAGAGGATAGTTATAATTTCCACAAGGGAGATTTAACTAAAGTAGCCTTAAAAATTATGTTATACACAATGAGCCTCTTTTTACCAACTCCTTGTTATACTGACTCTAGTCCTTACTCATAGGTATTTTATCTCTAAAACCCTTTTTGGACAAGGCAATTTGAAACTAAACAATATGAGAGATCTGGTTTCTTTTTTAAGAGAGGATTTCTGTTTTGACCCTAACTTGGTAAAAGAAGCCCTAGAAGAAATTAAATAGAGATTATAGAAAAGCACCCCGAACTTCATATTGAGCACCATCCAAAAAGCAAATATAAAAAAATCGTAAGATAGGTTGGAACTGGGAATAGACAAAGGATGTACCCCTAATTAAACCCTTTCCCCAAATAGTGCAGTACCAATTCTGACTATGGTGGCACCCTCCTCTATAGCCACTTCAAAGTCATGGGACATACCCATGGAAAGGTGGGGCAGTTTAAGTTTAAGGTTGCTTTCCAGCTTTTCCCTTAATTCTCTTAGCATGATAAAGTAGGGTCTTACCTCCTCCGGGTTTTCCTTGTATGGTGGTATGCACATAAGACCTCTAACCTTTACCCCTTCTGACATTAAAACCTTTTCCAGGAAGCGCTCCAAATACTTAGGCTCTACACCACCCTTGCTCTCCTCCCCCCCAACGTTTACCTCTATAAGGACATCCTGAGATATGCCCAAGCTTTTCGCTCTCTTTTGAAGCTCTTCAAGGAGGCTGTCCCTGTCCAGAGAGTGTATAAGGCTTACCTTACCCAGTATGTACTTGACCTTGTTGCTTTGAAGTCTGCCTATAAAGTGCCAATCTACGGGAAGGTCTTTGAATTCCTCGTACTTCTTTAAAAACTCCTGAACCTTACTCTCTCCGAAGGTGCGAAGGCCACAGCTAAAGAACTCCCTCAGCCTGTTCGCAGGCACCTGCTTAGAAGCACCGAGAAGTAAAACTTCCTCCCTTTTTCTTCCTGCCCTTTGGCAGGCTTTTTCTATCCTTTCCTCTACTCTCCTTAAATTCTCGCAGTTCATGGCGTTCACCTAACGCCTGCTCTTTGAGCCTCAGCCGGGCTTAAAGGCTGGAACCTCTGCACCCATAAATATATCCTCAAAGTCTTTGCCAGCCCTCTGTGAAAGGAGTTCTATCAGTCTGATAAACTCGGATTTCACAAAGGACTGGCTTACAAATTCCACTTTCATATCCGGATCTACGAGATAAATGGTAGGTACCACATCTACACTGTAGCTCAGGGATACCTCGTAGTTTGGGTAATCTATCAACTGTGGAAAACTTAGGCCATACCTTTGAATGAACTTTTCCACATCCTCTGCCCTGTCCTGGGCAATGCCCCATATGGGCACGGCCTCTCCGTATAACTTGTATAGCTCCTCCAAAAAGGGCAGGGCAAGCTGGCACGTGGGACAGGTAGTTTTGTAAAAGACGAAAAGCCTATGAACCCTTTCATCCCCTGTGGAAAGGGTCTTACCTTGCCAATCCAAAAGCTTAAAATCCTTGGACCTTTCACCCACATTAAGCGGCATATATCACCTCCTACAAAAGCTAATCTAAAACACGCTTCAAAACCTCATAGGTTTTACAGGCGGGAAGACCCATCACCGTATAGAAGTCTCCCCTGATACTTTCGACAAACCTTGCTCCCATGCCTTGGACTGCATAAGCCCCTGCTTTGTCCATAGGCTCTTCCGTGTTCACATACTCTTCTATCTCCTCCTGCCTTATGTTTCTGAACTTAACCCATGAGATATCGTGAAAGGTAATCCTGCCCTTTGGATATATGATGCTTACCGCAGTTATAACCTTGTGCCACTTTCCTGAGAGGCTACCAAGCATCCTTTTGGCGTCATACCTGTCTTTAGGCTTGCCTAGTATCCTATCTCCCAAAACCACCAGAGTATCAGCACCTATGACGGTTGCAAACTTATAATCCTTCCACACGGTAAAGGCCTTCTTGAAAGAGAGCATTCTAGCAGTTAAAAGTGGCCTTGTATGGTACTCCTCCTCCACGTAAGAGGGTATTACAAAGAACTTAAAACCCAACATGCTGAGTATCTGAACCCTTCTTTTGGATTCAGAGGCAAGGATGAGAAGCTTCATTGCC
>RFFP01000024.1 GCA_003696155.1 Acidobacteriota bacterium
GAGGGCATATCACCCATTCTTGAGCCCAAAAGAGCTATTATCAGGAAGGCAACGAGAGGAGAAAGAACTACCATCAAACCTTCCATTTTTAGCCCCTCAGGTGCGTTATCTCGGAAGAACCTTCATAACCCTTCAGCCTAAAGAGAGCCACAACTAGACCGAGGCCTACAGCTACCTCAGAGGCAGCCACAGTTAACACAAAGAGGGCTAAAACCTGCCCCTCTACACCACCTAGTATGCTATCTATGCTTGCAAGAGCAAGGTTTACACCGTTCAGCATGAGTTCCGTACTCACTAAAAGGGTTATAAGGTTCTTTCTGATGATAACACCTAAAAGGCCGGAGAGGAATAAAAATATGCTTATGAGAAGATAAGCTTTTTCTATGGTCACTCCTCTTTCCTCCCGAGAAGGATGGCTCCTATCATGGCGGTAAGTAGTATAACAGAAGCCACCTCAAAAGGAAAGAGGTAAGTTGTAAAGAGGCTTTTGCCCACGTCCCTTACATTGTCCCCCGTGGCAACGTTAAGGCTTGCAAACTCCCCTTTTAATATGGCGTAGGATATTAAAAGGAAGGTAAAAATAAGTATGGGAAAACCGGCAAAAAACTCCCTCTTATAAAAGCCTTCAAACCTTTTCACCTTCTCCCAGGGTATGGTGGTTATAACTAGCACGTAGAAGACCACTATGGCAACTGCGTATATGACAAGTTGAAGACCTGCCAGAAGCTCTGCACCAAGGTGCATAAACATTCCTGCGACTGCGAGTATAAGGCTGAGGAAGGAGAGTATGGCGTGCACCGGGTTTCTGAAAAAGAGCACACCCATTACTGAGAGCACTGCCCAAAAAGAGAGAAAGCCAAAGATCAACCACTCCATTCTATATTCCCCCAGAGTTTTTCCCTGTGCTGGTCATCTATCCATATGCGGTCTGGCTCGTCACCTCTTCGTTTTTTCCAGTCTATGGCATTTTCCTCAAGACTACCCATCCTGAGAACCGCAGACCTTCTTGTATAGCCCGCAAGCTCGTAGAGGTCTGTCATGGTTAGGCAGCCCACCGGACAGGCGTCCACACAGAGACCACAGAAAAGGCAGTTAAGCAGGTTCATGTCAAAACGCACCACCTTTTTTGAGCCGTCGGGCATCTGCATTGCCTCTATCCTAAAGAGGGTTGGCATAGGACATGCGGTCTGACACATGTAGCAGGCAACGCATCTGCTCTTGCCCTTTTCGTAGCTCATGAACTTCTCAATAGCCTTTAAAGAGTCGGGTTCGGTGCCGTCCCATACAAAATGCCCATGAGCCCCCCTGTACCTCTTTGGTGGGGTGAGCTTTTCTATAGGGTAGTTGGTGGTTATAGGTTTGCGGAAAAGGTTTATAAGCGTTACCGAAAGCCCCTTTATAAAGTCCAGAAATAGAACCGTCTCTACCAAGTTCAAGAAAGCCTTTCTGTTGACCTTTTTTATGCCCATGGTGGGCTATTATTTTAAGCCACAAGCTGAAAGTTGGCAAAAGTTTATGAGAAGGGTCAAGGCAATAGCCTCAGCCCCTGGTAAAACCACTCTACACCAAGAAATCCTTTCTTTATTATGTACTCCACCTTAGCACCTTGGTAGGCTCTCATGTATAAGCCCTCTGAGACGGTAAAGCCTTCACACCACCTCTTAGCCCTATGATACCCATGGAGTGCTACCCTGTAGCCGTGCTTTGGACTTCTGTACTTCTTCTCTATCTTGTCCCTAACTACTTTAGGCTCAGAGGTGTCAAACCTTCCGTTTACGTATGTGAAGAAGAAAAGGCTCAGAAAAAAGGTGCACACTAGGAGGACGAAGGAGGCTTTTAAAACAACCCTCCCATTTAAGGTACGCCCTCCCACCAGTAGAATAGCAAGAGCTACATAAAGGAGCATTATGGGGAGCATAAGCTTATAGCCAGTTAGGAGCGTTTCCATAAGACATACAGGGTTGTACCTGTAAAAGCCACCTGCCACACCAACCAAACATAAGAAGATGGTCACTAAGATTGGTATTCTCAGGGTCAGCCACCCCCTTAGGTCTTCCCTGTATATACCGGCAGAAGGCATAGAACGTAGCAGTTCATAGACTTGGCTCAAGAGCTCCAAGGCTTCAAAGAGCCTATGCTGCTGTACCTCCTTTGGAGAGCGTCTTATATACCAACCGGCCGTTAGCGTGTCTCCCTTGAGCTCCAAAAAGCCCAAACCCAGCTCTCTAAAGAGCCTGTCAACCGTCTTCTGAAAGACTTTGTCTTCAGAGATTCTTCCAAACCATGCCCCATCTTCGTATTCCACCGAAAGACCCATGTAGGTCTCAGCTCTTAGAAGTTTTTCAAATAGGTCCCTTTTGGCAATTCTGAAAAATCCCTTCCCTTCCACCTTTATACTAAGCCTCAGGCTGTGCACACCCCTGGGACCTCCTGTGAAGACCTCCACCTTCATACTCTTGTAGAAGATCTCTCCCTTTGGGTTTATAAAGGTATGGGTGCCGCTAGGCTCTGCCCCAATACCTCTTAGATACTCCACCCTCTCCCGCCAGAACCTCCAAAGGCTATAGGCAACCAAGGCTAATATAGCAAAGACTATTACAGCCCAGAGCTCAGCCCCCAACCTCCGTACCCCCCAAGTCATAACCCCCCACTTGGTTTATCCTTACCCTTACCATATCACCGGGCTTTAACTCCCTTTCCGTCTCCACATAGACAAGACCGTCCACCTCTGGGGCATGAAGGTAAGCCCTCCCTATGGGTACGTAACCAAACTCGTTGTCAAAGCCATCTATTAGGATCTGGAGTTCTTTGCCTATTAGCTCCTGGTTTTTGTTTGCGCTTATCCTTTCCTGCACCTTCAGGAGTTCTTCTTTTCTCCTTTCCTTCTTCTCCTTGGGTATAGGGTCGCCAAGGCTGTAGGCATGTGTGCCCTCCTCTGGGGAGTAGGTAAAGACACCAATCCAGTGAAAGTATCCCTCGGAGATGAAATTTAAGAGTCTTCTGTAGTCTTCCTCTGTTTCCGTTGGATAGCCTACTATAAAGGTGGTGCGAAGGACTGCCCCAGGAACTTTTAAATTTATCCTTTCTATCAGATCTCTTACAAAGACCTCATCGTAGCCCCTCCTCATGCTCCTGAGAACTTGGCTGGACACATGCTGAAGGGGTATATCAAAGTAGGGTAGTACCTTCTCCGAGTAGGGCATAAACTCCAAAAGCTCCTGCATTTCTGTAGGGTATAGATACAGAAGCCTTATCCACTCTATGCCATCTATCTTTTGGAGCTCTTGGAGAAGTTTCACAAGTTGGCCCTTTCCGTAGAGGTCCCTTCCGTAGTAGGTGGTGTCTTGGGAGACTATACAAAGCTCTTTAACCCCTTGGTCTGCGAGGTATCTCGCCTCATCTATAAGCTCCTCCATGGACTTGGATCGATGCCTACCCCTTATGGAAGGTATGGCACAGAAGGAGCAGAGCCTGTTGCATCCTTCGGATATCTTTAGGTAGGCGTAAGACTTGGGGGTTGCTAGAAGTCTTCTACTCTTTTCTCTTGCTTCCAAACCCAAGAAACCAACCACCTCATCCCAGCTCTCCGTGCCAAAGTAGGCCATTACTTCGGGTATCTCCTTCTGAAGCTCCTCTTTGTAGCGGTTTACAAGACAGCCCATCACTATGACCTTCTTTCTTTCAGAAAGGTCAAGGATAGTCTCTATGGCTTCCACCTTTGCAGGCTCTATAAAACCGCAGGTGTTTATAACTATTATGTCCGCTTCCTGTGGGTCGCTCACAAGCTTGGCTCCACCAGCCTTTAGCTTCCCAAGAAGTATTTCCGCATCAACCAAATTCTTAGCACAGCCAAGGTTTATGACACCTATCTTGAGGTTTTTCATGTTCTTACTCTTCTAAGTCAAGCTCCGTATCAACTTTAAACAGGTTTGCGTTATGAAAAGCATGGTACATAACGTACTTACTGTAAGAATTATCCTTCAGGGCCTCTTTTATCTCATCAAGGCTCTTGCCCTGCTCTTTGAGCCTTTTTATATTCTCTCTAAGATACTGGACATAAGCCATGGTAAAATCTATAGCTTTCTTATCCATAGGGTCGTTGTGCCCACCTAAGACAACCCTTATATCTATCGTCTTTAAAAGCTTTAGAACTTCTAAAAGCCCCTTGGAACTTGCGTTCCTGTCTCCCATAAAGGGTATGCGGTTGTATACCACAAGGTCACCTACAAAGGCAACTTTTTCTTTGGGCATGTATACAATAAGGTCGCTGTTTGTATGTGCTGGTGGTAGGGCGGTTATCTCAAAGCTCCTATCGCCAACCCTTAGGGTGTGCTTGTCTTCTACCGTCAGGTCTGGTGGTACAAGCACAACATCCTTGTAAACCTCCCCAAACCTTTGTTTTCCTGCCTCAAGCGCCATCTGGGCATCCCCTGACTGATAGAACTCCATGAGCTTTTTGTGGGCCACTACTGTGGCGCCTAGGTCTTTGTAAGTCTTTACTCCGTACCAATGGTCAGGATGGTAGTGGGTTATTATTGCGTACCTGATGGGTGCCCTTTTCACCTTCCATAGCTCTCTTACAAACTCCCCAGAGAGCTCTGGTGTGGTAAGCGCATCTATTACAACCCAACCCTCTCTTGTAAGCACGGCGTAGGCGTTGGACATAAAGCCCCTGTTTTCTAGGGAGGGTAGCCCATCCACACCCCTGACCATGTAAAGACCTCTTTCTACCCTCTTTAGCTTAACCTCTGATGCAAAGGCGAATGCTAATACAAAGGTTATAAGGAGGAGTTTAATGGCTCTCATGGTTCTTTTTAATATAATCCCTAAGAATGCTGACCATCTGTTTTTCCTCATTGGTTTTTAGCACCAGAACCTTAACGGAGCTCCTTTCCGAGCTTATAATCTCCTCGTTTAGCTCGTTTGCCCTACGGTCTATATCTACACCAAGGGGTCTTAGCCTTGTACAGAGAGCCTCTCTAACTTCTGGGCTGTTCTCCCCTATTCCGCCGGAAAATACAAGGGCGTCCACCTTGCATTCAAGCACAAACCAATAGGCGCCTACGTACTTCAAAAGCCTGTAGATAAATGTCTCAAAAGCAAGCTCAGAAATGTGGTCTTTTCTTTTCAGAAGCTCCTTAAAGCCCTCTACGCCTGCCAAGGACCTCAACCCAGAGCCTCTGTAGAGGAGGTGCTCAAGTTCCTGCGGAGTTTTTCCCTCTTTCAGAAGATGCAGAAGCACGCCTGGGTCTGTGTCTCCCGGCCTTGTGAGCATGAGAAGACCCTCAAGGGGTGTAAAGCCCATGGATGTGTCCACAGAAAAACCTTCCTTTACAGCGCACGTGCTTGCCCCTGCTCCGAGGTGCATCATGATAAGGTTAGGTCTATCCTTGCCAAGAATCTCCTTTGACCTTTTCAAAAGGTAGGTGTAGGAAAGTCCATGAAAACCGTAGCGCTTTATACCCCTCTTGTAGAGCTCTAAAGGTAGGCCATAGAGCCTTGCGTGCTCTGGCACTGTGTGGTGAAAGTCGGTATCAAAAAGGGCAAAATGCAGGCTTTTGGGAAATAGCTCTAAAGAGAGCCTTATGCAGTGGTAAGCTATGAAGTTGTGAAGAGGGTTTATGCGAGCGAGCTCTTCAAGAATTGGAAGGGTTTTCTCATTTATGGGCATGGGGCTTTTGTGGTCCATGCCGTGGACTACCCTATGAAGCACAAAATGGGGGGCATGATCTTCACTTAGCTTTCTCAGTAGGCTTTCAAAGTGCTTAAGCTCTCCTGTGGTCCTTTTCTCTCTTAAAAGCTCCCTCTCCTCCTCAAAAAGGGCGTACTTCAGAGAGGAACTACCGTAGTTTAGAACTAAAAAAGTTCTCATCGGAGAGCTCCGGGTCGTCTACCCCCTCCTTGTAGGCGTATTTCAAGGCTCTTATCTGCAAGCCTTTCAGGTGGTCCACCACCCTACCGCCCTTTGACTGAAGAGAGGGCACGCGCTGAATTACATCTATGGCCATGCTGAAGCGGTCTATCTGGTTTAGTACGGCAAGCTGTAGAGGTGTGGTTATACCACCTCTTCCCTTTAGGAAGGGTTGAAGGTGTGTGGCATCTATACCAATCTTCCTGTTCTCTCTGTAGCCTCTTACATGAAGGTTCTTATGGTTTGTCCTTCTATAGGTTAGGCGGTGTATAAGCCAGGGGTATCCGTGGAAGTTGAAGATGATGGGTTTGTCTTTGGTGAAGTAGGTATCAAAGTCCCTGTCGTTAAGACCGTCTGGATGCTCTGTGTCAGGAGTGAGCCTGAAGAGGTTTACCACGTTCACAAACCTTATGGAAAGCTCGGGGAAGAACTCCATTAAAAGAAGAGAGGCTCCTATGGCTTCTTTCGTCGGTATGTCTCCACAGCTGGCTACTATTACATCTGGCTCTCTATCGAGGTGTGCGCTTGCAAAGTCAAAGATGCCTATGCCCTTTACTACGTGTTTGAGTGCTTCTTCGTAGCTCAGGTACTGAGGATGGACCTGCTTATCACAGACCACTATGTTTATACGGTTGGTGGACTGAAGGCACAGATGCATAACCGCAAGGAGGCTGTTGGCGTCTGGCGGAAAGTAGAGTCTTACCACATTGGGCCACTTGTCCACTATGGAGTTTATAAACCCTGGGTCTTGGTGGGTAAAGCCGTTGTGGTCCTGCCTCCACACTACTGAAGTAAGAAGGAGGTTCAAAGAGCTTATGGGCGCCCTCCATGGCACATCGGAAGCGATATCAAGCCACTTTCCAAACTGGTTGACCATGGATGTTATTATGGGTGCAAAGCCCTCGTAGGTGCTTAGCATGCCATGTTTTCCAGTGAGGAGATAGCCCTCAAGCCAGCCCTCCACCGTATGCTCGGAGAGAATCTCCATGACTCTGCCCTCTGGGCTTAGAAAGCCCTCGTCCTGGTCTTCCGGAAGGGTCTGAGCCATCCACGTCTTTCCAAGTTCAAAGGTGGAATGTAGCCTATTGGAGGCTGTCTCATCCGGTCCAAAGAGCCTGAAGTTTTTAGGGTTGAGTTCCATGAGCTTCCTTAAGTACATGCCAAGGGGAAGGGTGTTGCTGTATACGCTAAGGCTTGGTCTTTCTACCTTTACAGAAAACCCTTCTGGGTCTGGTAATTGGAGGGGCAATCTCAGCAACCCACCGTTGGCGTAGGGTGTGTCTCCAAGCCTTTTGCCATCCTGAGGGAAGAGGTTCTCCGTATCTATATTTAGTCTTCCATCTTCATAGAAGAGCTCCCTCGGTTCGTAGCTTAGGAGCCACTCCTCAAGCAGTTTTAGGCTCTCCACGTTTGTGTGCACGTCAGAAAGGGGTACCTGATGGGACCTCCAGTAGCCCTCTATAAAGTGGTCTTTAAACCTCTTAGGTGCTGTCCAGCCCTTGGGTGTTTTCAGTATTATCATAGGCCATACAGGTCTTTCTTTAGGTGGGTCTTCTTTTATCTCCCTTATCCTAGTGTAAGCCCAGTCCATAGCTTCAAAGAAGGCTTGGTTTACCTCAAGTGGATCCTCTCCCTTAACTACGGTAGGCTCATAGCCGTGGCCTCTAAAGAGGCTCAGAAGTTCCTCCATGGGTATGCGCGCCAAGAGGGTTGGGTTGTTTATCTTGTATCCGTTCAGAGAGAGTACGGGCAAGACAGCGCCATCCCTTCTAGGGTTTAAGAATTTGTTGGAATGCCATGCGGTGGCTAAGGGTCCCGTTTCTGCCTCCCCATCCCCCACGAGAGCCACAGCCACCAGCTCTGGACTGTCAAAGACACATCCAAAGGCATGGGAGAGCACGTATCCAAGCTCACCACCCTCCTGCAAAGAACCTGGAAGTTCGGGCGTGCAGTGGCTACCAAGACCACCGGGGAAGGAAAAAGACCTAAAGAGCCTTCTTATACCCTCCTCGTCCTGTGAAAACTGAGGGTAAAACTTATTCAGCGTTCCCTCAAGGTAGAGGGGTGCTATAAAGCCGGGTGCACCGTGGCCCGGACCCACGAGCAGTATGGAATCCATGCCATGCTTCCTTATCATCAGACTAGTATGCAGATAAAGCAGGCTTATGTTAGGACTTGCACCCCAGTGTCCTAGCAGCCTTCTTTTTAGGTGCTCCAACCTAAGGGGCTCCTTAAGAAGAGGATTATCCCTGAGGTAAATCATCCCCACTGCAAGGTAGCAACATACCTTAAAGGCCTTTGTGACCTCTTTTAGGTTTTCCATGTCCCACCTCCCTTATCCAATCTTCAAAGCTTTTGCCCCTCATTATAGCATCCACCATGGACCTCTCAAGGTCTGTCAGGTCCTTGGGCACAAGGTCGGGCCTTAGCCTCAGACTTCTCTCTATAGAATGCCACAGGTTCCAGAGTTCTATGAGCCTATGGTTTCCAGATAGCAATATCTCTGGCACCTTCATACCTCTGTACTCTGCAGGTCTTGTGTAAACAGGAGAGCCAAGCCACCTTCTGAAGGAATCCCTTTTTAAACTCTCTGGCTCGCTTAGAACACCCGGCAGCAGTCTTGCTATCCCTTCTAGGAGCACGAGGGTAAAGAGTTCCCCACCTGCAAGCACAAAGTCGCCAAGGGAAAGCTCCTCATCCGCAAGCACATTAACCCTCTCGTCTATACCCTCGTAGCGACCGCATATTATAGCTATACTCTCCCTCTTAGAGAGTCTATCCAGGTCTTCTTGCGTAAGCCTTTTTCCCCAAGGCTGTGGGATTAGGGTGTGGGGCTTTCCGTAGGTCTTGACCACATGATCGTAAGCTTCAAAGATGGGCTCGGGCTTTAGAACCATTCCCGGATGCCCACCGTAGGCCAGGTCATCCACCTGTCCCTTGAGGGCAAACTCCCTAAGGTCTATGGTATGAAGCTCTAGAAGACCCTTCTTTATAGCCTGGCTTACAATGCCGTAGCTTGCGTAGCATGTGATTATATGGGGGAAGATGGTAAGGACAAAAAACTTCATCTAAGAAAGTTCTCTACAAGCTTACTAGCCCTTTCCTGGCTGAAGCGGTAGTATATGTCTATGGTGGTTTTTACGTTGGCATGTCCCGCAAACTCCTTTACCACCTCTGCTGGAAAGCCTGCGTTAACAAGGTTGGTTATGTAAGTGTGCCTAAAGCTATGTATGGAAAAGTCTATACCCGACTTTTGGGAGAGGCGGTTTGTGTAAACCTGTAGAGAACCGGGGTTTACCCTCATGTATTCCTCATATCTTTCAATCCATTCTCCAAGCCTTTCATTTATGGCTTGCGTTTCTTCCTTACTGGGTCCTATTATAGGGACTATTCTTTCCTTCCTACCTTTGGTAATGTCCGCAGACAGTCTAAGCCAGTATATACCTCTATCTTTATAAAAGAAATCTTTTCTGATACCTGCATACTCGGAAAGTCTTACACCGCTGTAAAGGAAAAGGTTGTAAATACGCTCATATTTTGTATTTCTGACCAAGCGAAATATGCTGGCCAGCTCCTCTTTAGTTAAAGCCCTTGGTTTGCGCAGAACCTTTCCCCTGGACAGGTCCCCCCTTATGTCCTCTATAATGGCCTCTATCTCCGAATATGCCTCTTTGCTGAGCCATCCTCTACGAAAGCTAAACTTGTAAAAGTGTTTTATTGCAGAAAGATGGGTAAGCAGGGAAGATATAGACAGCTCCGAAGAGTCTACGTAAGAATATATGACCTTTGGGTCAACGTTCAGAAGTTCATCATCCCCAAGAAGCTTTTTAAAGGCTTGAAGCCCCTGAAGGTATGTTAGAACGGTCCTTTGGCTCTTTGTCTTATAGAGGCTCTTCTTCCAAAGCTCAATGCTTTTTTCCATACCCTCTTTAAATTTTATTCTTTCTTTATAGCTCTCTCAAGCTCTCTTCTAAGGCTTGAGAGCTCCATCTCCTTGTTTAGAAGCTCCCTGTCCTTGTCAAGAAGAACCCTCTGTAGCTCCAACTCCTTTTGAGAGAGCATATAGTCCTTCTCCTTCAGCTTAGCTTCCAACTCCCCTATGTACCTCTCCTTATCCCTAATGAGCTCTGCTAGCCTATTGCTCTCCTCCTCTTTTAGTTTATAGGCTTCTTTTAGTCTATCTATTTCCTTTATGAGAAACTCCATTTCCTTCTCCCTTATTGCTAAGAGGGTATAAAGGCTGGAAACTTCATGAAGGAGTCCTTCCTTCTGTTGCTCCTTTTGCATTAGAGCAGACATATAGGTGGCTATAAGGCTACCTTCGAGGGTAGAGCGTAGGCCCTCAAGGTTTGATTGTATTGACCTTTTACCCTCCTCCTCTTTTTCTCTAATTCCCTTGAGATACTCTAACTCTTCTCCTGTTAGGTAAACGTACCATATGCCATCCTCCTCCTTCCCACCCCTCAGGGTTCCTGCCCTTATACGGTTCTTGACAGTGTTCAAAGAGAGGCCTGTTATACTTGCATATTCTGATGCCTTAACTTTTACACTCTCCATGATGCCCTCCTTTCAATGTTTTGACAGTAATTATACGTGTTTATGACGTCAATGTCAAATGCTATCACTGGCTATGGTTAAAGTGAGGTATGTTAATATAATTGCTATTATATTAACATAAAATGCAAGCACAAAGCTTGAACCTTATCCTGCAAGATACTGAGGAGTCTACTCCCTCAGGTTTTCCTTGTAATAGTCAACAATCAGCCTTCTTATCTTTTCTAATATCTCTCTATCCTTTACCTCAACCACATCTCTCTCCGTCTGATAAAACTCAGGCATGGATATGAAGTAACCCCCATGCTTACTTTCAAAAAGCCTTATACCTCTTATAATTATCTTCCCATCAAGGTTAACATCCGCGTAGCCTAGGAGCCGTGGCCTCCTGTTGGAAACTTCAAAGGGATAGAAGCTAATTAGCTCAACGTTCATACCCTTTGCTTTTGAAGCTTTGCATACCTTTCAAGGGCTAACCTTTTCTTCAGTCCCTTTATCCTGTCCAAGAAAGTTATACCCATAAGGTGATCCATCTCATGCTGAAAGACTATTGCAGGAAAGCCTTCAAGCTCGTAAGTTCTCTCCTCACCTTCCAGGTCTAGGGCTTTAAACTGTATTTTACTGTTGCGTTCTACCTCCACTACAAGCCCGGGAAAAGAGAGGCATCCTTCCTTATAGTTTAAGCTACCCTCAGAATGTATAACCTCAGGGTTTATTAGCACAAGCTTAAGTGGTGGACTTTCCTTCCTAGGTGTGGTGTCTATAACCATTACTTGAAGGTCTACGCCTATCTGGTTTGCCGCAAGACCCACACCTTCCGAATGGTACATGGTCTCAAACATGTCCCTTACCAATTCCCTTATCTCTCTATCTATGACATCAACCTTCTTTGTTGGTTTCTTCAGTATGGGATGTGGAAATCTTAGTATCTCTCTTACCATAGGGATAAAGTTTATACGCTGTATGTGGCTTTTCAAGTCTACATATAGGTTGCAACATTGATGCGACATAAAACATTGAGCCTAAAACCGTAGGAATATAAAAACCTTGCGATATGAGTATATCACGCAAGATAATTCTGGCATGAATTTTGCGTATAGTAGAGTTAGAAAACTTCAAAGGAGGTGATGGCTATGGCTACACTTAGCAAGCTAAAGGAGCTCATGTCCATACCAGGAGCTATAGCGGCAGGAGAGTTCGCTGATGATGGTAGGCTTCTTGCCTATTACGGAGATATCACAGAGAAGGCTGCTGAGATAGCAGCTATGATGTGCGCTGCCAACAAGCTCATGGGCAACATGCAGGCAAAGGGTTGGAGTGTCTACACAGGTCAAGACGGATTTTACCCCGTTTACGGCTTTGCAGTGGCAGGAGGAAGGTATGCAGCCTGCATAATGGGAAATGTGGGCGTATTTGTGGAGCTTGACAAAGCTGACTTTGATAAAATCTTTGAAACCCTTTCTAAATATATCTAAAAAGGAGGTAAAAGCCATGGCGAACCTTGACAGACTTATGGCGGTTAGAGGAGTTTGGGCAGCGGGTGAGTTTACGGACGATGGCAAGCTTGTTGCTTACAAGGGTGACCTCCCTGAAGAGTATGCTGCAATGGCTGCAGAGATGTGTGCTGCAAACAACGCAATGGCCAAGATGCAGTGTGATGGGTACACTGCTTTCTCAGGTCAGGAGTGGACACCTCTCATAGGTTGGGCTCTTACAGGTCCCAAGTACTCTGTATGTGTTGTGGGCAACTTGGGAGTGTTTGTGAAGAACGACGAGGTTTCCTTTAACGAGGTGTTTAAGGCACTGAGGGAGGAAGCGGGCAAGTAGGGAGCTGGGGGAAGGTCCCGAGCCTTCCCCTTATTTATAAGGTTGGACCATCTTACACTGACATAGCACAAAAGTATAGAGATAGGCTAGATTATCTGGTAGGGAAAACCCTAAAGGGTAGCTCGGGCGTTTGGGGAACAGTACCCATGCCACCTTAAAAAGTATCAGAGCAGGAAGCGAAGGAGATAGTCCAATGGATACTTTCCTTCAAGTAGAGGAGGTACAAGATGCATAGGTTCCTTTCAGAAGATTGGATAAGGTCGTACATGGAAGAGTGGAACAAAAACGAGAAGCTAAAGTCTGAGCTAAGCGGCTTCTCCGCAAGCATAAAGTATTATGTGGAAGGGAAGGAAGACCAGGCGGTAGAACTCCTAGTGGAAAAGGGTGTGGCTAAGTCCGCAGGAAGGGCAAGCAATAAAAATTACGACTTTGAGCTATGGGCAAGCCCTGAAAACTGGAAAAAGCTTGCCACTGGAGATATGGGCCCAAGAGCAGCCATGCTTACAAAGAAGCTTAAGTTCAAGGGGTCTATGATAACCGCCATGAGATATATGTCCGCCTTTGAGGAAAGTCTTCGCATGATGTCCAAGGTACCTACAGACTGGAGTTTATAATTAAGCTTATGGACCGTGGGGTCTTTGATGGACTTTTCGATGGTGTGCTCATAATAGATGAGAACCTCAAGGTAGTCTATGCCAATCCTTCCGCAAGGAGAATGCTGGGAAGGGAGAAGGTAGAGGGATCCTCATGCTACGGTCTGTTTTCCATATGTAATTCTTGTCCCTTCAACTATGTGAGGGAGGAAGGAGAGGGACTTCAGGTTTATGATGTTGAGATTTCAAGCTCATCCAAACATGCCTGCTGGAGTATGTCCCCCTACTATGAAGGGGAAAGCTTTAGAGGTGTTATAGAGGTTTTCAGAGATGTGAGCAACGTGGTCCATTGTATAGTAGAAGCAGAAAGGCAAAGGACACACAAGGAAACCATCCTAAACTCCATAGTGGAGGCTATCTTGGTTCTAGATGCAGAGGGTAAGGTGGAGGAGCATAACCACGTGGCAAAGAGGATGCTCTGCAGGGAAGGGGAAGAGCTTGTGGGTAAAAACATAAAGGAGCTTATAAACCTCTCCTTGGAAGAACTCCCACCAGAGGGTGAAAGGTCTGACATATATGTGGAGACACCCTGCGGAAGACAGAAAGCGTCCCTTCTAGTTTCCCCTATGGCTCAAGCTTTTGGATATATAGTATCACTGTACGTGGTAAGCGATGTGCGCGTGTGCGACTTTAATGATGTGGAGAGTATACTGACCAAAAGCCCTGCCTTTAAGAGTATACTTGAGCTTGCTAGGTCTGTAGCAGAGTACGATGTGAACGTCCTTATAGAGGGGGAAACGGGAACGGGTAAAAGCCTCCTTGCCAAATACATACATTACTTATCTCCAAGAAGGGATGGGCCCTTTATAAAGGTGAATTGTGCTGCCATACCTGACACCCTTCTTGAAGCGGAGCTCTTTGGTTATGTAAAGGGTGCTTTTACAGGTGCGGTAAAGGACAAACCTGGAAAGGTAGAAATTGCAGAGGGTGGAACCCTGCTCTTGGATGAGATAGGTGATATGCCCCTTCATCTTCAGGCTAAGATACTGCATCTTGTTCAGGAGAAGGAATTTGAGAGGCTTGGGGACACGAGAACGCGCAAGGCAAACCTACGCCTTATAGCCACAACCAACAAAAACCTAAGGGAGCTCATAAGGCAGGGACATTTCAGGGAGGACCTTTACTATAGGCTTGGAGTCATAAGGCTTCACCTTCCCCCCTTAAGGGAGAGAAGGGAAGACATACCTTCTCTGGTTAACCACTTCATACAGAAGTACTCAAGAAGGTACTCAAAGAGGATAAAGGGCGTATCCGCAGAAGCCATGAGGTTGCTCCTTGGATACAGCTTCCCCGGCAACGTGCGTGAGCTTGAGAACGTGATAGAGCGTGCTGTTATAACGTGCAAAGGAAGTCTTGTGCAAGTTGAAGATATACAGATTGAGTTTGACACCCTCCCCATGTCCATTGAGGAGAGGGATAGGATAAGGAGAGCTCTTGAACAGGCAGGTGGAAACAAGAGCCTTGCGGCCAAAATACTGGGCATGCACAGAACAACACTATGGAGAAAGTTAAAGGAGCTGGGTTACAGAGATTAGGTAACTAGTGCATATCCTTGAAGGTCTGTCTTGGATGAGTTTTTATACACTTGAAGGCAAGGAGGTCGTAGCAGACAAGGTGCATAGGAATTACTCAGCGGAGGATGTTCTCATGAAAAAAGGAGCGAAGTTAAATCCAGCAAGACAAAAAAGACAGTAGGTATGAAGGTAAGTATCTAGAAATTTTTCAAAAAGTCATACAGGAGGCTTATAGAGAGCATTTATGGTGTTATTAATAGGTTTTTAGGTCAGAGGCCTTACGCAGTGAGTTATTCTGGATCAAAATATACATGGCTGCACTTTCTTACAACCTCTACAAGCTCTACGGTATGATATGGTCTTAACTTGCAACTTGCGGTGCCTTGTCCAAAAAGAGTTTTAGAGATAAAATGCCTACCCATGAGTAGGGATTGGAGTCAGTATAACAGGGAGTTGGTAAAGAGAGGAGAAATACTTATAGCACCATCGCTTATCATAGCCGGGATGGTGTAGGAGGTGAGTATGGTGGAGTTGATGAGGACAGGGGATACTCAGGTTAGGAAGACCTTAACAGAATTCTTGGACAGAGCATCAAGGTTCCATTTTGTGAGTATATTTTCAGTTTACTCATTTAGTCTCACCTAAATGTATTATACCGACTTTTCGCACGATTTAACATATAATGAATACTTGAGTAAAGGCGTTTGGGTTGGCGCATAATAACCTGTTAGAATATTTTTTTGTGAAAAGACATGGCACAAAGGAAAGGATACTGGAGGCGTCCCTAAGGCTCTTTTCCGAGAAAGGTATAAGAGAAACCACTATAAAGGACATTGCAAAGGAGGTGGGTATAACCGAAGGAGCTATATACAGACACTTTGCCACAAAAGAGGACATAGTAAAGGAGCTCTTCAAAAGTTATTCTGAGAAGTTTTACAACAAGCTAACACAGGCGGTAAGGTCAAAAGGAAGTTATACAGATAGATTTTTAAAAACCGTTGAAGCCTTTCTTTCCTTTTGCTTTGAAAATCCCTCTGCCTTTAAATACCTTAACCTTTTCCATTACCTTAGGGCAAGGAATGTTAAAGAGTTTAGTCCTCTGCCAAAGGATGCAGTAGTTGAGCTTTTGGAAGAGGGTATAAAAGAGGGTTTTATAAAGGTAAGGCTTGAGTATGCGCTTGCTATGTTTGTAGGCACTTTGGAAAGGGTTTTCCTCCTTTCAGAAACAGGGCTTTTAAAGCCAGAGGAAGGTTTATACGAGGAGATAAGGTTGATGCTTTTGAAAGCTTTGAGTTAGACCCCGCACCCGAGATAGCAGGTCTACCGTTGCTCCCTTTTGGGCCTGGTGGGGTTCAACCCTGCCCCGTTGCGGGGCTAAGTAAAATTATATCCTCCTTTGACCAGTTTTGCATACCAGCGACAGAGTGTTTAAAAATTCTCAGAGCATTGATTGACAACACTCTGAGCGATCTCCCACTCTGAAAAAGGTCTTGCCTTAGAACTCGCCAGAGTTTTACTCCCGCATAAGTCAAAGCCCTCAAGTGTTCCTTCCGTTGGTTGACACTCTGCTCTTGCTCTGGCTCAC
>RFFP01000025.1 GCA_003696155.1 Acidobacteriota bacterium
AGTAATACTACAAAGCGTTGACGTAAATCTACCTTTAATTACTAAATTGGCATTTTTTATATCTGATATTTTTAGTTTTATTCTAATAGGCTCCCTTTTTGTTTTACTTTTCTCACTAATTTATATTAGAATGCTTATGAAAAGCAACAAGGAAGGTATTGAAAGGTTTCTCTTAAAGATTCCTATGTTTGGACAATTCTTACTCAAGATTGAGCTTATAAGATTTTCACAAAGCATGTACTCACTACTAAGAAGTTCAATACCACTTAACAGAGCTATAGATATAGCCGTAGGAACAGTTAACATGTCTATAATTAAGCAAGAGCTTAACACCATTAAAGGTGAGGTTATAAAAGGCTCATCGCTAAGCGTCTCTATGCGTAAATCCAATCTGATACCACAAATTCTAGTTGAGATAATCGCTGTAGGAGAACAATCCGGAGAACTAGCTGGCGCATTCTATCAGATTTATACGCACTTAAACGAGGATTTCAAAAACTCTATTAGGAGATTTATAAGCCTTCTTGAACCATCTATAATCGTGCTAATGGGCTTAATAATAGGCTTCCTGGTATTTTCAATGATGCTAGCCGTATTTAGTATATCGTCAGGTATATAATAGTACCATAGGTGCAGGACATATACGCAAGGCTTATCAAATCAGGTCTTCTAATCTTCGGCAAGGTTCCTAGTCAAGACCTGTCTTTTTCCCTTTACGAGCTCTCCATGCTTCTCTCCTCTGGGCTCAACCTGACCAGGGCTCTCGAGATAGTGGCCTCTCAGACTGAAAACAGAAGATTAAAAGAGGCTCTCTTTGAGATAAAAGCTCAGGTGGAGAGGGGAAGGAGCATACCACAGGCTTTTGAATCTGCGGGAATTTTTCCCGAGTTTTTGGTGGAGATGCTAAGGGTTGCCGAGAGGGGAGAAAACCTTGAGAAAGTTCTACACATGGCCGGGGAGTTCCTTGGAAGGACAGCGGAGGCAAGGTCTAAGATCTTAACAGCCCTAGCTTATCCCATCTTTCTTATAAGTGTTAGCCTTATATCCGTTCTTGTGGTTACTAGGCTTGTGGTTCCCAAGATAGCGGGCGTGCTCTCCGGTCTTGGGAAGGAGCTCCCACTTATAACAAAGGTGCTCCTTGCCCTTTCGGGCGTTGTCTCCTATCTTGTCTATCTGCTTCCTTTTGCTCTTATCCTATTGCTCTTTGGGAGGATGTTACTCACTCCAGAAAGGTGGGATCGCTGGATGCTGAGACTTCCTGTAATAGGCTCTCTACTCCTTTACTTTTCCCTCTCACGCTTTGCGAGCACTCTAAACATGGCTATAGGCTCGGGCATACCCATAACAAGGGCTATAAAGCTCTGCATAGGAAGCTTGGGAAACGAATATCTTAAAAAAGCCTTAGAGGGTCTTGAGGAGGAGGTTTTTAGGGGCAGGTCTCTAAGCAATGCCCTTAAGGATAGGCATATTTTTCCAGAGGCTTTTGTAAGCCTTCTTTCAATAGGGGAGAGGAGCGGTGAGATGGAGAAGAGCCTTCTGATGCTTGAAAAGCTTTATGAGAGCAGGGCGGAGAGGGTTATAGGCTTTTGGATAAGGTTTGCTGAGCCAATAGCCATGCTTGTAGTTGGTAGTGTTGTAGCCCTTGTGGTCCTGAGCGTTGTATTGCCCCTTAGCGAGATATCCGCTGGCGTAAGAAGATAGTATAATTTAGACTATGAAAAGGGGTTTTACCCTTATTGAGCTTCTGGTCGTAGTAATCATTCTTGGCATACTTGCCGCCATAGTGGTGCCAAGGATAACGGGGAGGGTTGACGAGGCAAAGGTAGAAGCTACGAAGGTTCAGCTCAAGGCTGTGAAGGATGCCCTCGAGCAGTACAAGCTGGACAACGCCTTTTATCCTACCACCGAGCAGGGTCTTAGGGCACTTGTAGAAAAACCCACCACTCCCCCCGTACCCCAAAGATGGAGGCAATACTTAGACAAGGTGCCGAAGGACGCATGGGACAGAGAGCTTATATACATGTCACCGGGACTGGGAAGGGCTTTTGAGCTCAGGTCTATGGGGCCGGACGGCAAGGAGGGCACGGAGGACGACATAGATGTATGGCAGTAAGGGCTTTACCCTTTTGGAGCTCCTTGTGGCTATAGCCATAGCGGGTGTAGGTTTCTCTGTCATATTTGACCTTCTATCTAAATCAAGGTTGGACTTTTCCTACTCTGAAAGGCTTTTTATGGACCTTCTGGAGCTAAACAACGGACTTGTGGAGGGAAGGGCGGGGCTAGAACTGAGCAGGGAAAGGCTAAAAGACTATCCAGAGATAGAAGAAATAACCTACGGTTTTGGTTCTGCAAGGATATTCATGTATCAACCTGCAAAATGAAAAGAGGTTTTACCCTCCTAGAGGTCCTCTTAGTTCTTGTGCTCATGTCCATCTTCTTGGGCATGTTGACCTATTCTTTTTACTCAACCCTGAAAAACTCTTATGCCATCGTGGAGCTTTCAGAGCTTACCAAGGAAGAGGCTAAGCTTCTCTGGAACTTGCAGAGGAAGCTCTCCGGTGCTTTGGAGCTCTATGTAAAAAAGGACAGCCTTTTTATGCTTACAAGTGCAGGGGACTATTACCAAGGGGTGGTAAAGTGCGCTTACATTTTTAAAGATGGCTGGCTTTACTACTACGAGTTTCCCTATCCTTATGGGGAGCTCACCTTCTACGAGGAGGACAGGCTCATAAGGGTGGGAAGGTTTGAAGGCTTTCAAATAAGGGCTTACGTGATGGGAAACCACTTAGAGGAGTATAGGGGAGTACCTGAGGTGCTTGAGTTTAAGATCGGGGGGAAAACCCTTAAATTTGGTGTAAAATCAGAATAAACCATGTACCTCATACCGCTGACCTTACTTGTGCCTTTGGCTTCCCTTCTCCTTTTCTATGGTCTCATGTTCAGGGGACTGCTAGCTGGCCCTCCAACCCTGAAGAGTGAGAGCTTAGACCCTTCTTCTCTCTTTGCCCGCTTTGAAATCCTCTATCCAAAGAAGGAGAAAAAGAAGGAAGATCTTCCACCTATAAGACTTTTGGCTACATCAAGCGGTTTCCCTTCCCTTGCTTTGGCGGATGTGGGAGGAACTCCAAGAGTCTTACGTATAGGCTCGGTGGTTGGCTCTTACAGGATTGCAAATATAGAGAGAAACTACATAGTCCTTGAAAGGGAAGGGAGGAAGATGGCTATAGGCTTTAACTTTGGACTCAAGGAGCCCCAAGCTCATGGACAGCCCAGCACACCAACACCTCAGAGACCTTCACCCACCAAAAACCTTCAGGCAAGCCTTCCAAGGGGTGAGCTTGAAAGGGTCACCGCAGACCCAGGCATCATGTTCAGGCAGATGAGGCTTGTACCCTTTGTGCAGGAGGGAAGAACCAAGGGCTTTCTCTTTGAATGGATAGAACCGGGAAGTATATTTGAAAGGTCTGGAATAAAACCCGGGGATGTGCTCCTCTCCATAAACAACCAGGAGATTAGGAGCGGTGAAGATGCCTTTAGAATACTTCAGGTTTTAAGAAACGAAAGCAGTATAAAGCTTAACCTTCAAAGGGGTCAGGATATTATAGAGCTATCTCTGAGGGTAGAGTGATGCTGAGGATTCTAATAGTCTCCCTAATGTTGTTTACCACCTTACCTGCATATGCCCAGAGCGCGGAGGAGATTCAAAAGCAGGTCCAAGAACAAAGAAGGAGCGGAAAGGTCTTCTTAAACTTTCAGGATGCGGACATAGGGTTGGTTGTAAAGTTTATGTCTGAACTTACGGGCAAGAACATAGTGCTGGACCCAAGCGTGAAGGGGACTATAACCATAAGCTCCGCAAAACCTCTAAGGATTAGCGAAGCCTGGGAGCTCTTCCTCATGTCCCTGACCCTTCAAGGTTACGGTGTGGTTGAGGATAAAAACTTTGTGCGTATAGTTCCTATAGCTCAGGCGGTACAGCTTGCAGAGCCAAAGGCTCCAAAGACGGGGGCGGAGATAATAATATATCTCTACACCGCAGAAAACACCCAAGCCGCTCAGCTTCAGCAGGCTATCCAGCCCTTTTTATCCCCCACTGCAAGGTTAAGCGTACATCCCCAGTCCAACACCCTTTTGGTTGCGGACATAGCGAGGAACGTAGAAAAGCTAAAGGGCATAATCAAGGAACTGGACTCACCACAAAGAACCCTCAGGGTAAAGCTCTACACCTTAGAAAAAGCTAAGGCTGAGAACGTCCTTCAGAGTGTTCAAGGTCTCCTCTCCGCACTTCAGCAGCAGACCGGCAGTATAGGAATAGCCACCATAAGTAAGGATGCCAACGCCCTTATAGTGGTTGCAAGGGACGAGGTGCATGCAGTTCTTGAAGATGTTATAAAAACCATTGATAAGTCAGCACAGATAACAGAAGATAGAAGCTTTTATGTAATACCCTTAAGGTTCATATCCGCAGAGGAACTTCATAAGAGTCTACAAAGTCTTCTGTCCGGAGTTTCTCCCATAGCTCCGGCAAGACAAACTACTCAGACCACCTATCAACCACCAAGCCCAGAGGTTAGAGGTTTAGAAACTCCCCTTCAAAGGCCTCAACCACAGCCAAAACAGCCAGAACAGCCCATACCCGCCATACAGACAAAGGAAGGTTTAAACATAGGCTTTGATAGGGGGACAAACTCGGTCATAGTCTATGCCACACCCCAAGAGTACGAAGGCCTGAAGGCTCTAGTTGAGAAGCTTGACGTAAGAAGGAAACAAGTCCTTATAGCCGCTTCTGTGGTGGAGATGTCCACAAGCAGGGCTCTGGACATAGGCATAAGGTGGCAGGCTTTGGGAAGTAAGGGGGGTGGGGGCTTCGGTGTAGGTAGCCTTCAGGACCTTTACAGCTCTATGCTGTCTGGGAGCTTTATCCTTGGCTTTATAAACAACGTGGGAAGAACTATAACCATTGGCAACACCACCCTCTTTTTCCCCGATCTTGTTCTCCTTTTCTCATTGCTTGAAAAAGGAACTGGCTTTAACCTCATATCCAACCCAAAGGTTTTAACCCTTGACAATCAAGAAGCCATAATAAAGGTGGGTCAGGTGGTTCCTTACGCCTCAGGTGTAAAGTTTGATATAAACGGACAGCCCGTTATAACCTACGACTACAAGGAGGTCGGTCTAAACCTCGGTGTCACACCCACCATATCGGGCAACAACCTAAGGCTGTTGATAGGCCTACAGGTTCAGGAGATAGTGGACTTTATAAGACCGCAGGTAGGACAGCTGAGCTACGCAGTGCCTATAACGTCCAACAGGCAGGTAAACTCGGACGTGGTTGTGGAGAACGGGCAGACCATAATAATAGGTGGTCTTGTTAGCAACAGGATAATAAACAGTAGGGAAGGAGTGCCGGGCCTCATGGATGTACCCCTTCTGGGAAGAGTATTCAGAAGGGACAGCGAGAAGGAGGATAAGGTTTCCCTCTTTGTCTTCCTTACGCCATACATAATAGAAAACCCAGAGGACCTGACAAAGATAACCCAAGAGCATCAGAAGCTTGCAGAAGAGCTAAGAAAAGCCCTGCAGAAAGATAAGAGGGATGGAAATTAGAAGACTCTTTTTGGCCCTCCTTCTTTCCTTCCTTTTTGCCATTTTTTTAGCCCTTATAACCCTTCCCAAGTTTCTCCTGCTGGACAGAGAGCTCTCCAAGAGAGGAATTTACCTCACCGCAGGCTCTGTTAAAGAAGGACTTAGGTATGTTGAGCTTAAGGACGTGGTCCTTTACGGAAAGGATTCAAGGCTTGTAAGCTTTGAACGCCTTAGCCTTAGCTTTGGTGTGCCTTATGTGGAGATCTATGGCTCTTGCAGGGGCGGAAGTCTAAGGATAAAGGCGGGCATGGGATACATGGAGTTTAAACTCAGGGATTTTGCCTGCTTAGAGGAATTTGGGAAGGTGAGCGGGGATTTAACCTTAAAAAGGGGCATCTTTGGAAGGTTGACAGCAGACAGGATAAGCGTGCAGGGGGTTTCCCTTGAGGGGCTGAGCTTAGACTTTAGGGGGAGGACCTTCTTGGTTCAGGCTACCGCCATGGGCTTTAAGCTCATAGGGGATGGGCAGGTGGTATTGGACAGGAGGGATATATTAAAATCCAAGATAAATGGGCGCCTTTCGGGCGGTGGTCTAGCTTTTACCATAGGCGGAAATCTATACAAGCTTGAACTGAAAAGGTGAAGCGGGTTGTAGAAACTTTAGAGTTTGACGTGCAGGAGGATGGTGTAAGGCTTGACCGTTTTCTTTCCACAGTCTATCCTGAGTTTTCAAGAAGCTACCATCAGAGGCTCATAGAGGAGGGTTTTGTGTTTGTTGATGGTCATAGGGTAGAAAAGCCCTCAAAGAGGCTAAAGGCTGGTCAGGTGGTTATTCTTCTCGTGCCAGAGCCCGAACCTTTGGAGGTCCTGCCAGAGGACATACCCATAGATATACTTTACGAGGATGAGCACCTTCTTGTTATTGTAAAGCCCTGCGGTCTTGTGGCCCATCCCTCTCCTGGATACACCTCGGGCACTCTTGTAAATGCTCTCCTCTACCACGTTAAGAGCCTTTCCTCCATAGGTGGAGTGCAAAGACCGGGCATAGTCCACAGGTTGGATAAGAACACCTCTGGCCTCATGGTGGTGGCAAAGACAGACCAGGCCCACAGGGTTCTTGTGGAGCAGTTCAAGGAGCGAAGGGTGGAAAAGCTTTACAGAGCTCTTGTGAAGGGCATTTTAGAAAAGGACTACTACAACATAGACATACCC
>RFFP01000026.1 GCA_003696155.1 Acidobacteriota bacterium
ATGTGGTGGTTGAAGGAAGGGGATTAGGCTTTTAACTTACTTGTATGCTTATGCTTTGGGGTATAGCTTTTTCAGAAAAAGGGAGGTTCTGGTATGTGCTTAATTTCTCACTCAGCGTGCGAGACTATTTAATATTATTTAGGAAATGAGCCCCTTAAACCCATCTCAAGAAAAGGCAGTAAGGCACTTTGGTAGGCCTCTGCTCGTAGTAGCCGGCGCAGGCTCGGGAAAGACAAAGACCCTATCCCACAAAGTGGAGTTTCTAATAAGGGAAAAGGGCATAAAGCCCTCAAGGATACTTGCCCTCACCTTTACCAACAAGGCAGCAAGGGAGATAACCGAGAGGGTAGAAAAGGTTATAGGGCTAAGGCTCGATTGGTCCGGTACTTTCCACTCGGTAGCCTTGAGGCTCCTAAGAACCTTTGGCAGGAGAGCAGGGCTAAGCACGGGCTTTACCCTCATAGATGAGGCTGACAGGAACAGGCTGGTTAAGAAGATAGCTCAAGAAGGTGGGGTTTCTAAGGAGCTCCTAAAGGGCTACATATCAAGGAAGATGGAGGACCTGGAGGAGCCAAAAGATGACAAGATGGAGGAGCTCTTCCAAAGGTACGTTGGTATGCTCGAGGAGTCAAACCTTTTGGACTTCAGCGGTCTTATGTTTTACCTTTACAGGCTTTTGAGGGTAGAACCAGAGCCCATTAGAAACCTCTTTGATTTCGTGCTTGTTGATGAATTTCAAGATACCAATACGGTCCAGTATGAGATACTTTACCTTCTTGGTATAAAGAACATATGCGTGGTAGGGGACCCAAATCAATGCATATACGAGTGGAGGTATGCAAGACCTCATAACCTCCTGCGCTTTAAGGAAGACTTCACCCCAGATGTTATAAAGCTTCAGCAAAACTATCGCTCCAAGCCTTACTTAATACACATAGCCAACGCCCTACTTTCCCACTCTGGCACAGAATGGAAGGAGCTCATCCCAACTCTTATACCCGTTAGAGACGGTGAAGAAAAACCAGAGGTCAGAAGGTTTGAAAAGGAGGAAGAGGAGGCTCTCTGGATAGCAAAAAAAGTCAAAGAGCTCCATAGCATCTACAACCTTTCTGACATGGCTGTGCTTGTGAGGGTAAGTTACATAACGGAGGCTATAGAAAGGTCCTTTTCCAGCTTGGGCATTCCCTACAAGGTGGTTGGCTCGGTGGGCTTTTTTGAGAGAGCCGAGGTAAAGGACGCCCTGAGCTTTCTAAGAGTCTTGGCAAACCCAAGGGATGAGGGATGTTTTATAAGGGCCCTGAACATAACCACCTCTGGCTTTGGTGAAAAGAGTATAGAGCTTATACGGAGGCTCGGAGGTGGGAATATGCTACTTGGTGCCCAGCTTGCCTTAAAGGAGCTTTCCAAGGTCAAGGCTCAAGCCCTCTATAGCTTTTTGAGGGAGATGAGCCTTCTCAAAAGGGAAGCGGAAGACTACCCTAAGGCTCTTGAGGAGCTCTTAAACAGGGTAGGCTTTTGGGACCATCTTAAGGGAAGTTACAAGGACACGGACGAAAGGGAGGAGAACATAAGGGAACTTTTTAGGTATCTCAAGCAGAAGAGGGAAGAGGGCTATACTCTGGAGGATGTTTTAAGCGATGTGTCCTTTATAAGCCAAGGAGAGGAGGAGAAAGGGGTGAGGATAATGACCATACATGCCAGCAAGGGGCTTGAGTTTTCCGTTGTCTTCCTACCAAGGCTTGAGGAGGGCATACTGCCCCATGAAAAGGTTATGGAAGAGGGAGGGCTGGAGGAGGAGCTAAGGCTCTTTTACGTGGCGGTGACCCGAGCGAGAGACAGGCTCTTTATAAGCTACACAAGGTCCAAAGGCAGGCCGAGCAGGTTTTTATCCTACATTCCCAAGCAGTACCTAGACCTATCTGCTTTCGCCAAGAAAAGGGCAGGTTATTTGCCAGAACTAAAGAGCCCCTACAAGCTTATGGTCGGTCAGAGGGTCAGGCACGGTCTTTTTGGCATCGGTAGGGTACTTACCCTTGAAGGCTCAAAGGCAACGGTGGAGTTCCCCTCTGGCAAAAAGACCATCCATACAGCCTTCTTAGAGCCCGTGTTATAATAGCCTTATGCATGCGACAAAAGTGGGCTGGAGCATAACCCATCAGGAGTTTACGGTAACAGACTACTATTACTTTTCCATACTGCAGAGGGAAGCAGAAAGGAGAGGGCTGATAGTGGAAGAGGTGGATAGGTGGGAAAAGTTAAAAGACTACCACACCGTTGTATTCAACTATCCCGAAATACCCTTTACGGAAAGGGAGGCTCAGGATGTGGAGAGGTGGGTATGGGAGGAGGGCAAAAAGGTTATACTCCTTGGCTACTACAAGAACGAGGACCACATAGCGGACACGTGCAACACCCTTGCAAGAAGGTTCGGCATGGAGCTAAACTACGACGAAGTAACCGACGAGGTAAACAACCACCAAGGAGACAAGTACTTCGTGGTAACCTCAAAGATTAGAAGATACAACAAGAACGAAAGGAACGAGGTAACTGTAAACAGGATAATGCTTGCCTGCAGCGCTTCTATAAGACCCTTGATGCCTGACATAAAGGTGGTGGTCAGGGCAGAGGATACAGCTCAGTCTAACATGGGCAACTATACCCTTCTTATAGCGGAGCAGATAGCACCCACGAGCGGTGGTTACTTTTGCCTTGCAGGCACATGCGTCTTTTGGGACAACTACTCCATAAACCTCTATGACAATCTGGAGTTTTCTATAAACCTTTTAAGGCACAGCGTGCCCATAAGGGCTGCCGAAGGTAAGCCTGTGGTTTTTGGTCTTTAAAAGATAAAACAGGAGGGAAGAGAAATGAACCCTTACGAGATGGTAGAAAGACTGCCCGAACAGTTTCAAATGCTGAGCTGTCCTAAATTCAACCCCGAGAACTACAGGGGCATAGTCTTCGGCGGTATGGGTGGCTCGGGCATAGTGGGTGACTTTATGAGGCTCTTTCTGGAGAGTTTAAACCCTTCTGTGCCTGTGCTTTCAATTAGGGGCTATAACCTACCAACCTATGTGGGGGAAGGTTGGCTTCTTGTGTGTACGAGCTACAGCGGAAACACGGAAGAGACAATAAGCACGTTGGAGGATGGGCTAAGAAGGGGCTTAAAACCTGTCTGTGTAAGCTCGGGGGGAGAGCTCCAAAGGGTAGCCCAGAGGGAAGGACTTTTACATCTCAAACTGCCAGAGGGATACCCACCAAGGTATGCCCTTGGCTTTATGCTCTCAAGCCTTCTGTGCCTTTTTGATCTTGACCAGGAGGTGGACAGGCTAAGGGAGCACCTTAAAAGCCACAAGGAGGAGATAAAAGACCAGGCTCAGAGCCTTTCAAGGTCCTTGTTTACCTACCTGCCCGTAGTCTACGGAACACCCATTACTGAGCCCGTAGCTTTCCGGTGGAAGACCCAGATAAATGAAAACTCCAAAACCCTCTGTTATAATGCCTTCCTACCCGAGATGCATCACAACGAGGTTGTTGGTCTTGACAACCCTGCGGTCAGAAACCTGTGCGGTTTTGTCCTGCTGTGCGATGTGGAGGACCATCCAAGAATCCTAAGAAGGGTAGATATAACAAAGGAGATATTCAAGGATCTTGGGCTTGTCCTTGAGGTGTTCAGTGGTAAGGGATCAAACCTTCTTGAAAGGCTCCTATACCTTACCTATCTGGGTGACTGGCTTAGCCTGTATCTGGCAGACCTTTACAAGCAGGACCCTCTGCCCGTTAGGGTGATAGACTTTATAAAAAAGAGTCTATAATTATTGAGCTATGGAATTTGGTTGGATAGTCTTTGCCCTTGCGGTGCTAACTGCACTCTTTTTAGACCTCTTTGTATTCCATAGGCATCCTCACAAGGTCTCTTTGAAGGAGGCTCTGCTCCTCTCTGCCTTTTGGATTGGTGTAGGCCTGGCTTTCGGCGGATATGTATACTACATAAAGGGCTACGATAGGACGATCGAGTACCTTACGGGCTATCTTCTGGAGAAGGCCCTAAGCATTGACAACGTCTTCGTGTTTATCCTCATATTTTCTTACTTTAAGGTTCCCGAAGAGTACAGACACAAGGTACTTTTTTGGGGTGTATTTGGTGCTATTGTCTTCAGGGCTATCTTCATATTTGCCGGGCTTGAGCTCATAAAACACTTCCACTGGATGACCTACGTATTCGGCATCATACTCATAATCTCTGCTGTAAAACTGCTGACCACAGAGGAGAAGGAGTTTCATCCAGAGCATACACTAGTTTATAGAATTGCCAAGAGGCTCATACCTCTAAGGCCAAACTACGTAGATGGCAAATTCTTTATAAGGGAAGGTAAGATGCTTTTTGCTACGCCCATGTTCTTGTCTCTTCTTTTTATAGAGAGCTCGGACATAATGTTTGCTATAGACTCAGTACCTGCCATAATTGCCATATCCAAAGACCCCTTTGTGGTATACACATCAAATATCTTTGCCATACTTGGGCTCAGGTCCCTGTACTTTGCTGCCGCAGGCATACTGCCCCTCTTTCATTACTTACACTATGGACTTTCCTTCATACTCGGCTTTATAGGGGTAAAGATGCTCATGGCGGATATATACAAGATTCCTGTAGAGGTCTCACTGCTCCTCATAGGGAGCGCGGTAGCCCTCTCTATAGTGGCCTCACTTGTTAGGAAAAAAGAAGAGTAGGCCCTCAAAATAGCTCACAAAGGCGTTGTTTACATAAAGGGAGCCATCCTTAAAAAGTAGCATAACACCCACGGAAGGATTCTTCATAAGAAAGGCCTCTCTCTCCTTATCATCCATGGCAAGAAGGGCTGTTTCTATAGCATCTGCGAGGGCACAATCCTTATGGGCAACGGTAACCTGAATGAGGTTGTTCTCCTTGCCTAATATATGCCTTCTAAGGTAGTTGCCCCCCGTAGAGAGGCATAGGTCCCTTGAGTTGTGGCCCTGAGCCAGAAGGGAGTTGTTAATGGGATTGAATATGCCTAAAAGCCTTCTATGTCCCCAAACCTTTATGTCCCCGGCTATGGATATAAACCCCCATGAAGTTCTTAGGTGTTCGTATGCCTTCTGCACCGCATAGCCCTTGCCTATACCCCCAAGGTCCAAAGCCATACCCTCCTCCTTTAGACATACCCTATCCTTCTCTACCCTTACCTTCCTGTAGTCTATGAGAGCCTTAGCTCCTTCCTCCGATAGGATGCCCTTTCTCCCGTAGTTTATCGTGTAGCTTCCCACAGTTATATCAAAAGCACCGCCGGTAAAAGAGGAGACCTTTAGGGCCTTTTTTATGACTCCAATGGTCTCTTTAGAAACCTTCGCACAGCTCTTACCAGCCAAGGCGTTGATCCGAGAAATCTCAGAGCTATCCATATAGTCCGAGAGCTTCTCCTCGAGGCTCCTCATATAACGGTAGGCTTCATATTCTTTGTCCTTTGGAAGCTCCAGGACTGCATAAGTACCCATAAGATGGAAGAGCCTTTCCTGTGCCAGTACTGAGGAACCAAGGAAAAGGAGCCCCAGAAAGGTCTTCATCTACCTCTTTTAGGTGTTGGCTTTGGTTTAACCTCCTCCACGTTTACCTTTACCTCAAGGTCCCTTAGCTCAACCCTCGCAGGTTTGAGTTTGCCCTCTTCAAAGACAAAGCTGAGCATGGGATGTCTGTTTAGGGCTTGGGATATCTCATCGTCCACAACAAGCCCGCTTATAAAACCCATACCAAGAAGGGCAGGCTGTAATACAAGGCTAGGCTTTTTATCGTATTTTAAGACCCTCTTTATGTCTGCGTTAAAATGTCTCTGAACCTCGTCATGGGGCCTCTCTCCAAAATAAGCCATGTATACATGCATAGGTTGAAGGCTTTTTAATCTCTCCTCTAAGCCTTCTCCACCCCTTACATAATAGGCCTCTACTCCCAAGGTTTTTAAGGATGCAACCAAGGAAGCAGCGAAAAGGGCACATAGGTCCGAGGTTTCCATATAGACCACCGCCATATTTTTGTAGCCTGCGTTTTTAAGATATTTGGCTATCTCCACACTGGCGTTTATGCGTGAGTTTGCCCTCTCCGGAATAAGGTAAGGGTTTACCTGTTGGGCATAGGCAGGGAGGTAAAGGAATAAGGTTAATAAACAGGCCAAAGTTGCTTTTCTCATGGTATTAAAATTATAAGGTGTGGAAAGTTTGAAGGATCTCATAAAAGAGATAGAGAGGCTGTCTCTCGACCCTTTTCATGCTGAGGGACTCCTAAGAAAACTGGAGGAGCTGTCCCAGCATGTAGACATGGAAAATAGGGAACATCTAATTATGCTGTATGAGCTTATCCAAGGCCTAAAGCCGAGGCTTGAGGAAAACTACAGCATATGTTTTGGTTGGATGGAAGAAGCCTTTAGAAAGGGTTTTAGTAAGCAGGTATGATATTGCTTCTTATTCTCTTTATGTTTACTCTTTCCTTTTCCTTAAACGTAAGGGAGATAAATAGCCAGTCTTATCAGCTTGTGGAGTACATGAAAAGGGTAGAGGAATTTCCCGATTACATAGATGGGAGCCTTGTGAGGGAATGGATAACCAGAGATAGGCTCCCAGAGGGTAAGCTTTATGTGGATAGCAACGAGCTTACCCAAAGGGATATGGAAGAGTTTCTAAGAGAGGCAAACCTTGAGGGTATTAGAGAAAAGGGAAGGGTGCTCTTTGGCTTTACCATCAAAAGGACAAACATGAGGATGTATCCAAGCGACAAAACTGTGCACAAGGGAGACTCAAGAGTAGACTACAACCAGTACACCCTTTTGGAACCTCTAACACCCTTGGCCATTTTACACTCCTCAAGGAGCGGTGAGTGGCTATATGTACACGCTCCCTTTATGAGGGGATGGGTTAAAAGTAGCCTCATTGTTCCTGCAAGCAGGGATGACCTGCGTAAGGTGAAAAGTATGCCCTTTTTGATGGTTAGGGTTTCAAAGGTAAGCTTAGGTGGTATAGAGTTTGGATTGGGTGCAAGGGTGCCTTATTACCGAAGGGAAGGAAACAGGTATTTAGTTATGCTACCAGGCAAAAAGAAGGTGTGGGTGGAAAAGGGACGGGAGTTCCAAGAGGGATATACAAACTTTAGCCCTGAGCTGGCCAAAGAGATTTTGGAAGGTCTATTGGGCACACCTTACGATTGGGGAGGCAAAGAGGGAAGGTGGGACTGCTCTTCGTTGGTGCAGAACCTCTATAGCCTCTTTGGTCTTGAGCTTCCCAGGAATTCAGCCCAGCAGGCTCTAATAGGTAGGGTGGTCTCCAAAGGCTTTAAAAGCTACGAAGAGTTTAAGGAAACCCTAAGAACACTCCCACCTTTTAGGACCTTACTTTTTATGAAAGGTCATGTCATCCTATACGGCGGTATGGAAAAGGGAGATATAGTACTTTACCACGCCGTAAATTCTTTAAACACAGAGGACGGCACAAGATGGCACATCAGGTCTATACATAAGAACCTTGTGGAGAGGGACAGGATAAGGAATATACACAAGGCCATAATAAGCGTTAACGTGCTTGACTAAAGGTCTATCTGGCTGAAGGGCTCGGGAATACTGCACCTAAAGCCTAGCCTTTCCTCTATAGCTCTGCTAAAAGTCTTCATCTTTTCCTCCTCGCCGTGCACCAAAAAGACCCTTTTAGGGTTTCCCGTGTGGGATAGCCAATCGATCAGACCCTCCTGGTCTGCGTGTGAGGAGAAACCGTTTATGGTGTAGACCTTAGCCCTAACTGCCACTTCCTCGCCGAATATCCTAACCTTTTCCTCGCCGTCTATTATCTTCCTGCCAAGAGTGCCCCTTGGCTGATAGCCAACAAAAACAAGACTGCATTCTTCTCTCCAGAGGTTATACTTGAGATGATGGAGTACCCTGCCACCGTCAAGCATACCAGAGCCAGCTATGATTATGGCACCTGAGCTTACGGAGTTTATGGCTTTTGACTCCTCCACCTCTTTGGTGTAGTAGAGGTTCGGTAGCTCAAAGGGGTTCTTCTCAAGGAAAACCTTGTAAGCTTCCCTGTCGTAGAACTCGGGGTGCGAGGTAAAGAGCTTGGTTATGGCTATGGCTAAGGGGCTATCCAAGTATATACTGCAGCGTGGAAGCCTACCCTGTTCGTAGAACTCTCTAAGGACGTAAAGTATCTCCTGGGCTCTCTCAAGGGCGTAGGATGGTATTATTACGTTTCCATCCCTGCTGAGAGCATAGTTTATAGCCTGGAGGAGCTCCTCCTTTGACTCTTCAAAGCTTTTGTGTCTTCTGTCTCCGTAAGTGCTTTCTATGAAAACGTAGTCCGCAGGCTCTGGAGGCTCTGGGTCCTTTACTATGGGTTTGTTCTTGTTCCCAAGGTCTCCGGAGAAAAGAATCCGCTTTAGCTTACTCCCCTCGTAAACCTTTAGATAGACATAAGATGAACCAAGTATGTGCCCTGCATCCTTTAGAAGAAGGCTGACCCTCCTTGAAAGCTTAAACTCCTCGTTATAAGGGAGTCTGATGGTAAAAAGCTCCATGGCTTCCAGCACGTCGTACTCTTCGTAAAGGGGTGGTGTGGGGGCTTTGCCCGTCCTCTGAAGCTTTTTAAGGGCTGTTTTGTAGTTTTCATACATAACCTTGCTGGCGTCAAGGAGCATAAGGCGGGAAAGCTTTTCCGTAGGTCTTGTGCTTATTATCTTACCCCTAAAGCCCTCCCTAACCAGCAAGGGTATCCTTCCACAGTGATCCACATGGGCGTGGGTAAGGATTAGGTAGTCTATGCTCTTTGGGTCAAAGGGAAAGGGTTGGTAGTTTTTGAGCTCGTCCGCACCTTGGAAAAGGCCACAGTCTATGAGTATGCGGAGCTCATCCGTTTCCAAAAGGAAACAGCTACCCGTTACCCCCTTAGCCCCACCGCAGGGGACTACCTTCATCCGTAGGTCTCCAAGTAGAGCTTGGCTATGCCCCTTGCTAAGTTGTTCATCCTCCTTATATAGCGTGCCCTCTCCTGAACAGAAAGCACTCCCCTTGCATCTAATAGGTTAAAAGTATGGGAGCATTTAAGAAGGTGGTCATAAGCTGGAAGGACCAAAGCTTCTTGAATGAGCCTTTTGGTCTCTTTCTCGTATATTTCATAAAGCTCAAAGAGGGTTTGAGGTTCAGACTTCTCAAAGTTGTAAACGCTCCACTCATACTCTGCCTTTTTGAAAACATCGCCGTAGGTTAGCCATTCGTTCCACCTTATATCAAAGACGCTGTCCACATCTTGCAGGTACATGGCGATTCTCTCAAGACCGTAGGTTATCTCAACCGATATCTCCTCAAGGTCAAGCCCACCGGCCTGCTGAAAGTAGGTGAACTGGGTTATCTCCATGCCATCAAGCCACACCTCCCATCCAAGCCCCCAAGCGCCCAAGGTGGGAGACTCCCAGTCATCCTCCACAAACCTAATGTCGTGCTCCTCTGGCTTTATGCCCAAAGCCCTGAGGCTATCAAGGTATAGTTCTTGGGGGTTTCCGGGTGCAGGCTTCAGTATAACCTGAAACTGAAAGTAGTGCTGTAGCCTGTTGGGATTCTCTCCATAACGTCCATCTTTAGGTCTTCTGGATGGTTCTACATAAGCTACGTTCCAGGGCTTTTTGCCAAGGACCTTTAAGAAGGTAGCGGGGTTCATAGTGCCCGCGCCCGTCTCTATGTCGTAGGGTTGCCAAAGGGCACAGCCCCTATCTGCCCAAAAGCGGTGCAGATTCAGTATGATGTCTTGGAAGTACATGAGAGTATTTTAACATTGGGTGACTATTTGCCGTACATAGCACATCTAAGGACCTTCCTTTGTCCTTCTGTGCGTAAGATAGAACGCTTAGGAGAAGGAATAGGAAAAACAGTAGCTAAAAGTTTAGAAATCAATAGGAGGATTATCAAGCATCTTTCTTCTCCTCACACTTTGCAGAAGGTTATGCGCTAGTCTAGTAGGCTCTGGCACACGGTATATGGAGGTTTTTAAAACCAGCTCTATGGCAGTCTTTAGGCTTATACGATGGCCGACGGACACGAAGATGGGTTCCGAGTGGTCTCTAGTCATTAGTGCACAGCCTACTATACTGCCCTTATATCTGAGGTAGGCAAAGCTTCCTCTCTTTTCCCCAAGGTCTTTATAATAGCCAAAAAGCTTGGTCTTTGCCACGCCTACGCTTACGCTGTTTGTTTCCACTCCAAAGTGGCTGGCAATACCGCAACCCCTTGGATGGGCAACACCTTGACCATCTATAAAGTAGAGGTCTGGTTTTAGCTCCGCTTCCTCGTGGAGCTTTAGCATAAGCGGTAGTTCTCTAAAGGCTAGAAAGGTTGGAATATATGGAAAGTCCACTGTGCCCTCTACAACCTTCTGATAGACTACCTTTAGGTCTTCAAGCCTTATGACTACAAGGGAGGCCCAAGCCTTAGTTGGGTTTTTGTGAAGGTTTTCAAAGGTCAGGTCCATACCACCTATGAGCTCCACCCTCTCAAAGTCATCTCTCTGCACAACCCTTTCTGCGCAAATTTTTTGAATATTTTCTAGTCTTTTTAGGTCCATGTTTTAATTTTATGCATGCACATACTTGAATTGCTATCTAGAAAGGCTATAGTAGGGCATAGGGGATATCCAGCTTTGGAGCTTGAAAATACCCTTGCCTCTGTCAAGAGGGCAGTACAGGAGGGTGCAAACATAGTGGAGGTGGACATTCAAAGGACAGCCGATAAGGTTCTGGTTCTCAGCCACGATGAGAACTTAAAGAGGGCTTTCGGTGTTGACATAAATATAAGAGAGCACACATGGCAAGAGCTAAACAGGATTAAAAAGGATGGCTACAACCTTGCAAGACTTGAGGAGGTTCTAGAACTTTTAGATGGAAAGGTTGGGCTATTTATAGAGGTAAAGCACCCCGAGGATACTCCCCTTGTTATGGAGCTTCTAGAGGACCTTAACTCTACCCATTGGATAGCTATCATAAGCTTTCACCTTGAAGCCCTGGAGCCTGCAAGAGGAAAAGTTACCACAGGTCTTGTGTATTCCAAGCCTCCCGGGATGATACCCCAGGCCAAAAAGGCCGGCTGTAACATAGTTCTTCCCAAGTATCCGTTGGCAACTCAGAAGGCAATAGACTTAGCTCACAGGCTTAAGCTCTACGTGGTAGCCTGGACGGTAAACGAGCTTCAAAAAGCCTTAGAGCTCTTTCAAAGGGGCGTGGACGGTGTGGCTACAGACAACGTAGGCGTGATCAGGAACGCTCTTCCCTTATAACGAGAAGTTTATCCCCCGATTCCAATGTGTAGGAAAGCTTTGGAAAATACTCAGCTTTTCCATCTTTCAGTATTCCTATTAAGTTTATAGCCCGCTCCATCTAACTCCTTCATAACCTCTTCCACTGTTAAACCTCCCTTTGAAGGAAGTACTTCCATATGGGTTTTTTCAACGAGGTACTCAAAAAGATTGCCAAAAAGTTCGTTCTGTGCAAACTTTGATATAAGAACACCCAAGAACTCACCACCCACTATTATGTAGTCTGCAATCCCCTTTCTCCTTATCAGCTTGGCATTTTCTCTCAAGAGTAATTCAACTATAATAGTTGCGGTATGGTTCAAGTCCCTCACCTGCATGGCGGAAAGTATGGTTCTAGCATCCACAGAGTCATCGCTGAACCCGGAAAGCTTTTCTGCAAGGATAATAACCATGCTTGCCCTTTCTACCCCTGCATCCAAAAGTACCTCTTCGCTTCCAAAATCTCCCCTCTTGTAATGTAAATCTCTTCGCTCTGGTATTTCTTGTGTTGTTACAAGTACCATACTTTTGCCAAGTGGTTTTAGTCTCTCTATGACAACTGATGCAGTTTCATTCCATCCACATATAACTATATGGTCCTTCATGTCCCTATAACTCAGCGTGCCAGAAGCTACCATGTTCATATACCTAAATATACCAGCACTTAGCGTTGCCACAAGGGCGGAAAAGCTTATAAGACCTCCAACAGCTAACACCAGAGCTACAAACCTACCTTGCCAAGTTATGGGTGTTATATCACCATAACCCACAGTGGTCATCGTAATGATAACCATGTAGACCGCATCAAAGGGGTTATTGATACTGGGGTTTCCTGCCCCCTTTTCTATTGAGTAAATTATAGTTACACCCAAGAAAAAGAGAAAAAGAACCAAAGACCCAGCAAACGCTAGCTCGGAAAGGACAGAAGTAAATACGTAGATGAGGCTCTGAAATATGTAGCGGTATCTGTAAGTTATACGTATAAACCTGGCAAGAAGGACGGCAAACCTTATAAGCCTGAATGGCTGGAAAAAGGGCACTAAGGCTATTAGGTCCAGTATGGAAAGGGGATGGATAAGGTATTTAAGTTTATCCTTGGCCAAGTACAGCCTACCTAGGTATTCAAAGAGTATTATGGCGGATACGAATAGCTCTACGCTCAGAACAAGGGGATGAATCTCCGAATGAAAGCCCTTTGACTCATCATACAGCCCTAGGATCACAGAAAGTAGCAAAATTGCAAAGGAAAAACTATGATAGACTAAGAAGGAAGTAGAGCCGTAACCTTCAAGAATCCTATGGAGATGAGTTTTTAGCATCGTGGTCATATGTTAAACCAAGCCACTTCAATACGCTACAAGATACGGATTATATTATTCCCTTATGCTTGTGGACAGCTTTGATGTGGCTGTTATAGGTGGCGGTCATGCGGGCGTAGAGGCTGCCCTTGCCAGTGCGAGGATGGGGGCTAAGACCGTTATGTTCGTCCTAAACGCAGACACCATAGGCCAGATGTCTTGCAACCCTGCCATAGGTGGGATTGCAAAGGGTATAGTGGTTAGGGAGATAGATGCCCTAGGTGGTGAGATGGGAAGGGCTATAGACCACACAGGCATACAGTTTAAGATGCTAAACACACGCAAGGGCAAGGCAGTCTGGTCCCCAAGGGCTCAGGCGGACAAAAAGCTCTACAGGGAGTATATGAAGAAGGTCTGTGAAAATCAGGAAAACCTTCACATAAAGCAGGACGAGGTTGTGGACATACTGTTAGAGGACTCTAGGGTGGTCGGACTAAAAACCAAGCTTGGGCTGGAGTACAGGGTTAGGGCGGTGGTTGTGGCCACTGGAACCTTTCTTAACGGCACCATCTACATAGGAGACAAGACCTTTCCCGCTGGCAGGGCTTGGGAGCCACCTTCTACGGGGCTTGCGGACTTCTACAAAAGGCATGGCTTTCCCCTTTTGAGGTTCAAGACGGGTACACCCGCAAGGCTTGACAGAAGGACCATAGATTTTTCCTTCCTTGAGCCTGCACCGGGTGATGACCCACCTCCAAAGTTCTCCTTCTGGACCGAGCCTATCGGCACCTATTGGTTTGAGAAGGGTAAAAAGCAGGCCTTATGCTGGATAACTTACACCACGCCAAAGACCCACGAGATAATAAGAAAAAACCTGCACCGCACCGCACTTTACGGTGGTCTCATAAAGGGCATAGGTCCAAGGTACTGCCCCTCTATAGAAGACAAGGTGGTAAGGTTCGCGGACAAGGACAGGCATACTGTATTCCTCGAGCCCGAGGGCTGGGACACCATAGAGATATATCCCAATGGGCTTTCTACCTCCCTGCCTGAAGAGGCCCAGTGGGAGCTTTACAGAAGCCTTCCGGGGCTTGAAAGGGTTGAGCTCATAAGGCCTGCCTATGCCATAGAGTACGACATGGTGCCACCTACCGAGCTCTTCCCAACCCTCGAGACCAAGAGGATAAGGGGGCTTTTCCATGCAGGCAACCTCAATGGTACCACAGGCTACGAAGAGGCAGCAGGCCAGGGTATACTGGCAGGCGTAAACGCAGCCCTAAGGGCTTTGGGAAAAGAGCCCATATATCTGAGGAGAGACGAAAGCTACATAGGTATTATGGTGGATGACCTTGTGACCAAAGGTGTCATGGAGCCCTATAGGCTATTTACCTCAAGGTCTGAGTACAGACTCCGGCTGAGGCAGGACAACGCCATCCTTAGGCTATCAAGACTTGGCTACGAGCTTGGGCTTTTGAGCGAGGAACAGTACAGACTTGTGAAGGAACTTCAAAGGGAAATAGAAGAGTGGATAAGCTTCTATAAAACCCAGAGGGTATGGGTGGCTGTGGGCTCTGACGTCAAGCCCTACGTCCCCTCTCAACTGCTCACAGGAGATTACACATTGGACAGTCTCAAAAGCCTCGGTTTTGACATTCCAGAGCATCCCTACGTGAGAGAAGAGGTAGAAATTCAGCTAAAGTATGAGCCCTACGTAGAGAGAGAAGATAAGCTAAACGAAAGGCTGAAAAAACTTGAAAACATAAGCCTTCCAGAGGATATGAACTACGATAAGGTCCCCGGCCTAACCAACGAGGCAAGGGAGAAGCTAAAAAGGTTCAGGCCTTTGACCGTGGGGCAGGCAAGCAGGATAGACGGCATAACGCCTGCAACCATTACAGCCCTATTGGCATACCTTGGAAAGCTTGATTAAAATTTTTTTTATGTTTGGCTACTATGTGGTCCTTATAACGGTGCCCGTGGACAGGGCTCAAGAGCTAGCAAGCTACATAATAGAAAACAGGCTGGGTGCCTGTGTGAACGTGGTGCAGGATGTAAACTCCATATATTGGTGGAAGGGAAACATAGAAAGGGACAAGGAGTCCCTTCTTGTAGTTAAAACTTCCGCCCTTAAGTTTGCAGAGCTTTTAAAAGGTGTAAAGTCCGTCCATCCCTATACAGTGCCGGAGATAATAGCCCTTCCCATAGTGGCCGGTAACAAGGATTACCTCAAGTGGATAGACGACTCCTTAGGCTGAAAAGGGTCATAGCCTGTACTATATGAGGTAATTAATTTATAAACATGGTTTGTAAGCACGAGCATGCTTTCTACACGGAGAGGAGGGAGGGCGAGAAAAGGGTCCTCATTGTCCTCCTTTTAACGCTTATAACCATGGTGGGTGAGGTTGCCGGTGGATACCTTTTCAACTCGGTAGCCCTTCTTTCCGATGGCATTCATATGGGAACCCATGCCCTTGCCTTTGGTATAACGCTTTTAGCCTACTACCTTGCCAGAAGGTGGTCCAAGGAGGGGAGCTTTACCTTTGGCACATGGAAGGTAGAAGTCCTTGGAGCTTATACCAGTGCGGTTTTACTGTTTTTCCTGTCCTTTTTAGTTCTTCAGGAGGCGGTGCTAAAGCTCATAAAAGTTGGAGAGACAAAGTATGAAGAGGCTATATATGTAGCCATCTTTGGACTTTTTGTCAACCTGATAAGCGCCTACCTTTTGCATGGTGAGGAGCATGACCACAACCTGAGGAGCGCCTATGCGCACGTTCTATCCGACGCTCTTACCTCAGTTTTGGCCATAGGTGCCCTCCTTGGTGGTAAGTACTTAAACCTTTGGTACCTCGACCCTATAAGCGGTTTTCTAGGTTTTTTCCTAATAGCCCGTTGGTCCTTGGGTCTTATGAAGGAGACATCTGCTGTGCTCCTAGACAGAGAGGCGAAAAACCCGCTTGTAGAAGAGGTGGTAAAGGCTATTGAAAAAGACGGCAAATCTAAGGTCTACGATATACACCTCCTTAGAGTCTATAATGACAGGTATGCCTGCATAGTGGGTATAGAGGTCAAAGGGGACGTTCCCTTGGAACACTACGAGAGGGTGTTAAAGGGTTTTGAAAGCATAGCCCACGCTACCGTGGAGCTTAGGCATTGTATGTGAACAAATCCACAATTTTGTTAACATATTTACAAGCATTTCTCTTTCCTTTTATCTGTAAAACAAGTAAAATTAAGCTTGGGCGATGTGGTCCTGCTTGGCATCGTCCTTGCAATAAAAGATGCAGGAGGTTGAAGTATGAAAAAGGTAGAAGCCATAATCAAACCTTTTAAGCTGGATGAGGTCAAAGATGCCCTTGTGGAGATAGGCATAGGGGGTATGACGGTTACCGAAGTGCGGGGTTTTGGCCAGCAGAAGGGTCACACGGAGATATACCGTGGCACCGAGTACGTCATTGATTTCCTGCCCAAGGTGAAGATCGAGGTTACCGTCAGGGATGAGGATGTGGAGAAGGTGGTACAGACCATAATGAAGACAGCCCAGACGGGCAGGGTAGGAGATGGAAAGATATTCATCATACCCATCGAGGATGTCATAAGGATAAGAACCGGTGAAAGAGGTGAGCAAGCAATTTAAAAATCTTATAAAGGAGGTAAATCATGCCCAAGTATTCACCCGAAGAAGTGCTTAACCTTATTGAGCAGGAAGGTGTTCAGTATGTGGACCTTCGCTTTTCTGACCTTTTTGGTCAGTGGCAACACCTTACCATACCTGCTTACGAGCTTTCTATGGACACCTTTGAGAACGGCAGAGGTTTTGACGGCTCTTCTATAAGGGGTTGGCAGTCCATACACGAATCGGATATGCTTGTCTTTCCTGACGCTTCCACTGCTTTTATTGACCCTTTTATGGAGCCCAAAACCCTTGTGATGATATGCGACATATACGACCCAATAACCAGAGAGCGTTATGGTAGAGATACGCGCTACATAGCCCAGAAGGCGGAGCAATACCTAAGACAAACAGGTATAGGAGACACAGCTTACTACGGACCGGAGGCGGAGTTTTTCATTTTTGACTCTGTGGAGTTTGGTGTGTCAGCCAACTACGCTTTTTGGAAGGTGGACTCGGAAGAGGGCTGGTGGAACAGAGAAATAACCTCCTCAGGCCATAAGATACCCTACAAAAGAGGCTACTTTCCTGTGCCACCCCTTGATAAGACCCATGACCTCAGGAACGAGATGGTTTCTATCCTTTCCCAGCTTGGCATAGTGGTAGAGCTTCACCACCACGAGGTCGCCACCGCAGGTCAGGGAGAGATAGACATACGCTACGATTCTTTGGTAAATCAAGCGGACAAGCTCTTTATTTACAAGTATGTGGTTAAGATGGTGGCTAACAAGTATGGCAAATACGCCACCTTTATGCCCAAGGTGCTTCCTAACGACAATGGCTCGGGTATGCACACCCACTTCTCCATATGGAAGGATGGACATAACCTTTTTGCAGGTTCTGAGTATGCAGGAGTCTCCGAAATATGCCTTTACGCCATAGGTGGTGTGTTAAAACACGGACCCGCTCTTACCGCCTTTACCAACCCCACCTTGAACTCTTATCACAGGCTTGTGCCAGGCTTTGAAGCACCTGTAAGGCTTGCCTACTCCGCAAGGAACCGCTCCGCGGCCATAAGGATACCCATGTATTCTCAGTCTCCAAAGGCAAAGAGGATAGAGATACGCTTCCCAGACCCCACATGCAACCCATACCTTGCCTTTGCCGCCATACTCATGGCAGCCATAGACGGTATAGAAAACCGCATCCACCCAGGAGAACCTTTTGATAAGGACATATACTCCTTGCCCCCAGAAGAGTTAAAGGACATCCCTCAGCTTCCTGGGTCTTTGGAAGAAGCCCTCAAAGCCCTTGAAAACGACTATGAGTTCCTTCTAAAAGGTGGTGTCTTTACCGAGGAGCTCATACAGGTTTGGATAGAGTCCAAGCGAAAAGAGATAGATGAAATAAGGTTTATACCCCATCCCAAGGAGTTTGAGCTTTACTTTGACATCTAAGTAAAAAACCGCCCCGCCCTTAAGGGTGGGGCAAAGGAGGAGATAGAATGCGTCGCGCACTAGGTATTATACCACTACTTTTTCTAAGTTTTGCCTTTGCACAGGAGCAAACCCCAAAGCTGGACACGGGTGACACAGCGTGGATGCTTATGTCCACAGCCCTGGTTATGTTAATGACATTGCCCGGTCTTGCCCTCTTTTACGGAGGAATGGCAAAGAGAAAAGACACGCTCAACACCATAGGTATGTCTTTTGTGACCTACGCTTTGGTTTCTGTCCTTTGGGTTCTCTATGGGTATAGTCTTGCCTTCAACACGGATATCTCGGGCATCATAGGAAGCCCATCAAAGCTTTTCCTAAGTGGGGTTAATATAAAAAGCCTTCAGGGAACTATTCCCGAGTTTATATTTGTGGTCTTTCAGCTCACTTTTGCATCCATAACCGTAGCTCTAATAAATGGCTCTTACATAGAAAGGATGAAGTTTTCCGCTTGGGTGCTTTTTAGCATACTTTGGGTCAGTCTTGTGTATGTGCCTATAGCTCACTGGGTCTGGGGTGGTGGCTTTTTGGCAAAGCTTGGTGCCCTTGATTTTGCAGGTGGAACGGTAGTCCATATAAACGCAGGTATTGCAGGTCTTGTAGGCGCACTACTTTTAGGAAGAAGAAAAGAGCCTACCCTTATTCCCAGCAACCTGCCAATGGTGGTGCTTGGTGCGGGTCTTCTGTGGTTTGGTTGGTTTGGCTTTAACGCAGGCTCAGCTTTAGCAAGCAACTCCCTTGCTACGGTAGCCTTTCTCAACACAAACACCGCTACTGCGGTAGCTTCTCTTTCTTGGATGTTTACCGAGTGGCTCCATGCCAAAAAGCCCACCGTCTTAGGTCTTGCCTCCGGTACTATTGCAGGACTTGTTGCCATAACACCAGCTGCAGGCTTTGTAAATGTTATAGGTGCAATAGTTATAGGAGTGTTTGCAGGAGTTATCCCTTACTTTATGGTAGCTGTGGTAAAGCACAAGCTGGGTTATGACGATGCCCTTGATGTGTTTGGCATACATGGTATTGCAGGCATCTTGGGAGCTATTCTGACGGGCATTTTTGCAGACCCATTCATCAACGAAGCTGGCAAAGGACTCCTTTATGGAAACCCAGGGCAGGTGATTGTGCAACTCATTGCAATAGGCACAACCATAGTTTACGACGCATTGATGACCTTCATCATACTTATAGTGGTCAAAGCCCTTGTAGGTCTGAGGGTGAACGGTGATGAAGAGGTGGTAGGTCTTGACAGGTCCCAGCACGGTGAAAACGCTTACAACATCTCATAAAAGGAGGTATATCATGAGGAAGGCAATGGCTCTAACACTGACCCTTGCGGGTCTATCTCAGGCCCTAGAGCTCAAAACAGACCTCTTAGGCAAGCTGAACTTAAGCGGTGCCATCACGGGCTACATGCTACACAGCAACAACACCTCAGACACTAGGAAAACTAGGTACGATGTTGGTTCTGCTATAATAAGCCTGTCAAAGAGCGCAGAACCCATCGGTTTTACCATAGTAGGTGGTGCCTATGCAACTCCTGTGGTGGGTGTTGGGTTGTTAAAGACTTCAGACTACACTGACCTCTTTAGCGCACTTCCTGTGGCCTACCTTGAGCTTGCACCTATGAAGGGGCTTTCACTTCAGGCGGGTAAGCTTCCAACCCTCATAGGCTATGAGGTGCCCTTTACCTACCAGAACAACTACATACAGAGGGGTCTTATCTGGAACATGCAGCCTGTGGTGCACCATGGCGTGAGGGCAATCTACAACACAGACCTCTTCTCTGTAAAGCTTGGAGTTAACGATGGCTTTTACACTCTCAGCACCGATGATGCAAAGCCTGCGGTAGAGGGAAGCATAGGTTTAACACCTATAAAAGATGCCTCCTTGAGCCTTAACTTCCTAATACCGAGTAAAAGCTCTAAGCCTAACGATACAGCTGTTCCAGCAAATAAGAGGGAGTTTAACGCCATAGCCACCTTTTCAATTGCCAGCATTGCTCTTGGTGCTGACCTTATGTACGTGGAAGCTCCAGAGGATGCAGATGCAGGTGTTCCAGCAAAGGCAAAGGCCTCCGGTGGTGCACTACACCTATCTTACAGCCTTGAACCTTTCAAGCTCTCCGGAAGGGTTGAGTATTTCAAGGATAACACGGATGCAGGAGGCACAGACCTCGTAGGTCTTGGGGATGGGAACAAGGGATGGACTATAACTTTCACACCTTCCTACAGCAAGGGTCCACTCTTTGCAAGAGCTGAGGTCTCCTATGTTAAGGCTGACCAGCCCTTTACGGTAAACGGCAAAAAGAACCAGACAAGGTTTGGTATAGAGGTAGGCTTCCTGTTCTGAGGCTCTTGCCCCCGCTGGGGGCCTTTTGATAAAATATAGCAGTGCTTATAATTCTGTCTTTTATTATCTTTCTTCTTTTTTCATGCTCGGTGCATACAAAAACGTCAACCAAAGAGGATGTGCTTTCTTGCACCCCTACCCTTGATGAAAAGGCTATAAGGCCTACTGTGTGTGGAAGGTGTGAGATAAGATTAAAGGATGGAAAACTCTATATAGAGGAGGCTCGGGACTGTCCAAGGTATGAAGTTTACAGGTGCACACGTTCCGACGGAAAGAGCTTTTACATAAACAACCTCAACTGCCAACCTTTTGATAGATAAAATCCCTTAAAAGCTCCCTTATCCTTACTACATGACCAACGACCATAACCGCTGGGGGCTCCACCTTGGGTGGGTCTAAGGACAGGCTAAGTAGGTCTGTTATAACTACTTTCTCTTCTGCAGTTGTCCCCTTCTCTATAAAGGCCACGGGCTCTTCTGGGCTTCTTCCAATCTGGATAAGTTTCTGCGCTATCTCCTTTCTTCTTGAAACTGCTATCAAAAAAACAGGGTGTTTATACCTTTTAGGCTTTCCCAGTCTATGCTTGAGCTTAGCTTTTTAGGGTCTTCATGTCCTGTTATGACCGCAAAAGAGGAGGAGATTCCTCTAAGGGTTAGGGGAATGCCCGCACACTCTGGAACCGCTACGGCAGAGCTAACCCCAGGGACTATCTCACACTCTATGCCATGCTGAACTAAAAAGAGGAGCTCTTCCGCACCTCTGCCGAAGACAAAGGGTCTCCACCTTTTAACCTAACAACCACTTCCTTAGTATGGCGTAGTGAAGAAGGAGCTCGTTTATCTTATCCTGTTCCAAGGTGTGCTTTCCCTTTTCCCTTCCTACATACACAAGCTCACAGCCTATCTTAGAAAGTAGTAATACTTCCGGGTTGATGAGCTTATCGTAGAGTATGGCATCGGCAGAGCCTATAAGTCTGTAGGCTTTGAGTGTAAGAAGCTCTATGTCCCCGGGACCTGCCCCAACTATATAAACCTTACCCATCTTTAAAAGCCTCTTCAAACTCCCTTATGGCAAGGGGGAGCCTTTCCCTCTCCGGATAGTAGACTTTTAGCACTCCATGCTCAAAAAGCCTCTTAGCTGTTGTTCTTCCAACTGCAACGGTTATGATTTCCCTGCTTATAGAATACCATGGTAAAATCCTCCCAAGAGCTTTTGAAGGAGAGCCTTACCCTTCTCTCTGTCTAAAGAATAGACGTAAGAAGGTGGGGGTTCTTCCCTTTTTGGCTACCTCCTCCACCGCAGCCTTTACTTTCTCTATCTCCCTAAAGCCCACCTTGTCACCAAAGTCCTCATTTGAAAGGTTTATAGCCTGACCGTTGAAGTTTAGTATCAAGACTGTGGGCATTACCTTGCCCGCAGGACCGCCAATACCCATATAGACGGAGAAGGGCATACCAAAGAGGCAGTGGCAGCTTTTAACTCACCGTTTAGAATCTTGTCCCTTACGTTGGGCCAACTTGCCTCCTTTGAAACTTCCACATCTACGCCATACTTCTTGTAAAGGCCAAGCTCTTGAGCCATAACCACCGAACCGCAATCCGTCAGCGGTATAAAGCCTATCATTATCTTGCTCTGACCCCTGCTTACGTAGAGTCCTGTGAGCGGTCCTCCCACCGCAAGGGCGGTCTTTCCTATGAAGCTCCTTCTGTCCATGCTCATGTTTAAACCTCCTTCAAAATTTTTTGTACCTTAACCATTTGCCGTTAAAGCTTATAAACATCCTGTCGTTGCCAGCCTCGTCACTGACCTTTTGAAGGTCTACGGACATGTCTATGGTGCTCATTATGCCGTCCCCAAAGAGCTCATGGGCTACGTCCTTTATGGTAGGCATGTAGAGGAGCACTATCTCCTAAAAGCGATATACGAATGGGTCTGTGGGTGGCCAAGGTTGAGATGGCTCCCTATAAGGTGCTGTGGTGAGGAGTTTTTATCCTCCTCGCTCAGGTCGAAGAGTTCACCGAGTTTTTGTGCCTCCTCCTCGGAGCACTGAGCATAACCGTAGACCATCACAGCTCTTCAGTGCGGAGAAAGAGCTTCCTTACAACAGGATATATCTAGGAGATGTGCTTTCTGGAAAGAAGCTACCAAGCCTACGAGGAGGAGGGTATAAGGCTTCATCTTGGAGTAAAGGTGGAAAAGGTCTTCCCAGAGCGGGAAAAATCCTAACCTCCCGTGTGGAGCTACTATCTTACGATAGGTTGGTGCTTGCAACGGGTAGCATACCTGTTTTGCCACCGATTAGAGGCTTACCGCAGGACAGGGTCTTTACTTTCATAAGCCTAAAGGATGTGTACCAAATCCTTGACCTTGCTAGGGTTTCTAGAAGGTCTGTGGTGATAGGTGGCGGTCTTCTGGGTATTGAGTGTGCTAAGGGCCTAAGGGATATAGGTCTAGAGGTTTCCCTTGTTCATATATTGGATGTGCTCATGGAGCAGTGGCTTGATTGGGAGGCTAGGGAGCTACTCAGGAAAAAGATTGAGTCTTTTGGCATAAGGGTGCTTTTGCATAAGAAGACGGAGGAGATAAGGGACGAGCAGAGGAGAAAGGTTTTAAGCTTTAGCGACGGGGAAGAGATTGAAGCGGACTTTGTGGTTGTTGCCACTGGTGTCAGACCTAACGTAAGTCTTGCCCAGAACAGTGGGCTTAAGGTAAACAGGGGGATATTTGTGGATGATTACCTTGAGACCTCTGCGCCGGATGTTTATGCGGTGGGTGAGTGCATAGAGCATAGGGGGAAGACCTACGGCCTTTTTGCTCCCATAGTGGAGCAGGTCAAGCTATGTGCTAAGAACCTCTTACATGGGAAGGTGGAAAAGTATGAAGGTTCTCTAAGCTACGCCCTTTTGAAGGTGGCGGGCGTTAACCTGCTGTCTGCCGGGGACATAAGGGAAGGTGAAGAAGACAGGGTTTTCCTATACAAGGATGGGATCAATTACAGGAAAGGAGTAGTTAGGGAGGGCAGGCTTGCAGGCTTTATACTCTATGGGAACCTCTCTGGAAGTCAGGACTTGCTGGAAATTCTGAGGTCTCAGAGGGGGATAAGCTATGAAGCCTTTTTGATAAGGGGCTTAATAAGGGAAGAAAGGAAGGAACTAAGGGAGGAGGATAAAGTATGCAACTGTAACGCGGTTTCCTATGGGGAGATACTCAAGGCTATAAAAGAGGGTGCCCAAAGCCTGGAGGACGTACAGAAGAAAACAAAAGCCTCCACATCCTGCGGAAGCTGTGCGGTTCTTATAGAGAGCATACTCAAGGAGTATGTAAAGGTAAAACCCAAGAGGGTAAACAAGATAGAGGAGTACAAAAAAAGACAGCATCCTTATAAGGAACATCACGGGAGACCCCTCTCTGGACTTGCAGAAGACAGCCTTATAGACACCGTGCCCATATCCAAGAGGATAACGGAACTCTTCCTTGGTAAAAAGCAGTTTGCAGACCTTCCGAGGAAGTTCAACCTTGCTCTTATTGGCTCAAAGAGGGATAGCATAAACTGCAGGTACAATGACCCGTGCTTTTCCTTAGCTAGGAAGGAAAACCTCTACGGTCTTAACGTCTATGCGGGTGGGAAAATTGGCTCGGGGGGACCGCAGCCAGCCCTTGACTTGGATGTGTTCATAAGACTTCACCAAGCCATGGAGTTATCAAAGGCTGTTTTTGAAATATACTCAGACCTTGGGAACAGAGAGGATAGAAACAAGAATAGGCTCTTTTTCCTTGTTAAGGAGCTTGGAGTGGAAGGCTTTAGGGCAGAATTGGAAAGAAGGCTTTTAAGCAACCTGTGGAGGAAGGGGGAAGACCTTGTGGAAGAGTGGGGTGAGAGAGGGCATAATAATGCAGAAAAGCGGGCTTTACGCTGTGAGCCTCATAGTGCCAGCGGGTATTTTTACAGGTGACGATCTTAGGGAAGTGGCCGAGCTCTCAAGAAGCTATGGAAGCGGTGAAATAAGGCTTTCAGTATATCAAAACCTATACAAGGATGCATTGGTCTTGATGTGCCAAAGGGTGTGGCCAGCACGGTGCGGGCGATTTGGGCTTTGTGGGCACAAAGATAAGGGTGAACGGTGAGGTAAAGCTGGCAGTGGACGTGTTTGTAAAAAACCAGAAGGTGGACACAATCCCCCTTGACAGCTTAGAACCTTACGTGGAAAATCTTTTAAGGAGTAAGCTCCTATGAAAGCTTTGGCGATTAGGCACGTAAGGATTGAGCACCTTGGAGCTTTGGAGCCTGTGCTTAAGGAGATGGGCTTTGAGGTGGACTACCTAGATACTGCGGAAGGACAGACCCTTAAAGAACCCTTGGAAAACTACAAGCTTTTGGTGGTTTTGGGTGGCTACATGGGAGCTTATGAGGAAAAGGAATATCCCTTTCTCTCCTACGAGTTCAGACTTATGGAACATGCACTCAAGGGGGACATACCCCTTATAGGCATATGCCTTGGCTCTCAGATGCTTGCAAAGGTGCTAGGTGCCAAGGTTTACAGAGGGGAAAGGGGAAAAGAGATAGGTTGGATGGAGGTCTTCAAAACTGGAGAGCATCCCTACTTTCAGGACTTCCCCGAAAGACTGAAGGTCTTTCAGTGGCACGGCGACACCTTTGACCTGCCTTCTGGTGCGGTAAGGGCGTACTCCTCAGAGAAGTACGAAAACCAAGCCTTTGTGCATGGCAAGGCGGTAGGTCTTCAGTTTCACATAGAGGTGGACAGAAAGATGGTTAGAGAATGGGCCGAGGCTTACATGGATGAGCTTATTCAGGAGGGTATCAAGGAGGACCTTTTGTACAAAGGACAGGAGCAGGAAGACCTGCTCCAAAAATTTTTAGAAAGACTTTTATATCCTTAAAAGCATACTTCGGAGCTTTTCTTCCTCGGACTGCCCTACCAAACCCCTTTCGTGCACTCGCTTGTCCACCCTTGTGGGCTCAAGGGTAGAGATGATGTAGTCCATAGCCCTATAGGCTTTGCTTGGGTCTCCGCAGGTATAAACATCCACGGTAGCAAGGCCATGCTCTGGCCATGTGTGGATGGATATGTGGGACTCTGCAAGAAGGACCACACCAGTGGCACCGTGGGGTTGGAACTGGTAGTAGTGAGAGGATATCTTGGTTAGGTCTGCGACCTTAACGGCGCTCTCAAGGAGCTGACGTACGTCCTCCACCCTGTCTATGAGGTCAGGGTGGACACCATAAAGGTCCGCTAAGATATGCAGTCCGAGGGTTTTTGCCATTTGCTCTCCTCCTTGTCAAGTTTTTCCAAAAGTTTGAGCTGCCTTTTCATGGCAAACCTCCTAAAAAACAAGGAACTAAATTATAATACTTTTTGTGAAAAAAGCAAGCCAAAAACAAAAACTCAGACCAACTTCTGAGCTGGTAAAGACAGCCCTCTTTAATATGCTGGGAGACATTGAAGGGCTCAGCTTTTTAGACCTCTTCGCTGGAACGGGTCAGATAGGTTTGGAAGCAGAAAGTAGGGGTGCACATGTGGTTTTTGTGGAAAAGAATAGAAAATTAGCGGAGAGTATAAGGGCCAAAACTGGGGGAAAGGTTTTTGTTTCTGATGCACTGAAGTTTTTATCTTCATGGGATGAGCAATTTGACATAATTTTCGCTGACCCTCCTTATGCTTATGAGTTTTATGATAAACTTATTGAACTTTGTATAAAAAGGTTAAAAAGAGGTGGTATTTTTGTGCTTGAACACGGTAAAAAGTTAAACCTTCCATGTGATAAGAGGAAAGTTTACGGTGATACGGTCCTATCTATATGGAGGAAAGAGGATGAAGAGAGCGGTCTATCCGGGCACCTTTGACCCGCCACATCTAGGGCATCTGGATATAGTAAAGAGGGCCCTTAGGCTCTTTGACCATGTGGTTGTTGCCGTTGCAGAAAACCCCAGAAAGAACCTACTTTTCAGTATGGAAGACCGGGTGCATATGTTCCACAAAATGGTGGAGGGTTTGGAGGGTGTGGAGGTAAGGGGTTTTGGTGGACTTCTTGTAGACTTTATGAAAGAGGAGGGGATAGAGGTTATAGTACGAGGTGTTAGGCTCTTTACCGACTTTGAGTACGAGCTTCAGATAGCTCTAAACAACTATAAGCTCGCAGGGGTGGAGACGGTTTTTATGATGCCCTCTCAAGACTGTATACACATAAGCTCAACCATAGTCAGAGACATAGCTTCTTACTGCGGATGCCTTAGGGGTCTTGTGCATCCCTACGTAGAGGAGAGATTAAGGGAAAGGTTTCGCTGTTTATGAACCGCTGCACTCCACACCTTCCCTGTCTATATACTCCCTCATCCTACTTATAGCCTCCTCCCCAGTTACGAGTTCCTTTATATCCTTCTGAAGGTCTTTAGGTTTTATCTTCGCTATCCAGCCCCTTCCGTAAGGTTCGTCGTTTATAAGGTCTGGAGTGTCAAAAAGAGCCTCGTTTCTCTCCACCACCTCGCCCTCTATCACTGCTGGCACGGGTCCCGTCCATTTACCGCTCTCTAGGCTTGCTATGGGCTTTCCCTTGGGCACGTGCTTTCCCACCGCCTTTATACGCACGTTTACCATCCTGCCCGCCCTAGTTTGCCCCACATCGGTGGCTCCGACGGTCACCGTTCCATCCTCTTCAAGCCTGTACCAAACCTGATTCTCTATGTCGTAGTAGAGCTCCTTGGGTATTTTACAACCCCTGTAAACCTCCATGGAGTAGTATTTTACAAGAGCGTTCAAGAACCGATATATGAGCGTAAGCATAAAAGGGGTCTCTGTCTGCGGAGAAGACACCATGACCCCTCACTATCACAAGGGGACCGCTCTTTAAGGCTTGGGCAACTGCCTTAGCAAGCTGTGGACTTCCCGAGGGATAGGGGGGCAAGACTGAAACCTCACCCAGCAAGGCTTTTCCTTCCTCATCCCTTGGCTTTATACGTTCTAAGTTCATGGAGAGTATAACCGTGCTTATAGGATGTGCATGCACTATCGCCCTGTGAGAGGTTTGCCCGTAAACCTCAAGGTGCACTGGAAGCTCTGAGGAAGCCCTCTCGGTAAGTGCACCTTGGACCTTCACGGGAACCCTTATGAAATCCCATTCACCCAGCAGTCCAAGGTGGCTTCCCCTTCTTGTTATAAGGATGTGGTCATCCAAAAGGCAGGAAAGGTTGCCAGCTCTAGCATCCACGAGCCCCTCAATGTAAAGAAGTCCCCCAACCCTTATGAGCTTTTTAAGCCAATAAGTTTCCATATCAGGCTTACAAGTATATAGGAAAGTAAACTAGAGGAGAGCCCTACAAGGAGTGCAAACTCGCTGTGAAGCAGGTACTCCAGAACAGCCCAGCTGGAAAAACCAAGCACCATGGAAACTATGGCGGAGTGAGGGTTTGAGCCCTTAAAGTAAAGACCTGCCACCAGTGGCACGAAGAGGGATACAAGGCTTAAGGCTGAGGAGCTCCCCACAAGGTGGTATATGGACTCTCCTGAGAGGGCAAAGCCTAGGGAGATCAGAGATATAAGAAGAACGCACAGGCGCGTAAGCCAGAGGAAGCCCCTGTCTGATAGGCTACTCCATAGGGGTCTAAAAAGGTTTTCGCTTAGAACAGAGGCGGGTGCCAACACCGCAGCGCTTGCGGTGCTCATAATGGCAGAGAGCAGAGCTCCAAGGAAAAGGACCTTTACTGGAAGGCTTGCGTGTTCCAATACCATGGTGGGTAGAAGGAGCTGTGGGTCCTTCTCCAAGAGGTCTGGATACTTTACCCTGGCAAAGACTGCAAGCATGAGGGGAATAAGGGCTACGGTGAGATACATAAGGCCAGCGAGGATGGAGGAGAGCACCGCCACCCTTTCACTCCTTGTGGACATGACCCTTTGAAAGACATCCTGCTGTGGTATGGAGCCAAGACCTATGGTAATCCACGCAGATATATAGAGCAGTATATCCTTTAAAGTAGGCTCAGGAAGGAGCCTGTAATACTCCTGGGGTTGGGACATGAGGGTGGGCACAAGCTGGGAAAAGCCCGAAGAAACCTCGTACAAAACTGCCAAGAGACCCACTATTATCATAAGGGTCTGAACAAAGTCGGTAAGGGATACAGCCCACATACCACCAAGGAAGGTATAAAAGAGCACCACACTAAAGCCGAGGAGCACACCAAACTCCTGTGGAACACCTAAAACTATGTGGAGCACTATGCCTATGGCAACCATCTGGGCAGCTATCCATCCAAAGTAAGAGGCCACTATCATAAAACTGGCAACCACCTCAACCCTTCTACCGTAAACAAAACGGTAAAAGTCACCTATGGTCAAAAGGTTCATCCTGTATAAAGGCTTAGCAAAGAAGAGACCTATGAGTATAAGGCAGAGGGCTGCGCCGAAGGGGTCTTCTACAACACCTATGAGCCCCTCCTGTGCCATAACAGAGGAGGCGCCCAGAACTGTCTCCGAACCAAACCATGTGGCAAAGGAGACAAAGGTAGCCATGTAAAGAGGTAGGCTCCTACCCGCAAGGAGGTAGTCCTTTGAGTTTTTAACAAGGGTGCTTGCAAGCACCCCAATGGCTAGAGTAAGGAACATGTAAAGGGCTATGAAACCAAAGAGCATGCAACTATTTTATGCAATATCCTCAAGAGGCCTACCCCTTGTTTCCATACCCCTAAGTCTCCAGAGCACGAAGGCAAAAAAGCCCACAAGCCAGAAAAGGGAAAGACCCAAAAGGGCATGTAGAAGACCCATCTGAGAGAGACCAACAAGAATTAAAGGAGCAAAGGCTCCCGAAAGCCTACCTATTATGGAAAGAAGGCCGATGGCATAGGCTCTTATGTAAGAGGGGTATATCTCGGTGGCTATAACATAAGCCACAGAGGCAAAGGAGAAGGCAATGATGGAGTACAAGAAAAAGGCAAGCTTGAGCTCGTAGCCCAAAAGAAAGCTAAAACTGAGTATGGCTGAGCTTAGACTTATGATGAGACCCAAGGGTATCCTTCCCACTCTATCAACTAGATAGGCCACCAGGAGCCCCCCCAAAAGACCTCCTAAGCTACCAAATAGCAGCACTTTGGGTATTTCTGCACTCTTTAGGTTGTAAACCTCCGAAAGGATGAGAGGCAGAAGGGTAATCATCCCGTAATAGGTAGTAAGTATGGTAAAGCTCATGCTTGCGCTGAATAGGAACCTCCAGGGATATCTACCGAGTATTATCTTAGAGGCATCTATAAGGTTCCCCTCAAAGACGGGCACGCTACACTTGTCATAGCTCCTTCTTCCTCCAGCCTCCTCTTCCAACCTCTTTACTATGTTTTCAGCCTCCTCTACCCTTCCCCTTGAGAGAAGCCATCTTGGAGACTCGGGCACGTAAAGCCTGACAAAGATTATCAAAAGGGCAATAAGACCACCTAACAGGTAGGCAACTCTCCACGCTATTGACTCTTCCATGACTTTCAAAAGCCAGAGGGCACTCAAAGATGCCAAAAGGCTTCCTAAATTCCACAGGGCTGTTATGGTTCCGTCCACCTTGCCCCTATGCCTTGCAGGCACAAATTCGTCTATGGCAGACTGGATGGCTGCAAACTCTCCGCCAAGACCTGCACCCGCAAGGACTCTAAAAAGAAGAGCGGTCTCAAAACTGTTGGCAAAGCCAGTAAGGAAAGTTCCTCCAGAGTAAAGGAGCAGGGTAAGGAGAAAAAGCCTTTTTCTGCCGTACCTGTCCGCTAAGTACCCAAATACCAAAGAACCAAATATGGCACCTAGCAGAAAACCGCTCACCATCATGGAGCTCTGGGCTGGAGAAAAGGCAAGGTCCTTAGTCATCGGTTTAAGCACTGCGCTTACTATAACCACCTCAAAGGCATCCAACACCCAGGTTATTCCTAAGGCAAGAACAAACCTTGTATGGAAGGGCGTCCAAGGCAGGCTGTCAAGCCTACAGGTGATATCCGTTTCTATTAGCCTCATGCCTTAAAATATACTCTCAAATGATAGCTTATTTCGTTATGGAGGTGGGGCTGGAAAAGGGTATACCTACTTACAGCGGTGGGCTTGGAACACTAATAGGGGACACCATATACACCTTTGCAGAACTTGGCGTGCCCGCGGTCTGTGTAACCCTCCTCTATAAGAAAGGATACGTGTATCAGAAGATAGACAGGCGAGGTAATCAAGTGGATTTGGAAGACTCTTGGACTTACAGTGATATACTGAGGCCACTAAACGTGGAGATAGACGTTCCCATAGAAGACAAAAGGCAGAAAATAAAAGTCTGGGAATATACAGTAAAGGACAAAAGGGATATAAGCGTACTCTTTTTGGATGGCGACCTTCCGGAGAACGAACAGAGGGTAAGGGAGGCCTTCCACAAACTTTACTACAGCGACGTAGAGAGAAGGCTAATTCAGGAAATCATGCTCGGCATAGGTGGCTACAGAGCCCTAAAGGCCCTTGGCTACGATATAAGCCTATACCACATAAACGAAAGCCATTCAGCCTTTTTACTTTTTGAGCTTTTAAGGGAGTATAAGGATGTTGAAGAGGTGAGGAAAAGGGTAGTATTCACCACACATACCTCCCTTCCCGTCGGTCATGATACCTTCCCCGTTGACATGGTAAGGGGGTTTTTAAAACTTTACGACGGTATAAGGTGGGAAGAGGAGGCTCCAAATGGAACTCTTGACCTTTCTCTGCTAAGTGCAAAGTACAGCTCCATAGTGAACGCCGTATCCCTAAGACACAGGTTCATAACCCAGAGAAGCTACAACTTCAGGTCTGTAAACTACATAACCAACGGTGTATATCACAAAAGGTGGATACACGATGAGATTAAAACTCTCCTCGATAAATACATGCCCGGCTGGGATGACAACCCCATGCTCCTTAAGCAGGCCTATGATATACCCTCTATGGAGCTCCTCAGGGCTCACAACAAGGTAAAGGAAAGGCTAGTAAGCCTTGTAAACAAGCAATACGACGCAAGCTTTGTAGTTGAGTCTCCTATAGTATGCGTCGCAAGGAGGATAACCCAGTACAAAAGAAACAACCTAATACTTAGGGATGTGGACAGGCTTATAAGGATAGGGGAAAGGTTTGGAGGGCTTCAGCTTGTTTTTGCTGGGAAAGCTCATCCTGCTGATAGGGAAGGTAAGCTCATAGTAAAGGATATAAATGAGAAGATATCTTATATAAGGGATAGAACAAAGGAGCTGAGGGCCGTATTCATAGAAAATTACAATATAGAGATAGCAAAGCTTTTGGTTGCAGGGTGCGATGTTTGGCTCAACAACCCAAAAAGACCCTATGAGGCATGCGGAACAAGTGGTATGAAGGCTGGTATGAACGGAGTTCTCAACTTC
>RFFP01000027.1 GCA_003696155.1 Acidobacteriota bacterium
GGATTATACCTGCCTGGGGTCCACCGAGAAGCTTGTCCCCACTTCCTGAAACAATATGCACCCCCAACTTTATGAGCTCCCCAAAGGTTGGCTCGTGCACATTAAGACCGTACTTTCTAAGGTCCAAAAGGCAACCGCTACCCACGTCGTAATAGACAGAAAGCCCAATAGAGAGAAGCTCCTCAACCCCCACATCCTGAACAAAGCCCTCTATGTAAAAGTTGCTCCTGTGGACCTTCATTATGAGGGCAGTGTTCTGGGTTATGGCTTCTTTGTAATCCGATAGCCTTGTCCTGTTGGTCGTACCAACTTCTATGAGGTTTGCGCCAGAAGCCCTCATTATGTCCGGTACCCGGAAGCTACCCCCTATCTCCACAAGCTCGCCCCTTGAGACTATAACATCCCTGTCCTTTGCAAGGGTGTTAAGCACCAGGTAAACCGCACCTGCGTTGTTATTAACTAGGTGGACCGCCTCTGCCCCCGTGAGCTCAAGTATATAGTCCCTCACATGCTCAAGCCTTGAGCCCCTTTTGCCCTCTTGGAGGTCGTACTCAAGGTTTGAGTAATTGGTTGCTATCTCCTTTATAAATTGGGCAACCCTCTCCGAAAGGGGCGACCTTCCCAGATTGGTGTTTATTACCACACCCGTGGCGTTTATAACCCTCTTGAGATTGGTAGAGGAGAGCTCCCTTATTCTGCTCTCTATAAGCTTGTGGAGGTCCCCAAGGTCTTTTCTTCTTCCCTCCTTAATCTCCTGCCTTAACTTTTGAAGTACCTCTCTTATAGCCCTCTTTGCCATAGCCTGCGGATGCTTTTTACTGTACTTTTCAAGGAGCTCTGAAACGGAAGGTATATGTCTAAAGAGGTTCATCGGAGAAAGACCCTCCTATCTCCTAACCTTTTAGTAATGCCCAGACTGTCCATGTACTCAAGTAGAGGTATAAGGTACTTCCTACTAAAGGATAGGACTTCCTTTGCCTGCCCTATGCTAAACTCCTTACCTAGACTTCTCAACCTATTTACGTACTCTTCAAAAAGCTCTTTGCTTACATAAAGATAGCTTCCTAGGCTGTAAGCGTGACCCTTTCTTAGGGCAATATGTAGGTACTCCTTTAGCGGAAGGAGCTCCCTTTCTTCTTTCAAGCCCTCTGACAGAAGGGACATAAGCTTCTTATAACCATCAAGCTCTTCCAAGTTGGAGCTTTTTATGTCAAGAAGGTAGCCCTCCACTATTATATAGTCCCTTAGTTCTTTGAGGATTAACCCTAAAACCTCTTCCTTGATTCGTAGCTTACTTGTAAGCTGGGAAACTTTAACAAGACCATTGCTCTCAGAGAGCTCCCTCAATAGCCTATCCTTGAGAGAAGAAAATGCTCCTTTGTGGTATAGCATGTTCCCTATACTGATAGCCCCTGAGGGAAGAGAAGGGTAAGGTCTTCCGTAGAAGCTTGAAAGGTCCTTAGGGCTCAGGCCCATTATGCCCCTTTCTAAAAGGAGGTACTCTTCGGGATTGTCCACAAGAAGATGGATGCGGTCCAATATAAACCTCTTGGACAATCTTGATGGGAAGGGATGTAAAACTTCGTAGCCTCCTAAGAACTCTCCTGAAGAATTGAGCACGGGGCCTTTATAGCCCCTTAGGGTAACAACCTCCTCAGAAAGCTTTAGAAGATAGACATTCTCTATAAGCTTCCTATGCTTTAGGCTTACCTCTCTCATGCCAAAAAAGGCGTATCCCAAGCCCTTTGGCATTTCTGAATCCAACCTTACTATTACTCGGCTACTCTTTTTAAACTGTCCTTCTTTTATAAGGAAGTGTCCCCTTTGTACCAAGCTGGGGTCAAGCTCTGGAAGGTTTAAAGCTAGCCTTTCTCCCGACCTGCCCTCCTTAACAAAAAGGCCATGGTTTTGCATCTTTCTTACCTTGCATTTTACACCTAAGGGCTCTAGGACCAGGGCTTCACCCTCTAAAACCTCTCCCGAAACACAGCTACCCCTTACAACTGTTCCATAACCCTTAACCACAAAGGCGGAATCTACGAAAAACAGAAAAAAGTCTTTCCTTTTGTCTTTAAGGTTTTCCTTGGCGTAGGTAAGTATACCCTTCTTTAAATCCTCTATGCCCGTGCCTGTATTGGCTGAAACCTTGTATATTCCGGAGTATATTAAGCCTTCCTTTGAAAGCAGGTCCTTTACTTCTTCCTTTGCCAGCTCAGAGGTCTCTTCATCCACCTTATCTATCTTGCTCAAGACCGTTATAAGTCTGTTTATACCGAAGGTCCTTGCAATCCTGATGTGCTCTAGAGTTTGTGGCATAACGCCCTCGCAGGCATCTACAACGAGCATAAGCCCCCAAACGGGTGCCAGACCACATGTGGCATTTTTTATAAACCTCTCATGCCCAGGAAGGTCTATTATCTCAACCCTTAGGTTTTCTGAGGGAAAGTCAAGAAAGGCAAAGCCTATATCTATGCTCATACCTCTCCTTTTCTCCTCCGGCAGACGGTCCGTATCTATGGAGGTTAAGGCTTTAACCAAGGTAGTCTTCCCATGGTCCACGTGCCCAGCCACACCTAGGGGAAAATAGAGCATAGTAAATAAGTTAATAAATTTTTCAACTCCGCAGGGCAGATTGGAAGCTTTACTTAAGTTGTCAGTAGTTCAATCCTCTCCATAAGCTTGATACAATACCTCTATAGGATGTAGGACCCTTTTGCCCGTGTTAAGTTCTATGTGATTACCAGAAAGAGGGCAGTCGGATACGTAAAGGTCCGCTCCAGAATTTTTCATGTCTTCAAAGAGCTTTGAGCCAACTTTTATGGACATATCAAAGGTAGACTTTTTCACACCAAAGGTCCCGTCATGCCCCGAGCATCTCTCTATAAGCTGTACTTTGGTGTTTGGGATAAGCCTCATAAGAGCTACAGCTCTGTAGCCTATGTTCAAAGACTTAAGGTGACAAGGTATATGGTAAGCTATGTTACCCATAGAGACCTTAAAATCCTTGTTAAACCTCTTTTCTTGATGGAGTTTAAAAAGGTACTCGTGCACATCGTAAACCCTTTCAGAAACCGCCTTGACATCTTGGTCATCGGGAAGGAGGAGAGGGTACTCATACTTTATCTGAAGAGCACAGGTTGGAACTGGCACAACTATATCAAAGCCTGCATCCACATAGGGCTTTAGCCTGCTAACATTGTAGCGGGCTCTTTCTGTGGCTGAGTCTATATCCCCTATATCAAAGAAAGGTATGCCGCAGCATTGCTGCTGTGGGAGCTCTATGTATATGTCGTTTTTCTCAAAGACCCTCACAAGAGCCTTACCTCTATCCAGGTAGTTGTAGTTAAGGAGGCAGGTATAAAATAGGGCAACCTTACCGTTTTCCCCTTTTACGGGCTTTCTGTTTTTTCTAAACCAGCTTACAAAGCTCTCTGGGTTTATGGGCGGTAGTTTAGTTCTGTGGTCTATACCTAAAAAGTTTTCCATAATTACCCTAAAAGTGGGTGTGCTGTTTAGTTTGTTTACAATGGGTGAGAAGGGAAGGGAAAGCTTACCCACCAAGTCAGTATTGAGCATTAGCTTTTCCGTTAGCTTCGCACCCTTGTTTTTAAACTTCCACACCTTATACCTAAGGGAAAGATGGGGGAAATCAATCTTCCATTCGTGAGGTGGTGTATAGGGACATTTAAAATAGCATTGCTTACAGTGAAAGCAGAGCTCTAAGGGAAGGGCAAGCTCCTCCTTGCTGAGCTTTTCAAGGTCATCATCGTGCCTATCCACCGCATCAAAGATTGCGGGGAAGGATGGGCAATAGGTTACGCACATCCTACAGTCCTTACACTTGGAATATACCCTCTTAGCCTCTTCCCACAGAGCTCCTTCATCTAGGAACTTTGGGTCCTTTATGTTAAACTCAAAATCCTTTACACCACCTAAAGCCAATTCGGACATTGTTTACCCCCTAAATATTTTTTAGAGGGGGCAAGAACCCCCTTTAGTATAGGTGATTTTAACCCTTTAGAGATTCTAGGGCTTTTTGGAACCTGCCTGCGTGGGACTTTTCTGCCCTGGCGAGGGTTTCAAACCACTCTGCTATGTCCTCAAAACCCTCTTCCCTTGCCACCCTTGCAAAACCTGGGTACATCTCCGTGTACTCGTAGGTCTCACCAGCTATAGCAGCTTGGAGGTTTTGTTCCATTGTGCCTATGGGCATATCGGTGGCTGGGTCCCCACCGCCGTACTTTTCCATGAACTCAATGTGTCCAAAGGCGTGTCCCGTTTCACCTTCTGCGGTCTCTCTGAAGACGTTTGCCAGGTCTGGATAACCTTCAATGTCCGCCTTCCTGGCAAAATAAAGGTACCTTCTGTTTGCCTGGGACTCGCCAGCAAAGGCATGCTTGAGGTTCTCAAGTGTCTTTGTTCCTTGCAGGCTCTTGCTCATGGTTACACCTCCTATAAGGTTTTAGTTATTTATATTATATGCAAACTTTTTTCATTTGTCAAGGGGTATATAAAGAACATATAATTTATTCCCATGGAAGAGTTTCAAAGCGTAAGGGGCTTTCATGACCTGCTTGGAGAGGAGGCAAAGAGGTTCCGCTATGTCTCCGAGCTTATAAGGGAAAAGCTAAGGGTTTACAACTTTGAGGAGATAGTCCTACCGGTGGTTGAATACTTAGAGGTGTTTCAAAGAAGCATAGGGGAGGCTACGGATATAGTTCAAAAGGAGATGTTTAGCTTTGAAGACAGGAAGGGCAGAAGGCTAGCGCTAAGACCAGAAGGCACAGCCGGTGCTGTGAGGGCTTATGTGCAAAACCGTCTATACGCTCTTAAGCCCTATGTGAAGCTCTTTTATGAGGGTCCCATGTTCAGGTACGAGAGGCCTCAGGCGGGCAGGTATAGACAGTTCCATCAGATTGGTGCTGAAGTCTTTGGAACTATGGACCCACTGGCAGATGCAGAGCTTATAAACCTGGTGCACGAGATACTTTTAGAGATGGGTATAGATGTAACCATAGAAGTAAACTCCATAGGCTGTAAGGTTTGTAGACCTGCTCACAGGGATGCCTTGATAGAGTACCTGAGCGGCGTGGAGGGACATCTATGCGATGTATGCATAGACAGGAGGGATAAAAATCCCCTAAGGGTCTTAGACTGTAAGGTACCCACATGCAAAGAAGCTGTAAAGGAAGCTCCTAAGATGTTGGACTTTCTCTGCCATGAGTGCAGAGAACACTACTCAAAGCTCAAAGAGCATCTAACAAACCTTTCTATTCCTTACAGGGAGAATCCTAACCTTGTGAGAGGCCTTGATTACTATACAAAGACTGTTTTTGAGGCGGTCTCTAATGAGCTTGGGATAACGGTCATAGCGGGTGGTAGGTACGATTACCTCGTAGAGGAGATGGGAGGTCCACCCACACCGGCGGTGGGCTTTGCGGTTGGTATAGAGAGGTTGTCTATGCTGCTAAGGTCAGAGCCCAAGGAAGACCCTCTATACTTTCTTATCCCCTTTGGCGAAGTTTTGGATTATGCCCTCACCCTTGCCAAAACTTTAAGGTCTGAGGGTAGGAGGGTTGAGGTCTCTTACAGAAAGGGAGGTCTTAAAAAACAGCTGGAGCTTGCCAACAGGCTAAAGGCGGACTACGCCATAATAGTAGGTGAAGAGGAAAAGCTTGGAAACTTTTACACCATCAAGGACCTCAAGACAGGACAGCAGATAAGGGTACAGCCGAGCCCTAGCCTTTGAACTTTAAAAAGACGGTGTAATTCTTCCTTAGGCTTACCCTCATCTCATGTCCATACCTACGAAGAATCCTTCTTACAAGCTCCACACCTAAACCCATGCTTTCACCTTTGGGCAGACCCAAGTCGTTCTTTATCACCAAAAGCCCACGCTTAGCACACAGTTTTATATGAACTTTACTCATGGAGTGCTTTATTGCATTGCCCACGAGGTTGTAGAGCACATCCTGTAGGTCGTTTTTATCCATGCTAGTATGGAGCTCTTTAAGCCTCAAAAATAGCCTTTTACCTTGAAGTTCATCTTCAAAGTACTCAAGTATATCCTTTAGCATGCCGTCCACACTCAGGGTCTCCCTTTCCGCTCCCCTATCCTCTTTTACCACGTTTAGGAATATGCCAAAGTCCATATGGGCCCTCTTTAGGCTTTTCTCCATTCTCTGGAGGCTTGGATTTTCTCCCACCCCTTTCTTTAGCAGTGCAAGGTTTACCTTTTGTACTGCCAGAAAGTTGCCCAATCTATGGGTAAGGGAAAGCATGAGCGTCCTTATCCAATCCTCCTTCTCTCTGAGTTTTTTTAGATACATCTCAACAACCGCCTGATAAAGAAGAATTAGTGTAAGCACAACAAAAAACTCTCCTGCCAGGAGCCTCTTCATAAAGATATTTATCTCCGAATTAAGAACTTCCTCCTTTACCGCCACCCTTACAATCCTAAAGGGATTAGCTGGGTCCATAAAGGTATATACCAGATAATTATTTGGTGCTTGCTCTGTTATGATAAACCTGCCATCACCTCTGTGCTCTGGGTTTAGCAGGTGCATCTGGAAATGTTGGTACGCGGTTCTGTGGGTATTCTCCTCCATCATACCCTTTAGCTCAAGAAAAACGGTAAGGTTTATAAAACTAAAACCTGCTGCTAGAAGGAGAGCAAGGGATAGGTAAAGTTTAACCTTTTCAAGCTTCAATCCTATATCCCCTCCCCTTCTGCGATTGTATAAACTCGTAAGGAAGTACCCTTCTTAGGTTTTTTATATGAGCCCTTACCACATCGTCACCCACGGGCTCATCCCCCCAAACGTAGTTTAGGAGCTCCTCAGAAGATACAAACCTACCCCTGTTTTCTATGAGATACTTGAGCAGGAGCCACTCCTTCCTGCTAAGCCTTACCTCCCTTCCATCCACCCACACCTTTTCCTTGCTGAGGTCAACCTCCACACTACCCACCCTAACCCTTTGCTCCCTCACCACTCTCCTATGCAGAGCCCTTATCCTCAACAGCAGTTCCTTAGGTTCGAAGGGTTTTACAAGGTAGTCGTCCGCACCCAAAGAAAAGCACCTTTCCTTATCCTCCAGCCTTCCCTTAGCTGTAAGTATTAAGATGGGGGTGCTGTCTCCCCTACTCCTTAGCTCCTTTAGAAGCTCCTCACCACATACATGGGGCATCATAAGGTCGAGCACTATCACATCGTGAAGAGATACCCCCAGTATGTCAAAGAATTCCCTGCTGTCGTATATCCAATCCACCACCAAACCCTCGCTCTCAAGGTATTCTTTTACCGACCTCCCCAAAAGCCTATCGTCCTCCACCAAGAGAACCTTCACGTAGAAAATTATAAGAGTATATCTATAGCCTCCCTTATGTGCTTTACGGGAAGGACATCCATACCTTGGAGCTCCACATGGCAACCCTTCGGCACGATTGCCCTTCTAAAGCCAAACCTAAGCCCCTCTTTTAGCCTCTCCTCCACAGAGTGGACAGACCTTACCTCACCAGACAGTCCAACCTCTCCCAGCACTAGCACGTCCTCTATCTTCTTATCTTTCACCGAGCTTGCTACCGCCATGGCCACAGCGAGGTCAACTGCAGGCTCTTCCACCCTTATTCCCCCCACTATGTTCACAAAAACATCCTTATCCCTAGTAAAAATCTTCCCTTCCTTTTCCAGCACCGCAAGGATTAGGGCAAGGCGGTTTACGTCAAAGCCCTGCGTTCTCCTCTGCGGTGTGGTGTAAAGGGCTTGTATGGTAAGAGCTTGAACCTCCAAGATTACGGGCTTACTCCCCTCTGTATGGGAAAAGAGCACACTACCAGGAGAGTGGACCCTCTCCTGAAGGAAAAAGGCTGATGGTTCTGGCACTTCCTCAAGACCGCTTGAGCTCATCTTAAAGACCGCCACGTTACCACCAGCACCAAAACGGTTCTTTACAACCTTTACAAGCCTATAAAAGCTAAACCTCTCTCCTTCGAAGTAAAGCACCGTGTCTACTATGTGTTCTAAGACCTTAGGTCCAGCGACTACACCCTCTTTGTTAACCTGACCCACAAGAAGCAAGGGTATGTCCCCTTCCTTACAGATTTCGCTGAGCCTAAAGGCGCACTCTCTCACCTGTGCAACGGAACCAGGAGAGGATTGAAGGGCAGAGCTAAAGAGGGTTTGTATAGAGTCCACCACAAGCAGGGATGGCCTTTCTTCTTCCAAGAGGTACACTATCTCCTCCAAGTTGGTTTCAGGATAAACAAAAAGATTCTCCGAATCTACACCAAGTCTTTTGGCTCTCATGGAAATTTGAGTGGGCGACTCCTCACCGGATATGTAGAAGGTTTTTCCGTAAAGCTTTGAAAAGAAGTTGCATACTTGAAGTAGTAAGGTTGACTTACCGATTCCAGGCTCACCGGCAAGCAAAAGCACTTGACCGGGCACAAGCCCCCCATCTAGCGACTGGTCTAGATTTAAAAAACCAGTTTTTAGCCTTTCATAACTTTCCCCTATGTAATCCCCTATGGGCTTTGGAACTATCTTACGACTTACTCTGACTCTCTCTTGAATTTCCCTCTCCTCCACTAGGGAGTTCCAGCTTCCACAGGATGGACACTTACCTAACCATTTGGGACTTGAGTAGCCACACTCCTGACATACGAATACGGTTTTTTCCTTCTTCACCCTTTAATAAATTTATTTCTTCTTAGGTATAAGTGAAAAAACAAGAAAATTCCCCTCTTTCTTTGTAGGCGACTCTAACTGTCCCACATCAGAGAGGCTTTCTATTATTCTGCTTGCGAGTTTATCTCCCAATTCGGGATGTAAGTTTTCTCTACCCCTAAACCTTATCCTTACTCTTACCTTATCACCATCCATTAAAAAGTCCCTCATATGCTTTAGCTTAACGTTCAAGTCGTGCTCATCTATTCTAAGAGAAAGCATAACATCCTTGACCTCCATAGCATGCTCTTTCTGCTTCTTTTTTGCCTCCTTCTCCTTCTTCTTTAGCTCGTACAGGAACTTTCCGTAGTCCAATATCTTACATACTGGAGGGTTCGCCTGAGGTGCAATTTCCACCAGGTCAAGACCTTTTTCGCTCGCAATCCTAAGGGCCTCCTGTAGGGGAACTATGCCTATCTGTTTACCCTTTTCGTCTATGAGCCTCACCTCCTTTGCCCTTATCTGTCTGTTTACTCTGTACTCCTGCAAGTTTAACCTCCTTTTATTTTTATAAGAATGTAAAAGGATAGCAGTAAGTTAAGGAAGAGGACCAAGGTTGAAAGCTTGGACACCCTTCTAAATATGACCCTTCTTCTATCGTAAGGTTCCAGAAGGTCTATGTTACCTATCTCTCTTTTATAGGTCTTTAGCCAGTGGGATATGCTGACGTTAGTTAAAAGCCCCATAAGGAGTAATAAACCGTAAGTCTTAACATCGCTCAGAATAAGATAAACTATCAAGGATGGAAAAGCAAGAGCGTAGAACCTCCACAGTATCCTCCCGTAAAACCTCCCTGCAAGATCCTTATTCTCTTTCACCCTGAGAAGAAGAGGAGCTACAACAAAGACCAAGAGGAAGAGACTCCCAAAGTAGAAGGATAGGATGATGTTAGATACCATTATCTCCTATCACTATACTTTACCTTCTCAGTATAGTACAACCTGAAACACAAACGCATTTTTTGCCCTTTAGCTTGTATATTATACTATTTTCCTGTGAAAGCATGGATAGAAAAAATAATCTTGGAGGGTTTTAAGTCCTACGGGAAGGAGAGGATAGAGATACCCATAGGGCAGGGTATTGTGGCTGTCGTAGGTCCCAACGGTGCGGGGAAGTCAAACATAGGAGATGCCCTTTCCTTTGCTTTGGGAATAGCCACAGCCAGGGCTCTTAGGGCAAAAAACCTGACCTACCTAATATACTCAAAGAACTCCGAAAGGGCAGACTATGCCTATGTGGAAGTCCACTTTAAAAATCACGGACATTTCCCCATACAGGAGGAGGACATAGTTATATCCCGTAAAGTATATCAGGATGGAAGGAGCGTTTTTAGGATAAACGGTGCGGTAGTCAGGGAAAAGGACCTCAGCGACTTCCTATCAAAAGCAGGTATATACGAGACAGCATACAACGTGGTGCTTCAGGGGGATGTGGTGAGGTTCCTGAGAATGACTCCAGTAGATAGAAGAAAGCTCATAGAGGAGATAGCGGGCATAGGTGAGTATGAGGAAAAGAAGCAGAAGGCTCTAGTGGACCTGGGAGAGGTAGAGTTGAAGATAAGGGAGCTGAGACTTCTTATGGATGAGATTGAGGTGCAAATAGAAAGGCTCTCTCAAGAGGTGGAAAGGCTTGAGCTTTACAAGAAGCTAGAAGACAGGAAAAGGGAATTAGAGATAAGGATATATCTCAAGTATGCTGGTGAAACTCTTAGGACGCTTGAACTAATTGGGAATAGAACTCTGGAGGAGGAGCAAAGACTTGAAGAGCTAAAAAGGGAGCTACTCAGGAAGGAGGAAGAGCTAAGAGGGGTAGAGGAAGAGCTAAGCAAGGTTAAGGATAGCCTTCTTCCTTTTAAGGAGAGGATGGGTAGGTTGTCCCAATCCATAGAATACACAGATAAAAAAAGGGAAGAGTACAGCTTAAGGATTGAGGAGCTCCAGAGGGAAAAGGGCCTCGCACAAGAGCAGATAAGTTCCTTAGAGAAGGAAATGGAGCTGTTAAAATCGGAAGAGGATGAGCTGATAAGCATAATTGAAGGTGAGAGGACGGAGCTCTCTGCACTGGAGGAGCAGGCGGCCATGCTCTGGAGGAGCATAAAGGAGAGGGAGGAGGAGCTAAAAGTATCCCTTGATGAAATTGGGAAAACCGAAGAAAAGCTAAGGGAGCTTATAAAGCTTTTAGAAGATAGGAAGAGGGAACTATCACAGCTTGAATTCAAGCTTAGAGAGATAGATATGAAAAAGGAGAGGGTGAGAGAAGATATGAGGAGGCTTAGGGAAGAGGAAGAATTGATAAAGTCGAAGGCTGGTGAGGGTATGCTAAAGAGGGAAAACTATCAGAAGATGCTCAAGGATGAAGAGAGGTCCATAAGAGCTAAAAAGGAAGAGCATGACAGAGTGGAAGACAGGTTAAAGAAGCTTAGGATAGAAAGAGAGGAGGTATTAAAGGAAAAGGCCTCCATAATCACCAGACTGCAGAACCTTCCTGAAGAAAGCTTGCCCTTCGAAGGTATAGAAGGAGTTTACGGAAAAGCGGGACAGCTTATAAGGGTGAAGGATATGGAGTATTTAAGGGCTGTGGAGGCTGCTGGTGGAGCAAGGCTATCTTATGTGATCGTAGAAAATGAAGATGTAGCAAAAGCTTGCATAGAGAGACTGAGGGAGGCAAAAGGCGGAAGGATGAACTTTATTCCCCTGAACAAGATAAAGGATTTAAAGCTTCCACCCTATCCACGTTCAAGGGGTGTTATAGACTTCGTGGTCAACCTGGTAGAGTATGACAGAAGGTTTGAGAAGGCTGTAAGGTTTATCTTCGGTGATACCCTGCTGGTGGAGAGCTTCGAAGCCGCAAAGAATATGGGAATAGGTAACTACAGGATGGTAACCCTCGAAGGTGATATCTTTGAAAAAAGCGGTGTCATAAGCGGTGGATATGTGGAAGCCAGGGGTGAGCTTGGAAGGGACTTTTACCTTCAGGAGTTGGAAAGGCTTAACCTTTTGGAGGAGAAGCTTAGGGAAGAGGAGGCTAAGCAGGAAAGTCTTCTAAAGGCTATAAGGGGTGAGTTGATAGAAAAGGAAGGGGTTATAAGGATATTGCACAGGAGGTTGGAAGAGCTGGAGGAGTCAGAAAAGGACAGTTTAGAACGCGTAAAGCACATTCAAGAGAAGTTAAGCAAGGCGGAGGAATATTTAAAAGTGTTAGAGGAGGAAAGGACAAGGGGAAAGGAAAACATGCTAAAACTAAAAGAAGAAATGGTCTACATGGAAGAGAAGGTTGAAAATCTGAGTGTAAAAAGACAGTCCATACTCATACATTACAGAGAATCAGGTGTGGAAAAGACAAGAGAGGAGTACGAAAGGATAAAGCAGAAGATAGAAAAACTTAGGAACTCCATACATAAAAATGAGCTCAGATTAAAAGACATTCAGAGTGAGAGGGAAAACTTGCATAAGGAGACAAAAAGAAAGTTAGCTTTTATAGCCTCTTTAGAGGAAGAAGCCCAAAGGTTAAATATAGAATTGGAAAAACTCCACAGAGAAAGAGAAGCTATCCAGGAGGAGCTGTGCAGTATTAACGCTCAGGCTTACCAGCTTTACAAGCTCAGAGATGGGCTTGAGGAAAAGCTCAAAGGTCTCCAGTCAGAGGCCGGTAGACTAAGGCTTCAAGAAGAAAACATAAAGGAAGAGCTTCACAAACTTTCTTTGGAAAGGGCAAAGCTGCAGGAAAGGTATGAAGAGAGCCTAGAAAGGCTGAGAGAGCTCGGCTATGAGGAGGATGTGGCCGAGGTAAAGGAAAGCTTAGGAAAGCTTAGAGAGGAACTCAGTAGGGTGACAAAGGAGATGACATCCTTAGGTACGGTTAACTTCAGGGCTGAGGAGGAGTTTAGGGATTATGAAGAAAGGTATAAGGACTATAAGGGAAGGTATGAAAGGCTTGTTGAAGAGAAGAGGTCTATAAAGGAGATGATAGAGGAGATTGAGGACAAAAAGCTAAGAGTTTTCATGGAAACCTTTGAAAGGGTGAACACCAATCTAAAGAGAATATTCTCGGAGCTCTCTCCGGGTGGTAAGGCTTATATGGTGTTGGAAAAGGAAGATGACCCACTGTCGGGGGGTGTTAACCTTGTGGTTAAGCCCAGGGGGAAAGAGGTTCAATACCTTGAAGCCATATCGGGCGGAGAGAAGACCCTAGCAGCCCTCGCTCTCATATTTGCCATACAGGACTACAGTCCCTCTCCCTTCTACTACTTTGATGAGGTGGATGCCCACTTGGATGAGGCGAACGCCAGAAGGGTAGGAGAGCTCATAAAGGAGAGGTCAAAGAAGGCCCAGTTTATAGTGGTGACCTTAAGAGAGGTTCTTGCCAGCTTTGCAGATAGGCTTATAGGTGTAAGTGGAAGAGGGGGCATTTCCAAGGTATTTTCCTTGGAAAACACCGCCCAGCTTCTCACTGGTTGAATATGGCTTCCAGTTTCTCCCTTTTCTTGACAGTTTTCAAATAGGGCTTATCGTCCTTAACCCTTATCTCTACCAACTCCGTATCCACGAGGGTTCCCTTTAGAAGCTCTTCTGCCAGAAGGTCTTCCACATGATGCTGGAGTGCCCTCTTTAAACTTCTAGCACCATACTCTGGCTTGTATTCCTTGTCTATTATCCAATCTACGAAGCTCTTGTGAAGCTTTACCTTCACGTTCCACTCCTGCAGGCTCTTGTTCACCTGCTCCAGCTGGAGGTCAAGTATGCTGACCACGTCTTCCTTTTCAAGAGGTCTATAGACTATCACTTCATCAAGCCTGTTGAGGAACTCGGGGCTGAAGGTCCTTTTGACTTGGTCAAGGACGTTCTTCTTCATCTGCTGATAATCTATCATGCCGAACTTCTTCTCAAAGCCTATCTGGGAGCCATGGGCTATCAATCTGGCACCGAGGTTTGAGGTCATTATGATTATGGTGTTGGAAAAGTCCACCGTCCTTCCCATCGCGTCGGTAAGCCTACCATCGTCAAATATCTGCAGGAATATGTTAAACACGTCGGGATGAGCCTTCTCTATCTCGTCAAAGAGCAAGACCGAGTATGGTCTTCTACGTACCTTTTCTGTGAGCTGACCACCCTCTTCGTAACCTACGTATCCTGGTGGTGCTCCGACCAGCCTCGATACGGTGTGCTTTTCCATGTATTCGGACATGTCAAACCTTACAAGGGCCTCCTCAGAACCAAACAGGTACTCAGCAAGAGCCTTTGCTGTCTCCGTTTTTCCAACACCCGTTGGACCTAGGAAGAGGAAAACACCTATGGGCCTGTGCCTACCTTTTAGACCTACCCTTGACCTTCTTATAGCTTTAGCTATTGCCTTTATGGCGTCCTTCTGTCCTATGACCCTCTTTTGTAGCTCCTCCTCTATGTGGAGTAGCTTCTCCATATCACTTTCGTGTATCCTCTTCACCGGAATGCCTGTCCACCTTGCCACCACTTCAGCCACATCCTCTTCCATCACCTTTGGCCTGTTTACGGACATCTCTTGCTTCCACTTTGTTTTTAGGCTTTCAAACTTTGCCCTCAGCTTTAGCTCCTCGTCTCTAAGCCTTGCTGCCTTCTCGTAATCCTGCTCCACAGCAGCCTCTTCCTTCTTCTCCTCTATCTCCTTTATCTTCTCCTCAAGCTCTTTTAGTTCTGAAGGTAGCTGATAAGCCCTTAGCTTCACAAGGGACCCAGCCTCATCTATCACGTCAATGGCCTTGTCGGGTAGGTTTCTCTCCGTTATATAGCGCTCGGAAAGGATAACTGCCTTTTCTATCGCCTCTGGGGAGTACTCTACGTTATGAAATTCTTCAAACTTATGCTTAAGTCCGTAAAGTATCTTTATAGTGTCTTCCTGTGTGGGTTGGTCCACTATAACAGGTTGAAATCTTCTTTCTAGGGCTCCGTCCTTCTCTATGTACTTTCTGTACTCGTCCAGAGTTGTAGCTCCTATCACCTGTATCTCACCACGAGCCAAAGCGGGTTTTAGCATATTGCTTGCATCTATGGAGCCTTCCGCAGAACCCGCACCCACTAAGGTATGTATCTCATCTATAAAAAGTATGACGTTGGGGGCCTTTTCAAGTTCTTTGAGGATGTTTTTGAGTCTCTCTTCGAACTGTCCTCTGTACTTTGTGCCTGCTACTAGAGCTGCAAGGTCAAGGGCAACGACCCTCTTGTTAAACAGGGGCTCGGGCACTTGTCTGTTTGCTATCCTTTGAGCCAAACCTTCCACTATGGCCGTTTTACCCACACCTGGGTCACCCAAAAGCACAGGGTTGTTCTTCCTGCGTCTGACGAGTATCTGCACAACCCTCTCTATCTCCTTTTCCCTGCCTATCACTGGGTCAAGCTTTCCTTCACGGGCCATTTGGGTAAGATCCCTGGAGAACCTATCAAGGTTGGGGGTAGGAGCGTATTTGGTGGTCTCCTGCGGAGGTAGCTCTCCAAGTATCTGTAGCACTTCACGCCTCACCGAGTACTCGTCAAGACCAAAACCCCTGAGTATCCTTCCACCTAAGCCCGTTTTTTCCCTCACCACACCTATGAGAAGGTGCTCAGGACCCACAAACTGATGGTGGAGTATTCTTGCCTCTTCTACAGCAAACTCAAGAACCCTTTTGGCATCGGGTGCAAAGAGTATCTCACCCGAGTGGCTTCCACGGGTTATTTGACCCATTATGGCCTTACGCACCTTATCCGGAGTAAGCCCAAAGCGAGAGAGTATTAAGGAGGGAAGGTCATCATCCTTTATAAGAGAAAGGAGTATATGCTCGCTACCTAAGTATGTATGTCCAAGTTCTATAGCTTCTTCTCTCGCCTGCAGTATAACCTGCCTTGCCTTTTCTGTAAACTTCTCAAACATCGTTTACCTCCTTGTTTATTTAAAGATATGGTAATCCTCCCCATTTTGCAATAATGCCATATGACCGTTTGCATACATTATTTTTTTCTTACAGGAAAGATTATACTTTTAATCTGACATGTACATACCCTTTGCCAGAAAGTACAGACCCAAAACCTTCTCAGAGGTGGTTGGACAGGATGTGCCAGTAAGGATACTCCTCAATGCAGTGAGGCTAGGCAAGCTCTCCCATGCATACATATTTGCCGGCCCCAGAGGAACGGGTAAGACCACTTTAGCAAGGATACTTACAAAGGCAGTAAACTGCCTGCAGCCTAAGGAAGGTGAGCCGTGCAATCTCTGCGAAAACTGTACTTCAATAAACAGAGGAAGTTTCCCAGATCTTATAGAAATAGATGCTGCTTCCAACAGGGGTATAGATGACATAAGGGCCATAAGGGATGCGGCTTCCTATACGCCTATAAAGGGTAAGAACAAGGTTTACATACTGGACGAAGCCCACATGCTGACTAGGGAAGCCTTTAACGCCCTCCTGAAGACATTGGAAGAGCCACCGCCTAAAACCCTCTTTGTGCTCTGCACCACAGAATACGAAAAGATCCCACCCACCATACTGTCAAGATGTCAAAGGCTTATTTTCTCAAAGCTCAGAGATGAGGAAATAGTTAGCTACCTTAAGGAAATATGTGAAAAGGAAGGGCTTGAATGCGAAGAAGGAGCTCTATACACCATAGCAAAAGTAAGCGATGGGGGTATGAGGGATGCGGTTTCCCTTCTTGACCAAGCAAGCACTTACGGCGAAGGTAGGGTGGGCTCGGAACTCCTTGAAGAGTTTCTTGGAATAGTCTCACAGGGAAAGGTTAGGGAGTTCCTAACCCTTCTCATGAACTCCCAAGTGGATGAGGCCCTTTCCTTCCTTAGAAACCTTAGCCAAAGGGGTTTTAACCTACCGAGGTTTTGGGACAGCCTTGAGGAAGAAGTTAGAAACCTTCTCCTTCTTAGGAGCCTGAGAGAACCAGATAGGGTTATTAGGGTCGAAGACTTTCACAGGTCTATGGATAAGGTTCCTATCAATGCTCTCCTGTACCTTGAGAAGGTAATTAACACTGCAAAGGTTGATGCCAAAAGCAGAGACTTTTTAAGAGCATGCGAGCTTGCGGTCATAAAGACGGGCATAATCAAGGACATACTGCCACTTTCAGAGCTTCTAAAGGCCAAAAGGCTTGAGACTCCACCACAGACCGACCCTCTGGAGACCTTAAGGGGTAAGTTAGACACCTTAACCTTCGAAGCCCTTAAGAGGCTTCGCTACCAAGTTCAAGATGATAGGCTGGTCTTTTACCTGAAGGAGGGAGAGCTCTCTCAGGAGCAGATGCAGAAAATAAGAGCTGTGTACCCTACGGTGGATTTTGTGGTGGAGATTAGGGAGGAAGGAGAGGAAAAACTCCCACCTTTTGTAGAAAAGGTGAGGGATTTATTCGGTGCCAAGGTAATAAGCCATGAAAGAAGAGATAAAGGCAAGGATACTCCTTCTTAGAGTACCTACAAGACACATCGGACTCCTCAGCGCACTCTTGGATGGCTCAGGAAGGCTGGCTATAGTGAGGACAAAAGAAAGGTCATCCGACGAGGTTTATCTAATTGCCACACCGCACACCTTTTTAGAGGTCAGGAGGGTGGTGGAAAACATAAAAAAGCACATACCCGGGGTTGAGGTGTTAGGTGAGGTAGAAAGTATGGATGTGGGATAGTAAGAGCGCTTACCGGTTTATCCTCATCATGGGTGTGGTCAGCCTGCTATCTGACTTTACCTATGAGGGTGCAAAGGCTATTATGGGCCCCTATCTTGCTTACCTTGGAGCCAGCGCCCTTGTGGTTGGCTTTATCTCCGGGCTTTCCGAGTCTTTGGGCTACATCCTAAGGTTGATCTCTGGCTACTTGTCCGATAGGCTAAAAAATTATTGGACTATGACCTTTGGGGGATACACCCTAAACCTTCTTTCTATACCCTTAATGGGACTTGCTCCAAGCTGGTACTGGGTGAGTTTACTTGTGGTTCTTGAAAGGCTTGGGAAGGGCTTGAGAACTCCGTCCAGGGATGCCCTTCTTTCTAATGCGACCGTGCTTGTAGGACATGGAAAGGGCTTTGGGCTTCATGAGTTTATGGACCAGCTTGGCGCAATCTTAGGTCCTTTTGCAGTAGGTCTTTTACTCTATATGGGTCTTAGCTACAGGAGCGCTTTTCTCTTTCTTCTCCTTCCTGCACTCTTTGCCCTCATTAGCCTTTACGTGGCAAAGAAGGTCTATGAAAGGGAAAGCCCATCAAAAGCAGAAAAAAAGGAGGTAAAAGGTGGGCTACCAAAGGACCTGTACCTGTATACCCTTGCCTCTTCCTTGATAGCTCTGAGCTTTTTACCCTTCCCTCTCATAGGCTTCCATCTGGTTCAGTCTGAAAAGCTCGAGGGTTGGAGTGTGGCCCTTATCTTTGCTCTTGCCATGCTTTTGGATGCCATATCTGCTCTCCTTTTTGGTCTTCTTTTTGATAAGGTTGGTTTCTACAGCCTTGCCATAGGTTTGGGCTTTGGCCTACTTGCTCCGGTCTTTCTCTTTATGGAAGGCTACAGCTTCCTTCTGGCCCTTGTCCTTTGGGGCATTAGCCTCGGAGTGCAGGAGTCTATAATGAGGTCTGCAGTTGCCAAGCTCTCACCCTCTGAGCTGAGAGGCACCGCCTATGGTGTGTTTCACCTCTTCTTTGGGCTTGGCACCCTCACAGGCGGCCTTGCCATGGGTTGGCTTTATGAGTTTTCAAAGGAGCTACTTATAGCGTATTGCATAACCCTTCACCTTTTATCTCTGGGTCTTCTCCTTAGGCTACAATATAGAGCTCAATGAAAAGGGAAGACATACCCAAGGTGATGGATATACTTAGAAGAGAGTTCTCCAAGTGGAACGCACCCATAGTTAGCCTTATAGCCCACAAGACAAAAAGCCCCTTTCATGCCCTTATCTGCGCCCTTCTTTCTACACGCACAAGGGATGAAACCACCGCAGAGATATGCAAAAGGCTTTTAGGGAGGGTGAGCTCTCCACAGGATCTTCTACTTATGGACACAAAGGACATAGAGGAGCTCATATATCCAGTAGGATTTTACAGAAACAAGGCGATCTTTTTAAAGGAACTCTCTAAACAGCTCGTTGAGGAGTTTGGGGGGAAGGTGCCAGACAGCCTTGAAGACCTTCTAAAGCTAAGGGGGGTGGGCAGAAAGGTGGCAAACCTTGTGCTTTCAGAAGGTTATGGAAAGCCAGCCATATGTGTGGATGTGCATGTGCACCGCATAAGCAACCGCTGGGGTCTTATAAGTACCAAAAGTCCCGAGGAGACGGAAAGGGCTCTTATGGAGATTCTGCCGGTGGAGTACTGGAGGGAATACAACAGGCTACTGGTAGCCTTTGGTCAGACAATATGCAAGCCAGTAAGACCAAGGTGTGGAGAGTGTCCAGTGAGGGAGTGGTGTGACTATTACGGTAAAATAGTAGCATGATAGTCTCACGCTTTGCACCAAGCCCCACAGGCTTTTTACATTTGGGAAATGCAAGGACCGCCATATTCAGCTACCTCTTTGCAAGACATCACGGTGGTAAGTTCATTCTAAGAGTTGAGGACACGGACAGGGAAAGGTCCACCAGAGAGTTTGAAGATATGCTTCTTGAGGACCTAAAATGGCTTGGACTTGAATGGGATGAGTTTTACAGACAGTCGGAGAGGCTTGACCTGTACAGAGAGTATACCCAAAAGCTTATGGAAAGTGGCCACGCTTACCCTTGCTTTTGCACAGTGGAAGAGTTGGAAAGGGAGAGGGAGGAGGCGGAAAGGAGGGGTGTGCCTTACAGGTATTCGGGCAAATGCAGGGTTTTGGCACCCCAGGAGTTGGAGGAGTATAAGAGACTTTCTAAGCCCTATACTATAAGGTTCAAGGTACCCGACGGCAGGCTTGTGGTCTTTGAAGACCTCATAAAGGGGCACATAGCCATAAACGTGGATGACTTTGGAGACTTTGTCATAGTGCGCAGCGATGGCACACCTACCTACAACTTCGTGGTTGTTGTGGACGATGCGCTCATGGGCGTGTCCCACGTAATAAGGGGTGAGGACCACATACCCAACACACCAAAACAGATTCTCATATACGAGGCCCTGGGCTTTCAAATTCCCAAGTTTGCCCATCTTCCTGTCATACTTGGTGAGGACAGAAGCAAGCTCTCCAAAAGACACGGTGCGGTTTCTGTTAGAAATTACAGAGAGGAAGGCTACCTTCCGGAGGCTCTATTTAACTACCTATGCCTTCTCGGTTGGAGCCCATCAGGAACAGAAAGAGAGATATTTTCAAAGGAGGAGCTAGTAAGTCTATTCAGGCTTGAGGATGTGAACTCCTCACCTGCCGTCTTCAGCAAGGAAAAACTGCGCTGGATGAACGGTGTGTACATAAGGGAGGTGGTCAGCACAGAGAGGCTTGTGGAGGAGTTTATACCTTTCCTAGAAAGGGCCGGGTTTTCTGCAAATAAGGAGTACGTTAAAAGGGTCATTGAAAAGACCAGGGACTCTTTTGAAACTCTGTCTGAGGGTGTGGAAAGGCTTAAGGTCTTCTTTGTTGATAGGGTAGAGTTCTCAGAAGAGGCCAAGGCTGTGCTTGAAAATGAAAAATCAAGACATGTGCTTGAGCTCTTTTTAGACAAGGCTTCTCAAACAGACCTAAACGCTCAAAAGGTAAAGGATATAGCCAAGGAGATACAGAGAGAGCTAGGCCTAAAAGCCAAAGATGTTTGGCACGTCCTTAGGGCAAGCCTCACCGGACAGCTTGAGGGTGTAGGTGTTGATGTGATATGCGATGTGATGCCAAGAGATAGGTTGATTGACAGGATAGAAAATGTTCTTAAGTATTTCTAACAGCACTTTAAAAGGATATTGAAAAGGCGAGATCTATATACGATTGGGTTGTGGATAACACCTTTAGAGATCCTAAGGTGCTTGGATGTGGAATAGGGGATGTAAAAAGCATGCTAGAGAGTGGCTATTTAGGTGGTAAGTGTACGGATATCAACTCCTTATTTGTGGCGCTTTGTAGAGCCTGTGGAATACCAGCCAGAGAAATCTTTGGTATAAGGGTCCTACCATCTAGCATAAGCACAGCACTGCAGAGCTGAGTTTTACCTTGGAGGAGAAGAGGTTAGGGAGTTCATGTTTGGTGGATGGGACACACACTGGATAGCCTTCAACTATGCAAGGGATTTTTATCTAAAACCACCTCTTTCAAGCGGTGAGACTATAAACGAGTTTATGTATCCTATGGCCAAGGTAGGGGGTAAGCTCATAGACAAACTAAGCTTGACCTTTGAGCATTCACAATATCGGGTTCTGAAAGTCTAACTAAGGTAGGGGGAGTTTTATAATGTTGACCAATGGGGGAGACGGAAAATCATAAAAGCCAGAACAATTTTTCCTACGAAACAGCCAAGGCTAATGCGGTCGTGGATGTTCCCATAGCCCATCCAGAGGATAGGGTTGAAGAAATCATAGAGAAGATTTTGGGTAAGAGGTACGCATCAGCTTCTCATATAGTGGTTCTCCAAGGCGGAAAACTGGTCGGTATTATAACCGCAGAGGACCTCTTCAGCGCCAAGCCTGAAAGGAAAGCCTATGAGATAATGGATAAAGACCCACCAAAGGTTACACCAGAAACAGACCAGGAGGTGGCCGCCTGGCAGGCTTTGGAGAAAGATGAATACGCCATAGCCGTAGTAGACCATTACGGCTACTTTTTGGGCCTAATACCTCCAAAAACCCTGCTTAAGATACTCCTGAAGGAGCATCAGGAAGACCTTTCCATAATGGCTGGCATACTTAGTTATGATAAGCCCCACATATACATACAATCTAATGTGGGTAAAAGGGTGCTCCTAAGACTACCTTGGCTCGTATTAGGGCTTATGGGTGGCTTGATGGCTGCAGGCGTGGTAAACGTCTTTGAATCAGAGCTCCAAAAGCAGGTAAAGCTGGCCTTCTTTATACCCACTATTGTGTACCTTGCGGATGCTATCGGGACACAGACGGAAGCCATAGTGGTCAGGTCTCTCGCTCTGAAGATGGACATGGACATAGCCATGGAGGTGAAGACCGCATCTGCTATAGGCCTATCCTTGATGCTCTTTACCCTTGTGGCCATTTTTCTGCTTTGGGGAGATTCAAGGCTTGCCCTAGTGGTCTCTTTGGCCATCTTCGTAGCATCCTCCGTGGCAGGATTGATAGCCTCCCTGTTGCCCATACTCCTTGAGAAACTTAGACTTGACCCAGCACATGGTAGTGGTCCTCTGGCTACAGTAATACAGGATATAGTCTCTATAGTCATATACTTCCTCGTTTGCTGGCTGCTTCTCTAAACCTTAGCCAAAAACCTCCAAAAAGATTTCTCTCATACTCTTCATGGTTTGTTTTAACCTATCCTTTAACTCCTCAGGAGACATACCCATAGAGCTCGCCACGCGCCAGGTATCCTGAGGCCCGATGACAGAGCCCGGCCTCTCCCTCGAAAGGCGCAGTCTTGTCTCCACAAGCCTTAAAAAAAGGTAGGCTTGGTAAGCCTCTCTCAGCAGTGGATACTTGTTTTTAAGCCTTTCATAAGCCCTTATCATAGATGGTTCTCTCAAACCATCCAGGAGCATGTAGTACTGCACCAGAAACTCACCGTCTATCAGCCCCCCAGCACCAAACTTAAGGTCTATATAGTCTTTTCCCCTCTTTGCCTTCGTTTCAAGGGCATACCTCATCTCCCTTATCTCTCTCCTCTCCTTCTCCGCAGGCGGTTTTTCAAAGAGGAAACTTCTCAGCATATCCTCGAAGGTCTTCTGAAGCTCTTCAGGACCCACTATATATCTGCATCTTGTCCATGCTATTCTCTCCCACGTGCGTGCATGGTGGGCAAAATAGTCCTTGTAGAAGTCAAGGGAAGGCAGAAGCTCCCCCGCACTACCCATAGGTCTTAGCCTAAAGTCCACATCGTATAGGTATCCCTCCTGAGTGTGCTTGGTTAAAAAGCCTATAAAATCCTGAGCTCTTTTGGTTGAATTTTGGCTGACTATAGAGCACGCAAAGACAAGGTCAAGGTCTGAGCCTACGGTAAGCTCTCTACTCCCGTACTTTCCAAGGGCGATGAGCAGTACGTCCCCAAGGTCTAAGTCCTGATAAAGCTTCCGCAGGAGAAAATCCGCCAGCTCAGACAGCCTATCAAAGAGGTGAAGCAGCTTAACATACCTTTCCTCCTTCTTCACAAGGTAAACAAGAACTATCCTTATCTCCCAAACCCTTTTGAACCTTCTATAGAGATCCTCTAAGGACAGAGGCAATGTGCTCCTGTACTTTTCAAACTCCTCCTCAAGCTGATGTGTCTGCGGAAAGTCTTGATATAGGGTGAGCACGTCCTCCACAAGGTCTGGATATCTGCTAACTAGGGTAGAAAGGTATGAGGATAGAGAGAATATCCTGCACAGACTCTTTACTAGATCCTCCTTTGCTGGGCTTAGCACTACCCTTCTACCCGTTGGGTTTGAAAAGAACTTATCGAAGTTAGACAGGGTTTCATCTGGTTCGTTGGACTGTGTCATACTCTCTACCAGCTTGGGAAGGAGTCTTATAAAGGACTGCTTCTCCTGAGTGGATAGCTTAATACCTTCTCTTCCCGTTATGTAGCTTGACAGTATGTTGTAAGCTCTTGTTGTGTCCTTAAAGCCTAGGCTTTTCAGTATTTCTTTGGCTTCCGCAAGATCCTCGTTAAGTATGGCTCTTTGTATGGGATGGAGCTCCTCCTCCTGCTGGGAGGGCATTATGCTTGCAAATATCTTGCTCATACCACCGGTGTAGGTCTCGTAGCTCTTTAGGAGTTCATCCCTAGAAAGACCCATAAACTTTGATAACTTGTCCACATCCTCTTCCGAAAAGCTCTGAGTCTGCAGGCAGCTTTGGACCTGAATCTTGTGTTCAAGCCTCCTTAAAAACTCGTAAGCTCTTTCAAGGAATAGAGCCTCCTCGTTGGAAAATATGCCCTTCTGATTGAGTTTCCATATGGCTCTGAAGGTATTGCTCTCCCTAAGAAAAGGGGACTTACCACCGAGCAAGATAACAAGTGCCTGGACTGCAAACTCCACCTCTCTTATTCCCCCTTCTCCCGTCTTTACATTCTTCTTACCGAGAAGCTTTTTCTTAGCCTCTGAGGCTATCTGAGCCTTTATAAGCCTTATCTCCTCTATTATCCTGTAATCTACTGACTTCCTAAAGACGAAAGGCTCCTTTATCTCCCTTTCAAAGTCTTTGTAAAGTTCTTCATCTCCTGCACAGTACCTGCTTCTGAGGAGGGCAAACCTTTCCCACAGGCGCCCATAGGATTCGTAATAGAGCTCTGCACTCCTCAGGGACATGCTAATAGGCCCAGATTTGCCGAAGGGTCTTAGGTCCAAGTCTACCTCGTAGGGCTTGCCTTCAGTTGTGGGTGTGGTCATGAGCTTTAAGACCTTCTGGAAAACCTTGGAAAAAAACTCGTTAAGGCTCAACCTTCCTGCCTGTCCCTTATCCGAGGAGTGGATAAACATAAGGTCGATGTCCGAGTAGTAGTTTAACTCGTAGCTTCCGAGCTTTCCAAGGGCTATTATGCAAGCGTTCACCTGCCTACCTTCCTCGTCTAAAGGATTACCGTAGGCTTCTCTCATCTGACTGTAGGCTCTTTGGTATGAGAGCTCAAGAAGGGCATCGGGAAGCTCTGAGTACTCCCTGAGAATATCCTCGTACCTTGCGGTGCCAAGTATTTCCTTTGAAAGTACCCTCATGAGCTCTCTGTGTCTGTAGTATGCTAAGTTCTTAGAAAATTCCTCATCGGACATACCATCCCATAGAAGAGCTCTGAGCTCCCTAAGATAGTCTTCCCTGCCTTTGAAGTTGTACCAAAGCCCTGGTATGGTGTTTTGAAAGTCGGTAGGATGATTTATAAGGAACTTCCTTATGCATTCCGAGTGGTCCATAAGCTCAAGGAGCAGTAAAAACCTTCTTTCGTTCAAGTAATCTATGAGGCTTTGAGGTTCTGGATGCCTTCTGAGGAGCTCTTCCACACTCTCCCTAACCCTCTTCAGATTGCTTATCTTCTCTTCCGCCCTTTTCCACCAATCCCCGGGGAACATCTACAACTTAATATTACCACATGCTAACCTCCTCACGTACCTCCTGTATATTGACAACCTTACACTAAAGCATATTATAAATACCATTATAAATCTGGAGGTATGGTCATGTTTAGTGAAAACCTGCTCTCCGCTGGCTCCCTAAGCTATCTAAACAAGGCAAAAGAGCTGGCAAGGTCTAGAGGAGATACAAAGGTGGACACAGACCACTTACTTCTGGTATTCCTTATGGAAGAAAAGTCACCCTTGGTAAAGTATCTGGAAAAGAGGGGTGTAGACGCCAAGGGCCTTTATAGGAAGATATACGAGTATATTGAAAAGCTCAGCTCTCAGATAAACAGGGCAGTGGAACAGGAAGCCACGCACCTTATAGACCTAAGAAGCAAGGTGATGCAGGTAAAGTCTGACATAGGACAGGTCCAGATAGAGCTTCAGAAGGTGAGGAGCGCAAAGGAAAGGATAAAGAGCGAGCTTGAAAGGGCAAAAAGGTATGGGGACTACTGGAGCCTTCAGGAACTTCAAATAGAGCTAAGCAGATTAGAGAGGCTGGAAAGCAATTACAGAAGTCAACTTGAAAGCGTGGAAAGGAGCCTCTCCTCTTTGTTTAAGCAAGGAGATGTTAAAGCCTTCCTTGAGAACAGGCTTAGCATAGACGGTCTTATAAGGAAGGCTTTAGAGAGTTCTAGCCTCGTGGAGCAGATAAAAGAACTAGGGGTATCACCCGAAAGGGTCATAGACCCTGTGAGCAAAAAGGTATTTGGGAAGGAACCAACCTTTGACTACTCCCAAAACCTTATAAAGGTTATGGAAAAGGCTCAAGACAGGGCAGTTTCCGAAGGCTCCACGCAGGTAGAGCCCTACCACATAGGGGGTGCCCTGATAGATGCAAAGGATACGATAGCGGGTAAACTTTTAGAGGACATATTAGGAGGTGAAAAGATGAAGGACGTTACTCAGGAGCTAAGAGAGGAAGAAAGGTCAGCCCTTGAGAGGTTTGGGGTGGACCTCACCCAGCTCGCAAAGGAGGGTAAGCTTGACCCAGTCATAGGAAGGGAAAGGGAGATAAACCAGCTCATAGAGGTGCTTCTGCGTAGGACCAAGAACAACCCAGTTCTCGTGGGAGACCCTGGTGTGGGCAAAACTGCCATAGTAGAGGGCTTTGCCCAGAGGGTTGTAAACAAGGAAGTTCCAGTAGAGCTCCAGGATAAGGCGGTTATATCCATAGACATGGGTTCTCTTATAGCAGGCTCCAAGTACAGGGGTGAGTTTGAAGAGAGGTTCAAAAGCCTTCTTGAAGAGGTAAAGCAAAAGGGCAACGTCATCCTTTTCATAGATGAGATACATACGGTGGTGGGCGCGGGAAAGGCAGAGGGTGCTGTGGATGCGGGCAACATGCTAAAACCTCCCTTAGCAAGGGGTGAGATAAGGCTCATAGGTGCTACCACGGTAGATGAATACAGAAAGTACATAGAGAAGGACCCAGCCCTTGAAAGGCGCTTCCAGCCCATATACGTAGATGAACCCGCAGAGGAGGAAACCTTAGAAATCCTAAAGGGTTTAAGATCTAAATTGGAAAGCCATCACAAGGTGAAGGTCTCCGACGAAGCCATAGAGTCCGCCGTAAAGCTCACAAAAAGGTACGTTACCTTTAGAAAGCTTCCCGACAAGGCCATAGATGCCCTAGACCAGGCATGCGCTCGCAAGAAGCTCTCAGCGGTAGCAGTCCCTCCGGAGGTTCAGGAGATGGAGAGAAAGCTCCGCTCCTTGGAGGAGGAGATACAGAAGGCTTACCTTGAGGGCAACTATGAAAGGGAAGCCCAGCTCAAGATAAGGAAGGTTCAGCTTGAAAGGGAAAAACAGGAACTTTTGAGCAGGCTCGGAGGCGCCGATGCCCGTATTTCGGACATGAAGAGAAGGCTCGATGAGCTGGAACAGGAGATAGTAAGGGCCTCCGAGAGGGGAGATTACGAGAGAGAGGCAAACCTAAAGATTGAAAAGGTAAAGCTGGAAAAGGAACTAAAGGAGCTCGAGGCAAAGAAGGCTCAGGAGCTTATGGTCGGCTGGGACGATGTGGCGGCTGTCGTCTCCGAGTGGACGGGCATACCCGTATCCAAGTTAAAAGAGGAGGAGATGCAAAGGCTCCTAAGGCTTGAGGAGGAGCTGCATAGAAGGGTGATAAACCAGGAGCATGCGGTGGTTGCGGTCTCAGAGGCTGTAAGGAGAGCGAGGGCAGGCCTGAAGGACCCAAAAAGACCCATAGCAAGCTTTCTATTCCTAGGGCCCACCGGTGTTGGAAAGACGGAGCTTTCCAAAGCCCTGGCGGAACTCCTCTTTGGAGATGAGGAAGCCCTCATAAGGCTTGACATGTCCGAGTTCAAAGAAGAGCACAGCGTAGCCAAGCTCATAGGAGCACCCCCTGGCTATGTGGGATACGAGGAGGGTGGGAAGCTCACCGAAGCGGTACGTAGAAAACCCTACTCTGTTCTTCTCCTTGACGAGGTGGAGAAGGCCCACCCAAGGGTCTTTGACCTCTTTTTGCAAGTGCTTGACGACGGTAGGCTGACCGACTCCCATGGCAGGACGGTGGACTTTAGAAACACAGTCATAATCATGACTTCCAACATAGGCTCCCAGTACCTTCTTACCATATCCGTAGATGGTGATGAAGAAAGGGTCCAGAGGGAGTTTGAGAAAGCTAAAGAGAAGGTGCTTGAAGAGCTCCGCTACCACTTTAGGCCTGAGTTCCTAAACAGGATAGACGAGGTCATAGTCTTCAAACCCCTCACCATGAGGGAGCTTCTCAAGATAATAGACCTGCTTGTGGATGGCATAAACAGGAGGCTTGAGGAGAGAAACATAAGGATAGAGCTCTCCAAAGAAGCCAAGGAACACCTTGTAAAGCTAGGCTATGAGCCCGCATACGGAGCACGGCCACTAAAGAGGACGCTGCAAAGACATTTGGAAACACCTTTGGCTAATATGATAATAAAGGGAGAGATAAGGGATGGTCAGAAGGTCCTTGTGGATGTAGAGGATGGGAAGTTGACCTATCTCCCTACCCCATAACTCTCTCCACACTCTCCACGCCCTCCACCTTCTGGAGGGTTTCCCTTACCTTTAAAAAATCCGCATAGCTCCTTACCTGAAGGTTAAAGTCCATTATAGCACTGCCAGAGGGTAAACTCTTGGTCCTTGCCTCTGTTATATTTGCACCCAGCTTTGCGATGGTTGAGGTCACCTCTGCGAGGATGCCAACCCTGTCTCGGACAAGGAGCCTTATCTTAACCGGGTGGAGCCCCTCAGACCTGGTCCAGTTGACCCTAAGGACCTTTTCTGGAAAGTTCTTTAGCACGTACTGAAGATTAGGGCAGTCCTTTGAGTGAACCATAAGACCCTTACCCCTTGATATTACGCCAAAAATCTCCTCTCCTGGAAGGGGTGTGCAACACTCCGCAAGGTTATGGAGCACGCTCCCAAGACCATCCATATTGAGAACATCTTCTAGCCTTTCCTCCTTCTCCTTGTGCTCCTTGGGCTTCTTAAACAGAGAATATACTCTTTCCTTTGAGACCCTACCGCTACCCAAAAGAAGAAGGAGCTCTTCCTCGTTTTTAGCTCCACTCTCCTTTGTTAAGACCTCCAGAAGGGTTTCTCTGCTCAGATTGAGTTTGCTAGAGAGGAGCTCCAACTTTTCCCTGCCGAGCTCTACGTAGCGTTCCCTTTCCAGCTCTTTCAGGGCGGACTTTATCTTATTTTTAGCCTTAGAGGTCACAACGAACTTGATCCACTCCGCGTTAGGTCTTTTGTTGGGGCTTGTGATAATCTCCACCATATCACCGCTCTGTAGCTTGTAGTTAAGGGGTACTATCCTACCGTTCACCTTGGCACCAGCACAGTGGTTTCCCACCTCCGTATGTATGTGATAGGCAAAATCCACAGGAGTTGCACCCTTGGGCAGGACAAGAAGGTCACCCTTCGGTGTAAAAACAAAGACCTCCTCGGAAAACAGCTCCAACTTTAAGTTTTCCATAAGCTCCTGTGGGTTCTTGCTTCCTTGAATACTCTCTACAAGACCTCTAAGCCAGGAGTATATACCGCTATCCTTTGCCCTTCCACCCTCCTTATAAGCCCAGTGTGCAGCTATGCCCTTTTCAGCACGCTCGTGCATATCCCACGTTCTTATCTGTACCTCTACCATCCTCCCCTTCGGTCCTATTACTGTAGTATGAAGAGATTGGTAAAGGTTGGGCTTTGGGAGAGATATGTAGTCATCGAACTTTCCCGGTACAGGCGTGAATACGCTGTGCACCACACCCAGTACTAGGTAACACTCCTGAACCGTGCCTACTATGACCCTGACACCCAAGATATCATGTACATCCTCGAGTCTTATACCCTTCCTTATGGTCTTTTGCCATATACTGAAAAGGTGCTTTGGTCTATAGGTTATGGTAGCGTTAATACCCGCCTGACCTATGGCTTCTCTCAGCCTGGGAATAAAGAACCTTTTGAGGTATTCCTCCAACTCCTTCCTGCTCTTTCCTACAAAGTTCTTTACCTCCTCGTACTCCCTTCTGTAGAGGTACATAAAGCATAGGTCTTCCAACTCAGTTTTTATCTTCCAAAGGCCAAGCCTGTTGGCTATTGGTACGTATATCTCGAGGGTTTCTCTTGCTATCCTTAGCTGCTTCTCCACGGGGAGATGATTTAGGGTCTTCATGTTATGTAATCTGTCAAGCAACTTTACAAATATTACCCTAAGGTCCTTGGAAAAGGCTAGCACAAGCTTCCTGTAGTTCTCCGCTTTATGTACCTCAGTATCTTTGAAGTTTATCTTACCGAGTTTTGTGACTCCCTCCACAATGTCTGCTACCTCCTTACCAAAGCGCTCTTTAATATCATCGTAAGTTGCATCCGTATCCTCCAGGACATCATGGAGGAGCCCCGCCACAATGGTGGTAATATCCATGTCCAGTTCTAGAAGCATATGGGCTACTTCTATAGGGTGTGCAGTGTATGGCTCTCCAGACTTTCTGTACTGACCGGCATGTTTTTCCTCTATGAATTCAAGGGCTCTTTTAACCCTTTCCTTATCCTCCTCCCCTAAATCTTTTAACAACTTCTCATAATGCTTCTTATGTAACAATGTCTTCATAGTTTATAATATTATCAATGCTACACAAATTAGCAAACCTCTTCGGTCTGGTTTCTAACAACATAGGTATAGACCTTGGAACAGCAAACACCGTTGTTTTCAGCCAGGGGAAAGGTATAGTACTCTACGAACCATCCATAGTTGCAGTGGATGTGCGTACGGGAAGGGTTCTTGCAGTGGGCAAGGGAGCGAAAGAGATGCTCGGTAAAACACCGGAAAGCATACAAACGGTTAGACCTCTCAGAGACGGTGTTATAACAGATTTTGAGGCTACGAAGGTCATGCTGACCCACTTTATAAACAGGGCTATTGGGGGAAGCATATTTAAGCCAAAACCGAGGGTTGTAATAGGTGTGCCCTCCGGTGTAACCCAGGTAGAGAAGAGGGCGGTTATCGATGCTGCAAGGAGTGCAGGAGCCAGGGAGGTCTATCTAATAGCGGAACCTATGGCTGCAGCAATAGGTGCTGGGCTTCCTATTGAAGAACCTATAGGCAACATGGTTGTGGACATAGGTGGAGGCACCACAGAGATAGCGGTAATATCCCTAGCGGGCATAGTGGTTTCCAATTCAATAAGAATAGCCGGCGACGAGATGACCGAAGCTGTGGCACAGCATGTTAAAAAGAAACACCATCTTCTTATAGGTGAACAAACAGCGGAGAGGGTAAAGATAGAGCTGGGAAGTGCCATATATGAAGATGAGGAGAGATGGATGGAGATAAGGGGAAGGGATATAACAGGGCTTCCAAAGGTGGTGAAGATAACCAACAGAAACATAACTGAAGCTTTGGAGGACGTTATCTCCTCCATTATAAATGCAATAAAGTCTACATTGGAAAGAACACCCCCAGAGCTAGCATCGGACATAGCGGAAAGGGGTATAATTCTAGCGGGTGGCGGTTCCCTACTAAAGAACCTTCACATAAGAATAGAGAGGGAGACGGGTATAAAGACCGACTACTGTGAGGACCCTATAACCGCGGTTGCCAGAGGTGTCGGTAGCGTGCTGGAGAATATAGAGCTAATAAGAAAAGTATCCATGGTATGAAGGACTATGCAGTTGGATTTTTCCTCCTAGCGCTTTCTGCGGTCTTATACCTTTCCAACCTTTCTGCGGCCCCCTATCTTAAGCCCCTTTACAGCTTTCTAAGCTCTTTAGTTCATCCACTTTTAGAGGTAAAGGGAAAGATCGTAGAGGCTACAAGGGAAGGCATAAGCACTTACATAGCCTTTAAGAATCTGAGTGAGGAGAATAAAAGGCTAAAGTATGAGTTAGAACTCTACAAGCTCTACAAAACACAGTTAGACACCTGCACAAAAAATCTAGAGTCTGTAGGGGCTTTTACGGGTCTTTCCTTCGATATAAGGGATTATCCCTCCCTATTTGCCCGTGTTATTGCTTACGATTCCAGCGGTAGAGGCAGCTACCTTCTAATAGACAGAGGAAGGGACAGCGACATATCTGAGGGCTTTCTTGTTGCCCATGGAGAGCACCTTGTGGGAATAGTAGACAGGGTGTTTTCCGGCTCCTCGCGTGTTAGAACGGTTTATTCGGAGGAATTTTCCGTCAGCAGTGGTGTGGGAGATAGAGCATACATATACAAGGGTGGGTTTCCAGAGGGCAAGCTGTTGCATGTAAGATCCGAAGAAGGTCTGAAGGAGGGTGATGAGGTCTTTCTTAGGCCTCCGGGCAAGGACTTGCCCCATTTAAAGATAGGTAGAGTGAGGCTAATAGGGTATGGTGGAGAAGGCTTCTTTAAGGATGTTAGCGTCAGCCCCTTTTTAGACGTAAAGAGGGTGAGCGTAGTCTTGATAATAAAGGAAAGGTTATGAGATTTTACATAATTACCTTCTTGCTTTCCTACATCCAGAGTTCCCTCTTCCTTGCGCTGTTCCATAACTTTCTTCTCACACCCGACCTTACCCTTGTCTACCTACTTCTTAACCTAGCCCATGAGGAGAGGTTAAATCTTAAGAAGCCTATTTATGCAGGCCTTTTACTTGACATACTTCAGGACTCCCTCGGTTTACAGCTTTCGGGAAAGTTGTTTTTCGCTCTCGCCCTATCTATCGTAAGGCTAAGGGTAGAATTCACAGGAAGGCTATCCCTTATAGTAGCCTACATACCTCTTTCCCTCTTGCAGAAACTTCTCATGTTTATACTTTTCAGGATAAAGTACTACACAGATGTGAATATACTGCTCCTTATAGGTAGCCTGATGATAGAAGTGCTTTTTTTGACCCTAATGGCCAAGTGGCTAATTAAGGAAGGGAATGAGTAGGCGAAGGCTCCTGTTCTTAGCCCTTGTAGGTTTTGTTCTTTATCTTTTAACCGCTCTAAGGCTGTTTTACCTACAGGTCCTTAAAGGTGGTGAATACAGAAGGCTTGCAGAACATAACTACATCAGAAAAAGGGTTCGCTATCCCCTGAGGGGTGAGATACTGGACAGAAGAGGTGAAAAGCTTGCCTACGATGAACCAAAGTACCTATTGCTTTTGGACCATCAGAAACTTGAGGAAGAGAAGGGTCTAAGAGAAGTTATTGAAAACCTGAGGGAACTCTTTGGCTTAGAAGTCTCTATAGAAAACATAAGAGGTAAAAAGGCTATAGAACCTATAGTTTTGACAACCTTAGAAAGTCAGGAGGATATAGACAGGTTCTACAACAACAGCTATAAACTGCCTGGTGTATTTATAAACATGGTCCCCACAAGGTTTTACACCCATGGAGAGATATGCTCCCATGTGGTAGGTTACGTTGGTTATCCAACAGAGGAAAATCTCAAAAGTTACGGAGAAAGAATAGGTAGTCAAAGCTTAATTGGAATGATGGGATTGGAAAGTGCCTTTGATAAGGAGCTTTTAGGTTGGGTCGGTGCGGAGGAAGTTATGGTAAACGCGGTAGGAAGGGTCATAGGCAAGGTGAGAGACGTGGAGCCTAAGAAAGGGCATACACTGATAACCACCATAGATTTAAGGATTCAAAAGATAGTCTATGAATTATTCAAAGAGTCAGGACATAGGGCTGGGGGAGTGCTTGTCCTTGACGCAAGGACAGGAGAGGTACTTAGTCTTGTGAGCTACCCAGCCTTTGACCCTAACAAGGTCTCCCAGCTGTGGAAAGAGTACAAGGAAGACAAATACAAACCTCTCTTCAACAGGGCTTTATTGGGTAAATATCCCCCTGCGTCTGTTGTAAAGCCCGCTCTGGGTGTAGCCCTTTTGGAAAGGGGGATCTCTTCAAAGGAGGGTGTGCTTTGCAAGGGTTACTTTGAGCTTGGAAATAGACGTTTCTACTGCTGGAACAGGCAGGGGCATGGATGGGAAAACCTGCACGACGCCATAAAACATTCCTGCGACGTATACTTTTACAGCTACGGCTACCAAAGGCTTGGACCAAGAGAGATTGAAAGGGTGCTCAGGAGTTTTTCTTATGCAGAACCCATACCCTTTGACCTACCGCTGGCAAGGGGCTTTATACCCACACCGGAATGGAAAAAGAAGAGGATAAAGGAGCCTTGGTTTGGTGGGGATACGGTAAACCTATCCATAGGCCAGGGGTACATAACCTCAACCCTTATGGAACAGACGCTTATGATGATGGCCATAGCAAACAACGGAGTCATCTACAGGCCAGTTTTGGTTAAAGAGATAAGGGATAGCATGGGCAAAACCCTATGGAAGGCTCAGAGGACCGTCTACAAGGTTGTAAGAGCAAAGCCCGAGCACTTCGCGCTTATAAGGGAATCCCTAAAGGATGTGGTAAGGTCGGGAACGGCAACACTTGCCCTATCTTCCATCGTGGATGTAGCGGGTAAAACGGGCACCGCTCAGGTTTCTCCCCATAGTTCTGGAAGGAAAAACCTTCCTTATCACCTTAGGGATCATGCTTGGTTCGTTGGTTTTGCACCCTACAGAGACCCTATGTTCATCATAGGTGTGCTGGTAGAGCACGGTGGGTCCGGAGGTGCGGTCGCAGCTCCCATAGCAAGAAGGATACTGGAGAGAATATACATGGAAGGCATACACAAGGAGCTTTAAGATGAAAAAGCTGTTGGTCTGGGGTATGGGTGTAAGCGGAAAGTCTGCATTGGAACTTTTGAGGAGTAAGGGTTTAGAGGTTTACTGCGGGGATGATGCAAAGGGGGACGACTTTAGAGCTTATCTTGACATGGTGGATACGGTGGTCCTCTCTCCGGGCATTCCTCCAAGGCATCCCCTTTGGCTTGAGGCAGAAAAAAGAGGCATAGAGGTTATAGGGGAGCTAGAGCTTGCTTGGAGGTTCTTTAGGGGCAAAGCCATAGCCATAACGGGAACGGATGGCAAGTCCACAACCACAAGGCTTACATACCTTATACTCAGAGAACACTACGCCAATGTGGAGGAGGGAGGCAATATAGGAAGGCCCTTCTCAGAGGTGGTGCTAAGAAATCCGAAAAGCCTTGCAGTGCTAGAGGTCTCTTCCTTTCAGGGTAAAACCCTCAAGAGCTTCAAGCCTCTGGGTGGAGCTTTTCTAAACTTCTCTGAAGACCACCTTGATTGGCACGAAAGCATGGAGGATTACCTTTGGAGCAAGAGAAACATATTCTCAAGACAGACAGATGGGGATTTTTTGCTTTTGAATGCCTTGGACCAAAGGGTGGCTAGCATACCCACCGGAGGCAGTAAGTTTTACCTACTCTCTAAGGATTCTCATGGTTTTATAAAGGATGAAAGGGCCTACTTTCTGGGTGAGGAGCTCTTCCATGTGGAAAAGCTCAAGATAAAAGGCTGGCACAACTGGACCAACGCCCTCTTTGCAGGGGCCATAGCAAGGCTTATGGGGGTAGAGGTGGAGGTTATAAGGGAAGTTCTTTACTCCTTTGCTGGACTTCCCTACAGGATGGAGTACCTTGGGAGCTTTGGGGGAGTAGAGGTTTACAACGATTCAAAATCCACAACGGTAAACGCCTTAAGGGCAGCCCTAGAAAGCTTCAAAGAGAATAAGGTCATACTCATAGCTGGGGGTAAGGACAAGGGGGGAGATTTTGAAAGTGTGAGGGAGCTTGTAAAAAGGTATACAAAAGGGGTTGTGCTTATAGGTGAGGCAAAGGAGCGGATAGCCAAGGCGTGGAAAGGGGTGGAGCTATACTTGGAGGATAGCCTTGATGGGGCTGTCAAAAGGGCTCTGGAGCTGGCTGAGCCATCAGACGTTATACTTTTCTCCCCAGCCTGTGCCTCCTTTGACATGTTTAGAGACTACAAGGAAAGGGGAGAGAGGTTCAAAGAAATAGTGTTAAATCTCACATCCTCTCCGCAATAGCCTGGGCAAAGTCCATAGTGGAAAGATCCTTTGCATGTAGCCCCATTTTTCTAAAGCCGCCGGCTATATCCGGAGTGCCAAGTCTTTCCTCTATTGCCCTCTTAACCCCTGCGTATATCAGTTGTGCAGCCTCTTTCCAGCCTATGTATTCAAGGAGCATAGCGCCAGAAAGGGTAAGGGAAAGGGGGTTAGCAATACCTTTACCAGCTATATCGTAGGCTGTGCCGTGGGTGCTTTCAAAGAGGGCGTATCCGTCGCCTATGTTTCCGCTGGGCACAAAACCCGGACCACCCACAAGGGCAGAGGCCAAGTCAGATATGTAGTCGCCGTTTAGGTTCTGGGTTACTATAACATCGTAAGCCTCTGGCTTTAAAACCAGCTGCATAAGCATCTGGTCCGTTATGACCTTTACCATAAGCACTTGACCTTCTAAGGGCTCTCCCTTTGTTATCACCCTACCCTTAAACTCTGACTCTTCTGCTACTTCAAAGGCCCAGTTCATAAAGGCACCTTCTGTAGCCTTCATTATGTTGCCCTTACCTACTATTGCAACGGTCTTCTTCCCATTTTCCAGAGCCCACCTTAAAGCCTTTCTCACATGCCTTTTTGTTTTGAACTCGCTCATGGGCTTTACGGTTATGCCACAGTCTGGGGGAAGGGCATCCTCGGAGACTCCCATCTCTTCAAGAAAGAACCTTCTTACCCTTTGGGTGTCCTCCGCTTTTGGCATGTACTCTATGGACATGTAAACATCGTCCGAGTTTTCCCTAAAGACTGCAACGTTGACCCTCCCTGGGTTGGGGATGGGAGAGGGCTGTCCGAGCCAATAGACGGGTCTTATGGCTGAGTAAAAGTCCATAGACTGGCGCAGTATGGCATTCAGAGACTTTCCGCCCTTGCCTACGGGTGTGCCAAGGGGTCCCTTTATGGAAACTACTGCCTCCCTAAGAAACTCCAAGGTCTGTTTGGGCATACGCTCCCCTGTTTTTTCCTCAGCCTTATCACCAGCAAGAAGTTCTACCCAGAATATCCTTTTACTGCTAGCGTAAGCCCTTTCCACCGCAGTGTTTACCACATGTAGCATTGCGGGCGCTATCTCCGGACCTATACCGTCCCCCTCTATATAGGGTATTATGGGGTTATCTGGAACTTCTAGGCTCTTATCCTCTTTTAGCTTTATAAACTGACCTTCCTTTGGAAGGGCTACCTTGCCTTCCCACTTAAAGATGTTGTCCCACTTCATGCTTAATAATTTTAACTCAAGTCACAAAATTCAGCATGTTTATAAATCCAATGGCGCTTGATAATAGTCTTAACCAATTCTTAACGGTTTCTTAAAAAAAATCTTAACACAACTCCACTACGATATAAACACAACCTTACAAAGGAGGTAAACAAATGAGGAAGCTGTTAGGGTTTGTTATGGTTTTGTTTGCCACACTTCTCAGTCATAGCGCTTCCCAAGCCAAGTGCCTAAATATGGGTATTATACCTGCGGAAGACCCAAAGGCCATGATGGAACAGTACAAACCCATGAAAGAGTGGCTGGAAAAGCAAATAGGTTCCTGTATTGAATACTTCACCGCCACGGACTATTTGGGTGTAGTGGAGGCAATGAGGTCCAAAAAGGTGGACTTTGCCTGGTTTGGACCCTTCTCCTACGTGATGGCAAAGGAGAGGGCAGGAGCAGAGGCTTTTGCGGTGGGAGTAGACCCTACTGGTAAAACTACCTACCGCTCCCTAATCTTGGCGACACCGGAGGTAGCCCAAAAGCTCGGAATAACCTCCCCTCTTGTTGGTGAAGAGGGTATGAAGATATTGGCACAGAAGCTTAGCAACTTCAAAAAGCAGTTTCACATTATCTTTGTTGACCCAGCTTCCACCTCTGGCTACGCAGTGCCAAGGTACTATATGCACATTGCGGGCATAGACGAGAAAGCCTTCAAAAAGGTCGGTTTCATAAGCACACATGACGCTGCGGAGCTCGCAGTTGCTAAAAAGATAGTGGACATGGCAGCTGACAGCGACATCACCTATGAGAAGATGGTCTCCCAAGGAAAGATATCCAAAGAGACCAACGTAATCCTATGGAAATCTCCAGAGCTTCCTGGTTCTCCTTGGGCCTACAGGAAAGACCTGTCAGAAGACCTGAAGAAGCTCAGGGAAGCTTTTTACAAACTTCCCAAGGACATAGCTGCGGGCTATGGCAACATAGTGGGCTATAGGCCGGTAAGCGACAAGGACTACACCATAATAGCGGAGGTCAAGAAGGTGGTAGACCAACTGCAAAAGAGGTAAGTTAAGGAGTCTGTGCAAATGGTTAAGTTTGTAGAGGTAAGTAAGAACTTTGGCAGGAAACCCGTCCTTTCGGGCGTGAGCCTTGAGGTGAGGGAGGGGGAAATGATCGCCCTCATAGGGCCCAGTGGATCTGGAAAGACAACCCTTATACGCATGGTAAACGGATTTGTGGTACCGGACAGTGGTGAGGTCTGGGTGATGAACAGGAAGGTTGAATACAGATCTAGGTCCGCGCTCAAAAGTATTAGGAAAGAGACAGCCATGGTTTATCAGCTGTTCAATTTGGTGGACAGGCTTACCACCCTTCAGAACGTGCTCTCAGGCGCCCTTGGTAGATATAACAGCCTTATGGAGACTCTACTATCCTGCATGGGTTTCTTCAAAAGGGAGGATGTGGAGTTGGCTATGGACATACTCAGATATGTGGGGCTTGAGGAAAAGGCTTACGAGAGGGTGGACAGGCTAAGCGGTGGACAGAAACAGAGGGTAGCCATAGCAAGAGCCCTTATGCAACAGCCGCGCGTGCTTTTGGCAGATGAGCCCATAGCTAGCCTTGACCCCAAAACAGGCAAAAAGATAATAAACCTTCTCAGAAGAATAAACCAGGAAAAGGGTATAGCGGTTATATGCGTCCTCCATCACATAGACATGGTCAGGGAGTACTTTGAGAGGGTAGTAGCCATCAGAGAAGGGAGGGTCCTCTTTGACGGTAGAGCAACAGACTTGGACGAAGGTCTTCTGGAAGAGATATACCAGCTTGAAGAGGAAGCATGTACAGCCTAAACTCTGGTGTAAAAACCTCCCAGAGAATAAGGAGCTTTTTAATAGTTTTGGGGCTGGTTCTTGTTCTTGCCTTGTCCCTTAGAGCCTCGCGTTTTGAACTCCATAAGCTCTTTACTGGAGCTTCCCAGTCGGCAGAACTGGTAAGGGAGATGTTTCCCCCAGACTTTTCTAATTTTTTAGAGGTGCTGAGGTTAACCGCGGAGACGCTGTCAGTAGGCTTTTGGGGCACCTTTCTTGGCACCCTTCTCTCCATTCCCTTGGCTCTGCTTTCCGCATCCAACACATCAAACAGGTTTTTATATCCAATAGCCCGGTATATCCTTAGCCTTCTGAGGGCTGTACCCGAGCTCCTCTATGCCCTTCTTTTTGTTATAGCCATAGGGCTTGGTCCCTTTGCAGGTGTCCTCGCTCTAATCTTTCATACAGTAGGCCTTCTTGGTAAGTTTCTGTCCGAGTCCATAGAGAGCATTGACCCAAGGCCTGTGGAGGCTATAAGGTCCGCTGGTGCAAGCCCTTTGGGAGCTATAAGGTATGCTGTACTGCCACAAGTCTTACCACTCTTTGTCGGTTACTTCCTTTACATGTTGGACCACAACGTACGCGTTGCAATCGCCCTAGGTATAGTGGGAGTGGGAGGCTTAGGGGTAGAGCTCTTTACCGCCATGAGAACCTTTGACTATCAGAGAGCGCTGACAATTATAGTTGTAATCTCTATACTTATTACCCTACTTGACCGCATATCTGCAAAGATAAGGGGAGATATAATAGAGGGACGTGCCGTTAACAAGCCTTACCTTCTGGTGCTATCTCTTCTCGGACTTTCCTCTGTTTACTTCATACCTCTAGAGATCTCAAACCTCGGACACAGAATGGTCACATTGTGGGAGTTTATAGTAAGTATGTATCCACCAGACTTTTCAACCTTAGGAATTTACGTAAAGCTTATGGTTGAAACGGTGGCTATAGCCATATCTGGGACCTTTCTGGCGGTCCTCATGGCTCTACCCTTGGGTTTTGGCTCTGCGAGGAACATAGTGCACCTTTCACTTCTTGTAAACCTCTTTAGGGAGGTTAACAACTTCCTGAGGGCTATACCGGAGATAGTCCTCGCCCTTATATTCGTGGCTGCGGTTGGTCTTGGACCCTTTGCGGGAGTTTTGGCCATAGCACTCCATACCGCAGGCTTTTTGGGCAAATTCTATGCCGAAGTCGTGGAAAACATAGACAGAAAACCTCTTGAGGCGATAGAGGCTACAGGAACCTCCTTCCTCCAGAAGCTGAGGTTTGCCGTACTGCCCCAGGTTATCCCCCTCTTTAACAGCTACAGCCTCTATATACTTGACAGGAACGTGAGGGCAGCAACTACCATGGGATTGGTAGGTGCAGGCGGGATAGGCTTTGAGCTCATCATGAGCATAAAACTCTTTGACTACCAAAGAACGGCAACCATATTGATGGTGGTTATAAGCACCATAATGTTAATAGACTGGCTCTCTTTTTATCTCAGAAGGAGGACCCTATGATGAATAAGTGTTTAGCTCTGCAGAGCTTGATGCCTGAGGAGATAAGAAACCTTCTTGATCCCTTCCTTCCGGACATAGCCTACACCGTTGAGAACAAGCTGGTTATGATGGTTGTGAAAGACCCCTTTGACGTGCCCTTTTGTCTTGGTGAGGTACTGGTGGTAGAAGCAAGGGTTCAGTATGAGAGAGAGGAGGGCTACGCTGTAGTGCTTGGGGATAACAAGGAGCTGGCTATACTTTGTGCCCTTTTGGACCTTATAGAGAGGAGAGGGGGGCTATCGGAAAGCGAAAAGGGACTCATCTTAGAACTTGAACGGATTCTAAGAAACCAGGAAAAGGAGAGGGAGCAGGAAAGAAAGGTTCTTTCCAAGACCCTAGCCTTTTTTGAGGACATGGCATGGAGATGAGGGATTTCTGTCAGAAGACCTTTAGAGTGCTACTTAACTGCATGGCAAGGCCTGGAACTGTGGGGAAGCTGGACAGTCTCTCCCATTTGGTCTCTCACTGGCCATTTCCTTCTTTGAGCTTGCTTCTTTACACCCTGATGGACAGATGGGTGAGCTTCTCGGTTGTAGGAGATGAAAATTACGAAAGGTTTCTAAGGGAGCTCACAGGGGCAAAGCCTACCTCTTTGGACAGGGCTGACTTTGTGGTGTTCTTAGGAAGCACCAGGGGACTTTTATCTGAGGTCAAGGTAGGTTCCTACGAGAGCCCGGAGGAGGGAGCCTTCTGTGTTTATTACATGTCAAGGTTTGAAAGTAGGAGCAGGGTCCTTCTGCAAGGTCCTGGTATAGAGGGAAGCCTTGTCCTGTCCACACCTCTAGAGAGGGAGGAGCTCTTGACCCTTTCTAAGGTAAACTCCCTCTTTCCCCTCGGTGTTGACCTTATTCTCTTGGAGGAAGGCAAGCTCTTTTGCCTTCCCAGATCTACCCGTTTGGAGGTTCTTTAGATGGGTTATGTTGCCATAAGGGTAAACCAGGAAGCCATAGAGAACGCGGAGGCGCTCTTTTACCATCTTAGGACCAAGGGCAACAGCTCGGCTCCCACCTTGGATCAGGTGGCTCAGTACTTCCATCTTCTTGTGGACAGGATCATGTCGGAAGGGAGCCTATATGCACCAAAGCTTGCAGCCCTAGCCCTACTTCAGTCCGCCGGTGATACCTTAGAGAGCGCCTTTCTCCTAAGGGCTTACAGGTCCACCCTATCAAGGCTTGATTACTCTCTGCCGGTGGATACTCGAAACATGCAGGTAATAAGGCGCATATCCGCAGCCTTTAAAGACCTACCTGGCGGACAGCTTCTAGGTCCTAGCCTTGACTACAGCCTAAGACTTCTCAACTTCGAGCTCCTTGAAGAAGACACATGGAGAAGGTATGCTCGCTCCCTCATTGAGGGCTTGGAAAGGATAGTGCCCATTCCCGAAAACCTTCCCAAGCTCATAGACATTCTCAGAAAAGAGGGTCTTGTAGTGGAGAATGTAGCGGACAGGAGCTTTGTGGACATAACTAGGGAGCCTCTCTCCCTCCCAGCAAAGAGGAGTGCGGTCCTTCAGTCCCTTTCAAGAGGTGAGACGGGAGGGCTCTTACTTCTTGCCTACTCCAACATGAGAGGTTACGGAGATATACACCCTACTGTAGGCGAGCTAAGGGTTGGCTATCTGAAGCTTGAAATACCTCACCCTAAGGGTGGGACCATATGTGTGGGAGAGGTAAAGGTCACAGAGGCCGAGGTTATCGCGCGCTTCACCTCAGAAAGGGGAGAACCTAGGTTCAGCATAGGCTACGGGCTCTGCTTTGGACACAACGAGACAAAAGCTATATGCATGGCTGTGCTGGACAACGCCATACATTTCGGCACTGGTAAAAATCCTTCGGAGGATCAGGAGTTTGTCCTCATGCACGTGGACGGAGTTGACTCTATGGGCTTTGCCAACCACTACAAACTACCCCATTATGTGACCTTCCAGTCAGACTTAGACAGACTTAGGAGCATGAGGTCCAAGGATGGAAAGGTATAACTTTGGCTTTTTGGACGAAGAGGCAAAAAGGGAGATAAGGCGCAAAATCCTAAAGGCGGTAGCCATACCTGGCTATCAAGTACCCTTTGCATCAAGAGAAGTGCCCCTTCTTAAGGGTTGGGGCACTGGCGGCCTTCAGATAACCCTTTCCCTCATAGGTAAGGAAGACATCCTAAAGGCTATAGACCAAGGGTGCGACTACAGCCTAAACGCCATGAACATAAAGAGATTTGTAAGGGCGGTCACGGGTGTTGAGACTACCACAGACACCAGAAGGGCAACCCTTATCCAGACGAGACATCGCATACCGGAGGAGGAGCTAAGAGAGGACCAGATACTCATCTTTCAAGTTCCCTACCCCGAGCCCCTAAGGTGGGTAAAGGCTTCAGAGAGGGAGACCAGAAGAATGCACGCAGAGGCGGACTACGGCCTCATGTGGCTATCCCTTTACGAGGATATGGTAAGGTACAAGGAGGTAACCATAGGCGCCCGCTATCCCGTTCTGGTAAATAGACGCTACATCATGGACCCGAGCCCTATACCAAGGTGGGACGTGCCAAAGCTACACATGTCCAAGCATCTAAACCTTTTTGGCGCTGGAAGGGAGAAGAAGATATACGCAGTGCCACCGCACACCAGCGTGGAGCCTCTGGAGTTTGAGGACTATCCCTTTAGGGTAGAAGACTTTTCGGGTAAAGCCTGCGCCCTGTGCGGTAGCAGTGAGAGCTTTCTAGACGAGATAGTAGAGGACGGAGGAAGGAGGACTTATGTATGCTCCGATACAGACTACTGCACAAGGAGGAGACAGAGTGGAGCTACTGTTAAAAGTTGAGAGTCTTACCAAGGTGTTTGGAAGAGGTTGCGAGCAGTGTCTCTCATTGACAGGAAAGGATGGCAACCGATGTCCCATCTGCGGTTCCATAGTGGCCTGTGCGGACGTGAGCTTTGAGCTCCACAGGGGTGAGTGGCTTGGAATCCTTGGAGAGAGCGGATCGGGCAAGAGTACCCTCCTTAGACTTCTGAACTTAGAGCTTGAACCAACAAAGGGTAGGATGTTAGTAAACCTTGAGCCCTACACGGGTTTAGACCTCCTCTCCATAAGCCCTTACAGTAGAAGGCTGATAAGACAGGAACTCTTTGGCATAGTCTATCAGAACCCAATCCATGGTCTAAGGATGGAGGTGAGCGCGGGCGGAAACGTAGCGGAAAGGCTCATACTAATGGGAGAGAGAAGAGTGGAAAAGATAAGGGAGAGGGTTCTTGCTCTCTTTAGGAGGCTTGAGCTTCCAGAGGATAGGATGGACGAGCTTCCGTCCAGCTTCAGCGGGGGTATGCAACAGAGACTGCAGATAGCAAAGGCCATAGTCAACAACCCACCCATCCTTCTTCTTGACGAGTTTACCACAGGGCTTGACCCCTCGGTGCAGGCGGGCGTATTAGAGCTTCTGAAAGAGATAATGTTTGAACTTGGTATATCCGCTATAGTAGTATCCCATGACATTGGAGTGATAAACTTTATGACCCATAGGGTCCTCGTTATGAACAGGGGAAGGGTAGTGGAGCATGGGCTCACAGACCAGATACTAGAAGATCCTCAAGACCCATACACCCAAACGCTCGTGCACTCCAAGCTCTAGCTATGCTAAAGGTTAGGTCTCTCTCCAAGGATTTTAAACTACACAACGCAGGTAAGGAGGTCTGCGTCCTTAGGGATGTTTCCTTTGAGCTTCCTCAGGGGAAGACCCTCTTCCTTCTTGGTCCCAACGGTTCGGGAAAGAGCACCGTTCTCAAGTGTCTCTACGGTACCTACAAGCCAACCGGTGGAAGCGCTCTTTATCGCTCCTCTCTCTGGGGAGAGGTTGACCTCTTTAGGCTCCAGAGCGTGCAGATGCACCAGATAAGGCTGAAGGAAATAGGTTATGCATCTCAGTTTTTACAGGTTCTTCCAAGGCTCTCCACACTGCAGGCGGTGGCAGAACCCCTTCTCTATCTTGGTGTAGACAAAAAGAAGGCACTCTCAATGGCAGAGGGAGTTCTTCTGAAGCTAGGCATAGAGCGTGAGCTCTTTGACCAGTATCCAAGGCTCCTAAGCGGTGGTCAACAGCAGAGAGTAAACATAGCAAGGGCTATAGTAAAGTCCCCAAGGCTTCTACTTCTGGACGAGCCCACAGCATCCCTGGACGAGCACTCAAAGAAGTTGGTGATAGAGACATTGCAGGAGCTAAAGTGCAGGGAGATGACTATGGTAGTTGTGAGTCACGACAGGGAGCTTATAGATGTCCTCTCCGATTTAGAACTCCGTATGGGGGATGGCCATGTTGATTTTTGAAGAGGTTAAGGCATGCCTACCAGATAGGGTAGAGAATGGTCTGTGGATAAAGGTTGAGGATGGTCGCATAACCAAGATAAGCCAGAGGCCCATAAAAGGGTGGTGGGGCTACAGGAGGATAAGGGCTAAGGGGAAACTCCTTCTTCCCGGTTTTGTAGACCTGCACAGCGATGCCATAGAAAAGGAAGTAGAGCCCAGACCCGGCGTCCGCATACCTACGGATATAGCCCTCTTTGAACTTGATAAGAAGCTTGCCAGCTGTGGCATAACCCACATTTTCCACTCCATATCCTTTGCAGATAGAGAGCTGGGGCTCAGGTCCAACGCGGAAGCAAGAAAACTGGTAGAAGACATAAACAGACTGAGGAGCAAGCTCCTCATCAAACACATGGTCCACGCACGCCTTGAGGTTTCAAACTTAGAGGCCATACCTATATTGGAAAAGCTTGTGGAGGAGGGTAAGGTGCATCTGCTTTCCATAATGGACCACACACCCGGTCAAGGACAGTTCAAAGAGCTTTCCTCCTATGTAAACTACATGCATAGGGTCTATAGGAGGGACTATAGGGAAATAGAGGAACATCTGGAATACAAACTCTCCGTAAAGGAGAGAGCCTGGAAGGAGGTGGTCAGCTTTGTCAAGAAGCTAGTAGACAAGGGTATGGTGGTAGCCTCCCACGACGATGACAGTCCGGAGAAGGTAAAAGCCATGAAAAGAATAGGTGTTAGCATATCGGAGTTTCCTACAGATCTACAGACCGCAGAGGCTGCCATAAACCATAATATGCACGTGTGTGTGGGAGCTCCCAACGTACTGAGGGGAGGCTCTCAGGGCAACAACATGAGCGCAAGAGAAGCAATAAGCAGGGGCTACGCAAGCATAATCTGTTCGGATTATATACCTAGCAGTATTCTATACAGCGTATTCCTCTTGGGCAGGTCATCAGACCTGAGCCACGTTGTAAAATTGGTCAGCCTGAACCCTGCAAGGGCTGTAGGCTTGAACGAGGTGGGCTCCATAGAGGAGGGTAAAGAGGCATCTTTGATCTTGCTTGATGAAAAGGATGGGTTAGTCAAGCTCATCTCCTGCTATGTTGAAGGGTCTCAGGTCCTTAACGTGAAATATGGGAACAGTCATGCACCAATTTGACATAAAGCAGCTATATTGATGTCAGCTTTTGGGACTTTTGTACGTTCTATTATTTCAGATAGGATAATGAAGTTTTTTCTCATACTCTTAACCGTAAGCATTGCCCTGGCTGGTTCAAAAGCACAAAAAGCACAAGAAAATATTAGCCTTACGGAAGGAGTATTAGGCTTCTTCATAATAATCCTTACGGTAGCGTTTGCCGTTTCCTTCTGGACTAAAGTAAAGAGCACTTACTGTGTCCAGTGTTGTGTCCGATAATAGTAGCCCAAAGCCCTGTGTGGCTAATGTTTCCTCACTTTAGCGTTGAGTTATTTTCACAAGCTGTTGTGGTTCAAGCTTTTGAAGCTGTTTATTGGACAAGGCAGTGTTCCTTTAACACTTGGATATGCCTTTGCACCACTTATGATAGTTGGTGGATTGTCTCAGGTGCTTGAGTTTTTCTTCATTGAATACTACCACAATATAGTCAACAGCTTTTCTCAGGCTTTTGGGCTTGGGGTGTCAGTGGAACCCTGGCAAAACGTGGAGAAAAAGGGCTTCTTATCTTCAGAATATTTCCATACATAGCGGGCTTTTGGAGCCTTCATCTTCTTTGGAGGAGGGCTAAAATGTTAAGCCAAAAGAAAGCCCTTTCCGTATTTACCTTAGTAGCTCTCATGCCAATGTTTTACATGGTACTTTCTGCGTTGGTTATGCATGCGATGTTAGCTTTTCCTTCAATTTATCATAAACATTAGGATATAATTAACACTATGGAATGGCTTAACCTATCTATTGATTACGGTGTGATTGGAATTCTTACAATACTTAGCATACTTACACTAGGAAAGGGGATAGAGAGGTATCTTTTCTATAAAAACCTTAATTTGTCAAGCTTCAGCACCAAGCAAGAGCTAGAGATCGAGCTCAGCAAGGGTCTGACCTTCATAGCCTCTGTTGCATCCAATGCACCTTACATAGGGCTCTTGGGAACGGTACTCGGTATAATGCTCACCTTTTACACCATAGGTCAGGCAGGGTTCGTGGACACAAAAAGGGTCATGGTAGGGCTTGCCCTCGCTCTGAAGGCTACAGCTGTTGGCCTTTTGGTTGCCATCCCTGCCTCTGTTCTCTATAACTACCTTTTAAGAAAGGCAAGGGAGATAATTCTACTCTGGGAAGCGAAAAATGGAAGACAAGGAGTTTAGCTCCATAAACGTCATACCCTTGGTAGACATAATGCTCGTACTTCTTACCATAGTGCTTATAACTGCCACCTTTGTGGTTCAGGGTTCTGTACCGGTGAACCTTCCCAGGGCAAAGTCCTCACAGGAGCGAGCGCAAACGCCCCTTAGACTTGTGCTTACCAAAGAGGGAAGCGTGCTATACGAAGGTAAACCTATAAGTAACCAAGAGCTTGAAAGACTCCTATCCTCCTTGAGCAAGCAAACCCCTATAAGCGTGCTGTCGGACAGGGATGCCAGCGTGCAAAGCTTGGTGAGCCTCCTGGATCTTCTGAAAAAGCATAAGATGGAGCGGGTGCATCTATGGACAGAGCTCATAAGGTAGACCGGCTCTTTAGGGCTTACAGCCTTTCCCTTCTTATTCATCTTTTCCTTTTGCTGGCTTTTCTATTACTTCCTCGCACCTTTTGGAAAAGGGAAAAGCTTGTGCTTCAGATAGACCTCCACACCATAGAGCTGGGAAAGGAAGTCTCTAAAGCTCAAGAAAGTATCCCAGAGCAAAAGAGCATGCTACCTCAAGAACCCTTGAAGAGCATATCCCAGAGGATCGCTCAGGCAAGCCCTTCTACCCCAGAGATAAGCAAAGAGCATGAAAAACCTTCAGAAGAGGATAAAGCTCAAGCACCTGACTCTACCGCCTTTAACACCATACAACACTTTGAGGCTCTAACCACCCCAGAGAAGGAAAGCCCTCCGGTAGCACAGGTAAAGATAGAAAAGGAAGCCCACTCCCTAATGCCCAACAAGAAAGAAGAGAGCCCAGAAGCCCTAAGGGAAGCCTACATAAAGGAAAGGCTTTTAGTGATATCCTCAATAGTCCAAAAAAACATAAGCTATCCATCCATAGCCCGCAGGATGGGTTGGGAAGGCCGGGTGGTAGTCATGATACACATAAATAAAGAGGGAAGCTTAGAAGGGATTAGAGTAGAGCAAAGTTCCGGCTATGAAGTGCTAGACAGAAATGCAATAGAGACTGTTAAAAGAGTGTCTTACCTCTTTCCTAAACCACCTGTAGATGTTGTGGTAAAGCTTCCGGTAAACTATAGATTGGAGTAAATTAAAACCCCCGGGACGACCTACTTTCCCGTGCCGTTCGCCCGGCACAGTATCATCGGCGCTGGAGGGCTTAACTGCCGGGTTCGGAATGGAAACCGGGTGTTTCCCCTCCGCTATGGTCCCGAGAGAAGCAACTCAATAGGTTTTCCTTCCTGTGGGAGTGCAAACCGAACGGGCTATTAGTACAGCTTGGCTACACCCCTCACGGAGCTTCCACCTGCTGCCTATCAACGTGGTAGTCTTCCACGGCCCTTCAGGGAGTCCTTATCTTGAGGTGGGCTTCGCACTTAGATGCTTTCAGTGCTTATCCCGTAGCAGGATGGCTACCCGGCGCTACCTCTGGAGAGATAACCGGTACACCAGTGCCTGCCCCGTCCCGGTCCTCTCGTACTAAGGACGGACCCTCTCAAGACTCCTGCGCCCGCGGCGGATAGGGACCGAACTGTCTCGCGACGTTCTGAACCCAGCTCGCGTCCCCCTTTAATGGGCGAACAGCCCAACCCTTGGGACCTGCTTCAGCCCCAGGATGGGGGGAGCCGACATCGAGGTACCAAACCTCCCCGTCGATGTGGGCTCTCGGGGGAGATTAGCCTGTTATCCCCGGAGTAGCTTTTATCCGCTGATCACCGGCCCTTCCCCGAAGAACCGGTGGGTCACTAGGCCCGGCTTTCGCCTCTGCTCGGCATGTCTGCCTCACAGTCAGGCACCCTTCTGCCCTTGTACTCTACGGCGGATTTCCGA